>NZ_CP059207.1:0-319241 GCF_014252035.1 Blattabacterium cuenoti
ATGGATAATGAAGCTTTAATAGATTCTTTTTCAGATTTTAAGTCTGAAAAAAATATAGATAGAGTAAATCTTATGGCAATTCTTGAAGAATCTATACGATGTGTATTAAAAAAAAAATATGATTCATCTAAAAATTATGACATTATTGTAAATCCTGATCAAGGAGATTTAGAAATATGGAGAAATAGAATAGTAGTACAAAATGAAAAAATAAAAGATAAAAATAAAGAAATAACATTATCTCAAGCAAAAGAGATTGAACCTGATTTTGAAATTGGAGAAGAAGTTACTGAAAAAGTAGAGTTACAAACTTTAGGAAGACGTTCTATTTTAGCTTTAAAACAAAATCTACTTTCAAAAATTAATGAATATGATAATACAAATACCTATAATAGATTTAAAAAAAAAATAGGAGAAATTGTAAATGTTGAGGTTTATCATATTTTACCCAAACAAATTATCACAAAAGATGAAGAACAAAATGAAATGGTATTACCAAGACAAGAACAAATACCAAGTGATTTTTTTCGAAAAGGAGATCCTATAAGAGCATTAGTAAAAAAAGTAGAATGGAAAGATAATAAACCTTTTGCTATATTAACCAGAAAAGACGATTCTTTTTTAGAGGAACTTTTTAAGTTAGAGATACCAGAAGTTTCTGATGGTTTAATTACTGTAAAAAAAGTTGCCAGAATTCCAGGAGAAAAAGCTAAAATAGCTGTAGAATCTTATGATGATCGTATAGATCCAGTTGGAGCTTGTGTAGGTATGAAAGGATCCAGAATACATCCAATTGTGAGAGAATTAAAAAATGAAAATATAGACGTTATTAATTACACATCAAATATTCAATTATATATAACAAGAGCATTAAGTCCTGCGAAAATATCTATGATGGAAGTAAATGAAGAACATAAATATGTCAATGTTTATGTAAAAATTGAAGAAATATCAAAAGCTATTGGTAAAGGTGGACAAAATATAAAATTAGCAAGTTATCTAACTGGTTATAAAATACATATATTTAGAGATTTTCCTTTTGAAGATGATGTTGAGTTAACAGAATTTTCTGATGAGATAGAATCAGAAGTTTTAGAAAAATTTCATAAAGTAGGTTTAAATACTGCAAAATCTGTTTTAAGTTACGGAAAAAATGATCTTAGTAAACGTACTAAATTAGAAGAAAAAATCATTAATAAAGTTATAAACATATTAAAAAAAGAATTTGAGGAAGAGTTAAATAATATAAAAACCTAATAATACTAATAAAGACCTAAATTTAATCATATTTTTGTTTTTGTTCTTGCTGTGTTTTATTTTTATATTAGATGTATGACTGATAAGATCAGATTAAAAACTATATTGACTCAATTTAACATTTCTTTGCAAAGAGTAGTTAAATTTCTGCAAAATAAAGGTATTGAAATAGATAATAATCCTAATGCAAAAGTAGAAGATCGTATTTACAAATTTCTAGTACGAGAATTTCAAACTTATAAAGAAATACGAGATGCTTCTGAAAAGGTTTTTTTACAAAAAAGAATAGAAAAAGAAAAAATAAAAAAAGAGCTAATAAAATCAAAAAATATTGTTCGTACTAAATCAGAAAATTTTATTGAATTTAGAAAAAAAAATATAAATACCAATACTTTGGATAAAAAAAAATATGAAAATAAAGAAAAAAAAAATAATAAAGAAAAAAAAATAGAAAGTTTTAAACCGGAACATATAGATACTATCTATCAAAAACTAGATGGAGTTATGTTGACGGGAGACAAAATAGATTTATCTCAATTTGAAAAGAAAAAAACAAAACAAGAAAGTTTTTTTAAAAAAAAACGTAAAAGAATTAAAAAAGAAATATCCTTTGAGGAAGTAAGAAATGTCAATAAAAAAAGACAGGATAAAGAAAGAAAAAATTCATATGAAAAAAAAGGAGAAAAATTCAGAAATAAAAAAAATATTCAAAAACAAAAACAAATCGTCACAGATGAACAAATAAAAAAACAAATTAAAGAAACTTTAGAAAAATTATCCTCAAAAAAAACAAAATCAAAATCTTCAAAAATTAGAAAAGAAAAACGTCAGCAAAAAAAAGAAAAAAGGCTACTTCAAAAGGAAAAAAATAGTGAAAACAAAGAAAAACTACTTAAAGTAGCTGAATTTACAACAGTAAATGAACTAGCATCTATGATGAAAGTAAATCCTGCTGATGTCATTGTATCTTGTATGTCTTTGGGAATTATGGTTACTATGAATCAAAGATTAGATGCAGAAATATTAACTTTAGTTGCAGATGAATTTGGATATAACGTAGAATTTGTTGGATTAGATTTAGAAGAAGCAATTCAAGATGATAAAGATTCGGAAGATAGCTTGAAACCAAGACCTCCTATAATAACAGTAATGGGTCATGTAGACCATGGAAAGACATCTTTATTAGATTATATAAGAAATACGAATGTCATTGCTGGAGAAGCTGGAGGTATTACTCAACATATAGCTGCATATAGCGTAGAATGCTCCAATAATCAAAGTATTACGTTTTTAGATACTCCAGGTCATGAAGCATTTACTGCTATGCGTGCAAGAGGTGCTCAAATAACAGATATTGCAATCATAGTAATTGCTGCAGATGATGAAGTTATGCCTCAAACTAAAGAAGCTATTAGTCATGCTCAAGCTGCTAATGTCCCTATAATTTTTGTATTTAATAAAATAGATAAAAAAAATGCTAATCCTGATAAAATTAGAGAACAATTAGCAAATTTAAATTTTTTAGTAGAAGAATGGGGAGGAAAATATCCATCTCAAGAAATATCAGCAAAATTAGGAGATGGAATAGATAAACTATTAGAAAAAGTATTACTAGTATCAGAATTATTAGATCTCAAAGCTAACCCAAATAAACCAGCAGTAGGAACTATAATAGAAGCTTCTTTGGATAAAGGAAGAGGTTATATTACAACTTTACTTTTGCAAGGAGGTACTTTAAAATGTGGAGATTATGTGTTGGCAGGAAGATATCACGGTAAAGTAAAAAATATTTTAGATGAAAGAGGGAATTCTATTTCTTCAGCAGGTCCATCAAAACCAATAACTATACTAGGCCTAAATGGAGCTCCTACAGCTGGAGACAAATTTAAAGTTTTTGAAGATGAAAAAGAAGCAAAACAACTTGCTTCTAGAAGAGAACAGTTACAAAGAGAACAAAATATCAGAGCTCAAAAACATCTGACACTTGATGAAATAGGTAGAAGAATAGCATTAGGAGATTTCAAAGAATTGAAAATAATTCTTAAGGGAGATGTAGATGGATCTGTTGAAGCTATAGCAGATGCTCTTCAAAAATTATCTACAAATACTATAATGATAAATATTATTTATAAAGGTGTAGGACAAATAACGGAATCAGATGTTTTACTAGCAAGTGCTTCTGATGCTATTATTATAGGATTTAATGTAAGACCTAATGTTGGCTCCAAAAATATAGCAAAAAAAGAAGATATAGAAATACGTACTTATTCTATAATATATGATGTTATTAATGACATTCAAGAGGCAATGGAAGGAATGTTATCTCCTGAAGTAAAAGAAAAAATATTGGGAAATGCAGAAATAAGAGAAATATTTAAAATTTCGAAATCAGGAGCTATAGTAGCTGGATGTATGGTTACTGAAGGAAAGTTATCTAGACAATCAAAAGTTAGATTAATTAGAGAAGGTATTGTTATTCATAATGGTGGAGAATTTATGTCTTTAAAACGTTTTAAAGAAGATGTTAAAGAGGTTCATAAAGGATATGAATGTGGTATAAGCATAAAGAATTTTAATAGTCTGAAATATGGAGATCTTGTAGAAGTTTATGAAGAGTTATCTACTAAATGAAAAAAAGTAACCCTAAAATGTATAGAACACATAATTGTGGAGAATTACGTAAAAAAGATATTGGAAAAAAAGTTATTTTATCTGGATGGATACAAAATATAAGAAATTTTGGTTCTCTATTTTTTGTAGATATGCGAGATTATTTTGGAATAACACAAATTATTTTATCTAAAAATTTATTAAAAATAAATAATATTATTATATCCTTAGGAAAGGAATTTGTAATTAAAATTCATGGAGAAGTAGTTGAAAGACATTCTAAAAATTATAATTTAAATACGGGAGAAATAGAAATAAAAGTATCTAAAATAGAAATTTTAAATATTTCTATTCCACTTCCTTTTTCTATAGTAAATAAAACTGATGGTAGTGAGGAAGATAGAATGATTTACAGATATCTTGATATAAGAAGAAGTCCTATAAAGAATAATCTTATCATACGTCATAATATATCTTTAATGATACGTAATTTTCTTTCTATGAAAGGATTTATAGAAATAGAAACTCCTGTATTAATTCGTCATACATCAGAAGGTGCAAGAAATTTTGTTGTTCCTTCTAGAAATCACATTAATAAATTTTATGCATTACCTCAATCTCCTCAATTATTCAAGCAGTTATTAATGATAGGAGGAATAGATAAATATTTTCAAATAGTAAAATGTTTTAGAGATGAAGATGCTAGATCTGATAGACAAGTAGAATTTACACAAGTAGATTGTGAAATGTCCTTTATAGATGAGAAAGATATTTTAATTTTTTTTGAAACTTTTATTAAATTTTTATTTAAAAAAGTAAAAAATATTGATTTAGAACCTTTTCCTATAATATCTTATTTTGATTCTATTAAAATGTACGGAACCGATAGTCCAGACCTTCGTTTTGGAATGAAATTTTTTGAATTAAATGATTTAATTCAAAAAAAGAAGATTCCATTTTTAATAAAACAAGAATTAATAGTTGGTATAAAAACAAAAAAATGTGAATGTTGTAATACATATAATAAGATTAATTCCATATTAAAAAATAATATTAATAATGAAAGATTTTTTTGGATAAAACATTTATCGAATAAAACTTTTATTTTTTCAAATAAAAGTTTTTTAAATGAAAAAGTATGTTTTTTTATTACAAAACATTTTAAATCTGATCCTGGTGATTTATTATTCATAGTTTATGGTAAAAAAAAAGAATCTAGATCTATTTTACATAAAATACGTTCAGAAATTGCTAATCATTTAAATTTAAAAAATAATAAAGAATTTAAACCATTATGGATAAAAGATATACCTCTTTTTGAATGGGAAAATAATAGGTATAAATCTATACATCATCCATTTACAAGTCCAAAAGAAGAAGATTTACATCTTTTAGAAAGAAATCCAGAAAATGTTCGATCTAAATCTTATGATTTAGTTATAAATGGAATAGAAATTGGAAGTGGTTCTATACGAATTAATAAAAAAAATATACAGGATATAGTATTTAAACATTTAGGACTATCTAAAGAAGAAATAGAATCAAATTTTAGTTTTTTTATTAAAGCATTAACATATGGGGCCCCTCCTCATGGAGGTATAGCTTTTGGTTTAGATAGATTGATAAATCTTATAGAAGGAGGGGATGATATAAAAAATTTTATTGCTTTTCCTAAAAATAATTATGGTAAAGATGTAATGGTAAATTCTCCATCTTTTTTAGATAATGATAAATTAAATGAATTGCATTTACGTTATTAATAATAAATAATTAGTTAGTAGTAGTCAATTATTGATATGATAATAATAAATTATTATTATTCATTATCATTTGTATGATTATTTTTTTTATTATTATATCTAATACAAGATTGTTTATATACATATACAGCTTCATTTTTACTTTTCCAATCTCCTATTGTGACTTTTTTATCTTCCAAATCTTTATATACTGAAAAAAAATGTTCTATTTCTTTCTTAGTATGTGAACTTATTTCTTCTATATCATTAATATTGTTATAGTTTGGATCAGCAATAGGAATACAAATAATCTTTTCATCCTTTCCTTTTTCATCTATCATAAAGAAGACTCCAATTGGTTTTACTGTTATTAAACATCCAGGAAAAGTTGGTTCTGTTAAAAATATTAATGCATCTAATGGATCTCCATCTGTGGAAAGTGTTTTTGGAATAAATCCATAATCCGTTGGATAATTCATAGGGGAATATAAAACTCTATCTAAACGAATACAATTATTTTTTTTATCAAATTCATATTTATTTCTACTACCTCTTGGGATTTCAATTAATACGTCAAAAACTATTTTCATAATTATTATTATTTTTATATTTTTGTATAATAGTTAAATTTTTCTAAATATAAAGCAACTTTTTTAGCAAAACTACCACCTAATACACCATCTATTACACGATGATCATAAGAATGGGATAAATATATTTTATGTCTTATTCCAATACAATCTCCTTCCGGAGTTTCTATTATAGATAATTTTTTTTGTATTAATCCTATTGCCATGATAGCAACTTGCGGTTGATGTATAATTGGAGTACCAAAAAGATTTCCAAAACTTCCAATATTACTTATAGTATAAGTTCCTCCTTGCGTTTCTTCAGGTTTTAATTTATTAGATTTAGCTCTTTTTATTAAATCATTAATAATTTTTACTAATCCTCCTAAACTATAAGAATCTGCATGCTTTATAACAGGAACAATTAAATTGCCGTTAGGTAATGCAGTAGCTAGTCCTATATGAATGTTTCTTTTTTTTACTATATTTTTTCCCTCATTAACGACAGATATATTTATCATAGGTAAATCTTTTATCGCTTTTACTACACATTCTACAAAAACAGACATTAAAGTCAATTTTTCTCCTGTATCCTTTTGAAAAGATTCTTTTATATTTTCTCTCCATTTTACAATGTTTGTAACATCTGCTTCAACAAAAGAAGTAACATGTGCAGCTATATTTTTACTTTTTACCATATGTTCTGCAATTATTTTCCGCATTCTATCCATTTCTAAAATTTCTTCATTACTACTACTTATACAATCATGCATCATCACATTAGTAGTATGATAATTTTTTACTATTTTTTTTGTAGTAGGAGTAATTCTATTTTTTTTTATACGGATGTACTTTAATATGTCTTCTTTAGTAACTCTATCATTTATTCCAGTCCCTTTTATGGTTTCTAATTCATAAAAATTAATTCCTTCTTTATGGGCAATAGTACGAACAAGAGGAGAATAAAAACGTTTTTTTTTCTCTTTAGTAGTAGGTATTGAAATAATTTTTGTTTTATTTTTTATTTCTAAAACAGCTATAGAACTTCCAATTTTAGCTACTTCATTAGGAAGAAATAATTTCTTTTTTAAAATTCCATTCACAGGGGAATAAACTTCTGAATCAACTTTATCGGTTGCAATTTCTACTAAAATTTCTTCTTTTTTTACAGTATCTCCTTCTTCTTTTAACCAACGAATGATAGTAGCTTCAGCTATACTTTCACCCATAGCTGGAAGAATCAAGTTATATTCGGACATCTAAGTTTATCGTTTTAATTATATATTTGCATAATAATTATAATTAGATTTTATAATCTAATATAAAATCCATTGTAAGGTAAAAAATAATAAATTCATTTTAAAAAATGAAAATTCTTTCGTTGAATCAGATAAAGAAAATGGATCAATATTGTATTGATTACGAATCAATTTCTTCAATTCATTTAATGGAAAGAGCAGCAAGAAGTTGTTTCAATTGGATTATTAATCATCCATACTTTACATCCATAAATATTCCATTTATAATTTTATCAGGAAATGGAAATAATGGAGGAGATGGTCTTTGTTTAGCTAGAATGCTTCATTTACATGGATACACTGTATCAGTATACATTATCAATATTTCTAATAGTTTATCAAAGGATTTCCTTATTAGTAAAAAAAAAGCATTAAGATATGGAGTTGAACTAAAAAATATTTATGAAGGAGATCAATTTCCTACACCATTGTTAAACAATAAAAAAGATATCTATTTGATAGATGCAATATTTGGAGTTGGATATAATAGACCTATAAAAAGTAGATATTGGAAATACTTTTTTTATCATATAAACAAAAATAAATTTAAATATGTTATATCCATAGATATTCCTTCTGGATTATTTATGGAAAAAAATAATAATAATTTTGATACTATTATAAAAGCTAATTATACCTTAAGTTTTCAAACCCCGAAGATTCCTTTTTTACTTCCAAATTTTGTTGATTATGTTGGAGAATGGTATTTATTAGATATTGGATGGGATAATATTTTTTTACAAAAAATGAATACAAAAAATATTCTTGTTGACAAAACGTATATTAGAAATTATTTATTTAATAATAAAAGAAAAAAATTTTCTCATAAAGGAAACTATGGTCACGGAATCATTATAGGTGGAAGTTATGGAATGATAGGTTCTATCGCTCTTTCTGGAGAAGCAGTTCTTCGTTCTGGTATAGGAAAATTAACTATTTTTATTCCAAATTGTGGATATGATATAATACAAAACCTTGTTCCAGAAGCTATAGTCAAAACAAATGGTGATAAATATTTAAATGAAATTGTTGTTCATGATGATGGTATCAATGCGATATGTATAGGAATGGGAATGAGCAAAAATTCGGAAACTATAAATGCTTTGGAAAATTTTTTAAAAAATAATAAAAAAAATTCTATTCCTATGGTTATAGATGCAGATGCAATTAACATATTATCTGATCGTATAGATTTATTAAATTTTTTACCAAAAAATACTATTATAACACCACATCCAAAAGAATTTAATAGATTATTTGGTTTATGGAAAAATGAATACCATAAATTAAATATACTTAGAAAAAGTTCTAAAAAATATAAAATATTTATTGTTTTAAAAGGAGCTCATTCAATTATATGTACTCCAAAAGGGGTACTGTATTTTAACAGTACTGGAAATCCAGGAATGTCTACTGCAGGAAGTGGAGATATTCTTAGTGGAATTATTATGAGTTTTTTATCTCAAGGATATTCTCCGAAAAAATCATGTATCATAGGAGTTTATTTACATGGATTAGCTGGGGATATAGGATCCAAAAAATATAGTGAACAATCTGTAATATCTAGAGATATCAATAAATGTATAGGAAAAGCATTTAGTAATATATTAAAATATGAAATTTAAATTTTTATATCTATGATAAATAAGAAAAATAACGAAATAAAATACTATAATTAGTAAACTTATTCTAAAGATATAATCTCCATGTTTGACATAAAAAGTTTTTTGATTATTAATAGGTATTTTACTGTATAATACGCCTTCTTTTCCATAAGGTAACAAGGATAAAAACTTACCTTTTTCATCAATAAAACAAGACACCCCTGTATTGGCCGATCTAGCTATAAATTTTCTATTTTCAATAGCTCTTAAACGTGCATAATATAAATGTTGTTTATGTCCTTGTGAATTTCCCCACCAACCATCATTAGTGATAATGGTCATTAATTGAGCATTTTTATTAAAAAATGAAGAAACATATTCTCCATAAACAGATTCATAACATATAATAGGCGCTATTTTAATTTTTGAGTAAGGATGTTTAAAAACATAAGGTGTTCTTTGTTTCCCTAATTCTACTTTTGTTCCACCAAAATTCAGTAAAATATCTCCTAATATAGAAAATATAATCCTTTTATAAGGAAAACTCTCTACACCTGGTACTAATTTTGATTTATGATGAAATATTGTTTTTTCAACAGAAGAAATTTGAATTATTGAGTTGAAAAAATCTATCCATTGTATTGAGTTTTTAAAAAAAATTGGAACAGATGTTTCACTTTTTTTTTCTTTTTTATAAAAAGTAAATAATTCTGCTCCTGTTATAAAAATAGTTTTGGGAGATTTATTTTTTAGATAACTTTTGAAAAAAGAAACTATACTGTTTTTATCAATATTGTCTATTAATATTTTGTTACCATTTCCTGGTAATATAGTTTCAGGAGCTATTATGATTGTAGGTTTTTTAGAAATTTTTTTATTTATTAAATTTTCTAAACGTAGAATTATATTTTTTGTAGAAATTTTATATTTTTGATTATATGGATCTATATTAGGTTGTAATATGAGTACATTTGTATACTTATTGTAATTTTTATGTTCAAATTTTATATATATAAAATTTGAAATAAAAATTACAATAAGTATTATGCCTATATTTAACAATATATTTTTATATAATGACAATATATTTTTATTTTTTTCATATTTTATAATAGATTTTGTCAATCCAATATTGACTATCCATATCCATACAGATCCTCCTAAAGTTCCAGTATATTCATACCATTGAATCCATTTTATCCGATTAGAAAATCCATTTCCTAAATTCAACCAAGGCCAAGATAATTCCCATTCTAAATGTACTTTTTCAAATAAAATCCATAAACAAACTAATAGAATATAACCTAGATCTTTACTTTTTTTTATATTATTCTTGATATAAGAATAAAAAGTAAAGATAACTGACATAAAAAAAGCATTAAAAAATGTTGGAATTAAATAAGCTTCTAAAGCAAAAGATCCATTAGTTCTTTTTGCATAAGATAACCACCATGTGCTCATACAATTCCATACTAAAAATGTTATAAAAGAAAATAAAAATATATATAAAAAAGAAAAATTGAAATTATTTTCTGCATATAATAAAGGAATAAAAGCTATAAATAAATAGATAGGATCTCCATTAGTAGGCCATCCATATCCTAATAAAAATCCCGATAGGATACTATATATAAAAAATTCAGTCCTTGTTATTATTATACCCCGTTCCGTTATAAAAGTTTTTTTTGATTGTGGAGCTGGCGGGAGTCGAACCCGCGTCCAAACAAGAAGTTTTAAAAGAATTCTACATACTTATCCAAAAGTTATTTTATTCAGTTTTTATTTAAGTTTTGGCCCCTAATAATAAAAACCTACATATTCAAATATATTTTTCAGAAAATTTAAGAATCATCCATTTTCCTTATCCTTAATATCTTTTGTATCTCTAATATTCAGAAATCATAAGGAAAGATCTCTAAGAGATATTTTGCTTCTACTTTATGCAGATAAAGCTATAATGAAATTACATTAAGCAGCAAAAGCGTATTGTTTTTCGCCGTTTATATTTTTGTAATGCTTTATTTACGTGTTATGCATTACGTACGTTACACGGTATGCTATCTTTTACAACTAATCTTGCTGTCAATTCCATAAACAGCCCCGATATATATCGTTGTAATAATGTTTAATTAAGTTAATAAAAAAAAATTATAAAAAAAAACATATTTCCATTTTTTTATATCAAAGTAGTTTGATCTGATGCATCTATTCTTAGAAATAAAAATAATAAAACAGTAAAAGACCATAAAGAAGAACCTCCATAACTGAAAAATGGCAATACAATTCCTATTGTAGGAATTAGTCCCATAACCATACCTAAATTAATAATTAAATGAATAAAAATAATATTTCCAACAGAATATCCAAAAATCCTACCAAAAGAATCTTTTTGTCTTTCAGACAAGAAATAAATACGACTAATAAATAATAGATAAAATATGATAAAAATTACGCTTCCTATAAAACCCCATTCTTCTCCAATAGAACAAAAAATATAATCAGTATGTTGTTCTGGTACAAATTTTCCTTTTGTTATAGTTCCTTTTTGATATCCTTTTCCAAATAATTTTCCAGAACCAATAGCTGTTTTTGAATATAATAAATTATACCCAACATTATCTCTGTATTTTTTATCAAATTCATTTTGAAATAATATATCAATTCTATCCTTATGATGTTGTTTTAAAAATTTTTGAAAAAAAAATGGTGAAAAAATAGAAATAATAGAAAAATTTATTAATAAAAATATATAAAATAATATTCTTTTTAAGAAAAAACTTTTTCTAAAAATAAAAATAAGTACAAAAACACAAAATAAAAAAAATTCTATAATACAATATGGGACTTTTAACGAAAAAAAAAATAGAAAAATAGAAAATAGAAAATAAATAATAAAATAAATAGAAAGTCCTTCTCTATATAAAGTTAAAATGAAAGAAGAAAATATTACAGAAGAACCAGGATCTGGTTGAATAAAAATTAAAATAGAAGGGATTATAAATACAGTCATTATATATAATAATGTTCTTTTATTATTTTTTATATCATACTGATAACTACTTATTAAATGAGATATCATCAAAGATGTTGATATTTTTGATAATTCAGAAGGTTGAAAACTAATAGGACCTAAAACATACCAAGATTTTGAACCATTTATATTTTTACCAAAAAAGAAAACTCCAATAAGAAGAAGTAATGTAAATAAAAAAAATATCGGAGTAATATACTTATAATGTGTTGGTTTAAATAAAAAAATAATGAATATAAAAATAAAACTAAAAATAATCCATATTAATTGTTTTTCAGCTTTTTCATGTGAAACAGAATATAAATTAGTATATCCAAAAATAACCATCATAATATAAATGATTACGATAATCCAATCAATATTTCTTAGTATTTTATTTCTTTTTATCAAAGGAATATTTTAATTTTTTCGTTTTCGCTATAGTATCATATACTTTTTGTAATCCTGAATTCATTATTTTTTTTTCAAGATTTTTTCTATTTACATAATTTTTAATATATTTTTCTGCAATTAAACTTGCAATTGGTCCAGCCCAACGAGAACCATATCCTCCATTCTCTATTATAACAGATATAGCTATTTTTGGATCTTCTACTGGGGCAAATAAAATAAAAATTGAATGATCAGGTAAAGAAACTACTTTATGATTATTTATCCTTATAAAATTTTGAGCTGTTCCAGTTTTTCCCGCCATTCTAATATCCGAAGATTTAAAATGTTTTCCTGTTCCAATTATGAAAACTTTTTCCATTCCATTAATAATAGATTGAAAATATTTGTGTTCTACTTTAGTGAAATTGGCTAAAGTAGAATTATTATTAAATGTAGGATAGTGGTTAATATATTTAACAATATGTGGAGTGTAAAAAAAACCTTTATTTGCTATAGCACAAACCATATTTGCCAACTGAATAGGGGTCACATTAATTTCACCTTGACCTATACTATTAGAAATAATAGTAATAGCATTCCATTTTTTTGGACTCCCATATTTTTTATTATAATAATCTCCAGAAGGAATTACTCCTTTTTCTCCTGTTGCTAAATCACTAGATAAATAATTTCCGAATCCAAAACTTTTAATAATGTCACACCATTCATTAACTCCTTTTGTTAAATTTTTAGGATATTTTTCTATCATACGTTTATAAACTTGCGCAAAATAATTATTGCAAGAAATAGCAACTGCAGTTTCTACACCTATAGGAAACCCATGAAAACCTGAATGACAATGAATTATTTTTTTACCATATCTGAATCCTTTGTAACAAATAAAAGTTGTATTAACATCAACTACTCCCATTTGTAGACCCGCTAATTCAGTTAATAATTTAAATGGAGAAGCTGGAGGATAACGTGCTTGTGTAGTTCTATCAAATAAAGGGTTATCTATTGTATTTTTCATTAATTTTTTAAATTCTTTAGTTCTATTTAATCCTACAAATAAATTTGGATTATTTATGGGACTAGATACTAATGATAGTATTTCTCCATTTTTTGGATTTATAGCAACAATACCACCTTTTTTTTGATACATAAGCTTTTCCGCATATTTTTGTAAATTCCAATCAATAGTAAGAGATATATCACTACCACTGACCGCTTTAACATTATTTTTTTGATTATTATAACTACCTATTATACACCCATTCCTATCTCTTGTCCAATATTTTATTCCTTTTTTTCCTCTCAACACTTTTTCATAAGATTTTTCCACTCCTGCCCAACCAATAAAATCACCCATTTGATAATAATTAGATTCTTTTTTTATATCTTTTTGTGTAACTTCTCCTATATATCCTAAAACGTTAGCAGAACTATCTACTTTATAATCTCTTATAGGTCTTTTTATCCAATCAAAACCTCTATATTTATATAATTTTTCTTGAATAGAAGCAAATTTTTCTTTTGATATAAATGGCAAAAAAACAGAAGGAAGATATTTTGAATAAGATTTTGCCTTTTCCAAATTTTTATAAAACGTTTCTTTTTCAATTCCTACAAGATTGCAAAATTCAACAATATTGAAATTTCCATCATCAATAAGTATTGGAATAACTATTAATTCATAAATAGATTTATTAAATACCAACAAGTTATTATTCCTATCAAAAATAGACCCCCGTTCAGGAATAATAACTTCTTGTTTTATAGAAGTATTAAATGCATTTAATATATATTTTTCAGTATATATTTGTATATAAAATAATCTAAATATAAAAATTACACCTACAATAGTTAATAAAATGTAAAACTTATACAGTTTTTTCAAAGTTTAATTTTTTTGAAAAAAAAATATATAATACATAAAATAGTTGTAAAAATACTGCTTAATATGAATCTAAATATGATTAGTTTATTAAAAAAATTAGCGATTTTTAATGACTGTAATACTAATAAAGAAATATAATGTGTAAATACTAAAAGAAATATATAAAATATTTGTCTAGAAAAACGGACATTGTAAATAGAAAAATCATTTTTATTGATGAAATAATTTCTGTAAAAAAATTGTAAAATTTTACTTCTTAAAAATGAAGATAATGTAGAGGAAAAAGCATGAATACCACCAGTATTCATACAATGATCAATAAACCATCCTATGAAAAACGACAGTATTAAAAACTTATATTTTTTTTTATTATTATATGGATATAATAAAAAAAATATAATATATATGTAAATACAATAATGTTTTCCTAATAAAAATAATGGATTTAGTATAGATATCTGTGTTATAAAGAAAAGTAAAATATAAAAAACATAAATAAAAAAATTTATAATATAGTTGTTCATTAGTTATTTTCAACTTTATAAAGTTGAATATTCCCCCATTCTTTTTGAAATAAATTTTTTACTACATAAGCACTTTCTATAGTAGAAAAATCTTCGATTAATTTTACTTTTATAATATAATTTGCATGTTCATGATCAAATTGGTAAGAATATACTTTTCCAATTGGAATTCCTTCAGGAAAAGTAGCAGATTTTCCATCTGTCTCTACAATATCATCTTTTTGAACAATAGAATGTTTTGGTATATCATACAATATCACATATTCATAATCTACTCCATCCCAAGTAAGCGTACCAAAATTTTTATTATTTTTTAATCTAGCATTTACTTTAATATTTGTATTTAGTAGAGATATACCTATACTAAAGTGTGGAGATGTTTTTATAATAATTCCGGCAATTCCATTAGGTAAAATAATTGCCATATCTGGTTTAATACCATCTATACTTCCTTTATTTATTGTTATATAATTTTCTTTTTCGTTAATAGTATGATTCAGAATTTTTACAGGAGTAAAAATATATTGTTGTAAGTATTCTACATTATCTTCTTTAAAATCAGATATTTTTTTTATTTTGTAAGATAAACTATCATTACGTAAAGACCTATTTTCTTTTATTAATCTTTTATTCTCAATTTCTAATAAAAAATAACGACGTAATTGATGAATTGCATTATAAATATTTCCAATAATTAAGTTCGAAGAACCTGTATAAAAGTATCTTTTTGTTTCAAAATTAGAATATGAAAAAAAAATTGCAGTAAATTCAAGTAAAATAAATGAAAATAGAAAACGACGTTTTAAAAAAAAATTAAAAAATTCATGCATAATAAAAATAATGATTCAACTAACTATTTTACTATTTCATTAAAAATGTAAATTTATCAATATTTTTTAAAGCAACACCTGTTCCTTTTACTACTGCCCTTAATGGGTCTTCTACTAAAGAAACGGGAAGTCCAGTTTTATTTGAAATTCTTTTATTTAAACCTCTTAATAAAGAACCTCCACCTGCCATATAAATTCCTGTTTTATAAATGTCTGCAGCAAGTTCTGGAGGGGTCATAGAAAGAGTTTCCATAACTGCATCTTCAATACGTAAAATTGATTTATCAAGTGCTGGAATTGTTTCTTTATAAGAAAGATGCATTTCCTTAGGTTTACCGGTAGGTAAATCTCTTCCTTGTATATGAATATCATCAGGTGGAGAATCAATATTTTCCATCGCAGCACCTATATCTATTTTTACTTTTTCCGCAGTCCTTTCACCTATATATAAATTATATTTAGTACGGAGAAAATAAGCAATATCATTTGTAAAAACATCTCCAGCTATTTTGATAGATCGTTGACAAACGATTCCTCCTAGTGCTATTACCCCACATTCAGTAGTTCCTCCACCTATATCAATTATCATATTACCTTCTGCTTTTGTTACTGATATTCCGGAACCTATAGCTGCTGCCATAGGTTCTTCAATAAGATATACTTCTTTAGCATTAAGATGTTGAGCTGAATCTTTTACCGCTCTTTTTTCTACTTCTGTAATACCAGAAGGTATACAAATGACCATGATAAGTGATGGTGTGAAAAATTTATTATTTATTCCTGGAACTTTTTTGATAAATTCTCTTATCATAAGTTCTGCTATCTGATAATCAGCAATTACTCCATCTTTTAGCGGTTTATATATTTTAATATTTTCATGAGTTTTACCTTGCATTTTTTTTGCTTCCTCACCAACTGCTAATACTTTTTTCGTTCTTACATCTATGGCAATTATAGAAGGAAAATCTACAACAACTTTATTATTATGCATAATCAAAGTATTAGCAGTCCCCAAATCTATAGCTATTTCTTGAGTAAAAAGATTTTTCATAAAATCTACTACTAATGTCATTGATATTTTTTGAAAAAGTAAGTTTTTTAAATAAAACTGTATATTAATACAAATTTTTCGATTTTGCAAGAACATAATATTTTTTTGTTACAAGGAAGTAATAAAGAAAATAGAGAAATAAATATAGAAAAATCTTTGGCTTTAATAGCTGATAATATTGGAACTATTATTAAAAAATCTTCCTATTTTGAAAGTCAAGCGTGGAATATGAGTAATAATACATATTCATTTTATAATAGAGCTTTACATATAAGAACACATCTTACTCCAATGAGCATCATTCAGGAAATAAATAAAATAGAATTATCTATGGGAAGAAAAAAAGTACACCATGATAAAAAAATAAAAAAATATCAGGATAGAGAAATTGATATAGATATTATATTTTACGATAATATAATTATATATAGTTCAATTTTAACTATTCCACATCCATTATTTCATTTACGTAGATTTGCATTAGAACCTATGTGTGATATAGCTCCAAATAAAAACCATCCTGTATTTAACATACGAGTTATAGAAATATTAGGTTTATGTTTAGATAAATCAAAAATTGAAAAACTTTAACATTAGTGTAATTTTATATTATGAATTTAAAAAAGACTTCAATTAAAAAAATTCCATGTTATGGTCCATATAGTACTTGTGTACTTTCTGGAAATTTTTTATTTATTTCTGGACAAATAGCTGAAAATATAGAAGAAAGTAGTAGTATAGAAAGAGAAACAAAAGAAATTATGAAAAATATAGAAATTATATTGAAAAAAAATAAAATTGACTTTACAAATATTGTAAAAGCTACAATATTTGTAAAAAATATTAATGATTTTTCAAAAATCAATAAAATTTATTCACAATTTTTTATAAAGGATAATTATCCAGCAAGAGAAACTGTTCAAGTCAGTGGTCTACCAAAAAATGCTAATATAGAAATCTCTATGATTGGATTCATTGAATAATAATTCAAATAAATGTCATATATCATAATCTATCGCATTACAACTTTTTTTTTAAAAATTATTTATGGATAATTATATTATTATTTGTTCTATTAACTAATAAAATAGGATGCAGTAATATAAAAATTATACATGTTGATTCTATACAAAAAAATGATAGTACTCATTCTATTTCTTTAATAGGAAATGTTCATTTAAAATATAATGAATATCATCTTTTTTGTAAAAAAGCTGTTTATTATTATCATAATAAAATAAGGAAATTTTATGGATTTGGACAAGTTAAGTTAATTTCGAAAGAAAATAAAATACTTTCTAAAAAGATAGAATATATAGGGAGAACACATCTACGATTTTCAGGAGGTACAAAATTATTTTATGGAAATACTAAACTTTTCGCAGATACCATTAATTTTTTCTTTCACAAAAGAATATTTAGATCTGTTGGTCATGTTATCTGTTATTATAATAAAGTTATAAAGATAAAAACTAATGTTTTAGAATATAACTTAAAATCTAAAGAATTGTATTATAATAATGGAGCTTGGATTCATTATTATAATAATAAATTAAAACTAACTATATATAGTAATAAAGGTTATTTTTTTTCCAAAAAAAGAAAAGCAAATTTAAAAAATAAGGTTAAAATTTTTGATGGAAATTATACTTTATATTCTAATGCAATGGAATTTTTATTAGAAGAAAATATAATAAATTTTTATACTCCTGCTATTCTTAAAAAAGAAAGAAATGTTAAAAATAAATTAAATAATCATTTATTACTATCTAATAAAACATCTTTTTTGATAAATAAAAGAATTTTTATATTTAGAAAATACAAAATATATTATAAAGAAATAGTATTCATAGGAAATTCACTTTTTTTTGATCAAAAAAATGGTAAGTTGTTATTTGATAATCTATCGATAAAAAATAGAGAAAGAAAATTTTTATTTAAAGGACATGGAATTTTCGATTTAAATCAAAAAAATATTTCTCTCAAAAAAAGACCAAATATTATTTATAGTAATAAATCAAGTAATAGTAAATATTCAATATACATTAATGCAGATTTTATAAAAATTTTAGAGAAAAATTCAACATATTTAACTTATGTTTTTTCCGTTAAAAATATTATTATAAATAAATATATCAAAGGAAAATGTAAGTTTTTAATTATTGATTCCTCAAAAAGAAAAATTAAATTTTTTGGTTCCCCTATAATATTATGGATTGATAAACAAAAAATTACTGAAATACCTATTCATTTTATTGATTTTGATGAAATAAAAAGAAAAATTACAATCATATTTCTTAACAAAGAAAATATTTATAAAAAAATTTTTATTAAAATTCGAAGATAATATTATTCAAAATCAAAAATTTTTTGGAAAAAAATTATAAATACTATGTTGTTAAAATTTTGTAAAATAACGAAATAAAACTTTATGGAAATAGAAAATGATTTTTTAAAATATCAAGCACAAATAAATCCTAGACCAATGAAAATAATAGTTGATTATGCTGATGGAAATTATATTTATGGAAAAAATGGAAAAAAATATTTAGATTTTGTATCGGGAGTTTCTGTAAACGTATTAGGACATGGCAATAAAAAAATTAAGAAAGCAATAAAGAAACAAATAGATAAATATTTGCATACTATGGTTTATGGAGAATTTATACAGGAACCTTCTGTTTTACTTTGCAAAAAAATAGCAGATAATCTTCCGTTTCCACTTAAAAATACATATTTAGTTAATTCAGGAACTGAAGCAGTAGAAGGAGCTTTAAAATTAGCTAAAGCTTATACAGGTAGAGAAGAAATTATTTCTTTTAAATTATCATATCATGGAAGTACTCATGGTTCTATGAGTATTATGGGAAATGAAGATAAGAAAATATATTTTAGACCTCTTATTCCTTTAGTAAAATTTATTAATTATAATAATATAGAAGAATTAGTTGATTCTATATCAGAAAAAACAGCATGTATAATTTTAGAAACTATTCAATGTTCTTCTGGAATTATATTACCTAATATCTCTTTTTTAATAAAAATCAGAAATTTATGCAACCATAAAAAAGTTTTAATGATTTTTGATGAAATACAAACTGGATTTGGAAGAACAGGAAAACTATTTGCATTTGAACATTATGGAATCATCCCTGATATATTAATAATGGGAAAAGCAATGGGAGGAGGTATACCAATTGGAGGATTTGTCTCATCTAAAGAAATTATGAAATCTTTTATTCCACTCGGACATTTGACCACGTTTGGAGGAAACGCTGTAGCAGCTTCTGCTGCGTTATCTACTTTAGATCAAGTTATAAATTCTGATTTAATGAAAAAAGTTTCAGTAAAAGAAGAATTGATTAGAAAATATTTAATACATGATAAAATTAAAAATATCAGTGGAAAAGGATTACTTTTATCTATTGAATTAAAAAATAAAAATTATACTAGGAAAATATTAGAATATTGTTTAAAAAATGGATTGATATTATTTCCTTTTTTATTTAAGGAAAATGCGTTACGCATATCTCCTCCATTAACTATTACAGAAGATGATATTTTTAAAGGATGTTCGATTATTATGGATAGTTTAACAAAAATAAAATAATTGAGATTTTTTATAGAATTATCTTACAATGGAAAGAATTTCCATGGATGGCAAGTCCAAAAAAAAGTAAATACTATAGAAGGTCAATTAGAGTATTGCTTTTCAAAATTATTGAAAACTCCTATAAATATAATAGGAGCTAGTAGAACAGATACGGGGGTCCATGCTAAACAAATGTTTGCACATTTTGATTACGAAAATCAAATTCATGATAATTTTTTATATAAACTAAATATATTTCTACCTCATTCCATTAAAGTAAACAGTATTTTTCCAGTTAAAAATTATGCTCATGCTAGATTTAATGCTACAAGTCGAACCTACAAATATTTTCTTACATGTGAAAAAAATCCATTCTATCGTGATATTTGTTGGTATTATTTTTATTCATTAGATATTAAAAAAATGAATCAAGCCGCAAAAATTTTAATGGATTATAAAGATTTTAGTTCTTTTTGTAAAAAAAATTCTAGCAGTAACAATAATATATGTCATATCTATCAATCTTATTGGTCGTTTAAAAAAAATATTTTTTGTTTTACTATTGAAGCTAATAGATTTTTGAGATCTATGGTAAGATCTATAATAGGAACAATTTTAGATGTAGGTAGAAAAAAAATTGACATTGATGAATTCAATGAAATTATAAAATTAAAAAAAAAATATCATTATTCTAGTTCTATAGTTCCTGCATGTGGTTTATTTCTTACTAATATTATTTATCCAGAAGACATTTTTTATGAAAAAAAATTCGAAAAATAGAAAATCTTCTTTCATGGAATTTATTAAAATTAGTTTGAATTATAAATTTATTTTAATATCAACAATACTCATATCTATATTAATATCTTTTATTTCTGCTTATCGACCAAAATTAATTCAGAAAGCTATAGATTTTTATATTTTATACAAAGATTTTATTGGTCTACAAAAGATAATAATCTTAATAATTTCTCTCATTTTTTTAGAAAGTATATTTCATTTTATCTTGTTGCATTTATCAAATGTTTTAGCACAAAATGTAATTGAAAAAATTAAAATATTATTATTTAACAAATTATTGCATTTCAATAGTACTTATTTGAACAAAACTCCTATAGGAAAATTGGTTTCTTATTCTGTTTCTGATATAGAAACTATCACAGTAATATTTAATGATGGTATATTACTTGTTTCAGGAGATATTTTAAGAATCATTATGATCATAATTATGATGTATACTGTGCATAAAAAATTATGTTTTATTGTTTTTTTAACAATACCTTTTATGTATTTTATCACTCGTTTTTTTCAAAAAACGTTAAAAAAGACATTTCATGAAGAACGAATATATTCGTCTCGTTTAAATAGTTTTCTTCAAGAAAATATTATAGGAATGTCTATTGTTCAGTTATTTAACAAAGAAAAGGAAAAATATTTAAAATTTAAGTCCATTAATTATAGTTTAATGAAATCTCATTTTAAAACTATATTTTACTTTTCCATTTTTTTTCCTATAGTTGAATTAGTATCTTCTTTTACGATAAGCGGTGTAATATTTTATGGAGGAATTTATGCTATTGGTAAGGATAATATTCAACCAGGTCAAATTATTGCTTTTATATTTTTTATTTATCTTATATTTCGTCCAATGCGACAAATTGCAGATCGATTTAATATTATACAAAGAGGTATAGCTGGAATAGAGAGGATTTTCTATATATTAAATTCTGATGAAGAAATAACTCCTAATAATGGAAAAATTTATTTAAGGAAATTAAAAGGACATATTGTATTCAATAATGTTTACTTCTCATATATGGAAAATAATGATGAAATGGTTCTAAATGGGATTTCTTTTGAAATAAAACCAGGAGAAAAAGTTGCTATAGTAGGATCTACCGGGTCTGGAAAATCTACAATTACACATTTAATTTCTAGATTATATGATATAAAAAAAGGAAATATATGGATTGATGGACATAATATACAGGATATTGAATTAAAAAATTTAAGATCTCATATAAGAGTAGTAGCACAGGATACATTTTTATTTAATGATTCTATTATGAATAATATTACTTTAGGAGATACTTCTATTGGTATAGAGGAAATAAAAAATGTAGCTAAAAAAATAGGAGTACATAATTTTATTACTTCATTACCTAATGGGTATCAATATGTAGTAAAAGAAAGAGGAGGGTATCTTTCTCTTGGAGAAAAGCAACTAATTTCTTTTTTAAGAGTACAGATGCATCCTTATTCTATTCTCATTTTAGATGAAGCTACAGCATCATTAAATAAAGAATTAGAAAAAATGATATATCAAGCTACTGAAATTTTAACTAGAAAAAAAACTTCTATAATTATAACTCATCGTTTATCTACATTAAAAAATGCAGATAAAATACTTGCGATTCATAAGGGACATATTGTGGAAAAAGGTACTCATGATGAATTAATATATTTAAATGGATATTACGCAGGATTATACAAAGAATCTTTTAAAAAGAATTTAAATTAAGAAGAGTATGAACAATTATTAATTCTTATATAGGTTTTATTTGATATACTTTTTGCCCATTCTTTTATTTTTTCTTTTTTTTTCATTTCTCTTATGAAATTTTCTAGTATAATATAATCTTTATCAAAAGATAAAGGACGAGATGGAATTTCATCTAAAAATTTTAGAATAAAGAATATTTTTTTGCCATTTATAGTATCCTCATATGGATAAGAAATTTTTCCTTTTCTTAAATGACGTAATGCTTTAATCATATTTTTTGATAAATTATTTTCATTAACCCATATATTTTCCAATATAGATACATTTTCTATTTTATTTTTAGATATATCTTCTAAACTAATTTTGTTATTAAGAATACGTTTTCTAATAGTATTAGCATACAATTTTGTTTTATACAATGTATTTTTATCATATTTATTATCATTATTATTTTTTCTGTCTATTACATGTATTATGTCTACTTCATCGTTTCTATTATCTTCTAATTTTATTAAATGAAATCCTAAGTTTGTTTCAAAAGGTTCAGATATTTCTCCCTTTTTTAAATTACGAATCACATTTCCAAATTCTTTTGGAAGAAGATTAATTTTCAATTTTTTTATTGAAACTATGTCTAATCCTGGGTATTTAAATTTTTCAGAAGAAAAATTTAAATCAGAACGTATTTTATTTTTAATATTATTATATAAACTAGTAATTTTATTATGTTTTTTTTTTGATTTAGGATAAAAAATTATGTAAGAAATATTTAACATTTTCGGTAAAAAAGGTATTTTATTTTTATTAATATGTAAAAAATCACGTATTTCTTTAGGAGTAACTTCAATATCACTTGTTATTTTTTTGATAAAATTTTGAATATACTGTTCATTTTTAATCATTTCAATTATCTCTTCTTGAGATAAATTTTTTATATTTTTGTTATTTCTTATTATTAATTTAGGAAACAACATTTGATATTGTAATTTTAATTCTTTATCATCTATTTTTATGAATGGATCTTTTTTTGCATGATATAACATTAATTTTCTAATAAAAAATTGATCTTTAGGATCAAAAAAATCTTTACAGTTTTTATTTGTTCTAATTTTTTTAGAAAAAGTAATATCATTTCCTATAATCATTGGAATATATCCTATTTTTTCCAATTTTTCTTTTTCTATATCATTTATCTTAGTAGAAGAATAAGAATATGTAAAAAAAACAATAAAGAAAATGAAAAAATATTTTTCAAAAAAACTGTTTATCATAAATAAAATATTTTAAATAAAATTAATAGAAAAATTTTATACAATACAAATTATTATTGTTCTAATGAACTTAATAGCTCAAAATATATACAAAAAATATAATAAACAATATGTAGTTGAAAATATTTCTTTTCAATTATCTCAAGGAGAAATAGTCGGATTAATAGGACCGAATGGATCAGGTAAAACAACATGTTTTCACATGATAGTTGGAATAGTAAAACCTACAAAAGGTAAAATTTTTCTTAATGAAAAAAATATTACAGAATATCCAATGTATTTACGTTGTAGAAATGGTATTGGATATTTATCTCAAGAACCATCTATATTTAGAAAACTTTCTGTAGAAGAAAATATATTATGCATATTAGAAATGCAAAAAAAATATTATAAAAATAAAAGTGAAATAACAGATAAATTAATTATAAAATTAAAATTACAAAATATCCGTAAAAATCGGGGAGATCTTCTTTCAGGTGGAGAAAGAAGAAGGACTGAAATTGCTAGATGTTTAGCAATAAATCCCAAATTTATACTTTTAGATGAACCTTTTTCTGGAATAGATCCCATATCTGTAGAAAATCTACAAAATATAATTCTTTCTCTTAAAAAAGAGAATATAGGGATTTTAATAACAGATCATAATGTACAAGATATATTTATGATAACTGATCGTGTTTATTTAATGTTCAATGGAAAATTGCTAAAACATGGAACTACTACAGAATTCATGAAGGATTCTTTAGTAAGAAGAATTTATTTAGGGAATCGTTTTTTTACTCATTCTAAATAAATAAAAATGAATAATCATCGTTTTAAAGGACCTAAAGTAGGATTATTTCTTAATGGAGATCCATCTTTTATATCACACAAAAAAATATCCTTTTATGAAAAAATTTTTTCTGTTGATGGAGCTTTTTACTATTTAACTAAATTAGGAATATCCATTGATTATATAATTGGAGATATTGATTCAATATCAAAAAAAGATATTCCTTTAGAAAAAACTATTTTCACTTATAATCAAAAATATACAGATTTTGATAAAGCTTTAAATATAGTTTATAAAAAAGGATTTTTTAATATCGATGTTTGGGGTGGTAGTGGTAAGGAACAAGATCATTTTTTAGGTAATTTATCCACAGCTTTAAAATATAAGAAAAAACTGTCTATTATATTCTATGATAGATATCACTTTTATTTTTTTTCTGATAAAAATAATGTTTTCTATCAGAAAAAAAATAAAAATATATCGCTATTTCCATTCCCTTTAGTAAAAGGATTAAAAACTAAAGGATTAAAATACAAAGTTAATAAAGGTTGTTTCAAAATAGGTAAAAATATAGGAATAAGAAATAAATCTTGTAATGAAAGAATAGAAATAAATTATATAGAAGGTGAACTATTAATTTTTATAGAAAGATAAAATAATAAAGAATCAATGATTTATTACTTTATTTATCATATTTTTTACATGATTAGATGACTTTTTTAAAAGATTCATTTCATTATTATTTAATTTTAACTCTATAATTCTTTCAATTCCACATTTACCTAATATAACGGGAACTCCTAAATATGTATCTTTTATTCCATATTCTCCTTTTAATAAAACAGAACATGGAAAAATTCGCTTTTGATTTTTTATAATAGATTCTATCATTTTAACAATAGATGCGCCTGGTGCCATCCAAGCAGATGTTCCCAACAAATTGACTATCTGTTCTCCTCCTTTTTTTGTCTTTTCAATAATAATATTATTCTCTTCTTCCGATAAAAATTCTTTTATTGGAATTCCAGATATAGAAGTATACCTATATAATGGAACCATTGTATCACCATGTCCCCCTAACAATAAAGATTGTATATCATGATATGACAAACCCAATTTTTTTGATAAAAAATATTTATATCTTGTTGTATCAAGTACACCAGCCATTCCTATAATACGAGAAGAATCTATTTTTGCTGTTATATAACTTACATAAGCCATAACATCTAATGGATTAGAAACGATAATAAATTTAGCGTTTGGAGAAAAAAAAATAGATTTTTTAGTTGCTTCTCTTATTATATTTGCATTGGTATTTACTAGGTCATCTCGACTCATACCTGGTTTTCTAGTAACACCACAAGTTATTACAACTATATCAGAATTTTTTGATTGAGAATAATCATTAGTAACACCAATTAACTCAGTACTTGAATCTGTTAAAGATATCATTTGAGAAATATCTAAACTTTTTCCTTCAGAAAAATTTTTTCTAATATCTAATAGAACAATTTGATCCACTATATTCTTCTGAGCTAAAAAACTAGCACAAGAAGATCCTACATTACCAGATCCGACAATAGTTATTTTCATTTTTTTATTACGTAATATTTTTTTTATAAGCTCTATTTAATTTACCTAAATTTGTAATCAAATAAGGAAAATAAAATAAATCAAAGATAAATACAATTTCTAATTTAGATTATGAAAAAGGATTCCGTGAGAATAAAAAAATTCCATGATAGACATATAGGTCCATCTTGTAGCGATATTAAAACAATGTTGAAAACTCTACATTGTTCATCTATCATAGATTTGATAAAAAAAACAATTCCCAAAAAAATACTTTCTCAAAAAAAAATAAACATTCCAAATCCCATATCTGAATATAAATACTTAAAGCATATTCATAGAATAGGAAAAAGAAACAAAATTTATCGTTCTTACATAGGATTAGGATACAAAAATACTATAACACCAAGTGTTATTCAAAGAAATATTTTAGAAAATCCAAATTGGTATACCCCTTATACACCATATCAATCTGAAATATCCCAAGGACGTTTAGAAGCTTTAATGAATTTCCAAACAATGATTTCAGATTTAACTGGAATGAAAATAAGCAATGCATCTATGTTAGATGAATCTACAGTATCAGCTGATGCTATGTTTATGATTTATCAAGAAAAAATAAGAAATCAAAAAATAAAAAAAAATCCCTATATTTTTGTTTCAAACAATTTATATCCACAAACTGTATCCGTTTTAAAAACAAGATGTTTTGGGCTTGGAATCAACGTAATACATGATGATTATGATAAAATATTTCAATATGAAAAAAATATATTCTGTTTATTAATATCTTATCCTTCTTGTTCAGGAGAAATAAATGATTATCGTAATGTTATCAAATATGCAAAAGAAAATAATGTATCAATAATAGTATCAACTGATTTATTATCACTTTCTTTATTAAAACCACCTGGAGAGTGGGGGGCAGATGTTGTCGTAGGAACCAGTCAAAATTTTGGTATTCCTATGGGGTATGGAGGACCTCATGCCGCATTTTTTGCTACTAAAGAAAAATATAAACGATTTATTCCTGGAAGAATTATAGGAATTTCTATAGATAAAGAAAGTAAAAAAGCATTTCGAATGTCTTTACAGACTAGGGAACAACATATTAGAAGAGAAAAAGCGACTTCTAATATTTGTACATCACAAGTATTACCTGCCATAATGGCTTCTATGTATGCTTTATACCATGGTAAAAATGGATTGATAAATATAGCAAATAGCATTCATGAAAATGCTAAAAAATTAGAATTACTATTGGTAAATAATATAAAAAATATTTTCCAAATAAATACATCTTATTTTGACACTATACGAATAAAAGTGGAATCAACATATTTAAAAAATTTGAAAAAAATAGCAAATAAAAAAAAAACAAATTTTAGATATATAGATCAAAACCATTTGACTATTACTGTGGATGAAACAACAGATCAAGAAGATTTAAATCATATATTTTCTATATTTTATGAAGCAAATAATAAAAAATATGATCGTAAAAAAAAGAATAGAAATTCTTATTCTATGATTCCTATTAATAGGATACCATCTTTTCTAAAAAGATTTTCTAGTTTTTTAGATCATGAAGTATTTCATAAATATTATTCAGAACATGAAATAACTCGATATATAAAAAGGCTGGAAAAAAAAGATATTTCACTAACTCAATCAATGATTCCATTAGGATCATGTACTATGAAACTTAATGCTTGTAGTGAGCTTTATTCTTTAAGTCAATACGAATGGAGAGATATTCATCCATTTGCTCCAAAAGAACAAACAAAAGGATATATTTTTATAATAAAAAATTTAAAAAAATATTTAAAAGAAATAACAGGACTTGATGGGGTGTCTTTACAACCAAATTCTGGAGCACAAGGAGAATATGCAGGATTGATGGTTATAAAAAAATATCAAAATTTATCACAAAAAAATGAAAAAAATATAGCTTTAATACCTTCTTCTTCTCATGGTACAAATCCAGCCTCAGCAAATATGGCAGGAATGAAAATAGTTTCAATAGCAACAAAAAATGATGGATCTATTGATAAAAAAGATTTACTAAAAAAAGTAAAAGAAAATCAAAAATCATTATCTGTTTTAATGATAACATATCCATCTACTAATGGTGTATATGAAGAACATGTAAAAGAAATAACAGAAATAATTCATGATTATGGTGGTCAAGTTTATATGGATGGGGCAAATATGAACGCTCAAATAGGTTTAATTAAACCATCAGATTTAGGGGTAGATGTATGTCATTTAAATCTTCATAAAACATTTGCTATTCCACATGGAGGAGGAGGTCCAGGTATGGGTCCAATATGTGTAGCTTCTCATTTAAAACCATACCTACCTAATCATCCATTTTCAAAATGGAATAGCAGCAGCAATGATAACAGAAAAAATTATAAAGGAGACTTCACTATTTCTTCTTCTCAGTATGGTTCTTCTTTAATCTTAACAATATCTTATGCTTATATTCGTTTATTAGGAGCAAATGGACTTAAAAAATGTACAGAAGTATCCATTTTAAATGCTAATTATATAAAAGAAAAATTGAAAAATTTTTATAAAATTTTATATGTAGGAAAAAATGGTATGGTAGCTCACGAACTAATCATAGATTGTCGAAGTTTTAAATCCATAGGAATAGAAGTTATGGATATAGCAAAAAGAATGATAGATTATGGATATCATGCTCCTACAATTTCTTTTCCTGTAGAGGGATGTATGATGATAGAACCTACGGAAAGTGAATCTAAAGAAGAAATAGATCGATTTATTGAAACTCTTATATCTATACGGAAAGAAATTAAAGAAATTGAAAATGGTATTTTCTCTAAGGAAGAAAATGTTTTAGTAAATGCTCCACATAGTATAGATGTCTTAACAAAAGATAAATGGAATTATTCTTACAGCAGAGAAAAAGCCGCTTATCCCCTATCCTGGGTAAGAGAAAGAAAATTTTGGACATCAGTTAATCGTGTAAATGATGTATATGGGGATAGAAATTTTGTATGTACGTGTATTTAAAAAATTTTGAATTTTGAATATGGACTAACATAAATAGAATCAAATAAGTTTTCTTTATATTTCAAGAGTCCTGTTATTGCTATCATAGATCCATTATCCGTAGTATATTTTTTTTTCAAAAGGAAAATTTCCCATTTTTCTTTTTCTGCAAAAGAAGTGAATATTTCTCTAATTTTTGAATTAGAAGAAACTCCACCTACTAAAGACACTCTAAAAATATTTGTTTTTAGAGTGGCTTTTTTTACTTTATCTAAAAGAATTTCTGATATACATTTTTGTATAGAAGAACATAAATCATGCAAATTATTTTTAATAAATAATGGATCTTTTTTTAGGTTAGTACTAATAAATTGTAAAACATTACTTTTAAATCCACTAAAACTAAAATTTAATCCTTTCACCATTGGTTTTGAGAATAAAAATTTTTTATCACATCCATTTTTGGAAAAAAATTCTATTATAGGACCACCTGGATAAGAAAATCCTAAAAATCTGGCTATTTTATCAAAAGTTTCTCCTACAGAATCATCTAAAGTAGATCCTAATATTTCCATATGAAAAAAATTAGAAACTTTTAATATTTGAGTATGTCCGCCACTTATAACTAAAGATAAAAATGGAAATATAGGATAATAATTACTTACATTTGCATTTTTTATAAAATGAGAAAGTACATGTGCTTGTATATGATTCACTGCTAATAAAGGTATTTTTAATCCAGTTGAAAATGACTTTGCAAAACATGCACCTACTAATAAAGATCCTATTAAGCCTGGACCTATAGTAAAAGAAACAGCGTCAATATCATTTTTTTTTATATTAGCTGATAATATAGCTTTATTCACAGCTTTTACAATATTTTTATCATGTAATCTTGCCGCTAATTCAGGTACAACCCCTCCATACTTTTTGTGAATTTCTTGAGAAATAATAATATCAGATAATACTTCTCTATTTTTAATAATGGAAACAGCTGTTTCATCACATGATGATTCTATTCCTATGATAATAGGTTCCTTTTTCATTGGTAGTTATTATTTATTATCCAATATCCAATACTTATATAAAAATTAAGGTTAATTAATATAAAAATAATAATGTCATAAAAATTATGAAAAAATTTTTATAACTTAAAATTTAAATAAGGTTATCCATAAATAAATTCATAATATTTTGTAAAAATAATAATACTTTTCTTCAAAAGAAAGTTTTGTATCTTGGTACTTTTAATTAAGAAATAAAAATATAAAATAATGATTCTAAGATATAATACAGATGAAATAGATAATACTATTGTCAAAAAATTAAATATCAACGCTAGAACACCATACACTGAAATAAGTAAAGAAATAAGTAAAGAGATAAAACCATTGTCAGTTGGAACTGTTCATGTTAGGGTAAAAAAACTAGAAGATGCAGGGATTATAAAAGGAAGTACTTTAATTATTGGTTATGAGGCTTTAGGATTTCATTTAATAGCATTTGTAGGTATTTTATCAGATTCTAGAGAATCTAAATTGGTAAAAGAAGAATTAAAGAAAATCCCCAATATAGTACAATTATATATCACTTCTGGAAAGTATAATCTTTTTTGCAGAATTATTGCTAAAGATCCTTCAGATGCTAGAGATGTAATATCAAAAATTGGTGAAATTAAAGGAGTACTTAGAACTGAATCTACTATTTGTTTGGAAGAAAGTATTAACGACGAAAATAGATTATTATCTAATATATTGCAAAAACATTAGTCATAAAAAAATACTTCTTTATATCTTCCTTCATTCTTCTTCAAGACTTACGGAAAAAATTGCATAAGATCAATTTTTTAGGTAATGTATAGCTTTTTAAAAAAGTTTTCTACATACAATAATAAAAAAAATATTTCGTATAAGATTTTAGTTACAGTGATTATAGTCTTATCATTGACATTTTTTTTTCCGAAAAAAGAAATTTTTAAATATGAATTTTACAAAGGAAAAATTTGGTATTATGAAGATTTATTTTCTCCATTTAATTTTATTGTTTTAAAAAGTAAAAAAGACATTAATTTAGAAATTAAGAATCTTAAAAAAAGTCAAAAAATATTCTATAATAAAAATGAAAAAATATTTCAAAGGGTAATAAAAATTATTCATAATAATTCTTTTTTAAGAAAGAAAGAAAATAAACATTACTATAAGATTATTTTTCGTTTATTAAATATTATTTATAAATATGGATATTTAAAATATCAGTATTTTCCGAGTATAAACAGTAGAAATAAAATATTTCTTTTGAAAAAAAATAATGAGACAATAGCAATTTCATATAATAAGATTTTCACCTATAAAAAAGTAAATAATATTATTGAAAAGCATTTCTTAGATAGAAAAAAAAATGAAAAAAAAATTAAAAAATTATTAAAAAGAATTATAGCTCCTAATTTTTTTTATAATAAAAAATATACAGATAATTATTTTTATAAAAAAATAAAAAATATCAGTAAAATAAAGCATTCTTTTGGAAAAGGAAAAATTATAATAAAAAAAAATAAAGTAATAGACGATGAAAAATTTTATATTTTATCTTCTTTAAAAAAAGAATATGAAAATAAAATATGGAATAAAAATAAAAATATTTACTTAAAAATAGGTTATTTTTTAATAATAAGTATTATATTTTTAATATTTTTATTGTATTTCTTTTACTTTCAAAACAAGATATTTCATAAAAATAGAGAATTTAATTTTTTGATTACCAGTATATTTTTCACATCAATTATAACAATATTCATACTCAAGTATAATTCTAGAATATTATATATAATTCCTTTTTCTATACTTCCTATTAGTGTTCGTTCCTTTTATAATTTTGATGTCAGCATTATTATTCATTTAACAACTATTCTATTACTATCTTTGATTACACCAAATAGTTTAGAATTTATTTTACTTCAAATTATTACAGGATTTTTAGTACTACTGACGAATAAAAATATCTCTAAAATGGAAAACCTATTCGTATCTGTAGTAAAAATAATTATTACTTATAGCATAACTTTTATTTCACTTACCTTTATTCGTAAAGGAACTATAGAAAATATCCCATTACAAACTTTTTATTTATTTTTTTTTAGTGGAATTTTTACGTTATTTGTACATCCATTAATATTTATTTTCGAAAAATTATTAAATATAACTTCAGATATTTCTTTACTAGAATTATCAAATATGAACAACCCAATATTGAGATTATTATCTCAGAAAGCTCCAGGTACTTTACAACATGTTCTTACTGTAGCAAATATAGCAGAAGAAGCCGCGGTGGCTATTGAAGCTAATTCATTATTAGTAAGAATAGGAGCAATATATCATGATATTGGAAAAATTAAAAAATCAGTTTTCTTTATTGAAAATCAAAATAATTTGTTAAATCCTCATGAAAAATTAAGTCCAATAGAAAGTGTCAAAATTATTTTAGAACACGTATCAATTGGAGTAAAATTAGCTGAAAAATATCATTTACCTAATCGTATCACTGATTTTATTAAAACTCATCATGGCGATAGTACGATTCAATTTTTCTATGAAAAACAAAAAAAAATAAATGCAAAAGTAGATAAAAAACAGTTTCAATATCCAGGACCTAAACCATTTTCAAAAGAAACTGCTATTGTAATGATAGCTGATTCTGTAGAAGCAGCTTCAAAAAGTATAAAGAATCCATCTAATAAAGATTTGGAAAATTTAGTAGAAAATATTATAAATAAACAAAAAAAAGAAAATCAATTTTCTGATACTGACATAACTTTGAAAGAAATAGAAAAAATAAAAAAAGTAATTAAAGAAAAATTAATCAGTATCTATCATCCTAGAATAGAATATCCTAGATAATTAAATTAATTTGTTTATTTTTATTAGTGTTTTTTTTAGTAGTAATTTTTGGAGAGTTGCCGGAGTGGTTAACGGAACAGTTTGCTAAACTGTCGGTATTATAAATACCGCGTGGGTTCGAATCCCACATTCTCCGCTTTTCGGGGTATAGCGTAGTTTGGTTATCGCGCCTGGTTTGGGACCAGGAGATCGTAGGTTCAAATCCTGCTACCCCGACGTATAAATAAATATAGATCACGTAGCTCAAAAGGATAGAGCAACTGCCTTCTAAGCAGTAGGTTACAGGTTCGAATCCTGTCGTGATCATTTTTTAATTTTGATTTTTACCTTTTAATACTTCATCAATCATACCATATTCTTTTGCCTCTTCAGATGTCATCCAATAATCTCTATCTGAATCTTTCTCTATTTTTTCAATAGAAACACCAGAATGATTAGATACAATTTCATATAGTTCTCTTTTCAATTTGAGAATTTCACGAACTGTTATTTCTATATCTGAAGCTTGACCCTGAGTCCCCCCTATAGGTTGATGAATCATAATTCTAGAATGTTTCAACGCAGATCTTTTATCTTTTGCTCCAGAACATAAAATGATAGCTGCCATTGAAGCGGCCATACCAGTACAAATAGTAGCAACATCAGGTTCAACAATTTGCATTGTATCATATATTCCTAATCCTGCATAAACATCCCCTCCAGGAGAATTTATATATATTTGTATATCTTTCAAAGAGTCTACTGATTGCAGAAACAATAATTGAGCTTGTACTATATTAGCAATTTGATCTTCTATAGCCGTACCTAAAAAAATAACACGATCCATCATTAAACGAGAGAAAACATCCATTTGAGCTACATTAAGTTTTCTCTCCTCTACAATATAAGGAGTCATATATTTAATATAATCATCCATTACCAATCGATTGATATTTTTATGTTTTATAGCATAATTAATAAAATCTTCTGATTTTTTATAAAAATCCATTTTCGTATTTTAATTTCAGACAATTCATCAATATAACTACTTTTAATTTTCAATACAAAATTAAATCAAAATTTGATATATAAATTTTTCAGATATTAGAAACTTTTATAAAAAGTTATTGAATTTGTACAAAAAACTAGCGATACAAACAATTATTTATTCTATAGGATTAATTCTACCAAAAATTATTAATTATTTTTTTTTAAAAATTTTTACTGAATTTTTAAAAAGGGAAGAATTTTCTCTTTATACAGATATGTATTCTTTGTCTTTTTTAATAATAGGATTCCTTTCTTTTGGACTAGAAAATACTTACTTTAGATTTTTATATAAAAAAAATTATACCAAGGATATTGTATTTTCAACAGGAATTATAACACAACTATTAATTAGTTCCATTTTTTTTATTTTTTCTATTTTTTTTATTGAAAAAATATCATATATATTTGGATACCATAAACATCCAGAGTATCTTTTAATGTTTTTTTTAATTATATTTTTTGATACAATCTGCATTTTACCTATGGCTTGGTTACGTGTAAATGACAAGTCTATATACTATTCTAGTGTGAATATAGTCAATATATTAATACAATCTTTTTTTATAATTTATATGTTTTTTTGTTATAAATATATGTTTTATAAAAAAAACGAGTATTATTATTTTTATGTTTTTAATCTTGTTAATTCGGTTACAGATAAAACAGGTTCTATATTTTTTTCTAATGTCCTTTCGTCCATAACTAATTTATTTTTAATTTTTCCTATTCTTATAAAAGAAGTAAAAATAAAAAAATTTAATAAAATTCTTTCCATAAAAATGTTAAATTATGGAATCCCTATTATGATTGGAACTATTGCGTTTTCTATCAATGAAAATATGGATAAAATTATTATAAAAAGATGGATTTCCGATGAAATTAATGGAGCATATTCTGCTTGTTATAAAATAGCTTCTTTTATGAATTTATATATCAGAACTTTTAGACTAGGAATTGAACCTTTTTTTTTTAAAAAATCATTAGATTCTAATGCAAAATATTACTATGAAGAAATAACCTATATATTTATTTTATTCGGATTATTTTTTTATGTACTAATATGTGGTAATATTTCTATTTTTATAAAATTATTAATAGATGAAAAATATCATATTGCAACATCTATCATTCCTATTATCATGATGGGAAACCTTTTCCTTGGAATTTATAATAATTTATCCATATCTTATAAAATCATAGATAAACCAATTATTGGGACCTATATATCCTCAATAGGAGTTTTAGTTACATTTTTATTTAATATCATTTTTATTAATACTTCTACCAAAAGTTTTATGATTCCAGCTTGGGGAACATTTACATCCTATATATGTATGTTATTAGCTATATTTTTTTGGGGTAAAAATAATTTTCTAAATTTTTGTAAAAAAAAAATAAAGAGTATTATATACTATTTTTTATTTTCAATTTTATTAGTTGTTCTTACTAAAGAAAATGAATTTAAATTCAACATTATTTTACAATTTTTATATTTTTTTACTATTTTTTTATTAGAAAGAAAAAGATTTATTAATTTAATTAAATAAGTGATTTTAAAAGCTAATATAGAGAAATCTATTTTTATTAATTTCTTAGAAAGGAAATTAATACCAACAAATTTATTTTTTAAATTTTCTAAAAAAATAGATAAATATTTCTTTTCATTAAAAGAAGAATTCATACAAGCTATTTCTATTATCCATATCACTAAAAAAAAACATAATAATTTATTATACTATTATAATATGAATATTATTATAATAAATCCATTTTATAAAACAATAATTATTCACCAAAATGATCGACTAGCAAGAATAAATTTATTAAAAAAAGTAAATAAAATAAAGTGGAAAAAATGTTTGACTATAAGTAATTCAAACATAAGATCAAATAATGGTTTTGGAAGTACTGGAATATGAAAAAAAAAGATATATGAAAATTATAATTCCAATGGCTGGAAAAGGGACCCGGCTTCATCCTCATACTTTAAAAACGCCAAAACCATTTTTTCCAATAGTAGGAAAAACAATTTTAAAAAGATTATTAGAAAATCTATCCAAACTTATTAAAATATTTTCTATTGACGAAATTGTTTTTATTGTAAGTAGTAATAACAATAATGGAAACTATAATATTGAAAAAAATTTAATAAAATTATCTAATGAAATAGGTGTTCATCCAATAATATATTATCAAGAAAAACCATTAGGAACTGCAGATGCTTTATTAAAAGCTAAAAATTCTTTGATAGGCCCAATAATTATTATTTATTCTGATACTTTATTTTACAACAATAATTTCGAAAATGAATTGGATAGCAAATTAGATAATATCATATGGACAAAAAAAGTTAATAATCCAAATATTTTTGGTGTAGTAAAATGTAATTCACTAGGATTAATTACTCATTTTATAGAAAAACCAAATGATTATATTTCTAATCTAGCTATTATTGGAATATACTATTTCAAAAATAGTACTCTTCTGAAAAAAGAATTGGAATACATATTAGATAATAATATAAAAAATGAGCAAGGAGAATATCAATTAACATCTGCTTTAGAAAATATGAGAAAAAAAGGAATAAAATTTTTTAGTAAACAGGTTAATGAATGGATGGATTTTGGTTGTAAAAAAACTATTATATCTTCTAATTCAAAAATATTATCTATTGAATATTCCAAAAAAGAAAATAAATTGATTCATAAAAAATCTATCATAAAAAATAGTTTAATCATAAATCCTTGTTATATAGATGAAAATACTATTATTAAAAATAGTATTATAGGACCTTATGTATCAATAGGAAAATATACTAAAATAATAAATAGCAATATAAAACAATCTATTATACTGGATAATACGGAAATAAATTCTGTAATTTTGCATTATTCTATGATAGGAAACTATTGTTACTACATAGAAAAAATAAAGGAACTAAATTTAGGAGATTATTCCACTAGTAGGTAGGTGGTGGTGGTAGCATTAGCTAATAAAAAGAATAGTATCTGAAATATAAGTTATTAATACTGATTAATTTTAATATTCTAGTTCTTGTTTATATTATTCATTATTACTTTTTACGAAGTAAGGAATATTTTTTATATTTGATGAAAAATTCTGCACAACAATGAATTTCATTTTATTTTCTCTTATATTTCTTGGTACTTTTGGAACTACAGAAATAGTAGTTATTGTTATTCTTGCTTTATTGCTTTTTGGAGGGAAAAAAATACCAGAATTAATGAGAGGTTTAGGAACAGGATTAAAAGAATTTAAAAAAGCTTCTGAAGGAAAAAGTTCAGAAGAAGAAGAAAAAGAGTAAATAAAAAAAACATAGGTAGTATCTATTATATTTTTATTTATTGTAGTTGATTTAGTGATTAATTTTTATTTTATTTCCATCACGTTTACAATATAAATTTTGTATAAAAATATCATTAATAGAAATTAAAGCAATTTTTACATAGAAATATATCCATATATAATAGCATTATTTATAATTTTTCATGTTCATTCGTAATGAAGTTCATAATTCAAATATTAAAGTATTCATAGATATAAAAAATTTAAATTAATTACCATAAGAAATATTGCTTATTATTAAGTTCATATTTTTTGTGAAAAAATATGTTAAAATTTACTCTATGAATGAAAAATTTGAGAAAAAAAGAAAATCTTTGGATCTCGTATTAGAAAAAATGGATAAAATATATGGAAAAGGGACTATCATGCGAATGGGGGAAAAACATGACCAAAGTTTAGATGTTATTTCTTCTGGATCAATAAACTTAGACATTGCATTAGGAATAAAAGGATTTCCTAAAGGTCGAATTATTGAAATATTTGGTCCAGAATCTTCTGGAAAAACTACTTTAGCTTTACATGCCATTACTCAATCCCAAAAATCCGGTGGATTTGCTAGTTTTATAGATGCCGAACATGCTTTCGATTCTATATATGCAAAAAAAATAGGAGTGGATTTAAAAGATTTACTTATATCTCAACCAGATAATGGAGAACAAGCTCTTGAGATAGTAGATAATTTAATTAGATCAGGTGTTATAGATATGATAGTAGTTGATTCCGTGGCCGCACTAACACCAAAAAGTGAAATAGAAGGAGAAATGGGGGACTCTAAAATAGGATTACAAGCAAGACTTATGTCTCAAGCTTTGAGAAAATTAACCTCTAGTATAGGAAAATCTAAAAGTATTTTAATATTTATTAATCAATTGAGAGAAAAAATAGGTGTATACGGAAATCCAGAAGTAACAACAGGAGGAAATGCATTAAAATTTTATTCATCTATAAGACTAGATATACGGAAAGGAATACCAATCAAAAGTGGAGAAAAAATATTAGGAAATAGAACAAAAGTAAAAGTAGTGAAAAATAAACTTTCTCCTCCTTTTAAAATTGCTGAATTTGATATTATGTATGGAGAAGGAATATCAGAAATAGGGGAAATTATTGATTTGGGGATTAGTTTAGGATTCATAAAAAAAAATGGTTCTTGGTTTAATTATAATAATATATCCTTAGGACAAGGAAGAGATTCAGTTAAAAAATTTTTGATAGATAAAAAAAATATTACGTTAAAAAATAAAATACAAAATGATATTTTGAACAAAACAATGAAAAATTTTTATAAGTAAAAATATGAAAATTACTTTTTTAGGTACTGGAACATCACAAGGAGTTCCCGTAATAGGATCCAGTCATCCAGTATGTTTATCTAGAGATCCAAAGGATAAAAGACTCAGAAGTTCCGTTCTAATTGAAAAAAATGGAAAATTTTTTTTAATCGACTGTAGTCCAGATTTTAGATATCAAATGCTCAGAAATAATAATGAAAAAATAGATGCTATTTTTATAACACATGAACATCAAGACCATATAGGTGGATTAGATGATGTAAGGCCTATAAGTAATAATATGAATAAATCTATTCCTATTTATGCATTACGTAGAGTTTTAGATAATTTAAAAATAAGATATTATTATTTTTTCTCTGGTAAAAAAAATACTACAAATATAAATTTGTTTGAAATAGATAAATACAAAAAATTTTTTTTTGTAGAAGAATATTGTAAAATATTTTTATTATATGTTTACCATGGAGATCTTCCAATATTAGGATTTAGAATAGATAATTTTGCATATATCACAGATGCAAGTAAAATACCATGTTCTACAATTGATAGTTTAAATAAATTAGATATTTTAGTGATAAATGTTCTTAGAAAAAAACCATTACATCATTCTCATTTTACACTTTCTGAATCATTAAATATTATTCATCAAATAAATCCTAAAAAAACTTATTTAACACATGTTAGCCATTTACTTGGATTCCATGAAAAAATACAAGAAAAATTACCAAAAAATGTTTATTTAGCTTATGATGGTTTAGTTATTAATTCATCATAAAAACGTCTATTTTAATTTAAATATTATTATAATAAATAAAAATATATTAATAAATATGCAAAAAATATTAAAAAAAATTATTTTTTCAACAAAAATGACTTCTTTTTTATTTTTAATATTGGTATTTTATATGGCTTTAGCTACTTTTTTAGAACAAAAATATTCTACTGATGTAGCAAAAGTACTTGTCTATGAATCTATTTGGTTTGAAACTATCATTTCATTAATTATTCTAAATTTAATAGGAAATATATGGAAATATAAATTGTGGAATAAAAAAAAATTTCCTCTTTTTATTTTTCACTTATCATTTGTTATTATTTTCATTGGAAGTGTTATTTCTAGATATTATAGCCAAGAAGGAATAATCTCTATAAGAGAAGGAGAAAAAACTAATAAAATTTTATCAAAGAAAAATTATATTAAATTGAACATTAATACAGGTAATAGTAAATACGTTAAAACTTATTATCAACCTTATATATTTTCACATTTTCACAATAATTACAGTGGTAAATTTTTTTTTCATAACCATCCAATAATAATAAAATTTACTAATTATATTCCATGTGCAAAAATGATTTTTTCAAAAAAAGAAAAAGAAGATAAAATTATAAAACTCATTTTCTCCGTAAAAGAGAATAATATGAAAGAAATTTTTATTAAAAATGGAGAAATAAAAACGATAAATGGAGTTCATTTTTCTTTTAATAAAGATAACCCTTTGGGAATAAAAATTTTTGATATAGATGATGATAGAATCTATATCAAATCTTTTTTTCCAATAAATACCATAAATATGGTAACTAAAAAAAATAGTTATTTGTCAAACAATCATTATCATGTATTACATACCAAAAAATTATATCAAATATTAGTTAATCATGATACAAAAATAAATATTGTTATTCCAGAAGGAATTATAAAAGGAAAATTAAAATACATTCCTTGTGACAAAAAAAATGAAAATACAGTAGAAAAAAATACTTTTTTTAGTGCTTTTACTGCAAGAATATATTTTAATAATCAATCCAAGCTAGTTACATTTTTAGGTGGTAAAAATACAATGAATATGAGTGATCCTATTATATTTAACAATGGTTATAAAATATCTATTGGATATGGATCTATATTTTGGACACTACCCTTTTTCTTAAAACTAAATAAATTTAAACTGGAAAATTACCCCGGATCTAATTTACCTTCTTCTTTTATGAGTTATGTAACTATTTTAGATAAAAAAAATTATCATTATTCTATTCATATGAATAGAATACTAGATTATAAAGGATATCGATTTTTTCAATCTGGATATGATCCAGATGGAAAAGGGTCACATTTTTCCATAAATGATGATTATTTAGGAACATATTTATCATATTTTGGATATGCTCTTATGAGTATTGGTATGTTTCTTAACTTATTTTGGAAAGGTACTAGATTTTATTTTCTAAAAAAACAGTTAAAAAAATACTTACATGAAAAATAAATATTTTTTTATTATCATATTGTTTTTTACAAGCATAAATTATTCTTTTTCTCAAATACATGAATCAAAAAAAATAATACCGTTAAAAAATATACCTGATGTTATACACATTCCTAAAAAACATGGAGATAATTTTGGTCATTTATTGGTGCAAGATGATAAAGGAAGAATTAAACCTATTAATACTTTAGCAATAGAATTACTTAGAAAAATACATAAAAAAAATTCTATAGAAAATTTAGATGCTAATCAATGGCTGATATCTATGCATCAAGATAATTTTTTTTGGATAAAAGTGCCATTTATAAAAGTAGATTCAAAAGGAGGATTCAATTTTTTAAGAAAAGTAAACGCAAATCAAGATAATTATGTTTCTATGATGAATCTTTACAGTTTTAATCCAAAATCAAAAAAAATAAAATTTCTTTTACAAGAAGATTATAAAGTAGCTTTATCTAAAAATCCTATGCATAGAAATGAGTATGATAAATCTGTTATTCTTCTTAGTGAACGTATAGGTATTCTTCATGAGATTTTTCAGGGTAAATATTTACGTATTTTTCCTATTCCAAACGATATACATCATACTTGGTCAAGTTGGATTATTATGGATTCTAAATATAGTAGACTTAACCCCTATGGTTTTTCTATGTTTAATGATTACTTAAAATCCTTATTTAGAGCACAAAATGAAAAAAATTGGAAAATTGCTGATCAAGAAATTGAAAAAATACGACTATATCAAATTAAATATGCTAAATCTATATTACCTACAAATAGAAAGATTTCCGTAGAAATTATGTATAATAAAATACATATATTTTACACATTATCTTTTTTATATGCTATTTTAGGATTAATAATCATTTTTAATTCTTTTTTAAGCATTTTTTTTCACAAAAAATATTTATCTATTTCTTATAAAATATTAGTTACTATTGTATTAATTTTATTTATTCTTCAATCATTAGGTTTAATTTCAAGATGTTATATATCTGGTCATGCTCCATGGAGTAATGGATATGAATCAGCGATTTTTATTAGTTGGTGTTTAACTGTTATAGGTTTGATATTTTATAATAATCAATTTGTATTAGGAATAACTTCTTTGATATCATCAATTTTACTAATGATAGCACATAGTAATATTATGGATCCAGAAATAACCAATCTAGTTCCTGTATTAAAGTCCAATTGGCTTATTATACATGTAGCAACAATAACATCAAGTTATGGATTTTTTTTTACCGGATCTCTTTTAGGATTTTTAGTATTAATATTATATATATTAAGTGGTTTTTTCCCTTTACATAAAAAAATGATAAAAATTCATATTGAACGATTAACTATTATTAATGAGATGTGTTTAACTATAGGTATTTTTTTATTGACTATAGGAACTTTTTTAGGTGCAATTTGGGCAAATAATAGTTGGGGAAGATATTGGAGTTGGGATCCAAAAGAAACTTGGGCGTTGATTAGTATTATAATTTATGCATTTGTATTGCATATACGGCTAATACCCTCTATTAGAGGTCTATATTCTTTTAATTTTTTTAGTGTATTATCTGTATTTTCTATAATTATGACCTATTTTGGAGTTAATTATTATCTATCTGGTTTGCATTCTTATGCTAAAGGAGAACCATTAGAAATATCTTATTGGGTATATTGCAGTTTATTACTATTCATAATTATTACAATAGCATCTTACTATTGCAAACAAAAGTATAACAACATAAATAAAAAAGTTAATTATAAATAATAGTGAATATCCATTTATCATTTTTAAAAAAAATAAAGAAAAAACGTTTTACAAGTAATATATTGAAGGATGTTTTTGGAAATTATCATTTTATTAAGCGTTTTTTAATCTTTACTCTTGGATGTATATCTTATAATTCTTATAATAAAGGTAAATTGCAATTACAAGGAACAGAATATATTAAAAACCTTCCTGATAAAAGAGTTCTTTTTGTATCTAACCATCAAACTTATTTTGCAGATGTTTTTGCTATGTTTCATGTTTTTTGCAGTGTAAAAAATGGATTTATAAATACAATTGAAAATCCTATTTATCTTTTAAATCCAAAAATCAACATCTATTATGTAGCTGCTAAAGAGACTATGAATCAAGGTTTTTTAACAAAATTATTTACTTATTCTGGAGCTATTACTGTAAGTAGAACATGGAAAGAAGGTGAAAAAAAAGTGAATCGTATTGTGAATAGTTCTGATATAACTAAAATGGGGATGGCTATTAAGGATGGATGGTTAATAACATTTCCGCAAGGAACTACTCAAGATTTTGCTCCAGGAAGAAGAGGGATTGTTCATGTTATAAGAAAATATAATCCTATTGTTGTTCCTATTGTTATAGATGGATTTAATAAAGCTTATGATAAAAAAGGCATTCGTATTATTAAAAAAGAAGTATTACAAAAAATGATTTTTAAAAAACCTATAGAAATAGATCTTAATAAAGATTCTACTGAATTAATTATGGAAAAAATTATGGATGGAATAGAACAATCTTCTAAGTATTACAAAAATCATATTTTATGAAGTTATGAAGTATGAATATATAAAAAATACTTTTTTAAAATTTTTTCAAAAAAAAAATCATAAAATTTTTTCTTCTTTTCCTATTTATTTAGAAAATGATCCATCATTATTATTCATTAATGCAGGTATGAATCCATTCAAAGATTATTTTTTAGGATATAAGAAACCATTATATACAAGAATAACAAATGTACAGAAATGTCTTAGAGTTTCTGGTAAACATGATGATTTAGAAAATGTTGGATATGATAATTATCATCATACAATGTTTGAAATGTTAGGTAATTGGTCTTTTGGTGATTATTCTAGAAAAGAAGCTATTGAATGGGCATGGGAACTTTTAACAAACATATACAATATTCCGAAGGAAGATATATATGTATCTATATTTATTGGGGATAAAGAAGATGATAAATTGTTAATGGATAATGAAACTTTTATTTGTTGGAAAAATTTAATAAGTGAAAAAAATATTATTTTTTTTGGAAAAAAAGAAAATTTTTGGGAAATGGGAGATGTTGGCCCATGTGGTCCATGTACTGAAATCCATATAGATATACGTCATAAAAAAGATAAAAAAAAATTATTAGGTAGATATCTTGTTAATAAAAATCATCCAAAAGTGATAGAAATATGGAATATTGTTTTTATAGAATTTTTGAGAAAAAACAATGGAAAATTGGAAAAACTTGATAAAAAACATATAGATACAGGAATGGGACTAGAAAGACTATGTATGATTCTTCAAGGAAAATCTTCTACTTATGAAACTGATATATTTTATCCTATTGTTAAAGATATAGAAAAATCCTTAGGAAATATTTATAAAAATGAATTTTATCAAAATGTATCTATACGGATAATAGCAGATCATTTAAGAGCCATTGTATTTTCTATATGTGACGGAAAAATTCCATCTAATAATGGATCTGGTTATGTTATAAGAAAAATTTTAAGAAGAGCCGTATTTCATGTCAATCTATTTTTATTAAAAAAAGAACCGTTTATTTTTCAATTTGTTCCTTCTTTAATAAAAAAAATGAGAATTTTTTTTCCAGAATTAGAAAAAAATAACGAATATATACAATATGTAATAAAAGAAGAAGAATTATCTTTTATTAAAGTTTTAAATGAAGGAAATAAGAAAATACAATACGTTATTAATAAAACTAAAGAAAAAAAAAAACATATTATTAGTGGAGAAACTATTTTTAAATTATATGATACTTACGGTTTTCCATTAAGTTTATCTAAAATTTTGATAGAAAAACATCAATTGAAAATTGATGAGAAGTCGTACCAAAAAAAATTGTTAGAACAAAAAAATAGATCTAAAAAAAGTAATAATGCAGTTATAAAAGAAGATTGGATAGTAGTAAATACCACAAAAGAAGATTTATTGAATAATAGTGTAGAAGATAATTTTGTTGGATATTTTCATACAGAAATTGATAATGTTTTTATTATAAAATATAGGATAGTAAAAAATATATTAATTAAAAATAATTTTTATGAATTAGTTTTATCCAAAACTCCATTTTATCCTGAAGGAGGTGGTCAAATAGGTGATACTGGCTATATTATTAATAATATAAATGAAAAAATAAGTATACTGAATACTAAAAAAGAAAACAATACCATTGTCCATTATACTAACCAATTACCTTTTCATATCACTTTTCCATTTAAAGCAATTATAGATATAAATAGAAGAAAAGATATTGAGAAAAATCATACTTCTACTCACTTATTACATTTCGCTTTGAGAAGTATTTTAGGAAATCATATTCAACAAAAGGGATCTTATATAGGAAATGAATACTTACGTTTTGATTTTTCACATTATAAAAAATTAACTACTGATGAATTATTGGAAATAGGAAAATTAGTTCAAAAATTTATTTTTTCTGATTTTCATTTAAAAGAAAAACAATTTTCCTCTTTGATAGAAGCAAAGAAAATAGCATCTTATTATTCTAGTAATGAATTATTCAACTATGAAAATCAGAAAAAAATACGTGTAATAGCTTTTGGGGATTCTTCTGAACTATGTATTGGAACGCATGTAAAAAATACTCGTTCTATTGAAGTTTTTCAAATAATATCAGAATCCTCTGTATCACATGGAATTCGTAGAATTAAAGCGTTGACTTCTAGAAAAGCTATAGAATATTTAAAAAATATTTATCATCAATATGATTCATTAAAAATGATAATGAAATATCCTAATTCGATTACTAAAAGTTACAATTATATTTTAGAAATTAATAAAAAACTGAAGCAAGAAAAATTAAAAATAGAATTTCATCAAATAGAACTTCTTAAAAGGATTTTTTATTCAAATAGTATTCAACTAAATAATAAAATAAGATATTTATGTGATATAAATAATTTATTAAAAAAAGAAAAATTAGACATAAATATTATAAAAAAAACTCTTTTATCTCTAAGGATAAAAATTGAATATTTCATTTCTATTATAGGATTTATTAACAATGAAAAACCTATGATATTTATTTGCATTTCAGATAAAATTGCAAAAATGAACAGTGCATTATATGCAGATAATCTAATACTAAAAATATCAGATTATATAAGCGGAAAATATTGGGGTAACCATTTATTTTCTACATCTGTGGGAAAAAATAAAAATGGACTAATTTTAGTTAAAAACTATATGGATAAATATATAATAAAACTTATAAAAAATCAGTAATCTTTAGTTTAGATATTTAAAATGTTTAAATTTAAAGTAAAAAAATAATCAACAATCTATGAATGATAGATATTCTTTTCTAAACGCTATCCATTTTGAAGATATAGAATCTCTTTATCAAAAATATAAAGATAACCCGAATTTACTAGAATCTAGTTGGAGCGCTTTTTTTCATGGATTTGATTTTGGAGAAAAAAATTATAAATGGAACAATACATCAAGCCAACATTTAATACATGAAAAAAATAATGATAATGGTGGTGTAGTAATTAATTATAATGATTTTATTTATAAACTTAAAAAAGAATTTTCTGTATTTAGTTTAATTAATACCTATAGAAAGGTAGGTCATTGTTTTACGAACACCAATCCTATACCTATAAAAAAAAATAAAAAAAAATATCATTTTTTAGATTTAAAAGATTTAAATAATTTCAATTTATCCGATAAAGATCTTGATACTTTATTTGAAGCTGGTCAATTAATAGGCATTGGGAAAACATCATTAAGAAATATAATTAATTATTTAAATAATGTTTATTGTCATTCCATAGGAATAGAGTATGAATATATTGTGGATTATAATAAAATTAAATGGATTGAAAAATGGTTTAATCAAGAAAAAACAATTTTATCTGTCATTGATAAAAAATTAATTTTAACAAAATTACATCAAGCTTTAGCTTTTGAAAGTTTTGTTCATAAAAAATTTATAGGTCAAAAAAGATTTTCTATAGAAGGAAATGAATCTGTACTACCTGCATTAGAAGAAATATTAGAATACTCTTCTAATAAATATCATACGGAAAGTTTAATGATAGGAATGCCACATAGAGGACGTTTAAACGTTCTTTCTAATTTCTTGGGAAAGGACTATTCTCACATATTTAGTGAATTCCAAAGTAAAGAATATAAAGATAAATATTTTTCAGGAGATGTTAAATATCATTTAGGTTATCATAGAATGAAGAAAACTAGAAATGGAAAATATGTTGATTTATATTTAGTTCCTAATCCTTCTCATTTAGAATGTGTTAACCCTATTGTAGAAGGAATCACTCGTGCAAAAATAGATCATCATTATAAAAATGACTTTAATTCTAATAAAATTATTCCTATTCTTATTCATGGAGATGCCGCTTTATCAGGACAAGGAATAGTATATGAAGTTATACAACTTTCTAAATTAAAAGGTTATACAACAGGTGGAACAATTCATATCATTATTAATAATCAAATAGGATTTACTACAAATTGTGAAGAAGGAAGATCTAGCATTCATTGTACTGATATAGCAAAAGTAATTCTTTCTCCAGTTTTACATGTCAATTCAGATGATATAGAATCTGTTATTAAATCAATTCGTTTTGCTATAGATTTTAGAATGCGTTATCATGAAGATGTATTTATTGATTTAGTAGGATATAGAAAATATGGTCATAATGAAGGAGATGAGCCTAGATTTACTCAACCTTATTTATATAATATGATATCTAAACATGTAGATTCTTACAAAGAATATAAAAAAAAATTAGAAAATGATAATGTTATTGATACCTATGATATCATAAAAATGGAAAAAAAATACGAGAATATTCTTTATAAAGGTTATAATGAATCAAAAAATATAGAATATTCTGAGCAAGAATCTTTTTTAGAAAAAAAATGGAAAAATTTTCCTATAGTATATAGTAATGAAGATGTTATGAAAGAAGTGGATACAAAATTTTCAACTGAAAATATCAAACATATTTCTAGAAAAATTTTTTCTCTTCCAAAAAAGAAAAAATTTTTCAAAAAAACAGAATCAATTTTTAATCAAAGATTGGAAATGATTAAAAAAAATTCAGTGGATTGGAGTATGGCAGAATTATTAGCTTATGGAACATTATTATATGAAGGAGTTAATATTCGTTTATCAGGAGAAGATGTTGGAAGAGGTACATTTTCACAACGTCATGTTATCATCAAAACAGAAGATAAAGAAGAAGATATCATTCTTCTAAATAAAATATGTATTAATCAAGGTAAAATACAAGTATATAATTCTCCTTTATCTGAATATGGAGTTTTAGGTTTTGATTATGGATATGCTATGTATTCTCCTAATGTTTTAACATTGTGGGAAGCTCAATTTGGAGATTTTGGTAATGGTGCACAAATTATCATAGATCAATACATTTCTTCTGCAGAAGACAAATGGAAAATTAGAAATGGAATTGTATTGTTGTTACCTCATGGATATGAGGGACAAGGACCAGAACATTCTTCTGCACGGATAGAGAGATATTTACAACTTTGTGCAAAAAATAATATGTTTGTAGTAAATTGTACAACTCCTGCAAATTTTTATCATTTACTCAGAAGACAGATGAAATTAAAATTTCGAAAACCTCTTATTATCTTTACTCCTAAAAGTTTACTAAGAAATACAAAATGTATTTCTTCTATTAATGATCTTTCTCATGGATCATTTAAAGAAATATTAGATGATGATTCTTGTCATATTGATAAAATAACTAGGTTAATTTTTTGTTCTGGAAAAATATATTATGACTTGCTAAATAAAAAACAAAAAATAAAAGATGAAAAAACAGCATTAATTCGCATAGAACAAATATACCCATTGAAAATAGAAAAAATAGAATATATATTAGAAAAATATATAAATAAAAAAGATATTTTCTGGGTTCAAGAAGAACCGGAAAATATGGGTGCATGGAGTTTTATTTTAAGAAAAATGAGTAATATTACGCAATTAAATTTAATATCTCCATATGAAAGCTCTAGTCCATCTACAGGTTCTTACTCAAATTTTTTAAAAATTCAAAATGAAATACTAGAAAAATCTTTTAACCAATAAAATTTTATACACTATGATAACAAAGGTAAAAGTTCCTTCACCCGGAGAATCTATTACAGAAGTAGAAGTAAGTTCCTGGTTTGTTAAAAGTGGGGATTATGTACAAAAAGGACAAATAATAGCTGAAATTGATTCAGATAAAGCTACTTTAGAAATTTCTTCGGAAGAAAATGGAGTAATAACCTTAATGGTAGAAAAAGGAGAAAGAGTAAAAATAGGAGATGTATTATGCATTATTGACAATTCTTCTAAAAAAAATTTAGAAAATATTCAGAATAATCAAAATATAAAATCTAAAATAGATGAAAATAAAGAGCATGATAAAGATAGTAAAAATGCATCTCCAGCTTCTAAAAAGATCATAAGAGAAAATAATATTCCTTTAGAATCAATTAAAGGAACTGGAAAACATAAAATGATTACAAAATCAGATTGTGTTTCATATTTAATAAATGAAAAAAATAATTTTTCTACATATTCAGATGATAATTATTCCACTATAAATAGAAATATAGCACCACCTATGTACCGTTCAAAAACGGTAAAAAATCTTTCTTCTCTAAGAAGAAAGATATCGGATAGATTAGTTTCATCAAAAAATGAAACAGCCACATTAACTACATTTAATGAAGTGGATATGCAAGAAATATTTATCATAAGAAAAAAATATAAGGATATATTTAAAAATAAACATGGTGTTAACTTAGGTTTTATGTCTTTTTTTACTCTTTCTTGTGTTAGAGCTTTAAAATTATATCCAGATGTAAATGCGATGATTGATGGAGATAAAAAAGTAAATTTTAATTATTATGATATTAGCATTGCTATATCTGGTCCAAAAGGACTAATGGTTCCTGTAATAAGAAATGTAGAAAATTTATCATTTAGAGGAATAGAACAAGAAATAGTTAGATTATCTAATCGTGTTCATAATGGTACGATTTCTATAGATGAAATGACAGGAGGGACTTTTACTATAACAAATGGAGGTATTTTTGGATCTATGCTTTCTACTCCTATTATAAATCCTCCACAAAGTGCTATTTTAGGAATGCATAAAATTATGAAAAGACCGATAGTATTATCTGATGTTTGTGGTAATAATGGTGGTGATTCTATTCATATTCGACCTATTATGTATTTAGCTTTATCCTACGATCATAGAATAATTGATGGAAGAGAATCTGTCGGATTTTTAGTTTCTGTTAAAGAAACTATAGAAAATCCCATCAAGTTTTTGATGGGTGGAGATGAAAAAAATATTCAAAGTGTATTGGAAATATAATAATTAAAAAAATTTGTTCCTTATGTAAGGATTTTGTTTATTTTTTACAATATTCATTTTTTTCATTTGCATTTTTACTATTTTAATTTGATCATGTAATATTCCGGATATATCTGTTTTTTTTGCTTCTAATAGAAGAATTTCCGCTTTTTTTTTGTCTCCTTTTGATAGACACGCTATGGCCAAACTAAATTTGGCTATTGCTATGTTTTGTTTAAATTTTAAACCATGATCAAGAGCTTTTTTCATATAATTTTCGGATTGAAAAATATTTATTTCTGAATATAAGATCCCATTTAAAAAATAAAAATAAGATAATTGATTATCAGTTAGTTGTGATTTTGGATTTTTGATATATGACAAATATTTTTTTAATCCTTTCATATCTCTATTTCTTATTTTGAAAAAAGACAATAATAAAAATTCATTTCTAAAAATAAGAAATATAGGGATAAGGCTTATTAAAAACGTAATAGTTCCAAAAAAATAATTTTTTTTGATAAAAAAAAAATAGATATTAAAAATATTGGTATAAATAAAATTAATTTTGTATGTTTTTTCATAAAAATATTTGATTAAAAATTTTTTTCTTTTATCCAGTTAATAAGATCTTCATAATTAGAATTACACAAAAAATGTCCAGAATCATATTCTTTAAAGGAATAAGAATATATTCCTTTCTTCTTAAGTATATTTAAACTTTTTTTTGCCCAACTTATAGGAATGATAAGATCATTTTTTCCATGAGAAATGAAAAATTCTAAATTTTTATTTAAAATAGAATTTTTTTTTATAATTTTTCTTTCTAAATATCCACTTAATATAATAGATTTTTTTACTTTTATATTTTCTAGACTTATAGCATAACATAGTATAGCACCTTGACTAAATCCACATAACCAAACATTATTATTATTCAATTGATATTTATTTATAACCTCATTGATAAAATGATTTATTTTTTCAATAGTTTTTTCAGCTTGTAGAACATGAACAAATTTTTCTTTGTTAGAAAAATCTATGTGATACCAAAAATATTTTCCTTTTTCAATGGAGTAATTTCCTTGTATACTAATAACACAAAAATTTTCTGGTATATCTTTTGTTATAGAAAAAAGATCTTTTTCATTACTACCATAACCATGAATCATTAAAAATAGACTATAATTATCCTTACTTTTTTTTGGTTTTCTAATAATATATTTAAAAGATAAGTCTTCATTATTTAAAAACATAATTATTAATAATTTTTATTTTTTACTAAACCATTTTTTATTTCCATTATTTCATCTGCCATGTTTGCTAATTCAATATTATGAGTAACAATCAAAAAAGTTTTTTTAAATTCTTTTTTAAGAAAAAAAAATAATTGATGTAAATTATCAGCGTTTTTTTTATCTAAATTTCCAGAAGGTTCATCTGCAAATATTATTTCAGGATCATTAATTAATGCTCTTGCTATAGATAATCTTTGTTTTTCTCCACCAGATAATTCATCAATTTTTGAATTAACATGTTTATAAATATTTAATTCTTTTAATAGATTTATTGCAGTATCTTGAATATTTTTTCTATTTTTTTTTCTATTTATTAAGCCGGGTAAACTTACATTTTCTAATACTGTAAGTTCTGGTAAAAATTCTGGATTCTGAAAAATAAAACCTATATTTTCATTTCTTACATAAGAAAGATTTTCATCAGACATAGATAAAATATCTTTTCCATTTATTTTTAAATAAGTTTTTACATTTTTTTTTTTGTAGGTTGATCTAGTGTTCCTAATATATGTAAAAGTGTACTTTTTCCAGATCCAGATTCTCCTAAAATACATGCTAAATGTCCTTTTTTTATGGATATAGTAACTCCTTTTAAAATATATTTTTTATTATCAAAAGATTTATAAATATTCTTGGCTTTAATCATTATAACTTAATTTAGTAAAAAATTGCAAAAAAAATATGATAATTATATTCATAAAATGAATTTTAATTTAAATTTACTTGAAAAAATTATTTTCAATGAATTTGCACGAATATCAAGGAAGAGAAATATTAAATTATTTTTCAATAAGAACTCCTAAAGGAATGTTAGCTTTTTCTCCAGAAGAAGCAGTACGATGTGCTAAAATTATAATTGATCGTACTAAAAAAAAATCTGTAATTATTAAAGCTCAAATACATGCAGGTGGAAGAGGAAAATCTGGAGGAATACAAATAGCAAAAAATTTAGATGAAGTTTATAAAAAATCTAAAGATTTATTAGGAAAATATCTTATTACTCCTCAAACTTCCGATAAAGGAAAATTAGTAAAAAAAGTATTAATATCTGAAGATGTGTATATTTCTGAATTAAAGCCACCTATAGAGTATTATATTTCAATACTACTAAATCGTGATTTAGAAAAAAATGTTATCGTCTATTCTAAAGAAGGAGGAGTAAATATAGAAGAAAAACATGATCTTTTTACTGAAGAAATAGATCCAATATTAGGTCTACAACTATTTCAAATTAGAAAAATAGGTTTTAATTTAGGATTACCCAAAAATTTATTTTCTAAATTCAACACTTTTTTAAAAAATATTTATCAGTCATATAAGTATTATAATTCTTTACTATTGGAGATAAACCCTATGATAATAAATAAAGAAAATGAAATAATTCCAGTAGATATAAAAATGATATTAGATGACAATGCTTTATTTCGTCATGAAAAAAAATATGCTAATATTCATTACGAATACGAAGATGTGAATCTTCTTGAAAAAGAAGCAATGAAATATGATCTAAACTTTATAAAGTTAAAAGGAGATGTAGGTTGTATGGTAAATGGAGCAGGATTAGCAATGGCAACTATGGATATGATTAAATTTTGTGGAGGAAATCCAGCTAATTTTTTAGATATAGGAGGATCTGCAGATATAACAAGAGTAGAAAAAGCTTTTTCTATTATTTTAGATGATAAATCAGTTCAAATTATATTAATAAACATATTTGGAGGTATAGTTCGTTGTGATACAGTAGCAAAAGGAGTAATTAATTCTTATTCAAAAAAAATAAATATTAATAATATACCAATTATTGTTCGTTTACAAGGTACAAATGAAAAAAAAGCAAAAGAAATACTCGATAATAGTCAATTACCTATTTATTATACCAATTCTTTAAAAGAAGCATCCAATAAAATAAAGAAAATATTATCCAGTTCTTTATAATACAGTAATAAAGAATATTAAATAAATGAACAATTTTTTTTCAAAAAATTTTGTATTATCTGATAAATATAGTCCTTTAAAATGGGATGATATTGTAGGTCAAAAAGACATTACTTCTTCTCTTAAAAATGCAATAAAGTATAATCAATTATCACAATTTTTATTTTTTGTTGGACCTGATGGAGTAGGGAAAAATACATGTGCCAAAGTTTTGGCTAATGAATTAAATAACAATTTTGATAAAAAATGTTATAATAATATATTTGAAATAGATTGTTTGTTAAATTCTTGTATTTACTCATATAATTTTCATGAAATAATAATAGATAGAATACTTTTTTATCCTAAATTAGAAAAGTATAACATTTTCATCATAAAAAATATACATGTATTTTCTCAAAAATTTATTAATTTTTTATTAAATTTTATAAAAGGAAAATATACAGAGATATTATTTATTTTTTGCACTAAAAAACAAAATAATATTCCTATATCTATTAGATCATATTCTCAAATATATGAATTTAAAAGTCTTTCTATAAAAGAAATTTTTTTTCATATCAAAATGATTTCTGATAAAGAAAATATAAAAGTAGATAGTGAAACTCTTTTTCTTCTTTCTCAACATGTTAATGGTTCTATTAGTAAAGCGATTTATGTTTTTGAAAAATTATTATTACTACATGAAAAAAAAATATCTAAAGATCTTTTAATGAAAGAATTAGGAATTGTAAATATTACATATTATTTTGATATAGTTAATTATTTGTTATTAGGGGATACACATAAAATATTTTTGTTACTAGACAAAATATTTCAAGAAAAAGTTAATTTTATCAATTTTATAATTGGACTAATAGAACATTTTAGAAATTTATTTTTATCTAAAAAAAATGAAACACTTTCTCTTTTAAAATTAAAAAAAGAAATAATTCAATCTTATATAGAGCAATCAGGAAATATATCTTATTCATTAATAATAAAATCGATAAATATGTCTTCTTATTTAATAGAAAAATACCAATTTGATAAAATTGATGATAAATTTATAATAGAGATATTTTTAATAAAATTAGCTAATTATTATGATAACACAAAAAATGTGGATAAAAAAAAAATAGAAAAAAATTTAGAATATTGTGATTATGATAATAATGATAAAATATCTTTTATTAAAAAAAATTGGATAGATTTTTTACAAAAATTTTCCGATAAAATGAATTCTATTTACATAGATTTTTTAAAAGAAGAAATACAATTTTGTATCGAAAATAATGATATATGCTGCTTTATAGTCCCTAATGAACTAAAAGGTCCTAATTTTTTATTAGTACAGTCATATTTTATAAAGTATTTAAAAAACAAATTCAATTATTCACAAAAATTTAAAGTAATAGGAAAAAAATCAGAAAAAGATACACTAAAAAATTATGCTTTTCTATCCAAAAAAAATAAATTTACAGAAAAATTAATAGAAAAATTAAATTTGAAAATATCTTCTATATCCTAGAAAAAAAATAAAAAAATAAAATAAAGGATATCTCATTTGTAGAAATGAAGTAGATATTTTATATTTCTTTTTTAATGAATAATCTTAGCTCATGATTTATCATTATTCGTCAAACAGTATAAAAAAACTTTTTTTATCTTCTACCTATTCAAATGAAGATATTGAAAATGATAATTCTACTTCTTCTTATAGCAGTAGCTCTGAAAGTGGAAATAGTGGAATAGGGTCTGGATATTACGGAAGGGGAACAGTAAGAAGTAAAACTCCAGTACTAGATAGTTTTGGAAGAGATTTAAATGCAATAGCTATGGAAGGAAAATTAGATCCTGTAATAGGTAGAGACAAAGAAGTAGAACGTGTTTCTCAAATATTAAGTAAAAGAAAAAAAAATAACCCTCTACTTATAGGAGAACCTGGAGTTGGAAAATCTGCTATTGCTGAGGGATTAGCTTTACGTATTGTTCAAAAAAAGATTTCAAGAGTTTTATACAATAGAAGGGTAGTTATTTTAGACTTAGCAAATCTAGTAGCTGGGACAAAATATAGAGGACAGTTTGAAGAAAGAATGAAAGCCATTATAAATGAATCAGAAAAAAATGTAGGACTTATTCTTTTTATAGACGAAATTCATACTCTGATTGGAGCTGGTGGCACTACAGGTTCTTTAGATGCATCTAACATTTTTAAACCAGCATTAGCAAGAGGATATATTCAATGTATAGGTGCTACTACATTGAATGAATATAGACAATATATAGAGAAAGATGGTGCATTGGAAAGAAGATTTCAAAAAATTATAGTGCAACCTTCATCTGAAAATGAAACTATTGAAATATTAAAAAATATAAAAGGAAAATATGAAAGTCATCATAACGTATTATACACAGAAAAAGCTATAAAAGCATGTGTTCATTTAACTTCACAATATATTGTAGATCGTTTTTTACCAGATAAAGCAATTGATGCTTTGGATGAAGCTGGATCTAGAGTTTATATTAAAAATATAAAAGTTCCACAAGAAATAGTTTTTCTTGAAAAGGAGTTAGAAAATATACGTAAAGAAAAATCTAAAGTAGTAAAAAATCAAAAATATGAAGAAGCAGCTCGTTTACGAGATACAGAAAAACGTATAGAAAAAAATTTATTAAAAGCACAAAAAAAATGGGAAACATCATCAAAAGAAAATAAGGAAATAGTTTCTGAAGAAAATGTAGAAGAAGTAGTATCTATGATGAGTGGCGTTCCAGTAAATAGAATAGCTCAAGCAGAAATGAAGAAACTAAATAAAATGGCAAATATATTAAAAGAAAAGATCATAGGTCAAGATGAAGCTATAGATAAAATCGTAAAATCTGTTCAAAGAAATAGAACAGGGTTAAAAGATGCAAATAGTCCGATAGGATCTTTTATTTTTTTAGGACAAACAGGAGTTGGAAAAACATATTTAGCAAAAGTTTTTGCTAAAGAACTATTTGATTCGGAAGAATCTTTAATACGCATAGATATGAGTGAGTATATGGAAAAGTTTTCTGTGTCCAGATTAATAGGGGCTCCTCCTGGTTACGTTGGTTATGAAGAAGGAGGCCAATTAACAGAAATTATCCGTCGAAGACCTTATGCTGTAATATTGTTAGATGAAATAGAAAAAGCTCATCCTGATGTTTTTAATATATTATTACAAATACTAGATTATGGAAGTATAACTGATAGTGTTGGAAGAAAAATAAATTTCAAAAATACCATAATTATTTTCACTTCAAATACAGGGACACAACAATTAAAAGAATTTGGAAAAGGTATAGGTTTCAATACACAATCTAAGAAAAATTATGACCACATTAGTAATATATTAGAACAAGCTTTAAAAAAAACGTTTTCTCCAGAATTTTTAAATAGAATAGATGATGTTATTATTTTTAATTCTCTAAAAACAGAAGATATATCTAAAATAACTAATTTAGAATTACAAAAAATAATTTTTCAAATTGAAAATTTAGGATATAAATTAATTTTATCACCTGAAGTAATAAATTTCATACAAAAAAAGGGGTTTGATAAATACTATGGAGCTAGACCATTAAAAAGAGTAATAGAAAAATTTATTAAGAATACAATATCAGAATGTATTATAAACGAAAAAATAAAGAAGGGAGACGTTATTTATTTGGAAATAAATGAAAAAAAAGATAATGTCAAAATTAAAATATAATAATATAAAAAAAATAATAATTATCGAAAATATATTGGATTATTTATACCCAAATCCGAATAGTACTTTATATTACATCAATGAATATACATTATTAATAGCTGTTATACTTACTTCCAGAAGTAAAGAAAAAAAAGTCAATGATATCACAAAAAATTTGTTCAAAATCATTCAAAATCCTGAAGATTTTATTTCTTATTCTTCTGAAAGAATAAAAAAGTATCTAAATAAAATAGGATTATATAATAAAAAATATAATTACATTTATAATTTATCTAATATTTTAATCAATAAATGTAACAGAATAATTCCTAAGGATATTTATCAATTAAAACGTTTTCCTGGAGTTGGACATAAAACAGCATCTGTATTTTTATCTCATGTTTCAGATATTCCAGTATTTCCAGTAGATACACATATTCATAGAATGATGTATCGTTGGAAATTGAGTATCGGAAAAAATGTTAAAAAAACAGAAAAAGATGCTAAACGTATATTCGAAAAAAAACACTGGAATAAATTACATCATCAAATTATCAACTATGCTAGAGAATACTCTCCATCTAAAAATTGGAATAAACATAAAGATGTCATATATCAAGAATTATTGAATAATCATTTATTGTAATAATGTTATAATAATGATTGATTAGAATGGTAAATCATCAAAATCATCTGAAGAAAAAGATGATTTTTTTGAATTTCCTATTATTTCATTATTATTACTACTTATTTCTTCTATTTTCCATCCTTGTATAGAATTAAAATACTTTATTTTTCCCTCTGGATTGGTCCATTCTCTTCCACGAATATTGATGTAAATTTTTATTTTATCATTTTGTCTTAAATTTTCTAGCAAATCTACTTTATCTTGAATAAATTCAATTAATAAATTTTGAGGATACGGTTCCTCTGTTGTAATAACAACTTCTCTTTTTTTGAACCCACTATCAAATTTCTGAATTTGAAATAATTTTTTAATCTTTCCTATTATTTCCATGATATTTTTTATTCTTATTATTTTTAATATTTTCTCCTATTTGATTAGATATATTAAATGAAGTAATCATATTATTTAACATATCACTAGCAGATCCTGGATAATTAGGTAATAAAATAACATTGGAATTACCAGATTCACCTATAGATTGAAGAGTATCATAATGTTGTGTTACTACAATTAAGGCAGATGCCTCCTGTGAATTGATACCAACGTTATTTAAAAATTCAACAGACTCTAAAATCCCTTTAGCTATTTCTCTTCGTTGATCTGCAGTTCCTTTTCCCTGTAATTTTTTGCTTTCAGCTTCTGCTTTTGCTTTTGCTACTATTTTAATCCTTTCAGCTTCTGCTTTATATTCTGCGGCAACTCTCTCTCTCTCAGCTGCATTTATTTGATTCATAGCTTGTTTTACATGTTCATCTGGATCAATATCAGTAACTAAAGCTTTAATAATAGAATAACCATAATCTAACATTGATTCTTCTAATTCTCTTTTTACTGCAATAGCAATATGATCTTTTCTCTCAAATACATCATCTAAACGCATTTTAGGAACTTCTGCTCTAACTACATCAAATATGTAAGATTTAATTTGAGTATGAGAATTATCTAGTTTATAAAAAGCTTCATACACTTTATCTTGAATTACCTTAAACTGTACTGATATTTTTATTTTTACAAATACATTATCTTTAGTTTTTGTATCTACTACAACATCAAATTGTTGTATTTTTAATGTCAATTTTCCGACAATATTATCTATAATGGGAATTTTAAAATTTAAACCAGCATAACGTATGCTATGAAATTTTCCCATTCTTTCAATAATAGCAGATGTTTCCTGATTAACTATAAAAATAAAACTAGAAAAAATAGATAAAATTATAAAAATTAATAATGTTACATAAAATAAAAAACTAAAAATGCTCATATTAATAATAATTAATTATTATTATAATAATCCTAATTCTAAACGAGCCTCATCACTCATAAATTCTTTACTCCATGGCGGATCAAATGTTAATACAACATCAACATTTCTTACATGTTTTATAGACTGAATTTTTTCTTTTACTTCTAAAGGTAAAGTTTCTGCAACTGGACAATTTATAGTAGTTAAAGTCATAATTATTTTAACATCTTTATTATCAGATATTTTAATATCATAAATAAGACCTAATTCATAAATATCTACTGGTATTTCAGGATCATATATATTTTTTAGTATAGAAATAATATAATCTTCTAAATTATTTTCATTCATTTTATTATTTATTTTTCATACTTTAAAAAAGTACCAAATTTATCAAAATGACGAATAGGAAATCCTAATTTCCTTATTTTTGGTAAAATTTCAATTGATTTACCAACAATTAAAATTATTTTATTAGGAAAATATTTATCACTATTACATGATTTTTGTATACTTTCTATAGTAACAGATTTAATATTATTTAAATAATTTTTATAGAAACCATTTGTAAGATTATTTTTTAGTTCACAAATAAACAGATCAATAATTACGTTTGGGTCTTCTAAATCAAAGATAAATTGACCACTCATTTCATTTTTTTTAATATCTAATTCTTCTAAGGAAACCTTATTATCAATCATATATGAAATCTCTTTCAATATATCTTTTATAGCTTCATCTGTTACTTCATTTCTTACTTGAGTATAAACTGAAAAATAACCGATATATTTATCGGATTTTAGTGTAGAATATGCCCCGTATGTATATGCTTTCTTTTCTCTTAAATTTAAAAATAAACGACTCTGAGCACTTCCTCCTAAAATTCCATTTGCTAATATAGAAGGGAAATATGAAGTATCATTTTTTTTCAGAAATACAGGTCCACCTATACAAATATAAGATTGAGTTAAAGAAGGAAGATCTACTACATCTATTTCTATTTCTTTTGGAAGAAGATATTCTTTTTTCATAATATTTTCTTCTACAAAATGTGGTTTTTTTTTCCATCTAGAAAAATATAAATTGCATAATTTTTTTGCTTGATTTTTTGATATATCTCCTACAAAAGAAAGATAAAACATGTTTGGTGCATAATATTTATTATACAATTTTTTTAAATCACTGGAAGTAATATTTTTAATAGATTGTTTTGTTTCATATTCTCCATAAGGATGATTATTTCCAAAATACAATACATTTTTAACGCGTTCTAAAATAGAATTTGGATCTTTTTCCAAAATGTTAATATCTATTATTCTTTGTTTGATAATTCTTTCTAACTCTTTGAAATTATCAAAATCATTATTCATCACAATATCACTAATGATAGAAACAGATTTAGTTAAAAATTTTTTTAGAGTAGAAATAGATATCTCTGAAAAAGATGTATATAAACTAAGCCCCATATAATCAATAATATCATCTAATTCCTCTTTAGAATAATTTTTTGTTCCAGCTCTTAGCATTTGACCAAAAACCTTTCTTATTCCAGATTTATCTTTTTCTAAAAAAGGCTCACAATCTAATTCTAATCCTATCCTAACTATAGGTAATTTATGGTTTTCTACGATTAAAACTTTTAATCCATTTTCCATTTGGAAAAATTTCGGACTTTCAATATTAATTGTTTGATTCCTTTTTAAAATTTTAGGAGGAATACTACGATTTATCGGAAAATTAGTGTTTGAAAACATAATTGTATGAAAAAAAAATGTTATGATAATAATAATAAAAAATCTACTTCTTTTTGTTATCTTCTGATACATTATATAGACGAACTCTGTTATTTTTATTTAAATATTTATTAGCTACTCTATTTATATCTTCTACTGTTATTTTTCTATATCTATCAATATCTGTATTAATTAAACTAGCATTTTTGTAATATAAATAATAGTGAATTAGATTAGATGCAATACCACTCATAGAATAATTATCAGAAATAAATTTTTTTTCAAAATAATTTCTTTGTTTTTCTAATTCGTATCGTGATACCCCTTTCTTTTTTAAAAAATCTATTTCTTGATCTAAAGCTTTTGTCAATTGATCTAAATCAACACCTGGAGTAATGAGTCCATATATTATAAATATTCCATAATCTTCCATAGTTTCTAGAAAAGAACCTGCATAAGAAGCTTTTTGTTGAATATTAACAACATTTTTTATTATTCTAGAACTTTCTCCAGAAGAAAGAATATGATCAATCATTCTTAATACATAAGAATCCTGATCAGTCATTTTTGGAATTCTATATGATAAAAAAACACCAGGTACATTGGAATTTTTATCTACACATGTATAGAAAATTTCTTTTTTTATTGGATCTTCTTTTATTACAACTCTCTTTAATCTATTTTTCCCTCTGGGAATAGATGAAAAATACCTTTTAATTAATTTTCTAGCTTCAACCATATCAAAATCACCTGCAACAACTAATACTGCATTATTTGGAGTATAATATTTTTTATAAAATTTTTTATAGTCATTTTCATCTGCCTTATCTAAATCTTTTTCCAATCCTATTATTGGAGATCTATAAGGATGTTTTTTAAATAATAAAGAAGGTATTATTTCATATAATGCTGTTACATAAGGTTGATTTTCTAAACGCATTTTTTTTTCTTCTTTTACTACTTCTCTTTGTATGTCAATACTTTCTTTATCTACTTTTGCATGTAGCATTCTCTCAGATTCTAACCATAATGCAAGTGGTAAACGATCTGATGGTAACATTTCATAATAACAAGTAGAATCTTGATTAGTATAAGCATTATTTTTTCCTCCATTAGAAGCTATATATTTAAAGTATTCTCCTTTTTTAACATTTTTAGATCCTTCAAACATAAGATGTTCAAAAAAATGTGCAAAACCGGATTTTCCTGGATCTTCGTCTTTACTACCAACATGGTATAAAACAGATACAAAAACTAATGGGTTCGTGTTATCCTGATGTAATATAACATGTAAACCATTTGTAAGTTTTTCTTCAAAAAATCGAATATTATTATGCTGTTTGGAACTTAATTGATTATTTATCATCATAGTTATCATTAAGAAAAAAAAATAAAATCTGATCATAGATTGCAACTAAAGTCAAAAATAGTTAAACTTTATTTAAAGAAAAATAATTTACGATTTTTTTTTCCTAACAAAAATGTAATTTTTTCTTTTATTCTATTTTTGTTAAAAAAAATTTATGAATCTGTTTTTATTTATTTAGTATATATATGAAAAAAATTCTTGTCTATATTTTTATTTTAATTAATTTTTTATTTTCTTCATGTATTAAAGCAGATGAAAATAAAATAGAAGGAAATGCTCAGAACGGAATCGATCTATTTAAAAAAAATTGTACTGCATGTCATTCTCTAGATCTAAATAAAAAAATGATAGGACCTCCACTATTTGGAGTAACAAAAAAAAGAAGTAGAGAATGGTTACATAAATGGATTAAGGATAATAAATCTCTAAGAGCAAGTGGAGATAAAAATGCTATATCTATTTATAAAGAATTCGGAAATATAGAAATGAATCCTTTTCCTCAATTATCTGAAAAACAAATAGATGATATTTTATATTTTATCGAAAATCCAACAGTAGAAAAAAAAGAAACAATAAAAAATATAGAAAAAAATGAAAATAGTGAAAGTGAAATCATAGAGAAACAGTTTTTAATCAAACTGGTAGCTTTATTTTTTAGCATTTTATCTTTAATAATTATATGGATTTTATATAGAATTTATATTCTTACTACATTATTAAATGAAAATAAAGAACCTATATTTACAAAAAAAGATTTTTTATTAGATAAAGTTTACAATTTATTAGGGGGAAAACCCATAAGATGGAAATTATTATCCTGTTTTTTAAGTTTATTTTTATTTTTTAGTATATGTCAGTCTTGGTTTTTTTTAATGAAAATAGATGTAAATAAAGGATATAAACCTAAACAACCTATTTATTTTTCTCATAAAATTCATTCCGGAATTAATGAAATTGATTGTCAATATTGCCATTCAAGTGCAAGAAACGGAAAAGTTTCAGGAATTCCATCTATGAATGTTTGTATGAATTGTCATATGACTATAGAAGAATATAAAGGAGATTACATAGAAAAAGGAAAAAGCATAGAAGAATATAACAAAGAAATACAGAAAATTTATTATTCTATAGGATGGGATAAAAATAAAAGAGAATATTCTAAAGAAATTCATCCTACCAAATGGATTCGTATACATAATATGCCAGATTTTGTTTACTTTGATCATTCTCAACATATTATTTCTGGAGAAAACGCCATAAAAAAACTAAAAAAAGTAAACTTAGTTTGTAATGCATGTCATGGGGAAGTCCAAAAAATGGATCAAATAGAAATGTCAAACGATTTTACCATGGAATGGTGTATTTCTTGTCATAGAGAAGTAGAGATAGACAAGAAAAATAAATATTATGAAAAATATTTTTCCGAAAAAATAAAAGAAAATAAAAAAATAACAGTAGATATGGTAGGTGGAATAGAATGTGCTAAATGTCATTATTAATATGATTAATAAAATTGTTGTAGTATGAAATCAAATAAAAAAGAAAAAGTAAAAAATTCTGTTAAAGATCTTTTCAATGGAAAAACATCAAGAAGAGACTTTTTAAAATGGGTAGGATTTAGTACAGCATCAGTTGCTTTATCTGCATGTAAAGGCCCTGTAATCAAATCTATTCCTTACATTGTAAAACCAGATCAAATTAATTTAGGAAATCCAACTTATTATGCTACAACTATGTTAGATTCATTTGATATGGCAAGTGTACTAGTAAAAACAAGAGAGGGTAGACCTATAAAAATAGAACCTAACTCAACATCAGAATATTTCAATACTACTTCAGCTAGAATACAATCTTCTTTATTATCTCTTTATGATGAAGAAAGAGTAAAGTTTCCATTATTAATGGGAAAAAAAAGTTCTTGGAAAGAAGTAGACAAATATATTATACAATATTTAAATAAAATAAAGAAAAAAAATAAAAAAATAGTTTTTCTTTCTTGTTCTTTACCTAGCTATTCTACAAAAAAATTAGTTAAAGATTTTAAAAAAGTCTATCCCAATACTGAATGGGTCACTTATGATGCTATTTCATTTTCTAAAATGTTAGATGCTAGCGAAGAAATATTTAATATTCGAGCTTTTCCCTTTTTTGACATATCTCAATCTGATTTAATTATTTCATTTGATTCTGATTTTTTAGGAGATTGGAGTCCAGAAAATATGGGGAAATATTATGCAAAAAAGAGAGTTCCTACAGAATTTATGACACAACATATTCAGATAGAAAGTAACATGAGTTTATCTGGAGCTAATGCAGACTTACGTATTTCAAAAAAACCTTCTGATATTAAAGAAATATTATTTCAAGTTTTTCAAAACATATTGTATGAAAAAAAACCAAATAATGAAATAGCTAATAAAATATGTTTTTTGATTAAAAATAGAGGATCAAAAAGTGTTGTTATAGCAGATGGAGATAAAGAATGCTATCAATACTCACTTTTAATTAATAAAAAAATTAACAGTAATGCATTAAGTAATAAATTTATTTTTTCAAAAGAAAGTAATGATAAAATATTTATGAATTTTTTAAAAAATTTGGAAAATGGAAATATAGAAGCTTTATTTATTCATAACACTAACCCTTTATACAGTTTACCATATCACATTTCTAAAAAAATAAAAAAATACATAAATAAAATACCATTAACTGTATCATGTTCTATGAATAAAAATGAGACAAATAAAATGATGAAGGTTATAACTCCTATTCCACATTGGTTAGAATGTTGGGGGGATACTCATCCCTTAAGTAATATATATACATTAATTCAACCCACTATACAACATATATTTAATACTAGACAAATACAAGATTCTTTAATGATTTGGGGAAATATCAAAGAAAAAAGTTTTTATAATTATTTAAAAAAAATTTGGGAAAAAGACATTATTCCAAAATCTAATGTTTCTTCTTTTAATGAGGCTCTTTTTCATGGAATAGTAAAAACAACAACATATGAAAAAGAAAAAAAAAGTAACAATAAAGTAAAAAAAATTCAATTTTATAATAAAGAAAAGATACAAAAAAAAAGTTTTGAACTTAGATTATATACAAAAATAGGAATGGGAGATGGAACTCAATATAATAATCCATGGTTGCAAGAATTTCCTGATCCTATTACAAGAACTACATGGGGAAATTACATTACAATATCTCCCTATGATGCAAAAAAAATGCAACTAAGAAATTGGCATACTGGAGATGGATGTTTGAATGGAGATTGCGTCAATTTAATCAAAAATAAAGAAATTATAATAAAAGATATTCCTGTTATTATTCAGAATGGACAAGCGATAGGATCTATAGGATTAGCATTAGGATATGGTCAAAAAATAGGAAAATTATCACAATTATGTGATGGAAAAAATGGATATAGAATATATGATAACTTTAATATTATACAATACAATATACAACTAAAAAAAGTTGATAAAATACATAAGTTTGCTTGTATACAAGTTCAAAATACATCATTAGATAGAGATTTAATTAGAAATGTAGATTTAAAAATATTCTTAGAAAAACCTAAAGAAGTTTGGAATAAAGAAGAAAAAATTCATACTTATGATGGAATGAAGTATATCCAAGATATTCCTTCTTTTGGAATGGAAAAAAAAAGAAAAAGTGGACATCATTTTAAATTATCTATAGATTTAAACTCTTGTATTGGATGTGGGTCTTGTATTATTTCATGCCATTCAGAAAATAATGTTCCAGTTGTTGGAAAAGAAGAAATAAAAAAATCAAGAGATATGCATTGGATAAGAGTTGATAGATATTATTATACAAATAAAAGTAAAGAAAAATATAACAGCAATCCAAAAATATCTTTTCAACCTATTATATGTCAACATTGTGATTATGCTCCTTGTGAAACTGTATGTCCAGTAGGAGCAACATCTCATGGAGAACAAGGTCAAAATATGATGACGTACAATCGTTGTATAGGTACTCGTTATTGTGCCAATAATTGCCCTTATAAAGTAAGACGTTTTAATTGGTTTGACTATGCTAACAATAAAAAATTTAATTTTAACATGAATAATTCTCTGGGAAAAATGGTTTTAAACCCAGATGTAGTTGTTAGAAGTAGAGGAGTTATGGAAAAATGTTCTCTTTGTATACAAAGAACACAATACACTATAAATGTAGCAAAAAAAGAAAATAGAACTATAGAAGATAGAGAATTTGAAACAGCTTGTAGTATATCTTGTCCTACAAAAGCTATTACATTCGGAGATTTTAATGACAAGGACAGTTTAATATATAAAAAATCAAAAGATAAAAGATCCTATAAACTCCTTGAATTTCTAGGAGTGCGACCTAATATTTTTTATCAAGTAAAAGTGAAAAATACTGTAAAATAGTTTTTCTTTTAAAATAAAATGAGGAAATATTATTATAATATGGAAAATAATTATAAAACTATTAGAAGAGAACCTTTAATTATAGGAAAAAAAACGTTACAAGACATAAGTAATGATATATTAAAACCTATAGAAAGTAAAGCAGGTTATTTATGGAAAATTTCTTTCATCATATCGACAATAGCATTTATATGGGGGATTATATGTATTACTTATACAATTTTAACAGGAATAGGCGTATGGGGATTAAATAGAACTATTAATTGGGCTTGGGACATCACAAACTTTGTTTGGTGGGTAGGTATTGGTCATGCAGGAACTCTAATTTCCGCTGTTTTGTTGTTATTTCGTCAAAAATGGCGTTTATCTATTAATAGATCTGCAGAAGCTATGACTATTTTTGCAGTAATACAAGCAGGTTTATTTCCTATTATTCATATGGGAAGACCATGGAATGCTCATTGGGTTTTACCTATACCGAATCAATTCGGTAGCTTATGGCCAAATTTTAATTCTCCACTTTTGTGGGATGTGTTTGCTATTAGTACATATTTTTCTGTATCTACTGTATTCTGGTTTGTAGGACTAATTCCAGACTTTGCTATGATTAGAGATAGAATAAAAAATCCTTTTCAAAAAAAAATTTACAATATTTTAAGTTTTGGTTGGGGAGGAACATCAAAAGAATGGCAAAGATTTGAAGAAGTATCTTTAGTATTAGCAGGTTTATGTACTCCATTGGTTTTTTCTGTACATACTATAGTATCATTTGATTTTTCTACTTCCGTAATCAAAGGATGGCATAGCACAATATTTCCTCCTTATTTTGTTGCAGGAGCTATATTTTCAGGATTTGCCATGGTACAAACTTTACTGGGTATAGCAAGAAAAGTTTTGTCTTTGGAAAATTATATTACAAGAAATCATATTGAATATATGAATATGATCATTTTACTTACAGGAGGAATTGTTTTAATTGCTTACATATCTGAATTTTTTCTTGCATGGTATTCTGGTAATATTTTTGAAAAATTCATATATTTTTCTTTAGAAGCATCTAAAGGTCCATTTTGGTGGGCTTTTTGGTCTTTAATTATTTGTAATGTTATTATACCACAATTTTTATGGATAAAATCTATAAGGAGAAGTTTTTTTTGGTCTTACATAATTGCTATAGTAATAAATATTGGTATGTGGTTTGAAAGATTTGACATTATTGTTTTAAATCTAAGTCGTGACTATCTTCCATCTTCTTGGACTGGATTTATTCCATCATTTGTAGATGTAGGAATATTTATAGGAACTATTGGTTTTTTTTTCACGCTTTATTTATTATACGTACGTGTATTTCCGGTAATTTCACAATCAGAATTAAAAACGATATTGAATTCTTGTAATGATAAAAAAAATGAATAAATGTACAGTTCATGCATTGTATGATAATGATCATACACTAATAAATAGTCTTAAATATATTAAAGAACATAATAAAAAAAATTGTAATATACATGAAGTATATTCTCCATTTCCTATACATGGATTAGAAAAAATCCTAAATTTAGAAAAAACTAATTTATCTTTTTTATCTTTCATATATGGAACATTTGGTTTTTGTATATCTTGTTTATTAACATGGTATATTATGATATTTGACTGGCCTCAAAATATTGGAGGAAAACCTTCTTTTTCCTGGATAAATAATCTTCCTTCTTTTATTCCTGTGATATTTGAATTGACAATTTTTTTTTCTGCACATTTAATGTGTATCACTTACCTTATTCAGGGAAGATTATTTCCTGGTTGTATGGCAAAAAATTTGGATCCAAGAACTACTGATAATTTATTTCTAATAGAAATTAGGACAACAATAGAAAACGTTGAAGACGTGATGAATTTTCTAAAAAAAAATGGTGCTATAGAAGTAAAATCGAAACATATTTAATATTGTTATATGAATAATAAATATATTTTTTTCAACATTTTTTTTATTTGTTTTTTTAGCATTATGTTAATTTCTTGTTGGTTTGATAAAACGAAACCAAACATAGTTTATATGCCGGACATGTACTACTCAGATTCTTATGAACCATATTCAAATCCAGGTTTTAACAAAAAAAAAGATAATATAAAAATAGAAATACCTTATTTTGCAGAAAAAAATACTTCATCGTTCCCACCAGTAAAAAATACTGTACCAAGAAATGCATCACTCATATATTACTATATTACGAATACAAATCATGGATATGATATCTCTAAAAAAATAACTAAATATCCATTTTTTAGAAAAAAAAGTGATATACAGGAAATTATGAATAAGGGTAAAAATCTTTATAATATAAACTGTTCTATATGTCATGGAAAAAATGGTGATGGAGAAGGTATATTGGTGAAAAATGATAAAATATTTGGAATTCCAAATTATAAAGACAGAGATATTACGATAGGAAGTATTTATTATGTTATTACATATGGTAAAAATAATATGGGATCTTATGCTTCTCAATTAAATGAAATTGAACGATGGATGGTATCTGAATATGTTATGTTATTGAAAAATAATAAATAATAATAAATGATGTTACAGTTTTCTACAAAAACTAAAATCAAAATTTTTTTTATAATAATTATAGGTATTATTCTAATATTATTAGATAGTTTTCTATTAAAGAATAATTTAGAAATTAATAAACCTTGGACTAGTTTATACATATCTATTTTTTATTTTACATCTTTATCTATAGGATCTTTATTTTTCTTAGCCATACAAAATGTTTCAAAATCTGGATGGTCTGTGGTAGTTCATCCTATAATGGAAGAAGTAGGATCTTTTATTCCGTATGGTTGTATAATGATATTCATCATTCTATTAATCAATGGAGTGGGTTGGGTCAAAATGTTTCAATGGATGAATCCTAATTTATATAATCCTATATTGAAAGAATATGATGAAATCATTGCACACAAAAAAATATTCTTTAACATTCCGTTCTTTTTAATAAGAAGTGTCGTATATATTATTATATATATTTTTTTCTATTTAAAAATAAAAAAAATTTCTTATACATTAAGTTATCATTATTCAGTTGATAATTATAAAAAATTATATTTATATTCTATTTTATTTATAATTTTTTTATCTATAGTATCTGTATTTATGTCATGGGATTGGATAATGTCTTTAAACCCACATTGGTTTAGTACTTTATTTGGGTGGTATATTTTAAGTAGTTATTTAGTCACATCAATAAGTATTATTACTATAATTTCTTTATTACTTAAAAAAATAGGATGTTTTCCATTATTTAACGAAAACCATTTACATGATTTAAGTAAATATTTATTTTCTGGAAGTTTATTATGGACATATTTTTGGTTTTCACAATTTTTGCTTTATTGGTATGGAAACATTCCTGAAGAAATAGTTTTTTTCTTAAAAAGAAAAGAATTATATCATAGTATCCATTTTTGGATGCTAATTCCAAATTTTATAATTCCTTTTTTTTTCTTGATAAGTAGTAAAGCAAAAACTAATACTAAAATAGTATTTATGTCTTCTATTATTATTTGTATTGGACATTATATAGATATCTATCATATTATAGCTCCAGATATAGAACATAAATATGAAAAATTTGGATTTTCTGAAATAGGAGGATTTTTATTAATATTTGGTATATTTATTTATATTTTATTACTCAACTTAAGTAATAGAAAATTAGATATTCCTACAGGACATCCATTTTTTGAAGAAAGTAAAAACTATAAATATCCTCATATGAAATGATTCGAAATATTTTATTTTTTAAATATATCTTTAATAAGAGAAAAAATTTTTTCTAAAGAAGGTTTTAAAGGGTACCATATTTTTTTTTTATCACCCAAAAAAAAATTGGATATAAATTTAGCTGTTGTTTTCCCTATAGCAAATACTTCTATATTATTTTTTATATTATTATTTAAAAAAAATGATTCTACACCAGATGGACTAAAAAAAACAATTCCATTATAATGTGATAAATTTTCTATTTTTCTTGGAATTAAAGTAGTTTGATATACTTTATATTGATTAATATTATTACTTTTTAAAGTATATAAATTTTTCGTTTTATTTCCACAAAACCAATCATAATTTTGATGAGATTTTTCTTTTATTATTTCTTCTATAAGATCCTCAACATAATTTTTTTTCAAAAAAAAAGAAAAAGGAAAATATTTTTTCACATAAAAAAATGTTTTATCTCCTACTACATAAATTTTTTTTTTCAAATAATCTAATCTAAAATTCAATAAAAATCCTTTGAATCCATTACAACTTGTGAATATTAATGGATTATTATTAAGAAAAGGTTTTTTCTTCAATATGAAATATTCTATTGATAAAAAGTCATAAGAATTAACGGAAAAATAAGTTTTATCTAATGTAGAATGATCTACTATTTTAGTAAATAAAATATTAATCATTTATTTTTTGGTTTTGAACAAAATTCATTATAGATTTATTAGATCCGAAAAGAGTTAATATATCTCCTTTTTGTAAAATTGTGTTTCCTGTTACTAATCCTATTACTTTCCTTGTAGACTTAACTTTAGAACATATAGAGCTTTTTTTAAAATCTCGTATTACAGTTATTAAAGATACTGAATACTTTTTCGTCAATTCTAAACTTTTAACAGATTTTCCACTAAAAGTAGATGGAGAAAAAACTTCTGCTATAGAATGTTTATTATCTACTTTAAAATAATCTAAAGCATAATTAAAAGATATTTGTTTAGTTAGTCTGAAAGCAGCATCTTGTTCTGGGTGCACTACATCATTAATTCCCATAGCTTCTAATATAGTATCATGTATTTTAGATAAAGACCTGCTAACTATTCTTAAATTTTTATATTTTTTTAGTATAGCTGTAGTTACTATTGATGCACCTTCATTTTCTCCAATAGCAACAATACCTAAGTCAGCTTGTTGTATGGGTAAGTTTTTATAAGCAGCTTCATTATTCGCATCCATACATACTACATTTGCAATGTGATCTTTTAATAAATCTACTTTTTCCATTTTATAGTCTATACCAAATACTTCATGACCATTATCTGTCAAATTTAAAGCTAAAGAACTTCCAAAATTTCCTAATCCAATAATTATAATTTTCATGTTACTGATTACACTAATTAATAAGTATATATCCTTTAGGATATTTATAATAATGAGAATGAATTTTATTGTTTCTTAATAAACTAATCATGACATTAAAAATACCAATTCTTCCTAATAACATTAAAAATATTAATATTAATTTGCTTTTATCAGATAGACTAGAAGTAATTCCTAAAGATAATCCAGTTGTTGAAAAAGCAGAAAAAGCCTCAAAAACTACTGATAAAATATTTTTTTCAGGATCTAAAAAAACAATCAATAAAATACCTACATATATTACAAACAAAGATAATATAATAATCGAAAAAGCTAAACGAATTGACTCTATAGGAATTTCTTTTCTTTGTATTTCTAACCTATTATTCCCTCTAGATAAAGAAATAATATTTATCAAAGCTAGTGAAAAAGTACTAGTTTTAATTCCACCTCCTGTTGATCCTGGAGATGCTCCTACCCACATTAAAAAAATAGTGAACAATATAGTTACTGGAGATAAAACATTCATATTTAACACATGAAATCCTGCGGTTCTAGATGTTGCAGATGAAAAAAAAGCAGCAATCCATTTTCCACAAAAAGAATGATGTTCTAATAAAGAATAGTAATATTCATTAATATAGAAAAATATGGTACCAATAAAAAGCAAAAAAAATGTAGTAATTATAACTATTTTTGTATTTAAAGATATAATATGAATAGGATATTTGAAATATTCATCTCTAAAAATCTTATAGAAACACCTTTTTACAGTTAACCATAAATATGTAAAAAAATTAAATAATATATTGAAACCTATTCCACCTAGTATTAATAAAAAAGCAATAATTAATTGTAAAAAATAATTAAATCTTATGGATTTAGAATAAAGACCTTGACTAAGTATAGAAAATCCACTATTACAAAAAGATGATATAGAATGAAAAAAAGAAAAAAATAAAGGGTTATCACAACCTATTATTTTTTTATCTTTAATAGAAAGATAAATCAAAATAGCACCTATAAATTCGACTGTTAATGTAAATAATACTACTTTAACAGCTAAAGTTAGTACATTATTTGTTGTTTTAACATTTAAAAAATTACTTACATATATAGCTTCTTTAAAAGAAAATCCATTTTTAAAAAAATAACTAAAAAAAGAAGTTATAGTTAAAATTCCTAATCCACCTAATTCTACTAAAGTTAAAATGATAATTTTTCCTGAATAAGTAAAATCTTTTTCTGTATCTAATACAGTTAACCCTGTGACACATACAGCGCTAGTAGAAGTAAATAAAGCATCTATAAATGAAATTTTATTTTTTTTAGTAGAAGATGGTAACATTAATAAAATAGATCCTAACAGAGATAATAAAACGAAACTTGTAATAAAAATAAAAGCAGGATTATGTATTTTAACATAAATGATTCTCATCAGATAAGTAATCTGAATTAATAGATATAAAATTAAACTGATAAATAAATAAATTTTCAAATCTTTTTGAATTTTTCCATGATTAAGTATAATTCTTATGAAAGAAAAAAAAAGAGCAATTAATAATATGAAAAAAGAAAAATAAATCATTGATTTATAACTTTTTTCTATATTCTTATCAAACAAAATAAATATATGCAAAATACTTATCGTTAGAACAATGCTTATAATTACTTTTGTATTAAATAAATGATGATCTATTTTGTTTTTCCATCCAAAATATATGATCATATAAATAAATACAATTGGAATAGTAAATAATAAAATATTCCGTAATTTTATTTGAATCATAGTTTATTATGAAATATTTTTTTGTTTTCTTCAAGAATTTTTCCACCACCTTGTTTTAAAATCAATTTTGCACATTTAAATCCTATATTTTTATAATCAGTACTTTTTATTGTTTTTTTTATTTTTTGCACACCATCTAAACTCAGTAAAACACCAGTAAAATAAATAATTTTATTTTTAATGACGGCATGTCCTCCTATAGGACTCATACATCCTCCAGATAATGTACTTAAAAATTGACGTTCTATATTAGCAGATAATCTAGTTTCTTTATCATCTAATTTTTTTGTTAACAAGTTGATATTATTATTTTTTTTAAGAGTAGAAATTACAATAATTCCTTGTCCAGGGGATGGTATCATCCAATCTAATATTTCGTAACTGAATAATTTATAATATTTAAAATTTTTTAATAATCCCAATCTTTCTAATCCTACTTGAGCAAAAATAGCTGCATTCCAAGGATTTTTAGATAATTTTTTTAATCTAGTATTAATATTTCCTCTTAAACCAATAATAGTGTGATATGGATATTTATTTTTCCAAAAAGCAGCTCTTCTTAAACTACCTGTAGCTATTATAGCATGAGTATTAGAATTATATAAAAAATTACTTGAACCTTTGTACACTAACAAATCCAAAGGGCTTCCTCTTTTTAAAAAAGCAGAAAGTACTATTTCATTTGGAAGATGAATTGGTACATCTTTTAAAGAATGAACAACCATATCAATTTTTCCTGATAGCATAATATTGGTTAATTTTTTGGTAAAAACTCCTATTTTGTTCATAGTATGAATAGGCATATTTTGAATTAAATCTCCTTCGGATTTCATTAAAAATAATTTAGATGGATACCCCTCTTGATGAAGATAATACTGAACTTTTTTTGCTTGATATATAGCTAAAGGAGTATCTCTTGTTCCAATTCTAATAATTTTTTCCAAAAAAATTATATATTTAAATCAAATTCACAGATAAAAAGGATAAAAATTTTCTATATTATGAAATTTTTTTTCAATAAATCTAATGTATGAAATATTAGACATATCTATTGCAGATGGATAAAATTTCGGTATAAAAAAAATATTTTTTTTATTAAAACAATTTTTTGAGAAAAAATCTACATTTCCTAATATAGATACTTTATTATTTTTTATATATTTTTCTTGCAATAAGTTTTTGTTAATATTTCTTATAGAAATATCGCTCAATTTTTTTTTTGATTTGTCAAAAAAACAAGTATAAAATGAATTTGATTTAGCATGTATCATTGGAATAAAAATCCCATTTTCATTATTATTAACATTTTGAACAAGAATAGTTAAAGAATCTATAGATAACAAAGGAATACCTAAAGACATACACAACCCTTTAGCTACAGATGATCCTATTCTTAAAGACGTATAAGACCCTGGTCCCCTACTGATACAAATAGAATTTAAATAATTTAAATCAATATTAGAAATTTTTATAGCATATTTTATGAATACGTGCAATATTTCTGAATGAATATTATTATCAAAACATTCTTCAACAGAAATTAATGTTTTACCATTTTTTGCTATGCTTACAGAACAATTTCTTGTAGAAGTTTCTAAATTTAGAATTAAACACATAAAAATTTATTATAAAAATTGTAAAATTAGAAAATAACAATTAACAATGTTGAAAACAAAAAAAATAGTAGAATATATCGTTTCTTGGTTAAAAAAATATATACAAAAATATAAATCAAATGGTTTTATTATTGGAATATCCGGTGGTGTTGATTCTTCTTTAACTTCACTTTTAGTGGCTAAAACAAAGTTTCCAACAATAGTATTAGAAATGCCAATTTTAGAAAAAAAAAATTTTTTATCAAAAAAACATGTAACATTTTTAAAATCTAAATTTAAAAATGTTAATTATTTGAAAAAAGACTTATCTGATATATATGTTTCTTTCTGTAAAATAATGAATGTAAATAACAAAAAAAAAGATGAAAAAACTTTACTATCGTTAGCAAATGTAAAATCTCGTTTTCGTATGTTAACCTTATATTATTATGCTAACAAAAAAAACTACCTAGTTGTAGGAACTGGTAATAAAATAGAAGATTTTGGAGTAGGATTTTTTACAAAATATGGAGATGGGGGAGTTGATTTACAACCCATAGCAGATTTAATGAAAAGTGAAATTTTTCTTTTAGCTAAAGAGTTAAATATTCCTAGTGAAATTCAAAATGCAAATCCAACTGATGGTTTATGGGAAGATAAACGAACTGATGAAGATCAACTTGGTGCAAGTTATGAAGAATTAGAATGGGCTATGAACATTTTTGAAAATAATACTATAAAACATCATAATACAAATTTTTCTTATCAAGAATCTAAAATTCTCGAAAAATATTATAATCTTCATAAAAAAAATCATCATAAAATAAAACCCATACCTATATGTAAAATTCCTGATTATTTAAAAAATAATATGCATAAACATTGATAGCATTTTAGCATCTATCAAAAACTTGAAAAGTTTACAAAAATCCTTTTCGTAAATTTGCTGTTTACATAGATTATGTTCTATTCTGTTATGATAATAGAAGAAAATAAAAATAATACTTTATCGTGTATTGAAAAAAATAAAATTTATGATAATTTTAATCATAAAAATCACTCCAGAATAGTATCAATATGTGATAAAGATAAAATTGAAAAAATAGAAAAACATTTCTTTCATATTATGAAAGTTTTAGGATTAGATATGAATGATGATAGTTTACAGAAAACTCCTCATAGGGTAGCTAGTATGTTTATAAAAGAAACATTTAGTGGACTTAATCCTAAAAATATACCAAAGTCTTCCACTTTTGAAAATAAGTACAAATATAATCAAATGTTGATAGAAAAAAATATAACTCTTTATTCCACATGTGAACATCATTTTCTACCTATTATAGGAAAAGCTCATGTAGGTTATATTTCTAATGGAAAAGTATTAGGTTTATCTAAAATTAATAGAATAGTAGATTTTTATGCAAAAAGACCACAGGTTCAAGAACGTCTTACAGTACAAATTGTTGAATATTTAAAAAAAATTCTTTCTACAGATAATGTAGCTTGTGTTATAGAAGCAAAACATTTATGTGTTAATTCTAGAGGTATAAAAGACATAGATAGCAGTACGATTACTACTGAATTAGTAGGGGATTTTAAGAATAATTCAGATATAAGGAGTGAATTTTTACACCATATTGGAATTTTTCAAAAAAATGGAATATAAGAATACAGCAAAAAATAATTTGAGAATATATAATTCTTTAACAGGAAAAAAAGAGCTATTTTATCCTATTCATAATGATTATGTAGGAATATACGTTTGTGGCCCCACTGTTTATAACCATTTACATTTAGGTAATTGTAGAACTTTTATATTATTTGATGTTGTTTTTCGCTATTTTCAACATTTAGGATATAAAGTTCGTTATGTTAGAAATATAACAGATGTAGGACATTTAGAAAACAATAATGGACAAAGTGAAGATGATAAAATTAACAAAAGATCTAAAATAGAGGGATTAGAACCAATGGAAATTGTACAAAAATATACTATTTCTTTTCATAATATATTAAATACTCTAAATTTATTACCTCCTAATATAGAACCTACAGCTACAGGACATATAATAGAACAAATAGATATGGTTAAAGATCTTATTAATAAAAAATTAGCATATGAAGTTAATGGATCTGTTTATTTTAATGTAAGAAAATATAATAAAAATTATTCTTATGGAATACTTAGCCGTAACAATTTTCATCAATTAATTAACAAAAATCTAAATTTTTTAGAAGATAAATATTATTATCAAGATTTTTCTATTTGGAAAAAAGTAAATCCCAATCATATCATGGGATGGAATTCTCCATGGGGAAAAGGAATACCTGGTTGGCATACAGAGTGTACTGTTATGAGTACAAAATATTTGGGAAAAAATTTTGATATTCATGGAGGTGGAATAGATTTAAAATTTCCTCATCATGAATGTGAGATAGCACAGGCTAAAAGTTTCTATACTACCGAAAAAAATAGTAGTAATAATCTAGCAAATTATTGGATGCATACAAATATGCTGACTTTAGATGGAAAAAAAATGAGTAAATCTAAAGGTAATTTTATTGAATTAAGAAATCTTTTTTTAATAAGAAAAAAAAATGATTGTTTTCCTAATATTATTAGATTTTTTGTTTTACAATCTCATTACAGAAGTATTCTAAATTTTTCAGAAAAATCTTTATTAGATGCCGAAAAAGGATTTAAAAAAATTTTTCTTTCATTAAATATCATTAATGATGCTTGTCAAAATAGATTTACAAAAAAAAATAATAACGAAACATCATCATCCTTTGATACATCAAAGTGGATTCATTCATGTTATCAAGCAATAAATGATGATTTTAATACCCCTTTATTAATTTCTCTTTTATTTAAAGTATCTAATATAGTCACTGATGCAAATGAAATAGAAAAAATATCCGATATTTTTTTGTTAAAAAAATATATAAATCATTTTTTTTTCGAAATACTCGGTTTTAAAAAAGAGGATAATCAAACAAATGTTTCAAAAGAAAAATTAAAAAAACTTGAAATTCTTGTAAATAGATTAATACAATTTAGAAAAGAAGAAAGAGAGAAAAAAAATTGGTTTATTTCCGATAAAATACGAAAAGAATTATACAATATAGGTATTTCATTGCATGATAAATCAATTAATAAATAAGAATAATGCAGCAGAATTAATAAATTAAAGCTTGATTAATATCTTCTATTAAATCTTCAATATTTTCAATTCCAAGAGAAAGTCGAATTAAAGAATCCTGTATACCAGCAGCCCTCCTAGTTTCAGATGGAGTAGACTTATGCGTCATAGTAGCTGGATGACAAATCAAACTTTTGGTTCCTCCTAAACTTTCTGCTAGTTTAAATATCTTTGTAGAAGTTACAATTTCTTTCGCTGAATCTATTGTATCTTTTTTTAAACTAAAAGAAACAATTCCTCCGAAATATTTTTGTTGTTTTGATGCAATATTATGGTTTTTATGATTAATTAATCCTGGATAATATATTTTATCAATACAGTATTTTTTATTTTCTTCTAAAAAAGAAGCAATTTCAAATGCATTTCTAGATTGTTTTTTTATACGTAAATATAATGTTTGAGCTCCTCTTATCGTTAACCAACAATCAATAGGTGATAATACTCCCCCTGTTGCATTCTGAATATATTTTAGCTTTTCATAAATATTTTGATTATTTACTGTAATTAATCCAGCTAATACGTCTGAATGTCCTGCTAAATATTTTGTAGCACTGTGAATGACTATATCGGCTCCCAATTTAATAGGGTTTTGAATGGCTGGAGAAGCAAAAGTATTATCAACTACAACTAAAATTTTTTCGTTAATATTTTTGCATTGATTACTTATAGATTTTATATCTGATATTTTTAATGTAGGATTCGTAGGAGTTTCTAACCATATTAATTTAGTTTCTTTAGTAATAAATGACAATACTTCATCAGCATTTGTTGTATCTACAAATTTTGTCCTCACACCAAATCGATTATACAAGTCTAACAAACGAAAAGTTCCTCCATAAATATCATCAACAGCAACTATTTCATCTCCATATTTTAGCAATTTTAAAACAGCATCAATGGATGCTAACCCAGATGAAAAAGCTATACTACCATAACCATATTCTAGTTTTGTAATTAAATCTTCAAGAATTTTCCTTGTAGGATTATTTGTTCTTGTATAATCATACCCTTTATGAACTCCTGGAGCTTCTTGTACATAAGTTGATGTTTGGTATATTGGCGTAGAAATAGATCCTGTAAGAGGATCTGATGAAATACTTTGAATAAGTCTTGTTTCTTCCTTCATTGTAGATAAAATTTCACATAAAATTGTATACAAATGTACTAATTCGAAAAATGAAAATTCAATTTTTTTAGGAAAATATTTTATATTTAAGTACAATATTTTTTTAATAAATTTGTTTTATTTTATTTGTGATATGGTAGGACATTAGACTATGAAAAATTTATTAAGAATAGTGAAGAAAAAATATTTTCTATTTTTGTTGATATTTATGTCTATTTTTTATGTTCAAGCTAGTGCTGCTAATAATAATGATATTAGTAATAGTAGATCAAATGAATCTATAGATATAGCTAACACAATTATTAGTCATATCAGTGATTCTTATGAATGGCATATTATGGATTTTAACAAAAATAAAATAACCTTTTATTTACCAATAATATTATGGAATAATGGATTGGAATGTTTTTCTTCTTCTGCTTTTTCGAAAGGAAATATAGTATTTGGAAAATATGGATGTTATAAAATACACCATGGAAAAATATATCTAACAGATAGTAAAGGGGATATTATTTATCATAAAAAAGTATGGAATTTTTCTATTACTAAAAATGTAGTATCTATATTTTTATCTTCTTTTTTATTATGTTATCTATTTTTACGTATGAAATATAGTTATAAAAACTATCAAACCAAATGGAAATTGGCAATACTTTTAGAATATATTATTATATTTTTACGAAATAATATTGCAATTCCAAATATAGGAAAAGATAAATATAAACCTTATTTTCCTTTTTTATTAACATCATTTTTTTTTATATTAATTAACAATTTAATGGGTTTGATCCCTATGTTCCCAAATATAACAGGAAATATAAGTGTTACTTTTACTTTAGCTACAATGACTTTTATTATTACTAATATTAATGCGAATAAAAATTATTGGATTCACAATTTTTGGATGCCGGGAGTTCCAGTTGTAATTAAACTATTATTAGCTCCTATAGAATTTATTGGAATATTTATTAGACCATTAACTTTATGTATTCGTCTATTTGCTAATATGACAGCTGGACATATACTTATTTTAAGTTTCATTTGTCTTATATTTATTTTTAAAAGTTTTTTTGTAGCAGGATTTTCGATAATTTTTGGATTTTTTATTTTTATATTAGAAATTATGGTTTCTTTTTTACAGGCTTTTATTTTTACAACTATATCTTCTCTTCTTATAGGTACAGCTGTAAAAAAATAAATTATTACATGGAATTAAAAAATATTGTTAAAATATGTATATAGATTTAACTTACTCAGGTTTAGCAGCTTTAGGTGCAGGTATTGCGGTTATAGGAGCAGGAATAGGAATTGGTAAAATTGGTAGTTCTGCAATGGATGCTATTGCTAGACAACCAGAAGCTTCTGGAAGAATACAAAATGCAATGATTATCGCTGCTGCTCTTATTGAAGGAGCATCTCTTTTTGGAATAGTTACTGCTTTATTAGCTGTATTTAAATAATTTTAATATGGATTTAGTTACTCCTTCATTTGGTCTAATATTTTGGCATTCATTAATATTTTTGATACTTCTTTTTTTTCTGTCAAAATTTGCTTGGAAACCAATAATGAATTTTATTGACCAAAGAGAGGAAGTAATTAGAAAATCTATTGAAAAATCTTCTCAATTGAGAAAAGAATTTAAAAATATAGAAGACAAAAAAAACATAATTTTGAAAAAAGCTTTAAAAAAAAGAGACGTAATTTTAAAAGAAGCTATTCAAATAAAAAATAAAATAAAAATTGAAGCTAAACAAGAGAGTATTTTAGAAAGGGAAATAATGTTAAAGGAAACAGAAAAAATTATTCAAATGAAAAAAAAAGATGCTTTCAAGGAAATAAAAAATCAAATAGGGGAAATTTCCACTACAATAGCAGAAATAATAATAAAAAAAAAATTAGATGAAAAAAATGATAAACAAATTATAAAAAATTTAATAGAAGAAAAATTCCACTGAAAAAATGTTTTTGAAAAAAAAAATAATTAAACATTATGCAAACATTTTTTATGATTACTCTATAAAAAATGTAAATAATGTAATTCATGATACATTTTACCATAAAATAAAAATAGTATGTTGTTTATTAAATAATAATGAATTTTTTATAAAAATTAGCAACAATTCATTGTTGGATTCTAAAAATAAAATAAAAATTTTTAGAACAAATTTTTACAATTTTGATCATTTAATTTATCGCTTTATTGAAATTTTAACTTTACATAAAAGAGAATATCTGTTTTATCAGATTCTTTTGGAATACCAAAAAATATATGAAAGAAAAATAAAAAAATTAATCAAATGTAGCATTACAACTGTTTTTCCTATCAGTATTGATATGCAAGAAAAAATTGCATATAAAATATATCCTTTAAAAAAGGATAAACATTATTATATAGTTAATAAAATTAATAAATCTATCATAGGAGGTTTTATTTTTTGCATAGAAGATAATAATAAAGAATGGGATTTCAGCATAAAAAAACAATTGTCATATATTCAAGAAAAAATATTTAATAGTTAAAATTTTTAATCTATTTTCATGTCAGATTTAAAATATTCTGAAATATCATCAATTATTAAAGAACAATTATCAGATTACCAATTTGAATCAAAATTATCCGAATATGGAATCATTGTTCAAGTAGGAGATGGAGTAGTTAGATCTTTTGGATTAAATTCTGCTTTTTATGGAGAACTAGTAGAATTTAAAGAAGGTAAAAAAGGTATTGTTTTAAATCTTGAAGAAGATCATGTTGGAATTGTATTACTTCATTCATCAGAAAATATAAAAGAAGGAGATAAAGTAAAAAGAACAGGAAAACCATTTTCTATAAAAGTTGGAGAAAATTTATTAGGTAGAGTAATAGATATATTAGGAAATCCTATAGATGGAAAAGGCCCTATAGAAGGGGACTTATTTGAAATGCCTATAGAAAGAAAGGCCCCAGGTGTCATATATAGAGAGCCTATTAAAGAACCATTACAAACTGGTATTAAATTTATAGATTCTATGATTCCTATAGGAAAAGGGCAAAGAGAATTAATTATAGGAGATAGACAAACTGGAAAAACTACTATAGCTATTGATACAATTATCAATCAAAAAAAATTTTATAAAAGTAAAAATCCTGTTTACTGCATTTATGTAGCAATAAGTCAAAAAGGTTCTACAATTGCAAAAGTCAATAAAATTCTAGAAGAGAATGGAGCGTCACCTTATACAGTAATAGTTGCGGCAACATCTTCTGAACCTGCTAGCATACAAGTTTTTGCTCCTTTTTCAGGAACTGCTATTGGAGAATATTTTCGTGATACTGGTCGTTCCTCTTTAGTTGTATATGATGATTTATCTAAACAAGCTGTTTCTTACAGGGAGATTTCTTTATTATTACGACGTCCTCCAGGTAGAGAAGCTTATCCAGGTGATGTTTTTTATTTACATTCTCGTCTTTTAGAAAGATCAGCTAAAATTATAAAAGATCAAAAAATGGTTGAAAAAATGAATGATATTCCAAAATCCATTAATGATAAAATCAAAGGTGGTGGATCATTAACTGCAATTCCCATCATTGAAACTCAATCAGGAGATATATCGTCCTATATACCAACTAATGTCATATCTATAACAGATGGACAAATTTTTTTAGAAAAAGAACTATTCAATTCAGGAATTCGCCCTGCTATTAATGAAAGTATATCTGTATCCCGTGTTGGTGGAGCTGCACAAATCGAATCTATGAGAAAAATAGCTAGTACTCTAAAAATAGATCAGGCACAATTTAGAGAATTAGAATCTTTTTCAAAATTTGGTTCAGAATTGGACTCATCTACTATGGAAAGCATAAATAAAGGAAGAATTAATATAGAAATATTAAAACAACCTCCTCAAACTCCATATGATATAGCTGAACAAATTGCTATTATTTATGTTGGAATAAACAATCTTTTAAAAGATATACCCATTGAAAAAATTACTTTTTTTGAAAAAGATTATCTTTATTACTTGAAAGAAAAACATAAAACTTTATTAAGTTCTCTAAGACAAGGTACTTTTAAAAAAGAATATCACGAAACTTTAAAAAATGCTGTTATTAAATTAAGTAATAAATATATTTAACATGTCTTCTAATCCAAAAGAGATAAAAAGAAGAATCATTTCTATAGAATCTGTAATGAAAACTACGGAAGCAATGAAAATGATATCTACAGTAAAATTAAAAAAATATAAAAATATATTGAAACATATAAAATATTACTTAAATCATCTAGAACTAGTTTTTCTAGAACTTATTATGTTAACTGGAAAAAAAATAGAAAATAATAAATATTTTTATTCTTCAAATGAAAATGGAAAAAAATTATTTATTGTATTTACATCTAATCGTGGATTATGTGGATCTTTTAACTCATTAATATTTGAAAAAATTAATTTTATACTTAAAAAAAATTTTTTTTTACATAAAGATTGTATTTTTTTTTCTACTGGAAAAAAAGGTTTTGATTTCTTATCTAAAAGATATCACATGTATGGTGATTTCGTAGAAAATTTAAACGATATTCAAATACAATATTTTACAACTAATTTAATTTCAGATTTTTTTAATAAAATTTTTTCATCAGTTTATTTAATATATAATAAATTAAAAAATTCTTTACTTCAAGAAGTAACAGTAGAAAAATTTCTTCCTTTTCAAATCAATAATATTATCCAAAAAAAAAAAGATTTACCGTTTATTTTAGAACCGTCTAAGAAAGAGATTATTAATTATATAATTCCAAAAATACTTCATTTTAGATTAAGAAAAGTATTTTCAGAGTCTTTAACAGCGGAACATACAGCGCGTATGATTTCTATGCATCAAGCAACAGAAAATGCATCTCATATTAAAAATAATTTAATATTAAATTACAATAAGGAACGACAAACAACAATAACCAAAGAAATACTTGAAATAATAGGAGGTTTGGATTCACTACAATAAAATTAATTGAATCATTCAATATTTGTATTTTGAATAAAAAACTACGAAAAAATGAAAAATATGTTAACAGGAATCCGAAGCACAGGTAATCCTCATTTAGGAAATATACTCAGCGTTATTATACCATCTATTAATATGATAACTAATAAAAAATATTCTTCATTTATATTTATAGCAGATTTACATTCCATCATACAAACAGAAAACATACAATATATAAAAAATAGTACTTACAATATTGTGGCAACATGGTTAGCGTTTGGACTAAATACAGAAAATAGTATTTTATATAGACAATCTGATGTGACTGAAGTTACAGAATTAGCTTGGTATTTAAGTTGTTTTTTCCCTTACAAACGACTAACACTAGTACATTCTTTTAAAAAAGAAGAAAACAAGAGTAAAATAAATGTAGGATTATTTACTTATCCTATTTTAATGGCTGCAGATATATTACTTTATAACGCAGAAATAATTCCAGTAGGAAAAGATCAATTACAACATATAGAAATAGCACGTCGAATAGCTTATTTTTTTAACAAAAAAATAGGAAAAAAAGTATTTTCATTACCTAATCCTTTTTTACAGGAAAAATCTATGTTTATTACTGGAACAGATGGTTCTAAAATGAGTAAATCAAAAAATAATTACATTGATATTTTTTCTTCAGATGAAATTTTGAAAAAACAAATTATGAATATAAAAACAGATAGTAAATCTTTGGAAGAAAAAAAAAACCCTGATCCTAATAAAGATTATATAATGTATTTATATAAATTAGTGGCACCAAAAAATAAAGTAGAAAATATGAAAAAAAAATATGTAAAAGGTGGATATGGATATTCAGAAGCAAAAATGGCATTATATGAAGAAATAATTCATAAATTTTCTACAGAAAGAAATAAATTTTTTTCCATTATCAAAAATAAATCATTACTAGATAAAATTCTTTTTTCTGGAGCTAAAAAAGCAAAAAGTATAGCAATAAATAGGATGAACTACATTAGAAAATGTTTGAATTTCAAACCTTTATTTTCATTAAAAAAAATGTCATAATGACATAATTATAAATATTGGCAAATATTTTGCAAAATAATTCCTTAAGCATAGGAATTATGGTGAAAATATTTTTTATATTATGAACAACAATCAAAAAAAAAATATAGAAAAAAAAAAGGATCCATCTTTTATTGTTTCTGATGATGATTCTTCTTCTATTTGTAAAGAAAAAAAAGAATCCTTGAAAAAGGAAATGGAAATTATTAAAGAGGAACTAGAAAAAGAAAAAAATAAATATTTACGTATTTTTGCAGAATTTGAAAATTATAAGAAACGTATTCAAAAAGAAAGATTTGATATTTTTAGAACTGTTCATGAACAAATTATGATAGACCTAATTCCAATTTTAGATGATTTTGAACGTGGGTTAAAAGAATTAAAAAAATCTAAAGATGAACTTCTTATTAAAGGAATTATTCTTATACAAGAGAAATTTATTAAAATTTTAAAAGAAAAAGGATTAGAAAAAATAAAAATAAAAAAAGGAGATGATTTTAACACGGATTTTCATGAGGCCATTACACAGATACCAGCTGTCACAGAAGATTTAAAAGGAAAAATTATAGAAATAATAGAAGCTGGATATATTCTTCAGGAAAAGGTTATCAGACATGCTAAAGTTGTTACTGGAAAATAATAATAATAAATAATTTTTATCTTCATAATGAAAAAAGATTATTACGAAGTCTTAGGAGTTTCTAGAAATGCTTCTTCAGAAGAAATTAAAAGAGCATATCGAAAATTAGCTATTAAATATCATCCGGATAAAAATTTAGATAATAAAAAGGAAGCTGAAGAGAAATTTAAAGAGGCTGCTGAAGCTTATGAAATTTTAAGTGATTCAGAAAAAAGACAGCGTTATGATAAATTCGGTCATTCAGGTGTAAGAGGAAGTAGTTCACCAGGGGGAGCGTCCGGTATGAATATGGAAGATATTTTCACTAATTTTGGAGATATTTTTTCTGATGCATTTGGAGAAGGTTTTTCTAGTTTTGGGTTTGGAAGAACTACAAGATCTAGAACTATTAAGGGAAGTGATTTAAGAATAAGAGTTAAACTTTCATTAGAAGAAATAGCTAATGGTACAGAAAAAAAAGTGAAAGTAAAAAGATTAAAAGTAGCCAAAGGTATAAAATTTAAAGATTGTTCATCTTGTAATGGAAGTGGTCAAATTACACATATAACAAATACTATATTAGGTAGAATGCAAACTACTTCACAGTGTGATGTTTGTTATGGAACAGGAAAAAATGTAGAAAATATACCTTATGGAGCTAATAAAGATGGATTAATAAAAGAAGAAGAACTTGTTCAGGTTAAAATACCATCAGGTATTACAAAAGGAATGCAGTTAAAAATTTCTGGAAAAGGAAATGAAGCTCCTTTTGGAGGAATTCCTGGTGATTTAATTATTATAACAGAAGAGATTCCACATGAAAAATTGAAAAGAGAGGGAAATAATTTACATTATGATTTATATATTTCATTTCCTGATGCAATATTAGGAGCTGTAAAAGAAGTTCCAACTATAAATGGAAAAGCTAGAATTAAAATAGATCCTGGAACACAATCAGGAAAGACTTTAAGGTTGAAAAATAAAGGCCTACCTAATGTTAATGGATATGGTAACGGAAGTTTATTAATTCATGTAAACGTTTGGACACCAAAAAAAATTAACGAAGAACAAAGAAAATTTTTTGAAAAAATGAGAAAAGATGAAAATTTTTTTCCTCATCCAGGAAATTTTGAAAAATCTTTTTTTGATCGTGTAAGAGAAATGTTTTCCTAAACTTATTATTAGTGAATAAATAATTTTTCCTAGGAAAAAAATATAATAATAATTTATGCAAAGAGTTGTTATAGGTCTTTCTGGAGGTGTAGATTCAAGTGTAGCGGCTTTAATACTAAAAAGAAAAGGATATGAAGTCATTGGTTTATTTATGCATAATTGGGAAAATACTATTTATAATAATCAATGTTCTTGGAAAGAAGACAGCATTGACGCTATGCTAGTTGCTCAACAATTAAATATACCTTTTCAAATAGTAGAAATGAAAAAAGAATATAAAGAACATGTCATTGATTATATGTTTAATGAATATAAATTGGGTAGAACTCCTAATCCAGATATTTTATGTAACAGAGAAATAAAATTTTCTGTTTTTTTAGAAAAATCTATTGATTTAGGAGCTGATTTTATAGCTACTGGTCATTATGTTAATAATAAAAAAATTATAAAAAATAAAAAAATCATCCAATGTCTTTTCATGGGAGAAGATCCTAATAAAGATCAGTCATATTTTTTGTGTCAGTTAAATCAATATCAATTAAAAAAATCTATTTTTCCATTAGGAAATTTTACTAAAAATCAAGTTAGAAAAATAGCAAAAAAAAATAGATTATATAATGCACTTAAAAAAGAATCTCAAGGTTTATGTTTTATAGGTAAAATAAACTTATATCAGTTTCTTCAGCAAAAAATTTCCTCAAAAATAGGAGACGTCATCTATATTGATTCTAATTCTGAAATTTATAGAAAACAGATGATACCTTCTTTTTATGAAGAAGAAGAATTGTTTTTATATAAAAAATATCAAAGATCATATGGTAAAGTTATAGGACATCATAAAGGTGCCCAATTTTTTACTAAAGGACAACGAAAAGGGATATCATTGGGAGGTTATAAGGAGCCTTTATTTATTATAGATACTGATGTTAAAGAAAATATTATTTACACAGGAATGGGTAGAAAACATCCGGGGTTATATAATAAGTTTTTATTTATTTTAGAAAAAGATATTCATTGGATAAGAGAAGATCTTGTAATGTATGAAGGAGAAACAATGAATGTTATGTGTAGAATACGTTATAGGCAACCTTTACAAAAATCAAAATTATACAAAGTCAAAAAAGGAATGTTAATAGAGTTTGATGAAATGCAATTTGCTATAACAAAGGGTCAATTTGCGGTTTGGTACCTTGGAAAAGAATTGATAGGGTCTGGAATTATTTCGTAGTAAAATTATATAAAAATTTTTTTTAATTCAAAAAAAACGGTTTTTTTTGAATTATTATTAATTATGAGCTCTTCGTTTTATTTATAATTGTAAACTTTTCAATATATTTACTAATAAATTAAAAATAATGAATAAAATAATGTAAATAAATTTTACCTTATCCATTTTTTTCATATTTTTGCATATTATATAATTATATAGTTATTATAATTCATAATTAGATGATATTTTTCATCCCTACTCGAAAAAAACGTAAGTTCAGTAGGGTTTTTTTGATTTTATAAAAGATCTCATGGAAAAAGAAATTAATAATTTTAGTAGAAAAATAACAAATGAATCGGATTTACCTGCAGCTCATGCTATGTTATATGCTACAGGAATGAAGGATTTAGATTTTGGTAAAGCACAAATAGGAATAGTTAGTAATTGGTATGATGGTAATCCTTGCAATATGCATTTGAATACAATGGGAAAAATTGTAAAAAATTCAATAATAAAAAAAAATTTAGTCGGATTTCAATTTACTACTATTGGAGTAAGTGATGGTATCACAATGGGTACAAAAGGAATGAGATATTCTTTACCATCTAGAGAACTAATAGCAGATAGCATAGAAACTGTAGTTGATTCTCATCATTATGATGGAGTAATTGCTATTCCTGGATGTGATAAAAATATTCCAGGAGTTATGATTGCTTTACTTAGATTAAACAGACCTTCTATTATTATTTATGGAGGGAGTATTTCTTCAGGTTTTTATAATGGAAAAAAATTGGATATCGTTTCTTCTTTTGAAGCATTAGGTAAAAAAAATACATGTAAAATATCCGATATAGAATATCGAAATATAGTTAAAAACTCTTGTCCGGGTCCAGGAGCATGTGGAGGAATGTATACAGCAAATACTATGGCTTCTGCTTTAGAAGCTATGGGGATGATGCTCCCTTATTCATCTTCTTCTCCATCAACAAGTGAAAATAAAAAAATAGAATGTAAAAAAGCCTCTAATTATATTAAAATTCTATTAGAAAAAAATATAAAACCTAAAGATATAGTAACTAAAGATTCTATAAAAAATGGAATAAAGTTAGCTATGTGCTTAGGTGGATCTACTAATTTAGTTTTACATTTTTTAGCTATTGCTAAATACGCAAATATTAATCTTACATTAAAAGATTTTCAAAAAATTAGTGATCAAATTCCTCTTATAGGAAACTTAAAACCCAGTGGAGATTTTCTTATGGAAGATATACATATGCATATAGGTGGTATGCCGGTAATCATAAAATATTTATTAAAAAAAGGAATTTTATTGGGAGATTGTTTAACTGTTACTGGAAAAACATTATACGATAATATGAAAAATGTTCCAGATATAACGTTTAATCAAAAAATTATTTTTCCTGTAGAAAATCCTATTAAAAAAAATGGACATATTAGAATTTTGTATGGAAATATATCACCAAAAGGTGCTGTTGCTAAAATAACAGGAAAAGAAGGGACCATGTTTCGCGGAAAAGCAAAAGTTTTTGATTCAGAAGAAGAAGCTAACAAAGCTATATTAAATAATACAATAAAACAGGGGAGTGTTATTGTTATCAGATATGTAGGACCAAAAGGAGGACCTGGAATGCCAGAAATGTTAAAACCAACATCTTATATTATGGGATCAGGATTAGGAAAAAATGTAGCTCTTATAACAGACGGAAGATTTTCAGGAGGATCACATGGATTTGTCGTAGGTCATATTACCCCAGAAGCTGAATCTGGAGGATTAATATCCCTAATAAAAAATGGAGATTTTATAAAAATAGATGCAGAAAATAATACTATTAATCTTGAAATAAAAAAAGAAGAAATAGATAAAAGAAAAAAATTATGGAATCCTCCTTTATTAAAAATTAAACAAGGCTATTTATATAAATATATAAAAACAGTATCTCCAGCGGATAAAGGATGTATTACTGACTAACTAATATGACTAATTAATATATTATTAATCTATTATGGTAGTAAAAGAATTTTTATCTGGTTCAGAAATAGTAATAAAAACACTTTTACATGAAAAAGTAGAATACATTTTTGGATACCCTGGAGGTGCTATTATGCCTATATATGATTCTTTACATGATTATTTGAATGTTATATCCCATATTTTAATGCGGCATGAACAAGGATCGATTCATGCTGCACAAGGTTATGCTAGAGCTACAGGAAAAATAGGTGTATGTTTCACTACATCAGGACCTGGAGCTACTAATTTAATTACTGGACTAGCTGATGCACTAATAGATAGTACTCCAATTGTTTGTATCACTGGACAAGTATCATCTCATCTACTGGGAACTGATGCTTTTCAAGAAACAAATATTATAGATATTTCTATTCCTGTAACTAAATGGAATATTCAAGTTCTAGAAGCAAAAAATATTTGCAAATCTATTCAAAAAGGTTTTTTTATAGCAAAAAAAGGTAGACCAGGTCCAGTTTTAATAGATATTACTAAAGATGCTCAGACTAAAAAATCTGAATTTAATTATAATCAACATTTTGAATATATAGAAAATTTTCATCCATATCCTTGTATAGAAGAAAATAAAATAATAGAAGCGGCAGATTTAATAAATATCGCAAAAAAACCTATGATTTTAGTTGGACAGGGTGTCATTTTGGCAAAAGCAGAGGATGAATTCAAAATATTTGTAGAAAAAACAGGTATTCCAGTAGCTAGTACATTGTTAGGTTTGGGTGCATTGTCTAGTAGTCATTATTTGTATGTAGGAATGTTAGGTATGCATGGTAATTATGCTCCAAACATTTTAACCAATCAATGTGATCTTATAATTTCTGTAGGAATGCGTTTTGACGATCGTGTTACTGGAGATGTGAATAAATATGCTAAAAATGCAAAAATAATTCATTTAGAAATTGATCCTTCTGAAATAAATAAAAATATATCATGTCACATACCAATACTTGGAGATTGTAAAATTTCTTTGAAAAAACTAGTTTTTTATGTTAATAAATCTAGTCATGAAGAATGGGTTAATCAATTCTTTTACCTGAAAGAAAAAGAAAAAATAGAAGTAATAAAAAATGATATGTATCCAACTAAGAAAGGTCTAACCATGGGGGAAGTTATCAAATGGATTAATAAGTATAAAGAAAAAAATGCAATACTTGTAACAGATGTAGGACAACACCAAATGATAGCTTCAAGATATTTTGATTTCTCTTGTAAAAAAAGTCAAATAACCTCTGGTGGATTAGGCACTATGGGATTTGCACTTCCAGCTGCTATTGGAGCAAAACTAGGATCAAAAAATAGACAAGTTATTTGTATAGTGGGAGATGGAGGAATACAAATGACAATACAAGAAATGGGTACTATTTTACAAAACAATATTGCTGTGAAAATTATTTTGCTAAATAATAATTTTTTGGGAATGGTACGTCAATGGCAGCAACTTTTTTTTGATAAACGTTATTCATGTACAGAATTAGTAAATCCTGACTTTATAAAAATAGCTAATGCATATAATATAGATGCAGAAAGAATAAATGATAGAAATAAACTAGGAGAATCTATAAACAAGGCATTATCTAATGAAAATGCTTTTTTATTAGAAGTCATAGTAGAAAAAGAGGATAACGTTTTTCCTATGATTCCTGCAGGATCATCTGTAGACGAAATTCGTTTAACATAAACAAAAACATTATAATATGCAAAATAAATTCAGAATAATAATTTTAGGAGAAGATGATACGAGATTATTAAGTAGAATACTTATTATACTAAATCGTAGAAATTTAAAAACTAATCATATTAACGTTTCTATTGATAGAAGCAAATCTCATTTTCAACATATTATAGATTTAGAATCTAAAGAAAAAGAATTAATTAAAGTAAAAAAATTAATTGAAAAATTAATTGGAGTTATTCATGTTTATTACTACAAAATAGAAAATAAAAATTCTAAAAAAAATTCTTGGAAAAAAATAGATTTGCCATTAGCAACATCTTAATTAAAAATATTATTAAATAAATAATTAAAAATTATGAAAGTAAAATTTGGACCTGTAGAAGAAAATATTGTAACAAGAGAAGAATTTTCTTTATCCAAAGCTAGAGATATACTAAAAAAAGAAGTTATAGCTGTACTAGGATATGGAGTTCAAGGCCCTGGACAATCTATGAATCTTAGAGATAATGGATTTCAAGTAATAGTAGGTCAAAGAAAAAATTCTTTTTCTTGGGAAAAAGCTTTAAAAGATGGATGGATAGAAGGAAAAAGTCTTTTTTCTCTTGAAGAAGCTTCTCAAAGAGGAACAATAATTATGTATTTACTATCAGATGCGGGACAAATATCTTTTTGGCCAACTCTTTGTAAGTTTCTTGATAATGGAAATTCTTTATACTTTTCACATGGATTTGGTTTAACATTTTGTGAAAAAACAGGAATATATCCACCTAAAAATATAGATATATTTTTAGTAGCACCTAAAGGGTCAGGAACTAGTTTAAGAAGATTATTTAAAGAAGGTAAAGGTATTAATTCTAGCTATGCAATTTATCAAGATTATAGTGGTAATTGTTTAAAAAAAACTATATCTATTGGTATAGGAATAGGATCTGGCTATTTGTTTGAAACAAATTTCAAAAATGAGGTATATTCCGATTTGGTTGGTGAAAGAGGAACTTTGATGGGAGCTATACAAGGTATTTTTGCAGCACAATACCAAATATTAAGGGATAAAGGACATTCTCCTTCAGAATCTTTCAATGAAACAGTCGAAGAACTTACTCAAAGTTTGATGCCATTGGTTTCAGAAAATGGAATGGATTGGATGTACGCTAATTGTTCTACTACTGCACAAAGAGGTGCTTTAGATTGGTGGAAAAAATTTAGAGATGCTACGTTACCAGTATTTCGTGAATTATATCATGAAGTTTCTTCAGGTAAAGAAGCTGAAAGAATTATAAAATCCAATCTTGAAAAAGATTACAGAAATAAATTAGAAAAAGAATTGAAACACCTTAGAGAAAGTGAACTATGGAAAGTAGGAACTACAATTCGAAATCTTAGACCGGAAAAAAAAGAATCTTAATTTTTTGTATTATTAATTGAAAATATATTGAATTATAATAAATATTTTCCTTCTTATAAGGAAATCATTAAAGCTAAAAATTTACTGAATAATATTATTCATGAAACTCCACTACAAAAAAATTTGCTTTTATCAGAAAAATATCAGGCAAATATTTTTCTAAAAAGAGAGGATTTACAAATTATACGTTCATACAAAATCAGAGGCGCATATAATAAAATAATTAGTTTGTCTAATACAGAGTTAAAAAATGGAATTGTTTGCGCAAGTGCTGGAAACCACGCACAAGGAGTTGCTTATTCATGTAATATATTAAAAATATTAGGAAAAATTTATATGCCCAGCACTACTCCTAAACAAAAAGTAGAGAGAGTTAAAATGTTTGGCAAACAAAATATTGAGATTATTCTCAGTGGAGATACTTTTGATGCAGTGAGTTATGAAGCTATGAAGGATTGTGAAAATAATAAAAAAGTTTTTATTCATCCCTTTGATGATATAAAAATTATTGAAGGACAAGCTACTGTAGGTTTAGAGATTTTACAACAATCTATATCAAAAAATATAGATTATATCTTTATTCCTATTGGAGGAGGAGGATTAGCTTCTGGAGTCGGTAGTCATTTTAGAATAGCAAGTCCTAAAACAAAAATTATAGGGGTAGAGCCTAAAGGAGCACCTTCTATGAGTTTATCCCTAAAAAAAGGTAATATTATAGAATTGAAAACAATAGATAGATTTATTGATGGAGCTTCTGTTAAAAAAGTAGGAAAGTTAAATTTTAATATTTGCAAAGAAATACTGCATGATATACAAATCGTACCAGAAGGAAAAGTTTGTACCACTATTTTAGATCTGTATAATTTAGAAGCTATTGTTGCAGAACCAGCTGGAGCACTTTCTATAGCTGCTTTGGATTTTTATTCAAAAAATATAAAAGGAAAAACTATTGTTTGTATTTTAAGCGGAGGAAATAATGATATAACTAGAACAGAAGAAATAAGGGAAAGATCTCTTTTATATGAAGAAAAAAAACATTATTTTATTGTAAAATTTCCACAAAGAGCTGGAGCACTCAGAGAATTTGTGAATAATATTCTAGGACCAAAAGATGATATTGCTTACTTTGAGTATTCCAAAAAAAACTCTAAAGAAGAGGGCCCAGCTGTTATAGGAATAGAATTATCCAATAAAAATGATTTTTCTGAATTATTAGGAAGAATGAAACAATACAGAGTTCATTTTCAATATTTAAATAAAAATCCAGACTTATTTCGTATTCTTATATAAAAAAATAAAAACATTATGAACAACATTTTGTACCCACGACTGGATTTGAACCAGCACATCCTAAAACGGATACCACCACCTCAAAGTGGCGTGTCTACCAATTCCACCACGTGGGTTATTATTTATGTATTATGCAATGTATTCAAATTTTTGAAAATATAAATCTTTATATTTTTTCAACTACTTTTGATAAATAATTAAAAATAACACATGAATGAATATAGGTATAATAGGATATGGAAAAATGGGTCGTACTATAGAAAAAATAGCAAAATACAGAAATCATAATATTTCATTATGTTATGATGCTACACCAACAGATTCTTTGTTGAGAAAATCTAATTTAGATGTAGTAATAGAATTCAGTCAACCTAATTCTGCTTTTGATAATGTAAAAATTTGTATAAAAAATAACATACCTGTTGTATGTGGAACTACAGGATGGTTAGATAAAATGGAAACTATTAAAAAAATATGTAAAGAAAAAAATGGATCTTTTCTTTATTCTTCTAATTTCAGTATTGGTATGAACATATTTTTCGAAATAAATAAAAAATTATCAAAATTAATGTGTCCATATACTAAAGATTACGAAGTAACAATAAATGAAGTTCATCATTTAGATAAAATGGATAAACCTAGTGGAACAGCTTTATCTTTAGTTAAAAATATTATTGATAATAATATGAAAAAAACATGGATTTTAGATAAAAAAAGAACAAATCAAGATCAAATATTAGTTCTTTCGAAAAGAATGAAAAATGTAACAGGTAATCACACTGTTACATATAAATCCAATATAGATAAAATAGAAATTTTACATAAGGCTTATAATAGAGAAGGATTTGCTTTTGGATCTGTTATTGCTGCAGAATGGATTATAAATAAAAAAGGAATTTTTTCTATGAAAGAAGTATTAGGAATACAATAAAATTGTTTATTATTATAATAATATTATTATAATATATACTATATGCTACAATATTTTATATCCAGTGGCATTTTTTTGCTTTTTTTACATGTTATTCATGTTTTAGGAACTTGTAATTTTTATAAAAAATTTGGAATTAGTTATTGGAAACTACTTATTCCTATATACAATATTTTTATTCTTTTAAAAAAAATACATAAACCCGTATGGTATATTTTTCTTTTATTTATACCATTAACAAGTATCATTCTACTTTTTATTTTATGGATGGATCTAATTTATTTTTTGTATAAAACAGAAAGAAAGAAAATTATAATTTTCTTTCTTTCTGCAGGTCTATATATTTATTATATCAATTTTTTTAAAAAAACTGACATTGAAAATAAAAATGATAATGAAAAAAAAATAGAAAATAATAATACAGGAATATTGTTAGCTGTAATACTATCGTTGGTAACACATGCTTATATCATTCAACCATTTGTTATTCCAACTTCTTCTATGGAAAAAAGTTTACTTGTAGGAGATTTTATCTTAGTTAGTAAAATCCATTATGGACTAAGAATGCCTGTATCTCCTATATATATTCCTTTCTGCCACAATAATATACTGGGTATCAAATCTTATTTTTCTTATATCAAATTTCCATATTTTCGTTTACCTTTCATAAAAACTATACAAAGGAATGATATTGTTGTCTTTAATTTTCCTAAAGATATAAACCATAAAATATTAGATAGAAAAGATCATTATGTAAAACGTTGTGTAGGACTTCCAGGAGATACTATTTGTATTAAAAAAGGAATTTTATTTATCAATAACCATAGAGAAGATAAATATTTGCTAAATAAAATAGAAAAATCCTATTTTGTAAAAACTGATAATATTCCTTTAAATATAGAATTTTTAAAAGAAAATATGGATATTGAAGATATTGATTTTATTGGAGAAAATAAAAATGAATATTACTATCAGATAATGTTGACAGAAGAACAAGCAAAAAAAATAGAAAAATTATTTGATAATATAGTTTTTTTAAAAAAAAATACTCAACCAAAAGAATATAAAGACGATTCGATAATATTTTCAAATAAGTTTGGTTGGAATAGAGATTTTTTTGGCCCATTATATATTCCTAAAAAAGGAGATACTATGAAAATAAATTCGGAAAATTTGCATATTTATAATGAAATATCTAATTATGAAGGAGAAAAAAAAATAAATCACAATATTTTAGGAAAAAATTATAAAATTAAAAAAAATTATTATTTCATGATTGGAGACAATAGACATAATTCTTTTGATTCTCGTTATTGGGGATTTGTTCCAGAAGATCACATAGTAGGAAAACCAGTATTTATATGGATGAGTATCGATTGGAATCGTGAACATCCAATGAATATATTTCATTGGAAATTTCGTTGGAACCGTATTATGACAACAATAGATAATAATAAATCTTATTTATCCTTATTTATTTTATTTTCATTTATATATTTTTTTTTCAATAAAAAAAATAATGATTATTTAAAAAAATAAATCATTTCCTTTTTTTAAAAAAAAACTTCCTATAAAATAACCAGACAAAATACCTCCAATATGAGCAAAATGTGCTACTCCAGGTGCTAAATTTAGAATGGAAGATAAAAAACTTCCAAAAATAAAAATCATAATAGCTTTTTCTACAGCGATAGGAAATGGAAAAGGTAATATAAAAATTTTATGTTCTGGAAAAAATCTAGCAAAAGCTCCAACTACTCCACTTATAGCACCAGAAGCACCCATCATAGGAGAATACATTGAACTATAAATAGTTATTTTTTGTTCTTCATTTAAATAATCTAATGTTTTTCTAGCTTCCGAAAAATCTAAAGTATGTAAAAAATAATACATAACACTTGTATTAAAAATTATTTGTAATAATGCAGCTAAAAATCCTGATAAAAAATAAACTATCATAAATCTTTTTATTCCTAATAAAGTTTCTAATTGACCTCCAAACATAAATAATGCTAACATATTGAAAATTATATGTAGAAAAAGTCTTTTAGAATGTACAAACATGTGAGTTATAATTTGATATAACTCGAATCGTTCATCCAAAGGATGATATAAAGACATCAAACTTTCTATTTTATATTGTGAAAAAACAAATGTAGCTGTATATATAAGTATATTTATACTGATTAAATGTTTTACAGCATCTGAATTAAAATTTGTATAAATATTCACTTTTTTTTAAATATTTTTTCGTTTACTATGAAAAATACAGGACCTTCTGTATAAGAATAATTATAATTTTTACAATAAAAAAAATCTCTAATCAAACATTCCATTTGATCATGATTTAGTTTTTCTCCATATTTTATGGATGCTGAATCAGATATAGATTTTATGAGTATATCTTTATTTTTTTTATTTTTTTCTTTTAAACTAAAATTTAGTACATTTTTAAATATTTCTTTCAATGAATTCTGATGAATATTATCAGGAATAGTATATAAATAAACTGATTTATTTTTTATGTAGAAATAAAAACCTAATTTTTTTAGGCATTCTCTAATATTATTCAAATAAATCAACTCTTTTTCTGATAGTTTTATCTTTAATGGAAAAAATAATTTTTGAATAATTAATTTTTTTGAATAAAAAAAATTATACAATATATTTTTATGTGCTCTATGTTGATCTACCACTATCATATTTTCATTGTTTGATTCAAATATTACATATTTACGATATATTTGAATCGTTTTTATTTTTTTTTTATGCAAAATATAATTATGAAGTTTAATATATGAATTAATATAATATTTTTTATCGTCTTGATGTAGCAAATACTTTAATTGAAATATTTGCTCATGTATTCCTGAATTAAAAAAATATGAATTATCATGTTCTAATAACAAATTCATTTTATTATTAGTAGTAGAAGAATGAAAAGAAGATAATATATCATAGTCTTTTAATTCTTTATCTTTTATATTTTCAATTTTGTATTGTTGGAATAAAACATTTTTTATTTCCTGTTTAATCAAATAACTTATTGTTTCTTCTTTATCTAATTTTACTTCTTTTTTTGCAGGATGAACATTCCAATTGACTAATTTTGGATCTATTTCGATAAAAATAAAATAAGATATCGTATTAAAATTTTTTATAAAACCATTATAAGCATGAATTATTTCTTTTTGTAAATAAAGATGTTTTACACAACGTTTATTAACTACTAATAATCTATCTCCTTTTTTTGTAGATGAATTTGGAAAACTAATAAATCCTTTAATGAAAAATTTATTTTTTTTTATTAAAATAGGTGTTAATATTGTATTTTCATTTTTAAAAATTTCTTTTATTCTTTTTTTTAAGGAAGATTCCTTGAAATAAAAAAGTATTTTTTCATTATGAAAAAAACGATATGCTATTTCTCTGTGAGAAATAGCTATTTTATAAAATTCGTTAAGTATATGAATAAATTCTATTTGAGAAGTTTTTAAAAATTTTCTTCTAACTGGAAATCTAGAAAAAATATTTTTCACAAAAATTCTTGTTCCTCTCAACATATTTATAGGTATTTCTTTTTTTATTTTTCCTTCTTCTATAAAAAGATGTATTCCTTCTGAATTTTCATTATTTTTAGTCTGTATTTCTAATTCGGAAATAAGTGCTATAGAAGATAAAGCTTCACCTCTAAATCCTTTTGTATTAATCTTGAAAAGATCATCTGCACTATTAATTTTTGAAGTAGCAAATTTCTGAATACTCATTTTTGCATCATTTGAGCTCATTCCATCTCCATCATCTACTAATTGAATTAATGTCTTCCCTGAATTTTTTATAAAAATGTCAATTTTTTTTGCATTAGCATCTATTGCATTTTCTAGAAGTTCTCTTACAACAGAAGATGGTCTTTCTATAATTTCTCCTGCAGCAATTTGATTAATAACATTTTTAGGTAAAATTTTAATAACATTTTTATTCATTCTATAGATTTTCTAAAAATAAAATATAGAAAATGATATAATATATAATGTTTTATTCCATCATTATAATAATATAAAATATTATTTATTTTATTACCACCTTATTTATATTCTTTTGAGCACCTGAACAAACGATAAAAATATATTGTTTTATTCTGTGTTATATCATATTTCATTCAAATTTACGTTTTTTATTCCTTGAATATATTCAAAGATATTCTACTACTTTTTTATACTATTATTACATAATATACCTGTATTGATTAAAAAATTTATTTATAAGTTTTTATTCTCTATTATTAGGATTATTAGGAATAATTGAAATAAAATATCATACAATATTTTTGTAATTTGATGATATTTCATAAAAAAGGAATAAAAATATGAAAAGTTTAGAAAATTTCTATTTTTTAATTTTATTAAAATTCAATGAATAATTAGGTTTTTTTTCATAAAAAGAAATTTTTAATTTATTTTTGATAAACATAAGATACTTTTCTACATTTTTTTTATATAAGAAAAAAGGATAGTTTATTTCTATTTTTTTCAATAAATATTTTGAATGTTTATATCTTTTCATATAAAAATCTAGTAATGCTGCTTTATAATAATAAAGTGGTGTTGTTAGTTCATTCTCTTTTATTTCTGCTGCTTTAATATAATTTTTCAAAGCTTCTTTATTGTTCCCAATTTGACTAAAAGCATCACCTATAAATCCATATTTAATAGATGATAAAAGAATATCATCTTTAGCGGAAAAACTTTCCATCATTTTTATAGATTTTTTATAATTACCTAGTTGATAATAACAAACCCCTGCATAATATTTAGAAATATTTCCTGCTTTAGTAGAAGGATATTTAGATAATATTCCTAAAAATCCTAGGTAATTAACTTTTGTTTTTTTTTTGTTCAAAGCTTTATTTATTTCTCCTTGAAAAAGATATTGTTGAGCGTAAATTAATTCTGTTAATGCTTTTTTTTCTAATGAATTTTTAATAAATATTTTCCAAAAAAAAAATATATAACCAGTGTTATCGCTGTTATTATAATGATAAAAGAATAAATTTTTCTAAATTTTTTATGAAAATATTTCATCATATTGATTATTGTATTTGTATAGTTTTTTTTTGTAAAAATGAAAATTACTAATTATTTTCTTATTACTTCTATAGTTTTTATTCTTTTATTCTCAATACTTTTAATAATAAAAGAATAGTTCAGAAAATAAATTTTCTGTTTACTTTTTGGGAATTCTTTATTTATTTCCATTATAAATCCTCCTAGAGTATCTGCATCTCCTTTCTTTTTTTCAAACAAAATTTCTTCTTTTATATCCATAATACGATAAAAATTGATTAAAGAAGTTTTACCGTCAAATAAATAATTATTATTATTCAATTTAGAATAAGACATATCTTCTTCATCAAATTCATCAATAATATCTCCTACTATTTCTTCAATAACGTCTTCTAAAGTTATTAATCCACAAGTACCTCCGTATTCATCAACTACAATAGCTAAATGTATTTTTCTTTTTTTAAAATCACTTAGAAGATCATCTATCTTTTTTTTTTCTGGTACAAAAAAAGGAGGATGAATTAATTGTATCCAATTAAAATATTTTTTATAAATAAATGGAAGAAGATCTTTTGCATAAAGAACTCCTTCTATATCATCAATTCCTCCTTTATAGATTGGTATTCTAGAATATCCATGATTACGAACATATTTTAATACTTCATCAAAAGATGTATTGCTGTTCAAAGCAAACATATCAATTCTAGGAGTCATAATTTGATGTATTTCTGTTTTACCAAAATTAACTATTCTTTGTAAAAATTGACTTTCTTTAATATTTTTTTTATTATATGACGTTATTTGTAAAGCTTTTGATAATTTTTCTACCGAAAATGCGTTTTTTTTTCTTAATAATTTTTTTTCTATGATTTTAGATATAAAAATCAATATTCTGCTAATAGGGTATAAAACTTTACTAAGAAAAATAAGAGGTTTAGACATTAATATAGCAAAACTAAAATTATTTTTACTTGCATATATCTTAGGAATTATTTCTCCAAATAAAAGTAAAATAAAAGTTAGAAAGAATAATTCTAAAATAAAATTGATAGAAATAATAGAATATTGATCATAAGTAATAAAAAATTTATCTTTTAAAAATTCTATTAAGTAAGTAATTAGTATTACAATACCAATATTAGAAAAATTATTAGATATTAATATTGTAGCTAATAGTTTTTTTTTATTTTTTAAAATTTTTAATACAATATTTCCTTTATAGAAGTTTTTTTTTATTTCTTTATCTACAGTTTTTTTTTTCATGCAAAAAAAAGCGGTTTCTGAACCAGATATCAATGCAGAAAATAGTATAAGTATTATTATTATTATAAAATAAAGGACTAAATATATAGCATTTTCTAAGAAAATATTCGTCGAAGATTCTTTTTCCAAAAGATTAAATTTTGATGAATTTTTTTCGAAAAAATTAAATCATGTTTTTGTTATATTTAAAAAACAATATAATAGGACGTGGAAACGGATACTCTTTTATTTTATTATTCGGAATAAAAATAAATCTTTTCAAAAATTTTTTTTTATTAAATTCCTTTTGTAAAATTTTGCAATTCAAAAATTGAATTAATAAGTTTTGATGAGTTAATTTATGTTTGATTTTATAAATGATATCATTATAATAATTTAAATTAAATCTATTCCAAACTAGATCTATTATTTCTTTTTTAGAATTCAGATTTTTATCTGATTCTATTAAAGGAAACTCATAAAGGCCTTTCCATATATCGTTTTTTGACCTTTTATGTATACAAATATTTCCATTATGATCATGTAAAATAATATAATAAAAAAACCTATTTTTTATAGAATGTTTTTTTGTCATTTTTACGGGAAACTTATTTACGGTTCCATTTTTGGCAGAAAAACAAGAATTTTTTATTGGACAAAATAAACATTTTGGTTTTTTATAAGTGCATAAAATAGAACCTAAATCCATAATAGATTGATTAAAAATACCTGGATATTTACAGTTTTTCATCATTTTTATGATGATATTTCTTATTATCTTTTTTGTTTTCTCAGATTTAATATTTTTATTTATTCCCAAATATCTTGAAAAAACTCTACATGCATTTCCATCTATAGCTGGTATTATTTGATTAAAACATATGGAAACAACAGCAGAAGCTATATAAGGACCTATTCCTTTATATTTTATTAAACTTTCATACTTTTTTGGAAACTCATTTTTTTTTTAATTAATTCTTTAGCAAAGGAATGTAAATTTCTAGCTCTAGAATAATAACCTAAACCTTCCCATTTTTTTAAAACATCTTTTTCATTTGCTTGAGCTAATTTCTCTAGATTCGGAAATTCTTTGATAAAACTGTAATAATATTTTATTACTTGAGACACTTTTGTTTGTTGCAACATAAATTCTGAAACTAATATCCAATATGGATTTTTTGTATTTCTCCAAGGTAGATTTCTATAATTATTCTTATACCAATTTATTATTTTTTTAGATAAATCCATGACATATTAAATTTTAAAGCAATTTTATAAAAAATTCCTATATTTAGGAAAACAGAAAACGAATTTTGTTATTCGATATAATGATTAAACATGACAAAAGCAGATATAATAACAGAAATCATATCAGAAACTGGATCTGAGAGAATTGACACGCAAAAGGTGATAGAAACATTTATGAAAAAAATAAAACAGAGCTTAACATCGGGAGAAAATGTTTATCTAAGAGGATTTGGATCATTTATTATTAAATATAGAGCAAAAAAACTTGGACGTCATATATCTAAAGATATGTCTATAGTAATTCCTGCGCATAATATACCTGCATTTAAACCTGCAAAATCTTTCACCGAATTAGTGAAGAAAAATGTTCCTATTAAAAAATAATGATGTTATCATATGAAACAATAACGATTGAAAATTATTATGCCAAACGGAAGAAAAAGAAAAAGACGTAAAATTGCTACCCATAAAAGAAAAAAAAGAAATAGGAAAAATAGACATAAAAAGAAATAATATTTCCTAAAAATTATTTTTTATAATCCTTTTGGATTTTTTTTTGTTGTTGATAACTAAAAAGTTATAATAAATGCAAATAACAACAAATAAAAATCTCTATTGGAAAACTATTATAACTTTTTCACAAAATAATAAGTTTTGGATGAAATATTATTCATGTATTTATGTGATATTGATATTATTATTTAAAATTAACTTTTTGGGAATAACCATTACACCATAAAATAACTATTATTAAAAAATTAAATTAATATATATATAATACCATACCATTATTCATTTTTGGTATTTTTTGTCTGAAAGTAAGACCTTACTTTATAAAAAATGTTAAAATAATTTATTTCCTAAGGTTTTTTTTTATTTAAATATAATAAATAAAAAATATGATGCTATATGGATTAAAATCATAATATTTTTGTGGGCGTGGTGGAATTGGTAGACACGTCAGACTTAGGATCTGATGCCTATATAGGTATAAGGGTTCGACTCCCTTCGCCCGCACTATTTTTTAAAAAAAATATCATCATCATTAGTTTTTGATTTATATTATAATATCATTTCGTCAAATGATATAATTGTATGAAATCCTTTTTCTGAAAAATAATTTTTCATACCCTTTCTATAACTTATCAAAACAAAATCACCACCCCATGCCCCTAAACTTTTTACTAGTCCTAAGTAGTCTGGAAAATAAATCTCCTTAATAGTAGGAATATTAAGTGTTTCGGATATAATCATTTCATGTATAAATAGTAATTTTTCAAATTCAATTAATGTCTTACAAAAAGGTAATTTTAAAGTTATAGAAGATATAGATTCAATATTTTTGCTGGAAATACTTGTGATGGAATGAAAAAATTCTATTCCATCACAAGTATTTTTCTTTTTGTTTAAATGTAAAAAAAATAATTTTTCTTTAAATGGAGGATCGAAATTAATAGGAATTATACATGGTTTTTTATTAGATAATTTATAAATTATTGGTTTAGATACAGAAACACAAGAAATATCATATCCACTTCCAGGAAAATATTTTCCCAATAATAAATGTGGGTTTATCTTTGCCCACTTTGCTATATTGTTAATTAAAGTAGAACTACTACCTAACCCCCAATTTCTTGGAAATTCTAAATTTGTTTTTACGAAAAATCCAAAAGGATTATTTAAAAAATCATTTTTAATTTTTAAAGATTTTAGTAGAAGATCTCTCAATTTAATTGTTATTTTTTTATCAGTATGATAAACTATATCCAGATAGGGAAGACGAAATACAACTTCAAACCAAAGTTTATTAATTTCATCATAACTTCTCCAATGTAAAATGGAAGATAAAAAATTCTTACCAAAAATTGTTAAAGATTGCCCTTTTATTGTAGGCAAGGCTAATCCTATGCCTCCACATAAAATCAAATATTCTCCTGTTAATAGCAATTTACCATGACTGTAAAAAAAATTTTTATAAAAATACATTATCTTTTTATTAAAATTTTTTTCATTAAACCACTTAAAATATTTCCTGGACCTATATCAATAAATGATAGCGCACCATTATTAATCATATTTTCTATAGACTGTTTCCATTTTACTGGATAAGTAAAATGCTTTATAAGATTATTTTTTATATCTAATGATTTTATAACAGGTTGAGCATTAACATTTTGATAAATTGGACATTTAGAATCTTTGAAAGATATTTTATCTATAATTTTTTTAAATTTTTTTTTTGCTGGTTCCATAATAGGAGAATGAAAAGCCCCATGAAGAGGAAGTATAAATATTTTTTTAGCTCCAATATTTTCCAAAGTTTTACAAACTCTTCTTACTGCTTTACGTTCTCCAGATATTACTAATTGTCCAGGACAATTGTAATTAGATGGTACTACTATTCCTTTATCTATTTTGCAATGAAAATCTACAATTTCATCTTTTAAACCAAAAATAACCGCCATTTCTCCTTCTGTAGATTTACAAATTTTTTGCATTAATTTCGCTCTTTGATTAACCATAAATAATCCTTTTTCAAAAGAAAAAACATCCACAGATGCTAAAGCCGAAAATTCTCCAAGAGAATGACCAGCAACCATATCTGGATCAAAATTATTTAATATTTTTGTTTTTATTACTGAATAAATATAAATTGCTAATTGTATATATTCTGTATTCTCTGAAAGAATTTTTGTTTCATTAAACATTATAGATGTCATTCGAAATCCTAATATTTCATCTGCCAAACGAAATAATTTTTTTGCTAAAGTAGATTTTTTATACAGATATTTACCCATACCGGGAAATTGTGATCCTTGACCAGGAAATAAATAAGCTTTCATAAACAATAAAAATATTATTAAATTTATACATACATGAAAATAACCGATACTCATGCTCATCTATACATGAAAGAATTTAAAAATGATATTCATCATGTAATAAAAAGAGCAATGAATCAAGGTATAAACAGATTTTTTCTTCCTTCTATAAGTAGTTCTTCCATTTCTGATATGATAGAATTGGAAAACAAATATCCAAATATTTGTTTTCCAATGATAGGATTACATCCTAATAACGTTTTTCCAAAAACTATAGAAATAGAATTGAATAATATAAAAAAATATCTAAATCAACATCGTTTTATTTCTATAGGAGAAACGGGTATAGATTTACATTTTAACAAAAAATTTCTTATTGAACAAGAATATGCATTTGTAAATCAAATAAAATTAGCAAAAGAAAATAAATTACCAATAATAATTCATTGCAGGAATTCTTTTCATAGAGTTATTAAAATATTAGAAAATAATTCTTATAGTAAAGGCGTTTTCCATTGTTTTTCTGGTAATTTAAAAGAAGCTATAATAATTACAGATTTAGGTATGAAACTTGGAATTGGAGGTATTATTACTTTTAAAAATAATCACATTGATGAATTTTTACATAAAATATCAATAAAGAATATCGTACTAGAAACAGACTCTCCATATTTATCTCCATATCCTTTTAGAGGAGAGAGAAATGAACCCAGTAGATTAAAAGTTATTTTAAATAAATTATCTAAAATTTATTCTATATCAGAAAAAATGATCGCAAAATATATCAACAAAAATGTTGATGATCTTTTTTTCAATTAATTCATTATATCATTTTAGATGGGTCTACTATTTTTTCAAATTCTTCAGTAGTTAAATATCCTAATCTAACAGCTTCTTCTTTTAATGTTGTATTTCTTTTATAGGCTGATTTTACTATATTTGCTGATTTTTCATAACCAATATGAGTATTTAACACAGTAACTAACATCAAAGATTTATCTAATAATTCTTTTATTTTTAAATAATTTGGTTTAATTCCTTCTACACATAATGAAGAAAAAGATTTGCAAGAATCTGCAATAAGATTAGAAGATTGTAATAAATTATAACTCATTAATGGTTTAGAAACATTTAATTCGTAATTTCCGGAAGAATTTGCCACTGAAATAGTTATATCATTTCCTATAATTTGTGTGCAAACCATGATAATAGATTCACATTGTGTAGGATTTATTTTACCAGGCATAATAGAAGATCCAGGTTCATTTTCTGGAATAAAAATTTCTCCAATTCCTGATCTTGGCCCAGAAGATAAAAATCGTATATCATTCGATATTTTTATCAAAGATACTGCAATTTGTTTAATTGCACCATGAGATTCTACCATTGCATCATGAGATGCTAAAGATGAAAACTTATTACTTGATGCTTTAAAGGGATATCCTGTATATTTACTTATATATTCTGTAACTTTGACATCATATCCTTTTGGAGAATTTAAACCCGTACCTACTGCTGTTCCTCCTATAGCTAACTCAGAAAGAGAATATAAAGTTTTTTCAACAGAATTTAATCCATGATTTATCTGAGATACATAGCCTGAAAATTCTTGTCCTAACGTTATAGGTGTAGCATCCATAAGATGAGTTCTTCCTATTTTTATAATATTTCGAAATAATTTCGCTTTTTTTTCTAGAGAATCTCTTAATTTTCTAATAGCAGGAATAGTTTTTTCTACTAATTTTTTATAACAAGCTATGTACATTGCAGTGGAAAAAGTATCGTTGGATGATTGAGACATATTAACATCATCATTAGGATGAATATAAGATTTACTTATCCCAAGTTTTCCACCTGTTAAAACATGAGATCTATTTGATATAACTTCATTAACATTCATATTCGTGTGAGTTCCAGATCCAGTTTGCCATATAACTAAAGGAAAATGATCATCCAATTTACCACTTATAATTTCATCACAAACTTTCTCTATCAAATCTTTTTTTTTTTTAGATAAAATACCAAAATAAAAATTAGCATAAGCTGTAGCTTTTTTCAGAATACCAAAAGAACGAATAATTTCTATTGGAATACTGCTTTTTCTTCCTATCTTAAAATTATTCCTGGATCTTTCTGTTTGTGCTCCCCAATATTTATCAATAGGAACTTTAACTTCGCCTAAAGTATCTCTTTCTACTCTATATTTAGAAATCATTTTGTAATTTTTTTACGAAATTATATAAAAAAATCAAAATTTATATGATAATTAAACTTTTGGGATTTTTAATTTTTTTACTTACAACTATATCTGGTTTTTGGTGTATATTATTTTTATCAGCTTTTAGTATTTATTGGGTTGTCAATTTTTTAATTGAAATTATAAAAAATTTTTTTAGAAAAAAATGAAAAAAAAAAATATTCTATTAAAGAATAAATATTTTTGGATCAGTTTATCATTTATTATATGGATCTCTTTTTTTGATACAAATTCTTTAATGTTGCATTGGAAACTAAAAAATAACATAAAAAAAATCACTATAGATAGAGATTTTATGAAAAAGAAAATTTCTTCGGAAGAAAATCATTTGAACAAACTTATAAAAAATTCTAAATATCTTGAAAAAATAGCTAGAGAAAAATTTCATATGAAAAAGGAAAATGAAGATCTATTTGTGATAGATAATGAAAATAAAATAAATATCTTTGAGGAAGATAATAAAATTAATAGAATAAACGGTGACTAACCGTGTCCTATATGTATTAACAAAATAGTTAAATCTGAAGGTGTAACGCCACTTATTCTGGATGCCTGAGCTAATGTAAACGGACGATGATAATTTAATTTTTCTCTTGCTTCTAAGGATAAAGATTCCATATTTTTATAATCAAAATTATGTGGTAGGACAATATTCTCTAATTTTAATAATTTTTTTGCATTCTTTTCTTCTCTATCTATATATCCTTTATATTTAATTCGAATAGAAACTTGTTCTAATATTTCTTGTGTAAATCTATTATTTTTTATTTTTTTCATTATAAATGGGATAGTTATAATATCCTTTAATTCAATATCAGAACGAGATAATATCGTTTCAATTTTTTTCTTATTGAATATTACTGGTGAACTCTTTTTATATAAAATAGGATTGATAATTTTTGGATCAATATTTTCTTTTTTAAAAAAAGAAAGACATTTATCTATTAAACATATTTTTTTATCGACTAATTTCATATTTTTTTTTGAAATTAATCCTATACTATACCCTATATGGGTTAATCTTTCATCTGCATTGTCTTGTCGTAACAACATTCTATATTCAGCTCTTGAAGTGAACATTCTATATGGTTCTGTTGTTCCTTTTGTAATTAAATCATCTATTAATACTCCAATATAAGCTTGATTTCTTTTAAGGATCAAAGAAGATTTATTATTAATTTTCATATGTGCATTAATTCCTGCAATTAATCCTTGTGCGGCGGCTTCTTCATATCCTGTAGTTCCGTTAATTTGACCAGCAAAAAAAAGATTTTCTATAAATTTACTCTCTAAAGTCGGTTGTAATTGATTTGGAGGGAAATAATCATATTCAATAGCATATCCAGGTTTTAGTATTTTCACATTTTTAAATCCGTCTACATTTTTTAATGTATGATATTGTATTCTTTCCGGAAAAGATGTAGAAAATCCGTTGACATATACTTCATTTGTATTCCATCCTTCAGGTTCCAAAAAAATAGGATGTTCTTTTTTATCAGAAAATCTATATATTTTTTCTTCTATAGAAGGACAATATCTTGGACTTGATCCTTTAATAGAATTAGAAAATATTGGTGAATACATAATATTATTTCTAATCAAATCATGTACTACATGATTTGTATAAGCGATATAACATTTAATTTGTTTTTTTAGTTTTTTCGTTTTATAAAAAAAAGAAAATTTTTTGGGATCTATATCTCCTTCTTGAGGTTTCATTTTATGATAGTCTAAAGATCGTCCATCTACTCTAGGAGATGTTCCAGTTTTCATTCTACCAAATTTTAATCCAAAAATGTTAACAAGCTGTTCAGTAATCCCTTTAACTTTTTTTTCTGCAATTCTTCCTCCATCAAATTTTTTTCTACCAATATGAATTTTTCCATTCAAAAATGTTCCATTTGTTAATATTACACTATGAGCTTTAATTTTGACACCTAAAGTAGTTATAACCCCATGAACTTTATAATTTTTTATGATTAAGGAAGTAACAGTATCTTGATATAAATCCAACTTTTTTCTTTTATCTAAAAAAAATCTCCAAAAATTAGAATATAACTTTCTATCACATTGAGCTCTAGGACTCCACATAGCTGGTCCCTTAGATTTATTTAACATTCTAAACTGAATTGTGCTATAATCAGTTATTATAGCTGAAAAACCTCCTAAAGCATCTATTTCTCTAATGATCTGTCCTTTTGCAATACCTCCTAATGCTGGATTACAAGATAACTGTCCTATTGTATGAAAATTTGTAGTAATTAGTAAAGTTTTTGAACCCATTTTAGAAGATGCGCATGCTGCTTCTGATCCAGCATGACCTCCTCCAACTATAATTATATCATATATATTTGAATCTGACAACATGATATATTTTATTAATAAAGTTGAAACAACAAATCTAAATAAAAATTTTCTTTTCTATTCATTAATTCTCTATCTTCTATTCTATGATCATCATATCCTATCAAATGTAGAAATCCATGTATCATTACACGTTTTAACTCAATTAAAAAAAATTCATTCCATTTATTAGAATTTTCTATAATTCTATCTACACTAATATAAATATCTCCTAGTATAGAAAATTTAGAATTTATTTCCATCGAAAAATTAAAAGTAATAACATCTGTATAAAAATTTTTTTTTAGATATTTTTTATTCATTTTTAAAATGAAATCATCATTGCAAAAAATGTAGTTAATATTATTTATATTATATCCTTCATTATCTGATATTAAATTCATTTTTTTGATGAATAAAGATTCATTTTCTATACGAAAATTTTTTACTTCGTAGAAAATATTAATCATATTATTAAATTTTTTCGTTTTGCTAAAAAAAATAAAAGGAGAAATTCCAAACATTTTAACATTATTCAATTTATTTTTTGGTAGTATTTCTATAATATTCTTATTTTCAGAAAATTTTATTCATTACAACATATGTATTTTAATTTCAATAATTTTTGATTACTTAGATGGATTTACTTCAAGAATTATGAAAAAAAAAAGTAATATTGGAAGAGAGCTGGATTCTCTCGCAGACATGGTATCTTTTGGATTAACACCATCCATTTCAATGTTTTTGATTTTGAAAAAATCGAATATTCCATTTATTGGATTTTTTTCTTTTTTAATTTCTATTTTTTCTGCATATCGTCTCGCAAAATTTAACATTAATAAAAAAAAAATTGGATTAACAACAACAATAAATGCTTTATTTTTTTCTTCATTATCAGTAATTTTACAAAAAAGTAAATTAAATGAATATCTAATATTATTTCTTATTTTTTGCTCTTGTTATCTATTAATTTCTGAAATAAATATGTTATCAATGAATTTTAACGGATATACATGGAAAAATAATAAAAAACGATACATATTTTTATTGATTAGTATTTTTCTTTTATTAACTTTACATACGGTTGCTATACCATGTATTATCATTTTATATATAACAATTTCAATTTATTATAAAATCATGAAAAATTCATATTTAAAAAAATGAAATTAAAATTACATCGTCCTATTTGTTTTTTTGACATAGAAGCTACAGGAATAAACATTGGAAGGGATAGGATAATAGAAATATCCATATTAAAAGTATTTCCCAATGGAAATCAAGAAGATAAAACTTGGCTCGTTTATCCGGAAATACCTATTCCTCCACAATCAACAGCTATACATGGAATCAAAAATGAAGATGTTGCAGGGAAACTTAGATTCAAAGATATAGCTATTTTTATATTGAAAATGATAGAAAATGCAGATTTAGCAGGATATAATTCTAACAGATTTGATATACCTATTTTAGCAGAAGAAATGCTAAGAGCAGGAATGTCTTTTGACATAAAAAAACATAAAACCATAGATGTTCAAGTTATTTTTCATAAAATGGAGCCTAGAACTCTTTCCGCTGCATATAAATATTATTGCAAAAAAAATTTATTGAAAGCTCATAGTTCAAAAGCTGATGTTTTTGCTACTTATGAAATATTGTTAGCTCAATTAGATAAATATAAAAATTTAAAAAAAGATGTAAAAAGTCTAAATCAATTTTCTAATCAAAAAAAAATAGCAGATCTTGCTGGATTTATAAAAATGGATGAAGAAGGAAATGAAATATTTAATTTTGGAAAATATAAAGGAGAAAAAGTATTAGAAATATTCGAAAAAGATCCAAACTACTATGGATGGATACAAAACTCTGACTTTCCACTATATACAAAAAAAATATTAACCAATGTGAAACTAAAAAAATTTAACAAATAAATTAATTTATTCAAACAAAAAGATCTTTCAATTTTTTAGATATAAAAGTATCTAAATGTTTTCCATGCAGTAAGTTTTTTGATAAAAGTGTTAAATTTATAGCTTCTTGTACGATATTTTTTACTTTTTCTTTAGATTTTTCTTCTAATATTTTTTTCATTAACATATGATTAGTATTAACTATTAACTCACAATGTTCATATTTTTCTTTTTCTGTTACATCTTTTTCTATGAAACTCATCTCTTTCATTCTTCTTAAGAACTCTGGAAAAACGATTAAAAACGGATCATCATTTTTAGACAAGTTTTCTAGCTTAACAACAGAAAAATTCATATTTTCTATTAAATTATTTTTAATATGATTTTCTAGATCTTTTTTCTGTTGTTCTGATAAATCAGAATGACTATCTATTTTTTTACTATCTATCAGATTATCAATATGATCTGAATCTACTCTAACAAAACAAATATCTTTATAATATTCTTCTAATTTTTGTATTAAATGAACGGAAAGAGGGCTATCCAAAATCAAAACTTCATAATTCCTATCTAATGCTTTTTTAACAGATGTATACTGTTCTTCTTTATTAGAAGAATATAGATAAACAATTTTTCCTTCTTTATTTCTCTGAAAATCCTTTACTTTTTCTTTCAACTCTTCTAAGGAATAGAATATATTATTTACATTAGGAATGATGTAAAAATCTTTGCATCTATCAAAAAAATTTTGAACACTGATCATTCCATATTCAACAATAATTTTTATGTCATCCCATTTTTTTTGAAAATCATTTCTATCATTTTTAAACATGTAACTTAACTTATCTGAAACTTTTCTTGTTATATATTTTGATATATTCCTAACAGACGAATTAGTTTGCAAATAAGATCTTGATACATTAAGAGGTATATCAGGAGAGTCTATTACTCCTCTTAATAAACTCAGAAAATCAGGAACTACTCCTTCTAAATTATCTGTAATATAAACTTGGTTTTGATACAAATGTATTTTATCCTTTTGAAGATCTATTTTTTTTTCTATTTTTGGAAAAAATAAAATACCCGTTAGATTAAAAGGATGATCTATGTTTAGATGTACCCAAAATAAAGGTTTTTCTAATTGATTAGGATATAATTCTTGATAAAAATTTGAATAATCTATATCCCTTAAATCTGTAGGATTTTTTTTCCAAGCAGGAAAAGTGTTATTGACAATGATGTTTTTATTTTCCTTATGACTTAAGAAAATCTTCACAGGCATAAATTTACAATACTTTTTCAATAATTTAATAATCCTGTCATATTCTAAATATTCTTTACTATCCTCATTAATAAATAAGATAATTTCTGTTCCCCTATCTATTTTTTCAATTTCTTTCATCCTAAAATTAGGACTACCCTCACAAGACCAAAATATAGATGAAAAATCTTTTTGATAAGATTGTGTAAAAATTTCAACTCTATCGGCCACCATAAAAGAAGAATAAAAACCTAAACCAAAATGCCCAATAATATTAGAAGAATTATCAGTTTTATATTTTTTAATAAATTCTTCTGCTCCAGAAAAAGCTATTTGATTAATATATTTTTCTACTTCTTCTTTTGTCATTCCAATTCCATTATCTCTAATATGGATAGATTTATTCTTTTCATCTATTAAAATATTAATCTTAAGATCATTTATAACATGATCAATTTTTCCTAATTTAATTAAAGTTTTAAGTTTTAAAACTGCATCTGTAGCGTTAGATACAAGTTCCCGTAAAAAAACTTCTTGATCAGAATAAAGAAACTTTTTGATTATAGGAAAAATATTATCCGTAGTAACACTAATTTTATTTTTTTCCATAAATAAAAACTATTTTGATAGATATGATCCAATAAAATAAATATTCAAATATTGTACCAACCAATATGGTGATAGTCATTTTGACATATTATTATTTTATTAAATTTTATTGAAAAAGAGAATTAATAAATTCTATTTCATCAAATTTTTTTAAATCTTTTATGGTCTCTCCTATTCCTATATATTTTATTGGAATTTTAAATTGATCCATAATACCTATTATTACACCACCTTTTGCTGTTCCTTCTATTTTTGTTAAAATAATGGAAGAAATTTTAACAAATGAAATAAATTTTTTTACTTGTTCAAAAGCATTTTGACCGGTAGAAGCATCCAAAATAAGCATGATTTCATGAGGAGATTCAGGTATGATTTTTTTCATAACTCTACTTATTTTTGAAAGCTCTTCCATCAGACTAACACGATTTTGTAATCTACCTGCTGTATCAATTAATACTACATCTTTATTTTTCGATTTTGCAGATTGTAATGTGTCATAAGATACAGAAGCTGGATCTGCATTTATATGTTGTTTAATTAAAGGAACTTCAGCTTTATTTGACCATATTTCCAATTGGTTAATTGCTGCTGCTCTAAATGTATCTGCAGCTCCAATTATTGGAGATAAACCTTTTTTTTTAAATAAAAACGCTAATTTACCAATTGTAGTTGTTTTTCCTACGCCATTTACTCCTACCACCATAATGACATATGGTTTTTTACTGTAATTTTTTATTGTTTTTTCTAAATCATTTTTATCAACTCCTATAAAAAAATTATTGATTTCTTTTTTCAGAAGATTATATAAATCCTTTGTATATTTATAACCATTACTTTTAATTGTATTTTCTAAATTATTTATAATTTTTATGGTAGTTTTTGTACCTACATCTGCTGATAACAATAAATTCTCTATTTGGTCTAAAACTCCTATATCAATTGATTTTTTTAAAAAAATGATATTTTTTATTTTTGAAAAAAAAGATTCTCTCGTTATTTTTAATTCATCATCAAAAGTTTCTTTTTTCTTTTTTTTTAGAAAAAACATGAATAATTACTTTATTTTAAAAAAATTTTTTACTTTTTCAAAAGTAATCATTTTATCTTCAAAAGCATAAGAATCATACTTTTTTGATTTTTTTACTATTCTAATGGCTAAAACCATTTTTTTTGATTCTATTTTTTTTTTGTTATTTACAATTTTTTTAGACATATTTTTTTGTAATGTAATTTTTAATTAATTTCCTTTAATTTCCTTATGTATAGTATACTTTTTTAAAATTGAATTATATTTTCTCAATTTCATTCTATTCGGAGTATTTTTCTTATTTTTAATAGTTATATATCTAGAAGTACCAGGTAATCCACTTTTTCTATGTTCAGAGCATTCTAAAATAACTTGTATTCTATTTCCTTTTTTTGCCATAACAATCTGATAACTTTTTCAGTTTACGTTGATATTTACTTAATGCTTTCTCAATTCCCATTTTATTAATGATTCTAATAGCATTAGCACATACTTTTAAAGTAATCCATTTATTTTCTTTTATTAAAAAAAAACGTTTTTTACATAAATTAATGTTGAAACGTCGTTTTGTTTTATTACTAGCATGAGAGACTTTATTACCAAACATAACTCTCTTTCCTGTCAACTCACAAACTTTTGACATAATACTTTATTTTTACTAAATTGCTAAACAATTCTTTCCAATAAAGATATCAATAATTTCTTAATATTTCAATGTCAGGACATAGTAAATGGTCAAACATACAACATAGAAAATCTACTAAAGATTTTAGAAAATCTAAAATTTTCTCCAAGATGATTAAAGATATTTCCATAGCTGTTAAAGAATCAGGAAAAAATTCCTTTCGATTAAGAAATGCTATCGCTAATGCAAAATCGTTCAACGTACCTAAAAATTCTATAGAAAAAGCTATAGAAAAAGCTCTACAAGTTAAAAAAAATAATTATAGAAATATGACCATAGAAGGACGTCTTCATGGTATTAGTATGATGATAGAATGTATGACTGATAATAATGTTAGAACAATATCTAACATAAGATCACTCATTCATAAAAATGGAGGTAGGTTATGTAAACATGGAGAATTATCTCATTTATTTCAAAAAATAGGATTTTTTGATATAAATATAAAAGATATTCACTATCCCATCGAAGATTTTGAACTGATGATTATAGATTTTGGAGCAAAAGATTTTATAAAAAATAACGAAACAATATCCATATATACAGAGTTTGAAAACTTTGGATTTATGAAAAAAAATTTAGAAAAATTAGAACTATTTCATAGTTCAAAAATAAATTATATTCCAAATCTAACTAAAAATATTTCATATGATAAAAATAAAAAAGTACTGGATATAATAGAAAAATTAAAAAATAACGAAGATGTCGACAATGTTTATTGTGATTTAGAATCAATAAAATAAGTAGAATGTCCTATCGCATTTTTAAAAAATGAGGAAAGTCCGGACACCATAGAGCAACATAATGGGTAACACCCATCCATCGATAGATGAGGAATAGTGCAACAGAAAGAATGTACAGGTAAAGGCTGTAGTGAAATCATGTAAACTCTGTGTGGTGAAATGCCATGTATACCGGAAAACTTGCTCGGTTGATACCGGGGGGTAGGCAGATAGATATTTAGGGTAACCTAAATAGTAGATAAATGATAGGAAAAAACAGAATCCGGCTTATAGTTCTACTTTTTTTATGTTTTGTAGGAGAGATGGCCGAGAGGTTTAAGGCGCACGTCTGGAAAGCGTGTACACAAAAGTGTGTCAAGGGTTCGAATCCCTTTCTCTCCGCAAAATTTATAATTCATTTACAAATTATCTATGTCTCTTAATTTTTTTTCCATAAGATGACTTCTTACTCCTAATAAGGTATCTATATCTTTCGATGCACCTTGTAATTTATCTTGAGCTTGATGAAGTAAAATACCAAATTTTTTAAACTCCTGTTTGACAGTTTCTAAAACTTTCCATACTTCAGAAGTTCTTTTTTGAATGGCTAAAGTTCTAAACCCTATCTGTAAACTATTCAATACAGCAGCTAGAGTTGATGGTCCTGTTATCACAGTTTTATATTTTCTTAATAACTGCTCCAATAATCCAGAGTTTTTTACTATTTCTGCATAAATACCTTCAAAAGGTAAAAAAAGAATAGCAAAATCCGTAGTATTTGGAGGATCTATATATTTATCTTTAATGTCTTTCGCCATTTTTTTAATAACAGATTCCATATTTTTTATGGATATTTCTATATTCTTTTTATCTCCTTTACGATAGGCATTTTGTACTTTTTCATAAGTTTCTTTTGGAAACTTTACATCAATAGGAAGCCATACTACATTATCACCTTTTCCCCCCATACCTGGAAGTTTAATTGCAAATTCAACTATAAAATTTGTATTAGATTTTGTAACAACGTTAGAAGCATATTGATCTGGAGATAAAATTTGTTCTAAAAGCATTGAAAGTTGCATTTCACTAAAGCTACCACATATTTTAACATGATTTAATGTTCTTTTTAAATCACCAACATCCTTTGCTAATATTTTCATTTCTCCAAGACCTTCTTGTAAAAAAAATAATTGATTTCCAATAATTTCAAATGATTTTCCTAAATGGAGATTTAAAGAATTTTGAAGTTTTTCATTTACATTTTTTTTTATATCTTCCAAATTTTTTTCTGTTAATTTTAGTAATTTTTCTTGTTCATCATAAATAAAATCTAATTTTTTAGATTGATGATTAATATAAAATGCAATTCTATTTTCAATAGAATTCTGAATTTGGTTTAAATAATCACGTAATTTTTTTTCATTATACTCAGATGATACTTCTATATCATTTCGTTGATTCCTAAATTCTTCACGAAAGAATAGCTCTAGTCTTCTAAAAAAAAAAATAAAAATAATGAAAAAAATAAAGAAAAAAAATAAAATAAGTAATGAAAAATAAAACATTGAAAAAATACAGAAGAATTTTTTGACGAAAATTTATGTAAAAACAATAATAATAGCGGGGATAGGACTCGAACCTATGACCTTCGGGTTATGAGCCCGACGAGCTACCAACTGCTCCACCCCGCGAAAATTACTTCGAATATAATATTTTTCATTTACAAAATCAAATTATTTTTATCCATTCATAGATATTAGAAATTCTTCATTATTTTGAGTTCTAGCTATTCTTGATCTTAGAAATTCCATAGCTTCTACTGGATTCATATCAGAAAGATGTTTACGGAGAATCCACATCCTTTGCAAAGTTTTTACATCTAATAATAGATCATCTTTTCTTGTACTAGAAGAAACAAGATCAATAGCTGGATAAATTCGTTTATTAGCAATTTTTCTATCTAACTGAAGTTCCTTATTTCCTGTTCCTTTAAATTCTTCAAAAATAACTTCATCCATTTTTGATCCTGTGTCTATCATTGCTGTGGCAATGATAGATAGAGACCCTCCATTTTCTATATTTCTAGCCGCTCCAAAAAATCTTTTTGGTTTATGCAAAGCATTTGCGTCTACTCCACCTGATAAAACTTTACCTGAAGCAGGTGCAACAGTATTATAAGCACGAGCTAATCGTGTGATAGAATCTAATAAAATTACTACATCATGAGAACATTCTACCATTCTTTTTGCTTTCTGTAAAACAATATTAGCAACTTTTACATGTCGATCGGCTGGTTCATCAAAAGTAGAAGCAATGACTTCCCCTCTTACGTTTCTTTGCATATCTGTTACTTCTTCTGGACGTTCATCTATAAGTAGTATAATTAAATATACTTCTGGATGATTAGCCGCAATAGCATTTGCTATTTCTTTTAATAAAGTTGTTTTTCCTGTTTTTGGAGGCGCAACAATCATTCCTCTTTGGCCTTTTCCGATAGGAGTAAAAAGATCGACTATTCTTGTAGATAGTGTAGAGCTTTTCTCAGCTAACTTAAACTTTTCGTTTGGAAACAATGGAGTTAAATGTTCAAATGAATCTCTTCCTCTAATAAATGCAGGACTCCTTCCATTTATTTCAAGTATTTTTATTAGTGGAAAATATTTTTCACCATCTTTTGGTGGACGAACTTCCCCTCTGATTGTATCTCCAGTTTTCATACCAAAAAGTCTAATTTGAGATTGAGATACATAAATATCATCAGGAGAGGATAAATAGTTAAAATCTGATGATCGTAAAAAACCATAATTTTCCGGCATTATCTCTAAAACTCCTTCACTAATTATAATGCCATCAAATTCATATTCTGGAGATCTATACTTATTTGAAAAATTTTTTTTCTGTAATGATCCATCTTGGTTTTTAGTAGCATGAAATGTTTGAGAATCATGTTTATCATTTTTTTTCCAACCAGAAAAATTCTGATGTTTTTTTTGAAGTTTCACAACAGATGATTCTTCTTTATTTTTATTTTTTCCATTATTTATATTGTTTTTTTCTAAAAAAAAATTATTAGATTTAGATTCAGGTACTTTTCTATTTTTGTATTCATTAATATTTTTTTCCTTCTTTTGAGAAGAATTTTTTTTATTAAAAATAGAAATTATTTTTTCTAAAAGTTCGTTTTTTCGTAATTGTGTACATTTTTTTAATCCTGAAGAACGAGCAATTTCTTGTAACTCAAAAAGTTTTTTACTTTTTAATTCAGTAATATCAAACATAAAGTAGTAGTAGTAATTGGGTTATTGGCATATAATATATCACCTGTTTATTTATATTTATTGATGGATTTTTATAGAAAAAATATACTTACTTAATAAAATAAATAATAATGAAAACTAAGAAAAAGTTAGAAATGACAAGTACAATTTATACAAAAAAAATATTTGAATTTTAAAAAAAGCAAAAATTTTTCAAAAATTATGTTATATCGCATACAAACATTATATTCATTAATTTCTATTTTTATTTATTCTATTGCATTATATTATTATGCTAAAATAGAAAGAAAATATTCAATTTTACTTAATAAAACAGTTTTATATATTTTTATTATATGTTTAGTTTTATCCGTTATTAGCCTCCTATTTTTTAAAAATAGACAGGTACAATTATTATTAAATAAAATTAATATAGCAATAAATGCCATCAATTTTATTATGATAATATTTTTTTCATTTTTACATTATTACAAACTAAATAGATATATTCTATTTATCATATTTTCTTCTATATATATTTTAAAAAAAACTAATAAATCAATAAAAAAAGACATTGAATTAATTGATTCAGTGAACAGAATTCGATAGAAAATATTTAAAAACTAACAAAAAATGAAAAAAATTTCATTGATTCAAAAGTTAAAAAAATATGAAAATGAATACCAAAAAATATCCAAATCTATAATAAATGATGGAAATAAAATTTATTCTAATAAAGAGAAATACAAAAAATTTATTAAAAAATATACAAAATTAGAAAAAACAGTTCATTTATATCAAAAATATAAGAAAGAATTAAATCTTTTAAAAGAAGCTAATTTTATTATGAAAAATGATAAAGATTTAGAAATAAAAGAGTTAGCATTTAAAGAACGGTCAAATATATTAAAAAATATTTATGATATAGAAAAAAAAATTGAAAATATTTTATTCTTATCTTCAGAAGAACATATAATGGAGGAAGATGATAGAAATGCTATCATGGAGTTAAGATCTGGAACAGGAGGAAATGAAGCTTGTCTTTTTGTAGAAGATATATTGAGAATGTATACAATGTATTTTAAAAAATCTGGTTTAAAATATAAAATTTTACATGCTCAAAAAGGTGGAATTAATGGATATAAAGAAATAATATTGGATATTAGTGGTAAAAAAGGAATCTATGGAGATCTAAAATTTGAATCAGGAGTACATAGAGTACAAAGAATTCCGAAAACAGAATCTCAGGGTAGAGTACATACATCTGCGATTACAGTAGCTGTTTTACCTCAAGTAGAAGAAATAGAAGTAAAAATAAATTTAACTGATCTTAAAAAAGATACTTTTAGATCCAGTGGATCTGGAGGTCAACATGTAAATAAAACAGAATCAGCTGTTAGACTAACACATATTCCAAGTAAAATTACTGTAGAATGCCAAGAAGAACGTTCTCAACATAAGAATTTTGAAAAAGCTATGAATGTTTTAAGATCACGTATTTACCATAGAAAAATGGAAGATAGACTAAAAAAAAGATCCATACAAAGAAAATCCTTAGTCTCTACAGGAGACCGTTCTGTAAAAATAAGAACTTACAATTACCCTAATAATAGAGTTACAGATCACAGAATTCATAAGTCTATTCATGATCTTACAAATTTTATGAATGGAGATATTCAAGAAATGATCAACTCATTAAAAGTTTTTGAAGAAAATCAAAATAAATAATTTTAATCATCTGATAAAAATGTTTTTAAATTGATTTTATCTAAAAAGTTTGTATTATAATTTCCTTTTAAGAAATCATTATTTTTCATAAGTTTTCTATGAAAAGGAATAGTGGTACGTATTCCTTCTATTACAAATTCATCTAATGAACGTTTCATTTTTTCAATAGTTTCTTTTCTACTTTTTGCTGTAGTAATAACTTTAGCTATCATAGAATCATAATAATGAGAAACAAAATATCCTGCATAAATATGAGTATCTATGCGAACTCCTTTACCTCCTGGAATATGTATTTGAGTAATTTTACCAGGTGATGGACGAAAATTTTTATATGGTTCTTCTGCATTAATTCTACATTCTAGAGAATACATTTTTGGGAAAAAATTTTTTTTTGTAATTTTTTTTCCACAAGCTAAAAATATTTGCTCCTTAATCAAATCTAATCCTGTCACTTCTTCAGTAATGGGGTGTTCTACTTGTATTCTAGGATTCATTTCCATAAAATAATAATTTTTTTTATCGTCAACTAAAAATTCTATAGTGCCTAATCCTTCATAACGAATAAATTCAGCAGCTTTTACTGCTTCATCTCCCATTCTCTTTCTAAGAGATGTGTTTAAAAAAGGAGAAGGAGCCTCTTCCACTAATTTTTGATTCCTTCTTTGAATAGAACAATCTCTTTCAGATAAATGATAAGCTTTTCCATATTGATCCCCCATGATTTGAATTTCTATATGTCTAGGATCTAAAATAAGTTTTTCGATATATATATCATTTTTACCAAAACAAGCTAAAGATTCCTTTTTCGCTTCTTCCCAAGATATCTTTAAATAATTTTTTTCTAAAACAGATCTGATTCCCTTTCCACCTCCTCCAAAAACTGCTTTTATTATAATAGGATACCCGATTTTATCTGCAATTTTTTCTATTTGTTTATAATTAGAAGAATCTATAAAACAATTTGATCCAGGTAAACATGAAATTCCAGCTTTTTTCATAGTTATTTTTGCAGAAATTTTATTACCCATTTGAATCATATGACTTGGTGGCGCTCCTATAAACTTTATTCCATGTTTATTACACATAGATGAAAAATAAGCGCTTTCAGACAAAAAACCATATCCAGGATGTATCGCATCTGCATTTGTTAATTCCGCAGCAGATATTAGATTTGGAACATTCAAATAAGATTTATATGGAGAAGGTGGCCCTATACATACAGCTTCATCTGCAAAATAAACATGTAAACTATGCTTATCTGCAGTAGAATAAACGGATACTGTCTTTATTCCCATTTCTTTTACAGAACGTATTATCCTCAAAGCAATTTCTCCACGGTTAGCTATTAGTATTTTTTTAAACATAAAAATTATTAATAATCAATCAGGATCCAAAATAAATAAGGGTTGATCATAATCAACAGGAGTCGCATCTTCTACCAGAACTTTCACAAGTTTTCCATTAACTTCAGACTCTATATCATTAAATAATTTCATAGCTTCTATTACACATACTTTTGTTCCAATTTTTATTTTATCTCCTACCCTAACAAAGGGATCTTTATCGGGATGAGGTCTTCGATAAAACGTGCCTATCATAGGAGATTTTATCGTTAAATATTGATTATCATTATCTTTTTCCAATTTATTAGAAAATCTATCTGGAAAATCAGAAACATAAGAAGATATTTTCGGATAATATTTTTTCAATTTATTATTTTTGTTGTATTTGCTATTCTTAATATGAATTTTAGTTCTACCTATTTGAATTTTTATTTCACGAATATCAGATTTGGAAATAAACTGAATTAATGACTTAATTTTTTCTAAATTCATATACAACAAATATTATATTATTTTGGATCTTCTTTGCTATACAAAATCTTTCCTTTATAATATAATTTATTGTTATACCAGAAAGCATGATGATATAAGTGTTTTTGATTTGTTAAAGAACATTTTACTAATAAAGGTTCTTTAATCTTTAAATGACTTCTTCTTTTATTTCTTCTAGACTTAGACTGTTTTCTTTTAGGATGTGCCATATTATTTTATTGAATTAAATCACTAATTTAGAAATAAATTCAAATGTGTTAATAAAAATTATTTTTATATATTGTATAATTAATTGTTCAATTACTTACTTTTCTTTAATGATTTTATGAATCGAATAACTAAACGTAGTGAAAATTATTCTAAATGGTATAATGAAATAATTGATAAGTCTAAATTAGCTGAATTTTCTGGTATTCGCGGGTTTATGGTGATGAAACCATATGGATATTCTATATGGGAAATAATGAAGGAAAAATTAGATAAAATGTTAAAAAAATCAGGTCATGAAAATGTTTATTTTCCTTTATTAATTCCTAAAACTTCTTTTTCATTAGAAAAAGAACATACTAAAATTTTCTCTGAAGGATGTGCTATAGTAACACATTCTAAATTAATTAAGAAAAAAGAAAAATTAGTAATTGATCCTGAATCAAGATTACAAGAAGAATTAGTAGTTAGACCTACATCTGAAAGCATTATATGGAAAATGTATAAGCGTTGGATACAGTCTTATAGAGATTTGCCTATTCTATTTAATCAATGGGGAAATGCTATTAGATGGGAAATGCGTACTCGTATTTTTCTTAGAACTAATGAATTTTTATGGCAAGAAGGACATACTGCTCATTCAACAAAAAAAGAGGCAATAGAAGAAACTAAGAAAATATTGAATATATATACGGAATTTTCAGAAAAATTTATGGGAATTCCAGTATTACAAGGTATCAAACCTTATATGGATAAATTCCATGGATCTGATACAACATATTGTATAGAAGCAATGATGCAAGATGGAAAAGCTTTGCAAATAGGAACAGCTCATTTTTTGGGACAAAATTTTTCAAAAGCTTTTAATGTACAATTTACTAATTTTCATGGAAAAAAAGAATACGTTTGGTCCACTTCTTGGGGTGTTTCCACTAGACTGATTGGTGCAATAATAATGTCTCATTCTGATGATAATGGATTAATACTACCCCCGAAAATAGCTCCTATACAAATTATTATTGTTCCTATATATCATAATGATCATGGGGAAGAAGAATCAAAAATAGATGAATTATCAATAAAAATTTTAAATATTTTAAAAGAAAAAAAAATACGTGTAAAATATGATAATAGAAAAATATTCACTCCTGGATGGAAGTTTTATGAATATGAAATGAAAGGTGTTCCTATACGAATTAGTATAGGAAAAAATGAAATAAAAAATGAAAAATTGGAAATATTCAGAAGAGATACATATAAAAAAATGTATATCACTTTAATGGATATGAAAAAAAATATTACTCATTTGCTTGAAGAAATACAGAAAAACATTTATCAAAAAGCTTTGAATAGAACAAAAAAAATGACCGTAAAATTAGATGATTACAATGATTTTAAAGAAAGAATGCATCGTCTCGGTGGTTTTATTTTAGCTCATTGGGATGGTGATAAAAATACAGTAAAAAAAATTCAGAATGATACGGAAGCTACAATACGACTTATTCCAATTTCTTTTGGTAAAGAAAAAGGAAAATGTATATATTCTGGAAATAATTCTTCTCAAAGAGTAATATTTTCTAAGTCATACTAAATCTTTCAAATTTCCTTTGAAATTATCTATAGATGAATAATTTTTCTTTTCTAAAATAGAAATTAACTCTTTTTTCAATCTATCAAAAATTGAAATTCCTTCTTCAATAAATTGAGTTCCTACTTGAACAGCAGATGCTCCACACAAAATATGTTCAAAAATATCTACACCATTGGTAATTCCTCCACATCCTATAATGGAAATTTCTTTTCTTAGATAAAGATGAAATAAACGAATATTAGCCAATGCAAATGGTTTAATTGATAGCCCACCTATACCTCCAAAACCTTTTTTTGGATATATTACTACGGACTCAGTTGTTGAATTAACAAAAATGCCATTAGGTATACTATTAATACAGGTTACAAAATAAATAGGAAACTGATTTAAAATAATAGCAACATTTTTAATATGAATTTCCTTAAAATAAGGAGGCAACTTTAAACCCAAAGGTTTTTTATAAAACTTAAATATTTCTTTTAAAAAATAGGATAGTTTATAAAAATCATATCCTATGATTTCTTCTTCTCCAAGAATATTAGGACATGATAAATTTAATTCTACAGCAGTAACTTTTGAGGATAAAGAAGCTTTTTTAAGAAGAAAACAATTTTCTTCTATAGATAAACCAGATATGGATAAAAAAATAGGTTTTTCAGTTTTATTTTTCTCCAAAAAATCTAAATAAAAATCTATACCAAGGTTAGGTAACCCCATAGAATTTATACTTCCATATTCACAATAAAAATATCTTGGTTTTACATTTCCTTTTCTAGGAAAAAATGTACAGCTTTTTGTTACTATTGCGCCTGAAGAACTTTTTAAAAGATCATTTAATTCTTTTTCTGTAGTACAAATAGCACCTGATGCGTTCATTATACATGATGATAGTTTTATATCTTTTATGCTAATAGATATATTTACTTTTTTCTTGTCCATGAAAAATAAATTATAATAATATTCAAACTTATAGAATTTTAAAATTTTTAACTTTACTAAAACAGTTTTTTTTATGGAAAAAAAAGAACATTTCTTCTTAAAAATTTATGATTTAGGAATCATAAAATTCGGTAATTTTACTTTAAAAAGTGGTATAAAATCTCCGATATATATAGATTTTCGTCCAATAGCTTCTAGACCAGATTTATTAATAAAATTATCTGATTTATTAATTAATAAAACAAATTTTAGCGATTTTGAACTAATTTGTGGGGTTCCATATGCTGCTTTGCCTATAGCTACTGCATTATCATTAAGAACAAATGTTCCTTTAATAATTAAAAGAAAAGAAAATAAAGGTTATGGAACAGAAAAAATGATAGAAGGTATTTATAAAAAAGGGCAAAATTGCTTTCTTATAGAAGATGTTATTACAAGTGGAGATAGTTTATTAAAAACTATAATAGACCTTGAAAAAGAAGGTTTGATTATAAAAGATATTATGTCTATTCTTGACCGAGAACAAGGAGGTATAGAAAATATCAAAGAAAAAGGATACAGTATCCAAACTTTATTTCGCATAGGAGATATATTGAATGTGTTAAATGAAAATAATTTATTAAAAAAACAAGAATTACACATAATTCATCTATTTTTTAATAAAAAAGAAAAAAAGAATATTCATGAAAAACGTCTTTCTTATGAAGAAAAAAAAGAAAAAATAAATCATCCTATTGGAAAAAAACTTATAGATATTTCATTGGAAAAAAAAACAAATTTAATATTTTCTGCAGATATAATTTATTCTAATGAAATACTTGAATTGGTATACTCAATTGGAGATATAATTTGTGGATTAAAAATTCATGCAGATATCATTAATGATTTTTCTTCATCATTTATTACTTCTCTAAAAAAAATATCACTGGAAAAAAAATTTCTATTATTAGAAGATAGAAAATTAAGTGATGTAGCTCATATCAATTATCTTCAAATTCATTATGGAATTCATAAAATTTCTTCTTGGGCAGATATTATTACAGTTCATTTACTTTCTGGAAAAAACAGCATTCAAGAATTAAACATTCCTTGTAATATAGGATTGGTTACTGTATCTGAAATGTCTTCTCATGACAGATTATCTGATGATAATTATATCAGAAAAGTATTAAATATTTCTCTAAAAAATCCAAAAGTAATTGGAACTGTAGCTCAAAGAAAAGTTGATGACAGATTATTGCTATTTAATCCTGGAATACATTTTTCCAATCCTGGATGTCATCAAAAAAAAGATTACATTCATCCCATACAAGCTTTTGAACAAAATAAAACTGATTTTATTATTGTTGGAAAAGCGATTTATCAGTCAAAAAATCCAGTAATAGAAGCAGAAAAATATAGAAAAGAAGCATGGAAAGCTTATGAAAAAAACCTTGAAAAAGGTTAAAATTGATTACTTCATGTAAGTTTTTTTTTTAAAATTAATGATACTGATTGTAATTTTATTTAATTTGTATGTTATAAATGTTGAATACTGTTTTATGATCAGAATAATTTTACATAAACTATTTTTTTAGAAAATAGGATTTTTCGAATAAATTTTCAATATGGAATGGGTTAATTCATTAATTAGTTGTTTTATGATACTTTTTAGTATCATAGATATCTTGGGAAATGCTCCTATAATTATGGGATTTAAATCCAAGGGAAATATTATAGAAACTAAAAAAGTTATAATAACTTCTCTTATTATATTTTTATCTTTCCTATTTTTAGGACAACCTATGTTAAAAATAATAGGAGTAGATGTTCATTCTTTTTCCATAGCTGGATCTATTGTTTTATTTCTTATTGGTTTGGAAATGATATTAGGAATTGATTTACATAAAGTAAAAAAAAATGCACAAACTTCTATTGTCCCAATAGCATTTCCACTAATAGCAGGACCTGGATCATTAACCACTCTGATTTCATTAAGAACTACTTACGATGTCAATATTATACTTTTATCTTTAATACTTAACATGATTGTCGTCTATTTTGTCATAGATAAATGTGATTTTATTGCTGAAAAAATAGGAAATGATGGATTAGATATCTTAAAAAAGATATTTGGAATTGTTTTATTAGCTTTTGCAGTTAAAATATTTGGAGCTAATGCTGCTCAAATTTTTCAACCATAATCCGACGAAAAATTATTTTTATAGACCTATCTATTTCTTTAAATTTAGGTAAGTGATGAGATTTATAAAAAAATATAATGTAAAAAAAAGTATCTTCTAAAAGAAATTTATTGATTAAAAAAGAAGATCGCAACAAACGTTTTATTCTATTTCTGTGTACAGCTTTTTTAAAATTTTTTTTTTACTATAGTTCCGATTAAAATCGGATACTTATTGTTTTTTTCTTTTGTACATAAAAAAACTGATGAAATAGGAAAAACAAAAATGTATTTCCCATTTTTAATTATTTCTTCAAAAATTTTCTTTTTCTTTAATTTTATTTTCATGATGATTTATTATTATTCATGATAAATTCTTCAAATTTAGTAACCATATTAATAGGTCCACAAATAAATGGAGTTCTCTGATGTAATTGAGTAGGTTTTATATCTAAAATTCTTTGTTTACCATCAGATGCTTTTCCACCCGCTTGCTCCGTTAGAAAAGCTATAGGATTACATTCATAAAGCAATCTTAATTTTCCATTTGGAGATGAATATGTTTTAGGATAAATATATATTCCACCTTTTATCATATTTCTATGAAAATCTCCAACCAAAGATCCAATATATCTTGCTGTATAAGGACGATTTTCTTTTTTTTCTTGACAATATTTTATAAATTTTTTAATTCCATTAGAAAAATTAGCATAATTTCCCTCATTAATAGAATAAATATTTCCTATTTCAGGAAAAAAAATATTTGGGTGAGATAAATAAAATATTCCAACTGAAGGATCTAAAGTAAATCCATGAACTCCTTTACCAATAGTAAATACTAATATAGTAGAAGATCCATAAATAATATATCCTGCTAAAATTTGTTGACTACCTTTCTGTAAAAAATCATTGATTGTTAAATTCATTTTGATAGAAGATTTTCTCAAATAAACAGAAAATATGGTACCTATAGAAACATTAACATCTATATTTGATGATCCATCTAGTGGGTCTATTAATACAATATATTGATTCTGAGTTAAATTTTCTTTTTTTCCATTTATTATTATAAAATCTTTACTCTCTTCTGAAGCTATTCCACAAACAACGTTTCTACTTTTAAAAGATTCAATAAATGCTTTATGAGCAAAATTATCTAGTTTTTGTTGATTTTCTCCTTGAATATTAGTTACCCCAGAACTACCTATTAGTTCTTCCGTTAATCCTACTTTATTTACTTCTTTATGTATAGCTTTAGAAGCTAGTTTTATGGAACTAAATAAACGTAATAAAGATTCCGTAGAATATGGGAAATGATCTCTATTTTTTATAATAAATTCTCCTAATGAATACATAATTTTATAAATATTAAACTTTTTAGAATAACTTTTTCAAGTTTATCTATAAAAAATAAACTTTATAATTTTAGATATTTTTTTAATTTTATTTTCGATGAGAATAATACAAATATCATTAATATTGTTATGGCGTATGTGGTTTGTTCTTATCAATATATTTTTAGTACCATTATTGGCAGGGGCATCTATTCCATTTTTGTTTAAAGATAAATATTATCCAATTGCATATTGGTTTTATCAAATATGGGCAAGAATCAATCTATTTCTTATGGGATTTTGGTATGAACTGAAAATAGATGGTGAACAGGAAATATTAGATAATAAAAAACAATACATAATTATCAGTAATCATAGTTCTATCATGGATATTATGTTAATTTTCTCTATTATGAGAAACCACCCTATAGTATTTGTTGGCAAATCAGAATTGGCTAGACTACCCTTTTTTGGTTTTGTTTACAAAAAAAGTAACGTTTTGATAGATAGAAAAAACTTATCTAGTTGTATGCAAGTATTTAAAAAGGTTCAGAATAAAATAGATTCTGGAAAAAGTGTTTGTCTTTTCCCAGAAGGAAGAGTTCCAAATCCTTCTATATTTTTAGATCGTTTTAAAAACGGAGCTTTTTTTATAGCTATCATAAAAAAGATTCCTATTATTCCATTTACTATAGCAGATATAAAAACTAAATTTCCTAGCAATTCGATTATTAAAGGATCTCCAGGTAAAATAAGAATTAAACAACATCATTCTATATCTACAAAAAATTTGTCACTCAAGGATAAAAATTATTTAAAAGAAAAATGTTTTAATATAATTAAATATCAATTAGAAAAATTTGAAAAAGAAGCAAAAAAATAAATAAAAATCGTTAATTTTTTAATATTTAATAAATAATGAATAATAATAGAAAAATTTATATTTATACTGATGGATCCTCTAGAGGAAATCCTGGTCCAGGAGGATATGGAGTATTTATAGAAGAAATGATTATTGGATTGTCTTATGCTAAAAAAGTGATATCTGAAGGATATCGCTATACTACTAATAATCGAATGGAATTGCTAGCTATAATAGTTGGATTAGAAAACATTAAAAAAAAAAAACAAAATATTATCGTTTTTACCGACTCTAAATATATAGTGAATACTATTCAAAACAAATGGATTGATGATTGGAAGAAAAATAATTTTTACAAAAAAAAAAATGCAGATTTGTGGAAAAGATTTTTACCCTTATTTTACAAACATTATGTTATTTTTCAATGGATCAAGGGCCATAGTAATCATTATATCAATGATTATTGTGATCGTTTATCTACGGCAGCAGCTAAAAAAAATAAAAACTTAAAAATAGATTATGTTTATGAAAAAAATAATAATATTATTATTTAGCTACATAATATTTTTGTCTAATTATTTCATAAATTATAATAGAAACTGCATTACTAACATTTAATGAATTTATATCTCCAAACATGGGTATATTTATTATATGATCAGCTTTATCTAACCAAATACTAGATACACCTTTATCTTCAGATCCAAAAACAATAGCAATACGATCATAATACAATTTTGTTTTATATATGTTTTTAACAACATAATGACTATTATTATGAAAACCAGTTGTTAATATTTTTATATTATTTTTTTTCAACCAATGAAAAATAGTTTCCATTTTTTTTTCTATAAAGATAGAAATTGTAAAAATACTTCCCAAACTGGATCTAATTACGTTGGAATTAAAAATATAAGTTTTCATATTACATAATATAATCATATTTACTCCAACAGCATTTGCTGTTCTTAATATAGAACCTATATTTCCAGGTTTTTCTATTCCATCTAGAATAAGTATTATAGCATTTTTTTTACATATATTTATATTTTTTAATGTGTTCATTTTTTTTTCTTTGAACAATGCAATAATACCACCAGAATTTTCTCTATAAGAAATTTTTTGAAAAACTTTTATACTGATATAAAAAATTATTGATTTAAATAATTTCACCAAATTATATTTTTCAAATATTTCATCGCATATAAATATTTCTATCGGATAGAATTTTCCTTTTACCGCCATTTCAAATTCTTTTATTCCTTCTACAATAAAAAGTTTATTTTTTTTATTTATGCTTTTATAACTTTTTATTAAATTTTTAATTTTTGTATTTTTTAAACTGTATAATATTTTTTTCATTATCCTGTATGGTTCAAAAAAATGATGATATTTACTATATGAGTCAAGCAATTTGTATTTCAAAGTCTTCTTTTTGCAAAAAAAAGAAAGTAGGAGCTATTATAGTAAAAAATAATAAGATTATATCTGACGGATATAATCATACACCAATTGGTTTCGATAATATTTGTGAAGATATAGATGGAAAAACTAAATGGTATGTATTACATGCTGAAGCTAATGCTATATTAAAAACATCTTCTTCATCTTTATCTTGTGATGGAGCTTCTATATATATCACACATTTCCCATGTAAAGAATGTAGTAAATTAATTTACTTATCTAGTATAAAAAAAGTCATATATTTATATGAAAATAATAAAAAAACTAATGATATATATTTTTTCTTGAAAAGAATGCAAATAAAAGTAGAAAAATTAAATTTTTAATATTATATAAAAAAATATACACACCCAGGTGGCGAAATCGGTAGACGCGTTGGACTCAAAATCCAATGATTTTATATCATGCGGGTTCGAATCCCGCCCTGGGTATTTTTGTATTTTTAAAATAAAAAATATTTTTGAGATAATGGTAAAATATCAGAAGGTTTAGAAATTATTTTTTCTCCATTTATATAAACACTATAAGTTTTTGGATCTATTTCTACATTTGGAGTTTCTTCATTAAGAATCATATTTTTCTTTGAAATAGATCTGCATCCTCTTACTACTTTTATTTGTTTTTTTATTTCATTTTTTGAAAAAAATGAATTATTAATAGCATTTGTTGTAATAAAAACACTACTTATTTTTGGTTCGAAAAAACCAAACATTTTTCTATACATAAATGGTTGCGGAGTAGGAATAGTAGCATTCGGATCACCTACACTAGCATATGCTATCATTCCACCTTTGATTACTAATTCTGGTTTAGCTCCGAAAAAAGAAGGTTTCCATAATACTAAATCGGCCATTTTTCCAATATGAATTGATCCAACATATTCTGAAATACCATGTGTAATAGCAGGATTTATCGTATATTTTGATATATATCTCTTTACTCTAAAATTATCGTTTTTTGTATTCTGATCCTCTTTAATAGGTCCTATTTCTTTTTTCATTTTATCAGCTGTTTGCCAGGTTCTTCTAACAATTTCTCCTATTCTTCCCATAGCTTGAGAATCAGAGCTAGTCATACTTATAGCACCTATGTCATGTAATACCCCTTCTGCACTAATAGTCTCAGATCTTATACGAGATTTAGCAAATGCAATGTCTTCTGGAAGATTAGAATCTAAATGATGACAAATCATTAACATATCTAAATGTTCATCGATTGTATTGTATGTATAAGGCATAGTAGGACTTGTAGATGAAGGTAATACATTAGGAAATGATATTACTTTTAATAAATCAGGTGCATGGCCACCCCCAGCTCCTTCTGTATGATAAGTGTGAATAGTTCTATCTTTAAAAGCTTTTAAAGTATCTTCTATATAACCAGATTCATTTAATGAATCTGTATGTATATTTACTTGAATGTCTAATTTTTCTGAAACGTTTAAACATTGATCTATAACATATGGAGTACTTCCCCAATCTTCATGAATTTTTAATCCACCTGCTCCAGCTTCTATTTGTTCGATTAAAGCTTTTGGATTAGAACTATTACCACTTGCAAGAAAAATAAAATTGATAGGGACATGGTCTGTACTTTTTAACATTCTTTGTATATTCCAAATACCTGAAGTACAATTAGTAGCTATACTACCAGTAGCTGGGCCTGATCCTCCTCCTATTATAGTAGTAGTTCCATTTTCTAGAGCAACTTCAAACAACTGGGGACATATATAATGTACATGACTATCAACACTACCAGCTGTAACTATCATATTTTCTGAAGAAATTACTTCTGTTCCTGCACCAATATGCATATTTGGATCTACACCATCCATAAAGTATGGGTTGCCTGATTTTCCTATACCTACTATCAATCCATTTTTAATTCCAATATCTGCTTTGACAATCCCCCAATGATCAATAATAATAGCATTAGTTAAAACTAAATCTAAAACTCCTTTTTTACTTGTTGCTAATGGATGTTGACCCATTCCATCTCTAATCACTTTTCCTCCTCCAAAAACACATTCATCTCCATAAATAGTGTAATCTTTTTCTATTTCAACCCATAAAGATGTATCACCTAAACGAATCTTATCACCTATTGTAGGTCCATACATACTTGCATAAGATTCTCTATCTATTTTTTTCATACTTTTGTATTTTCTTTCCCTGAAAAACCGTAAATTTTTTTATCACCTCCTATTTCTACTAAAATTACTTCTTTTGTTTCTCCTGGTTCAAACCGAATTGATCTACCAGAAGGTAGATCAAGTTTGTAACCTTTGGTCCCTTCTCTATCAAAAATAAGAGCAGTATTAGTTTCGTAAAAATGAAAGTGAGACCCTATTTGAATAGGGCGATTTCCAGAATTATAAACTATTCTTTCTATGCGATTCCTTCCAGATAATAAAACAATTTCTTCTTTAAGAAGATCATATTGTCCTGGAATAATTTTCGAAGATCCTTTTTTTTTAATAGGATTATGTATTGTTACTAATTTTGTTCCATCAGGAAAAGTTGCTTCTACCTGAACATTATTAAGCATTTCATGAACTCCATCCATAACTTGTTCATTTTTAAGAATATTTTCAGCTTCCTTTATAATATTTTTTACTGTTTTTCCTTCACGAGCACCTTCCATAACATAATTTGTTATCAATGCTAGAGATTCAGGATAGTTTAGTTTTAATCCTCTTTTTAAACGTTTTTTTGCTAATTCCCCAGCCATATGCAGAAGAATTTTTTCCTTTTCATAAAAAGTTAAATGCATACTATCTTTTAGTTATTTCTGTTCACAAACAAAATAAAAATGTCATTATAACAAAAATTTAAATGAATTTTTTAAAGTTATGAAATATTATTCGATATTAATATTAACTTCTTATGATATATATTAAGATATCGCGATAAAAACTTACATTATCATAGAATATTTGATTCAGAAAAATAATGAACATGAAATTTTTTATTCAATCTAATCTTTAAGTTTAAGAAGTAAATAAAAAACAACCCTCCATAAATAATGATTATTTTTGCTATCAACAGAGGGAAAATTGTTATTAAAAAATAATTTAAAAAATGCAAGTTTTAAAATTTGGAGGAAGTTCCGTTGCTCATTCTGATGCAATAAAACGTATTTGTTCTTTATTAGAAAAAAAACCAAAAGGAAGATATGCAATCGTTGTTTCTGCATTAGGAAATATTACGGATCAATTGATAGAATGTGGTAAGTTAGCTTCCAAAAGAAGAAATAGTTATAAAGATATATTAGAAGAAATAGAAATACGTCATATCAATATTATAAGAAAACTATTTCCAATTACTTATCAAAGCCATTTAATTAGTTGGATAAAAAAAAATATTAATGATTTAGAAAGTTTATGTGATGGTATTTTTCAAGTAGAAGAATTATCAAAACGTTCTTTAGATAAAATAATGAGTTTTGGAGAACTAAGTTCATCTTTTCTTATAGCAGAAAAATTAAAACAATCTGGATTAGATGCTGTTTGTAAAGATAGTAGAGATTTGATCATTACAGATTCTCAATTTGGATGTGCTCAAGTAGATTTCATTACTAGCAATCACAATATTGTACAATTTTTTCGTGAAAAAATATCAGAATATATTGTATTACCTGGTTTTATAGGATCTACATTAGAAAATGAAACCACCACTTTGGGAAGAGGTGGATCCGATTACACTGCAGCTATTTTAGCAGCTGCTATATCTGCAAGTTTACTTGAAATATGGACAGATGTAAGTGGGATGATGACCGCTAATCCCAAAATAGTTAACCAGGCATTTCCTATTAAAGAAATTTCTTATGAAGAAGCAATGGAATTATCTCATTTTGGAGCAAAAGTTATTTATCCTCCTACAATACAACCTGCTATGAAAAAACACATTCCTATACAAATTAAAAATACTTTTTCTCCCATGGATACAGGTACTTTAATTTACATTAGTAAAAATACAAATATTAGTCAACCTGTTACCGGTATATCTGGAATTCAGAATATGGCATTACTTACTCTTGAAGGAAGTGGTATGATAGGAATTCCTGGATATTCTAAACGTTTATTTGAAGCTTTATCACGTGAAAAAATAAATGTCATTTTTATTACTCAAAGTTCTTCTGAACATTCAATTACTACTGGTATTCATGAAATGGATGTAATAAAAGCAAAAACAGGAATAGATAGTGAATTTTCTCAAGAAATTCACCAAAGGCGTATTGATCCATTGAGAATAGAAAAGGACCTTTGTATTATTGCAGTAGTAGGAGATAATATGAAAAATCTTCATGGAACTAGCGGTAAAATGTTTTCTTCTTTAGGTAGGAATAGTATTAATGTTAGAGCTATTGCGCAAGGATCTACTGAAAAAAATATATCAGCAGTCATTAGAAAAGTTGATTTTAAAAAAGCATTAAATACTTTACATGAGGCATTTTTCGAAAGTCCTCCAAAACAGATAAATCTTTTTATTTGCGGGGTTGGAAAAGTAGGTAGTAAACTACTTGAACAAGTAGATCAACAACAAAATTATTTATTAGAAGAGTTAAAACTTCAAGTAAGGATAATAGGATTAGCCAATAGTAGAAAAATGTGTTTCCATAATAATGGAATTAATTTAAGTAAATGGAATAAATATCTCAATGAGAATGGAGAAAAAATGAATATATATTCCTTCATGGAAAAAGTTTGGAAATTTAATTTAAGAAATAGTTTATTTGTTGATAATACAGCTAGTGAAGAAATGGCTATGACGTACGAAAAGTTTCTAAAAAATGGAATAGGAGTTATTACTTGTAATAAAATTGCTTGTTCTTCTGATTATGAACATTATAAAAGACTAAAAACTTTGTCTAGACATTTTAAAGCTCCTTTTTTATTTGAAACTAATGTAGGTGCTAGTCTACCAGTAATTAGTACGTTAAATGATCTTATAAATAGTGGAGATAAAATAAATAAAATTGAAGCAGTATTATCAGGAAGCTTAAATTTTATATTTAATTGTTTTACAGGTCAAAAATCTTTTTTAGAAGTAGTAAAAGAAGCTCAATTAAAAGGATATACCGAACCAGATCCTCGTATTGATTTAAGTGGATTAGATGTTATGCGAAAAATACTGATTCTAGCAAGAGAATGTGGTGCTCCATTAGAGTTAAGTGATATACAAAAAAAATATTTTCTTCCTGAAACTTGTTTGAATTCAAATTCAATCGATCATTTTTATCAAGAATTACATAAGTATAAAGATTATTTTTTTGAGATTAGAAATAAAGCTGAAAAATGTAATCAACGTTTACGATTTATTGCACGTTATGAAAATGGCGTAGCTTTTGTTGGATTAGAATCTGTTCAACAAAATCATCCATTTTTTCAATTAGAAGGAAAAGATAATATGGTATTATATAATACATACCGTTACGCTGAACAACCTCTTATAATAAGAGGAGCTGGAGCAGGAGCTGAAGTAACAGCATCTGGAGTGTTTTCTGATATTATTAAAGCGACTAAATAAAAATCATGAAGGGGGTTAAAATATTCGCACCAGCTACGGTTGCTAATTTAGCTTGTGGATTTGATGTCATTGGATTAGCTTTAGACTTTCCAGAAGATGAAATTTTTTTGTATAAATCTAATACACCAGGAATACATATTCATAAAATACATGGGACTTCTTTACCTACTGATCCTAAAAAAAATGTAGCTTTTGTTGCTTTACAATTTTTATTAAAAAAATATCAACAAATAGAAAATTTTCATAAAGAAAAAAAAATAGGATTTGAAATAGAATTAATCAAAAATATTCATCCTGGAAGTGGAATAGGTTCAAGTGCAGCTAGTGCAGCTGGAGTTGTTTTTGGAGCTAATATTCTATTGGGAAATCCTTTTAATAAAAATCAACTTATACGGTTTGCTATGGAAGGAGAAAGAATAGCAAGTGGATCTGCTCATGCTGATAACGTTGCTCCTGCCATTATGGGAGGAGTTACTTTAGTAAGAAGTTATAATCCTTTAGATATTACTAAAATTCATGCTCCTAGCGAATTATGGGTTAGTATCATTCATCCTCAAATTGAGATTAAAACATCAGATGCTAGGGAGATTTTGAAACAAAAGGTATTAATGACAGATGCTATTCATCAATGGGGGAATGTAGGGGCTTTAATCGCTGGATTATATCAAGAAAACTATGGTTTAATAAGTAGGTCTCTAGAAGATAGAATTGTGGAACCTATAAGGGCTACATTAATTCCAGCATTTTATGAATTAAAAATAAAATGTAAAGAAATAGGGGCTTTAGGAGGAGGAATTTCTGGTTCTGGACCATCTGTATTTATGTTAAGTAAAGGCAATGATATCGCAAAAAAAGTGACAGAAGTCATGAATCGTGTTTATTCTACATTAAAAGTAGATTATAAAACTTATACTTCTCCTATTAACCAAAATGGAGTAAAATGGTTTAAAATTATTTAGAAAAATTATATTATTATTATGTTGTATCATAGTTTAAAAAATGATAATAATTTCATATCTTTTGAAAAAGCAGTATTAAAAGGTTTATGTCAAGACGGAAGCTTATACGTCCCAAAATATATTCCTATATTGGATAATAAGTTTATTAAAGATATTATTACAAAAGAATTAGATATTTATAAAATATGTATGACTGTCATAAAACCATATATAGGAGAGTGTATTCCAGATTCTTATATTGATCAGATTATTCGTGATACTTTATCTTTTCCATTTCCATTAAAAAAAATACATGATAATGTTTATGTATTAGAACTATTCCATGGTCCTACTTTAGCTTTTAAGGATGTAGGAGCAAGATTTATGGCGGGTTGTTTGAGTTTTTTTTACAAAAAAATAAGAAAAAAAATAACTATTTTAGTCGCCACTTCTGGAGACACAGGTGGGGCAGTTGCTCAGGGTTTTTACAAAAAATCTGGAATAGAAGTTATTATTTTATATCCATATAATGGAATTAGTTCATTGCAAAAAAAACAAATTACTTCATTAGGTGAAAATATATTTCCTTTAGAAATTATAGGAAGCTTTGATGACTGTCAAAATATTGTAAAAAAATCTTTTACAGATAGAGAAATACAAAAAAAATATATATTAACTTCTGCGAATTCTATAAACATAGCAAGATGGCTACCTCAAATGTTTTATTATTTTTTAGCTTATAAAACAATAGGAAAACATGATGAAAAACTGATTTTTTCAGTTCCTAGTGGTAATTTTGGAAATATTTGTGCAGGAATGATGTCAAAAGAAATGGGGTTACCTATAAAATTTTTTATTGCTTCTACGAATATCAATGATACTATTCCTAGATTTTTGAAATATGGAGAATATAAACCGTTGACTGTTAATAGAACTATATCTAATGCTATGGACATATCTAATCCAAATAATTTTCCTAGAATATGGAATTTTTTATGTAAAGAAAATTTTTATCAACTAAAGAGTAAATTATTTTCTTATCGATTTACAGATAAAGAAACGTTATATACTATAGAAAAAGTATGGAATAAACATAAATATATATTGGATCCACATGGAGCAATAGGATATTTGGGAATAAAAAGATACTTAAAAGAAATAAACAGTAAATTTTCATCATTGAAAACCATTTTTTTAGAAACAGCTCATCCCATTAAATTTTTGGATAATATGCCATTATCTTTACGAGATGAAATTAAAGTTCCTAGTACACTAAAAGTTTTTTTGAAAAAAGGAGAAATAGAAAAAAAAGTTTTATCTATGTCAAACGATTTTACCAGTTTCAAAAATTGGTTACTGGGAAGAGTTTAATGAATATTTTGTTTTTAAATAGCTACATCACCCTGAATATGAGGAAAAGGATAATAATTTTTTAAATTAAAATCTTTGAAAGAAAATCCATCAATACTTTTTATTGATGGATTAATACTAATTTCTGGTAGTGTTTTCGGTTTTCTTTGTATTTGTAATTGAACTTGTTCTATATGATTTTTATATATATGTGCATCACCTATAGTATGAATTAATTCTTTTTCTTTTAAATCTAATACTCTAGATAACATTGTCAATAACAAAGCATAAGATGCTATATTAAATGGTAATCCTATAAAAATATCTGCGCTTCTTTGATATAAAAGTAATGATAGATTTCTATTATCAGCAGATACGTAAAATTGAAAAATAACATGACAAGGAGGTAATGCCATATCTTTTAGCATTCCTACATTCCAAGAAGATACTATCAATCTTCTTGAGGTTGGATTTGATTTTATTTCTTTTATAACATTTTTTATTTGATCAATAAAATCACCATTGTAACTAGGCCATTTTCTCCATTGTAATCCATATATTGGGCCTAAATCTCCATTTTTATCAGCCCAGTTATCCCAAATGGAGACATTATTATTTTTTAAGTATTGTATATTAGTTTCTCCTTTCAAAAACCATAGTAACTCATGAATGATAGATCGTATATTTAATTTTTTAGTAGTTAAAAGTGGAAAACCTTTTTCTAAATCAAATCTCATTTGATATCCAAATAAACTTATAGTTCCTATTCCAGTACGATCTCTTCTTTCTATTCCATTTTTCAATATGTATTTTAATAGATTTAAGTATTGTTTCATAAATTAAATTTTATACATAGATTTATTTTTAATTTAAAAAGTATTTTTGCATAAAAAAAACATAACTATGAATCAAAAAGTACTCTTCTTTTCTACAAGAAGTGGGTTAGAATTATCTAAAAAAATAGCTAAACATTATGGAAAATTCTTAGGAAAGGTACGGTTTTTGGAATTTAGTGATGGAGAATATACTCCTTGTTTTGAACAATCTGTTCGTGGATCAAGAGTTTTTTTAATTGGATCAACTTTCCCTCCAGTAGATAATTTAATGGAATTATTATTAATGTGTGATGCAGCTCGTAGAGCTTCTGCTCAAAATATAACACTAGTCATTCCATATTTTGGATGGGCTAGGCAAGATCATAAGGACCAACCTAGAACTCCGATTGCAGCAAAACTTATAGCTAATTTAATGGTTGCATCAGGAGCAAAAAGAGTAATGACTATGGATTTACATGCAGATCAAATTCAAGGATTTTTTGATATACCTGTAGATCATTTATACGCTTCCAGAATATTTATCGACTATATTAAAAAATTAAATATGGATCAATTGACTATTGCTTCTCCAGATATGGGTGGAGCAAAAAGAGCTAGAAGCTATGCCGGTTATTTAGGAACAGATGTGGTCATATGTTATAAAGAAAGAAAAAAGGCAAATGAAATAGAATTTATGAATCTTATAGGAAACGTTAAAAACAAGAATATTATACTTATAGATGATATGGTAGATACTGCTGGAACTTTAACAGAAGCAGCAAATTTAATAAAAAAACAAGGAGCTAGAAGTGTTCGTGCTATAGCTACTCATCCAGTTTTATCGGGTAATTCATATGAAAAAATAAAAAATTCTGATTTAGAAGAATTAGTCATAACGGATACTATTCCTTTAAAAGGAAAAAATGGAAAGATGAAAGTATTATCTTGTGCTTCACTTTTTGCTGAAGTGATGCACTCTGTTCATAATGATGAATCAATTAGCAATAAATTCATAATTTAATTAATCAATAGTAGTAGTAGATATGAAATATGTCAATATATACGGAAAAAAAAGAGATATAAGTAAAAAAAATATACGTTTCATCCGAATTTCTGGAAACATACCGTGTATTTTATATGGAAAGGATATCAATGTTCCATTTTATACTGAATCAAAAGAATTAAATAAAATAATGCGGTATAGTAGTGGTATATATGGTGTAAATATTAAAATAGAAGGTTATGATCAAGAGATAAAAGCTATACAAAAAGAAATACAATTTGATCCAGTTAGCGATAAAATTTTACATATAGATTTTTGCAAAATTGAAGAATCAAAATCTATAATTTTAGACCTTCCAGTGAAATTCATCGGACGACCAATTGGTGTTACTAAAGGAGGAGAGTATTCTTCTTTAATAAGAAAATTGAAAATAAAAACTATGCCATCTGATTCTCCTGAAGATATAAAAATAAATGTTAGCCATTTGGATATAGGAGATAGAATCACTGTTAAAGATTTATTATCTAATAATGATAAATATACTATTTTACATCCTATAGAAACTATCATAGCTAGAGTAAAGAATTCTAGATTAACTCAAAAAGTAGAAGATAATAAAGATAAAGAAGAAGATCAAAAAAATAAATAATGTTTTTTTCAAAAAAAGATCATTATTTTATGGAAATTGCTTTGAATGAGGCTGTTGTTGCTTTTCATAAAGATGAAGTGCCTATAGGAGCGGCAATTACGTTTGAAAATATAGTTATAGCAAAAACCCATAATCTAACAGAGACATTAAATAATACAATTGCACATGCAGAAATATTAGCTATTGTATTAGCTAACAAATACTTTAATAAAAAATATTACATTAAAAAATGCACTTTATATGTCACATTAGAACCATGTATTATGTGTGCTGGAGCTTTATTTTGGTCTCAAATAGGAAAAGTGGTATGTGGAGCAAATAATAGTAGTAAAAGAGGTTTTTCATATTATGGTATTAAATTACATCCGAAAACAGAATTTGTTTCTGGTATTATGAAAAATGAATGTAAATCTTTGATACAAAAATTCTTTTTAAAAAAAAGAATAAAACATAAAAAACTAAATCAATAATTTCTTTTTATTGCTTTTCTTTTTATTGCTTTTCTTTTTATTGCTTTTTATTAGTTTAAAAAATACTGGAAATGTTGTTGTAAATACTATCAATAAAACAATCCATTCGAGATGATTTTTCAATTTTGGAAAATTCTTATCTAGATAATGTCCTGCCAACATAATGGAAAATGTCCACGAAATAGCTCCAATTACATTGTATATCATAAACTTTCGAAAATTCATGCGAATAGCTCCTGCTATAATGGGAGAAAAAGTTCGAAATAAAGGAAGAAATCTACTCATTATTAATGCGGTCGCTTTATATTTATTATAAAACAATTTAGCTATAATTAAATGTTTTTTTTTGAAAAAAAAGGAATCTTTTTTTCTATATAATAACTCTCCAGACTTATATCCTAACCAATATCCTTGTATATTTCCAAGAATAGCAAAAAATGCCACAATTAGTATGATAATAAAAAAAGGAACATTATAAAAATTTTTACATAAATTTTCTCCAAATATTCCAGCAGTAAATAATAAAGAGTCTCCAGGTAAAAAAAAACCAATAAAACAAGCAGTTTCTGCAAATACAATTGCTAAAAGAATAAATAATGCTGTATTTCCAAAATAGAAAAAAATCCATCTAGGATTCAATAAATATTGAATAAAATCCCAAAAATCTGACATATTACAAATATGATAAAGAAAAACAAATTTAAATATCTCCATTTCTCAAATATATTTCTGAATATTTAAATTCAATAAAATATTTTTTTATATGGAATACAACAACATATATATGTCTATTGATACCTTAGGATGGATACCAAATATTATTTTTATAATAATAGGTATTGTTTTCTTAATTTTTTGGTTACGAAAAATATTCTATTATTTAGACTAATATTTCAAATTAAAATTCACTACTTTTGTTCAGTAAATAAAGTAAATAAGATGAATTTATGCAAGAAGAAAACGAAAATATACTTTAATGATGAAGCTTATTGTATCTTAAATAACTATCTAGTTAATCAGGAGTATGATCAAAAAAATGTATTTATTTTAGTAGATGATATAACTTACAAGCATTGTTTTCCCATTATATTATCTCATGTAAAATTTTTAAATAAATCTCGTATTATTAAAATAAGAACAGGAGAAAAAGAAAAAAATATTTATACATGTATTAAAATATGTAAATTTTTGGAAAAATTCAAAGCTACCAGAAAAAGTTTAATCATAAATGTTGGAGGTGGAGTAATAACAGATATTGGTGGTTTTGTTGCATCTATATTTAAACGTGGAATTCCTTTCATTAACATTCCTACAACCTTATTGGGAATGGTAGACGCATCAATAGGTTATAAGACAGGTGTTAATTTAGATTCTATTAAAAATGAAATAGGAACTTTTCATATACCAGAATTATTAATTATTGATTCACTTTTTCTTAATACTCTATCTAGAATAGAAATTATTTCTGGAATAGCTGAAATGTTAAAACATGGACTAATAGCAGATAAAAATTTTTGGATTTATATCAATAAATTCAAGGTGAAGATAATGGAAAAAAATAAAGAAATATCTGATGAACTGATTAAAAAATCCATATTTATAAAAAATAGAATAGTTACACAAGATCCTAAAGAAAAAGGATTAAGAAAAATTCTTAATTTTGGTCACACTATAGGTCATGCTTTAGAAAGTTATTTTATGAATAAAAATACGAATACGATAAAAAAAGAAAAAATACTACACGGTATAGCTGTTGCTTATGGAATGATTTATGAATCCTGGATATCACATAAAATTAATGGGTTACCTATGGTAGATTATAAAGAAATACAATATTCAATTTCTTCGTTTTATCCTAAAAAAAAATATGTTTTATCATCTTTAGATGTAGAAAAATTATTTATGATTATGGAACATGATAAAAAGAATGAAAAAAATAATATTATATTTTCTTTAATAAATAGAATAGGAGAATGTTCTTATAATTGTGAAGTACCTTTTTCTTTGATAAAAGAAAGTTTATTGAAATGTGAATTTTGATTTCTTTTTTAGTTCAATTTCAATTATTTATATTTCCGTAAAATTAAATAAAATTTTATAATGAGTGAAGGAGAAAAATTAATTTCTATTAATATTGAAGATGAAATGAAATCATCTTACATAGATTATTCTATGTCTGTCATTATTTCTAGAGCACTACCTGATGCTAGAGATGGATTAAAACCAGTGCATAGGAGAGTACTTTATGGAATGTATAAATTAGGAATTTTTTGTCATGGTTCTTATAAAAAATCTGCTCGTATTGTTGGAGAAGTGTTAGGTAAATATCATCCTCATGGGGACGTATCTGTTTATGACACTATGGTTCGTATGACCCAAAAATGGACTTTAAGATATCCATTAATAGATGGTCAAGGAAACTTTGGTTCTTTAGATGCAGATCCACCTGCAGCTATGCGTTATACAGAAGTAAAAATGAAAAAAATATCTGAGGATATGTTATTGGATATTAAAAAGAATACAGTGGATATGCAATTAAACTTTGATGATTCTATAGAGGAACCTACTGTTTTACCAACACGTGTTCCAAATCTTTTGATTAATGGATCTTCTGGAATAGCAGTAGGTATGGCAACTAATATTCCTCCTCATAATTTAACAGAAACTATTAAAGCAATTTGTGCTTATATAGATAATAATAATTTATCTATAGAACATATTATGAAATATATTAAAGCACCTGATTTTCCAACAGGAGGAATCATTTATGGATATGATGGTGTTAAAAAAGCATTTCAAACTGGAAAAGGACGTATAGTATTACGAGCAAAAATACATTTAGAAGAGGTTCAGGGTAGGCAATGTATTATAGTGGATGAGATTCCTTATCAAGTCAATAAATCAGATATGATCACTAAAACAGTTGAATTAATGAAAGTAGGAAAAATAGAAGGAATTTATCAAATTCGGGATGAATCCGATAGAAAAGGATTACGTATTGTTTACATTCTGAAACAGAATACAAATCCTAATATTATATTAAATAACTTATTTAAATATACACCCCTACAAACTTATTTCAATGTTAATAATATTGCATTGGTTAATGGAAAACCCGTTCAATTAAATATAAAAGATCTTATTCATTATTTTGTCAAACATAGACACGATGTTATTATTCGTCGTACTAAGTATGAACTAAAAAAATGCGAACACCGTGTTTATATTTTAACTGGTTTCTTAAAAATAGTAGATAAGATTGATACAATGATCCAACTAATTAAAAATTCTAAAAGTCATAATGAAGCTAGTTATCAATTAATGAAAAAATTTGAAATATCTGAAAATCAGTCGAAATCTATTTTAGATATGCGTTTACAAAATCTAACGACCTTGGAAGTAAAAAAAATAAAAAATGAATACGAAAAATTATTAAATGACATAGATTTTTTAAAAAATGTATTAAATGAACATTCTACAAGAACTGCAATTATAAAAAAAGAACTTTTAGAGATTAAGAAAAAATATCAAGATGCTCGTCGTACACAAATTGATTATATGGGGGGAAATGAAGTTCATAATATAGAAGATTTGATCGAAGATGAACAAGTCGTTTTAACTATTTCTCATGCTGGTTATATAAAAAGAACATCCTTATCAGAATATAAACGACAAGGTAGAGGAGGTGTAGGAAATAGGGGTGCTACTGCTAGAGAAGAGGATTTTTTTAAACATTTACTTATAGCTACTAACCATCAGTATCTTCTTTTATTTACAGAAAAAGGAAAATGTTTTTGGTTAAGAGTTTATGAAATACCAGAAGGTTCTAAAGTATCTAAAGGTAGAGCCATCCAAAATATTATTCACCTTCAACAAGATGATAAAGTAAATGCTTACATTTTAACTGGAAACCTTTCTAATAAAAAATATGTTAAAGATCATTATGTTTTAATGGTAACTCAAAAAGGTATTATTAAAAAAACATCTTTAGAAAATTATTCTCGTCCTAGAAAATATGGAATTAATGCTATTGTTATTAGAAAAGAAGATTCTTTATTAGAAGCTATTTTAACAAAAGGAGATAGTCATGTATTTATAGCTTTAAAAAGTGGAAGAATTATTCGTTTTTCAGAAAAAAAAGTTCGTATTACTGGACGAAATTCTTCTGGAGTAATAGGAATAACTTTCACATTCAAAGAAGATAAAGTAATCGGAATGATATGTTCTTCAGCAGAAGGAGAAGAAGAAAAAGGAAGTTTATTGGTAGTTTCTCAAAAAGGATTTGGAAAGAGATCTCACCTTAAGGAATACCGTGTAACTAATCGTGGAGGAAAAGGAATCAAAACAATAAACATTACTCAAAAAACAGGAAGTTTAATTGCTATAAAATATGTTACAAATGAAGATGATATAATGATTATTAAAAAATCAGGAATTATCATTCGTATTCCAGTATCAGATATACGAGTAATGGGAAGGACGACTCAAGGAGTCAGATTAATTCATTTGAAAGAAAATGATGCTATAGCTGACGTAGCAAAAGTTTATAAACCTATTGTTTAATTATTAAAATCACGTAAAATATTAACACATTCTGATATATAAAAATCTTTTTTCAAACTATTTATCCATTTTTTTTGAAATTCTAATTCATTTTCATTAAAAGAAATTATTTGATAATTATTATTTATAGGAAATACTTTTGTATATATATGGTTTTTTAAATAACGTCTGAATTTCTGAAGATATTTATTCATTTTTAAATTTTCATAATATGAATCTTTCCAATGTAAATGATATATATTATTTTTTGACAGTTTATTTTCTAATAATTGTATTTTATTATTTATTTTGTTAATATTCATTAATTTATTATTATTTTTTATACGATTCATACTTTTTAATTTAAGTGATTTCAATTTATTTTCGTCCAAAGTATAAGTTGTAACAGTAGGTATAGTAGGATCTATAGAATCACATTTTATTGGATTATGTAGATCTTTTTCCATTATTAGTGATGATGAATGAATGCTTGGGATAACAATATCTGAATGAACTCCTTTTAATTGAGTAGATATTCCATTAATTCTATAGAATTTATTCATAGTCAATTTTAAAATTCCTAATTCTTCTTTTTTATAAAAAAGTAATAATCTATTTAATGTATATATAGATTGAACAGTTCCTTTTCCATATGTTTGTGCACTACCAACAATAATTCCTCTTTTATAATCTTTGATAGCAGCAGCAAGTATTTCAGAAGCAGACGCAGATTGTTCGTTAACAAGCACCACAAGTGGGCCTTTCCATAAAATAGTATGGCTACTATTTAGTATTTTTTTATAAGGAGGTTGTCCCCCTATTTGTACAATAGGAACTTTTCCTAAGAAAAAACTAGAAATTTTTATCACAGTATCTAATGATCCACCTCCATTATTTCTTATATCTATAATAATTCCTTTAATATTTTCTTTTTTGAGTTCTTGAATAATTTTTCTTATATCATTTGCTGCATTCCTTCCATTTTTATTTTCAGGATTAAAGTAAAATTCTGGTAAACAAATTAAACCATATTTATTTTTTTTATCTGAAATTAAGAATACTTTTGCAAAAATTTCTCTTTTTTCAATGACATCTCTAGTAAGAACGACTTCATCTATAGATCCATTTTTATTTTGTATGATTAATTTTACTTTAGTTCCTTTTTTTCCTTTTATTAAACGTATAGAATTTTCCAAAAGCATTCCAACAATGTTTTGGGGTTTTGAATTTAAATCATTTGATACCCTAATAATTTTATCTCCTATGTCTATTTTTTTACTTTTCCATGCTGGAGATCCAATAACAATATTTACTACTGTAGCATATCCTTTTTCATCTTGAAGTACTAGACCAATTCCTTCAGTTTGACCAGATACATTTAAATTGAACATTTCTTTTTCTTTTGTAGAAAAAAAATTGGTATGAGGATCGTATTGTGAAAGAATAGTATTAACATATATTGAGAACCAGTCTAATTTTTTAACCATTTTTAACTTTCTAAAACATTCTTCTATATATTCTTTCACTTTTTCTCTTGATTTTTTTTCTTCATTGATAAATGAATTTTTCCATAAAATATATTTATTATGTTTTTTTGATATTTTTTCTTTTTCTTTTATATAATTTTTTATTTCTAATAAAGTTAAAAACTTCATATATTTTCTCCATCTTTCCATACGTTCTTCTTTATTTTTAGGAAAATAATTATCATATTTATAATAGATATCTTTTTTATTAAAATTAAAATTCTTTTTTAAAATGTCTTGACATATGCATTCAACTTCTTTTATCCTTTGATAAAAACATTTAATAATTGCATCAAAAAATGTAGTGTCTGCATTAATCCAAAAATCATCTATTTTATCTTTATATAAAGAAAGATTATTTATGTCTTTTTGTAGAAAAAAACGTTTTTGACTATCTAATTTTTCAAAATATTTATTATATACTATTTTTGAAAAATTATCGTTAATATTGATTGGATTAATATGAGAAAAATCAAGTGTTTTATATATAGTCTTAAGTATAGTTTTTTTCTGTTCTTCTTCATTATTTGAAAAACAAAAACTAAATAAAAATAGGAGTATAAAAACAATTATTATCCACTTAGTTTTTATAATTTTACTATTATTCACTATTTAATTTATTATTATAAATGTTTTTATAAGTTTGTAATTAAAAATTATAAAATATAAAAAACATATTTTAGTTTTTTTTCATAAAAATATGAATAATAAACCAATTATTTTAGTAACAAACGATGATGGAATTATAGCACCAGGTATAAGAGCTCTTGTAAAAAACATGAATTCTTTGGGAGAGGTCTATGTTGTAGCACCAAATAAACCTCAGTCTGGAACAGCACATTCCATTACTATGGATACCATATTGTACTGTGATTCTGTTAAAATTGATAATGGCAAACAAAAAGAGTGGGAATGTTCTGGAACTCCTGTTGATTGTGTAAAATTAGCTATTAACAATATTTTACCTAAAAAACCAGATATTTGTGTATCTGGAATAAATCATGGATCAAATTCTTCTATAAATATTAGATATTCTGGAACAGTTTCCGCTGTAATAGAAGCTGGAATAGAAGGGATACCATCTGTAGGATTCTCTCTTTTAGACTTTGAATGGAATGCAGATTTTTCCTCATCAAAAAAATATGTACGTGAAATTGTAGAAAAAATATTACATAATCCTATTCCAAAAAAAACTATTATACTCAATGTCAATATACCCAAATTGAAAAAAAAAGAAATAAAAGGAATTAAAATATGTAGACAATCAGAATCCAAATGGAAAGAAAGTTTTGATAAAAGATATAATCCAAAGGGAAGGACATATTATTGGTTGGAAGGTAATTTAGTTCATTTTGATAATAATAATAACAAAAAAAAAATAGATAACATAGATGATAACAATATAATAGATACAGATGAATGGGCGTTGAAAAATGGATACATATCCATTGTTCCTATTCAGTTTGATTTTACAAACTATTCAATTTTAAATATTTTGAAATCTTGGAATTTCATCCTATTATTTTGTTGTGTATTTTCTATGTTTTAAATTCAAAATAAAACATTATTGTGTCTTATTTTTTAGAAAAATCTTTAAATCCAAAAACTATTCAAGATTTTATTGGTCAAAAAGATATATTGGAAAATATCAAAATATTTATTCAAGCTGCTAAAAAAAGAAAAGAATGTTTAGATCACATATTATTTCATGGACCTCCAGGCTTAGGAAAAACAACTTTAGCTCATATTGTTGCTAATGAATTACGTGTTAACATAACTGTTACCTCAGGAGCAGTTTTAGATAAACCAGGAGATTTAGCTGGCTTGCTGATTCATTTAAAATTAAATGATGTTATTTTTATTGATGAAATTCACCGTCTTTCTCCAATAGTAGAAGAATATTTATATTCTGCAATGGAAAATTATAAAATAGATATTATTATAGATTCCGGTTCTAATGCTAAATCCGTACAAATAGATCTATCTCCGTTTACTTTAATAGGAGCTACTACAAGATCTGGTTTACTTACAGCACCTATGCGTTCTAGATTTGGAATAAATTTACGACTTACTTATTATCATAAAGAATTATTGAAGAAAATTGTTAATCGTAGTGCGAAAGTACTAAATGTTCCAATAACAGAAGAAGCTTGTTACGAAATTGCTAATAGAAGTCGTGGAACTCCACGAATAGCTAATGCTTTACTTCGAAGAATTCGTGATTTTGCACAAATAAAAGGAAATGGAACGATTGATATTGATATATGTAATGTAGGATTGAAATCCCTTAATATTGATGAATATGGATTAGATGAAATGGATCATAGAATACTTGAATCTATTATTGATTCTTTTAAAGGAGGTCCAGTAGGAATAAATACTATAGCTATATCTGTTAATGAAAATACAGAAACTATAGAAGAAGTTTATGAACCATTTCTGATACAGGAAGGATATATTATAAGAACTCCAAGAGGAAGAAAAGCTACAAAATTAGCATATCAACATATAAAACATAAATCTATAAGATAAGCGAAAATATTATTTTTTATATTTACCAGAACACTTAACTTTGTTCAAAAATATAAACAATGTATCATCATGCCTTCGAATGTTATTGTTGGTCTCCAATGGGGTGACGAGGGAAAAGGAAAAATTACGGATTTACTTTCTAAAAATTCGGATTATGTAATTCGTTATCAAGGAGGTAATAATTCTGGTCATTCTATACATATTAATGATCGTCATTTTGTTCTTCATTCTATCCCTTCTGGAATAATTTATTCTTATGTTAATTGCATTATTGGACCCGGAGTAGTTATAGATCCAAAATATTTAATAAAAGAAATAAAAAATTTAGAATTTTTCGGAATTAAAACAGATAAAATTTATATATCAAATATAGCTCACGTGATAATGCCTTATCATCGTTTATTAGATAAATATCAAGAAGAATATTTAGGAAAAATGTCTATTGGAACTACCCATTGTGGAATAGGACCAGCTTATGCTGATAAAATAGGACGTATTGGCATACGTATTATAGATCTTATGGATAAAAATTTATTCCGAATAAAACTAAAGAAAAATATTTGTTTTAAAAATAAAATTATAACAAAAATTTATAAAAAGGATCCCATTTCTTTTGAAGATATTTACGAAGAATACATAGAATATGCAAAAATTATTCATCATAGAATAATAGATGCTGTTTATAAAATACATGATGCTTTTTATAAAGGAAAAAAAATTTTATTTGAGGGAGCTCAAGCTACGTTATTAGATATTAATTATGGAACATATCCATATGTTACTACTTCTTCTTGTTCAACAGGAGGTGTATGTACAGGATCGGGGATTCCGCCTGTATTTTTGAAAAATTTTATAGGTATTGCAAAAGCATACTGTACACGTGTAGGAAACGGCCCATTTCCTACAGAAATAAAGGGTGATGAAAATGACATAATTAGAGATGAAGGAGATGAATATGGTTCAACAACAAATCGTCCAAGACGATGTGGGTGGCTAGATTTAGTTTCTTTGAAATACTCTTGTATGATAAATGGAATCAATCATTTAATTATTACAAAATTAGATGTATTGAGCAAATTGAAAGTTATTAAAGTATGTACAAAATATCAGTATATAGAAAAAATTATTAAATATTTTCCATCAAATATAGGGGTTAATGATGATATAAAAGGAGTTTATATAGAATTTCCTGGTTGGGAGAAAAAAATATCTCATATTAGAGATTATAATAATTTACCAGATAATTGTAAAAAATACATTAAATTTATCGAATATTATCTGAATGTAAAAATATTATTAATTTCTGTAGGACCTGATAGAACACAAAATATCATTATAAATAAACATTTTTTTGAAAAAATTTTTTCATAAACTAACATGGAAAAATATAATAACCCTTTAATAGAAAGATATAGCAGCAAGGAAATGTTATATAATTTTTCTCCAAATAAAAAGTTTTATACTTGGAGAAAATTGTGGTTTTACTTAGCAAAGTATCAAAAAGAATTAGGATTAAATATTAGTGATGAACAAATACAAGATTTAAAAAAAAATTTATCCAACATTGATTGGAAAAGAGTTCATTTTTTTGAAAAAAAATTTCGTCATGATGTTATGGCACATTTGTACGCTTTTGGAGAAAAAGCTACTATAGCAAAACCTATCATTCATCTAGGAGTTACTAGTGCATTTTTAGGAGATAATACTGATATTATACTTATTCGAGATGGACTAGAAATTTTGCTTAAAAAACTGATCAATCTTGTTTTTCGTCTTAGAAATTTTTCTTTAGAATATCATAATATTCCTACTCTAGCTTTTACCCATTATCAACCAGCTCAACTAACGACTGTTGGAAAACGTTCTGCTTTATGGATGCAAAGTATTCTATTAGATATAAATGAATTAGAATTTAGGTTGAAGAATATTCATTTTAGAGGAGTAAAAGGTACTGTCGGATCTGCTGCAAGTTTTAAAGAGTTATTTAATGGAGATTTACAAAAAATAAAACTTTTAGAAAAGAAAATATCCAATCAGTTTGGATTTAAAAATGTTTTTTCAATTACTAGTCAAACTTATGATAGAAAAATAGATGCACAAATATTAAATTTGTTGTCGAATATAGCGCAGTCTGCTCACAAATTTAGCAATGACTTACGACTATTGCAGAATTTAAAGGAAATGGAAGAACCTTTCGATAAAGAACAAATAGGATCTAGTGCTATGGCATATAAACGTAATCCAATACGAAGCGAAAGGATGGCTTCTTTAGCAAAATTTGTTATTTCTTTATCAAATAGTTCAGCTATGGTAGCAGCAACTCAATGGTTAGAAAGAACTTTAGATGATTCTGCAAATAGAAGATTGGTTATAGCACAATCTTTTTTATCTATAGATGCAATTCTCATAATTTGGAATAATATAGTAGAAAATATGATTATATATCCTCAAATCATAAAAAAACATATAAAAGATGAACTTCCATTTTTAATTACAGAATATATTATAGTAGAAGCTGTTAAAAAAGGTGCAGATAGGCAAGAAATTCATGAAAGAATACGAATCCATTCTATGAAAACAACTTCTAAAATGAAGCTAGAGGGAAAAGAAAATGATTTTATTAAAAGAATATTGAATGACACCAAAATACCGATTGATAAAGAAACAATGAATAAAATATTAATCCCTGAAAATTTTATAGGTTTTTCTTCAGATCAAACTTTAGAATTTATTAATATAAAAGTTAACCCAATATTAAAAAAATATCACCATTTAATTGATTCTGATTTATCAAATATAGATATACAAGTATAATCCAATAATTATTAATTTCATTGGATTTTTCAAATTATGAATTTTAGAATTTATATACAGAAAAAAAATATTTTCAATATTTCTTCTAGAAGAATACTTAGAGAAATAAAAGAAATGAATATTTCATTAAATGAAATCATTATTTATCATGTTTATGATATTATTAATATAGAAGAAAATGTAAATGTTTTTTTTAATAGTTTATTACAAATAATTTTTGTAGATCCTGTAACAGACATATTATTTTATAATGATATAAATATTAAAAATCCACATTTTTATATAGAAGATTTTCCAGGAAATAATGATAGAGCAGAAGCTGCGATGCAATGCATAAAAATTTTATGTCCTAAATCAAATGCTATTGTAAAAACAAGTCAATTAATAGAATTAATTGGAATAGATCATAATAATAAAAAAGACTTAAATAAAATTAAAAAATATTATCAACATATTGATGATGAATATGAAAAAATAATTAAAACAAAATACGATTCTCATATCGTAATAGATAAATTTATTAATCTTTCTTATGATGAACTTATCAAGTTTCATAAACTATGGAATCTTTCCATAGGAATTGATAATTTAATCTTTATACAAGAAAAATTCATAAAATATAATAGAAACCCAACAAAAGAAGAAATACGTATTTTAGATACATATTGGTCTGATCATTGTCGTCATACAACTTTTTTTACAACGCTATCAAATATTACATTTAATGGAAAATTAAAGAAAATATATGAAAATATTTATACAAAATATTTAAATGATAGAGAAAAAATAGGTTTTTCTAAAAAACCAATAAATTTCATGGAATTATCCAATCTTCCTTATAAAATACTTCATCAAGAGGGGAAACTAAAAAATTTTGTTTTATCCAATGAACATAATTCTTTCATGATGAAGATAAATGTAGATGTTATAAATAATAATAATAAAATTGAAAAAGAAAAATGGTATCTTTTATTTAAAAATGAGTCTCATAATCATCCTACTGAAATTGACCCATTTCATGGAGCCTCTACATGTATAGGAGGTGCTATACGTGACCCTTTATCTGGTAGGTCTTTTGTTTATCAAGGAATAAGATTAAGTGGAGCAGCAAATCCTATGATCAAAAAAACTATTGATAAAAAATTACCTCAACATAAAATTTGTTTAGAATCAGCTATGGGTTATAGTTCTTATGGTAATCAAATTGGATTAGCTACTTCTCATGTTCATGAAATTTATCATGAGGGTTATAAAGCAAAAAGAATGGAAATAGGAATGGTTATTGGAGCAGTTCCGATTGATTTTGTCAGACAAGAAGAACCAAAAAAAGGAGATATTGTTTTATTAATTGGTGGATTAACGGGAAAAGATGGAATAGGTGGAGCAACAGATTCATCTAAGGAATATGATGATAAAAATTCGAAAAAAATAGGAGTAAAAGGGAACCCAATAATAGAAAGAAAAATACAAAGATTTTTTAGAAAAAAAGAGGTTGTTACTTTAATAAAAAAGAGCAATGATTTTGGTGCAGGTGGTGCTGCAGTTTCCATAGGAGAATTAAGTGATAGTATAGAACTTTATTTAGATAAAATTCCTATAAAAAAAATAAAAGGGAATATGGAAGCAATAGATATTGCTCTTTCAGAATCACAAGAACGTATAGCAGTAGTATTAGATTCTAAAAATGTAAGTAAATTTATTCGTTTAGCTGATGAAGAAAATATTAAACCTGTATATATAGCAAAAATAACTGATAACAAAAAAATTGTATTTTATTACAAAGGAAATAAAATTCTGAATTTAGAAAGTCATTTTTTGAATACAGGAGGAATTAGAAAAAAACAAAAGGTTCAAGTGGATTCTCCTGTTTCTATATCTCCCATCAATGAATCAAAAAAATGTTTTTTCAGTGAAACAACATTTTTAAAAACTATTTCGGAATTAAATATAGCTTCTCAAAAAAACCTCGTAGAAATGTTTGATAGTACAGTTGGTGGAACAACTGTTTTAATGCCTTTCGGGGGAAAGTATCAAATGACACCATCTGAAGGAAGCGTACATAAGATTCCTGTCCATAATGGAAAAAAAACAAATACAGTTAGTTTTGCTTCTTGGGGTTTTCATCCTGAAATTTCTGCATGGAGTCCATTTCATGGTGGAATGTATTCCATAATAGAATGTATTTCCAAAATAGTTTCTATGGGAGGAAACTATAGAAACACTTATTTTAGTTTTCAAGAATATTATCAAAAATTAGGGAATAATCCGAAAAATTGGGGTAAAACTTTTTCTGCTTTATTGGGGGCTTATCATGCACAAATGTCTTTGGAATTAGCTTCTATTGGAGGAAAAGATTCAATGTCAGGTACATATAAAGATATTCATGTACCTCCAACATTGATAGCTTTTGGTGTAGCATATGGGGCATGTTATCATGTAATTTCTCCTGAATTTAAAAAAGTAGGAAATAAAATATATTTATACCATCATAAATTATTAAAAGATGAAATTCCCGATTTTAATTCTATAAAAAATGCTTACGATAAAATTTTTGAAGGAATTTCTTCTGGTAAAATTATTTCTGTAAAAACAGTAAAAGATGGTGGTATTTCTATTGCCATTGCAAAAATGTCTTTTGGAAATCGTTTAGGAGCAGTTATAAACTGCAAAAATCATTTACTTGAAACTCATATAGGATCTCTCATTTTAGAAACTACTTCTCCTATTTTTTCAAATGATTTTATTCTTATAGGAGAAGTAGTTTCTGATAAAAAACTAATTTTTAATGAGGTATCAATTGATATTAAAAAATCTATAGAAAGTTGGTCAAAAACTTTTCATTCAATTTTTTCCTATTCTACAAAAGAAGAACAAAAACAAAAGAATATTAAAAAATATAATTTTTTTGAAAGAAAAACATGCAAACAACCTATATTATGGAAATGTAAGTACACTAAAAAAGTGAATCCACATGTTTTTATTCCTATATTTCCAGGAACAAATGGTGAATTTGAATCTATTACAGCATTTAAAAAAGAAGGAGCTATAGTAGACAGTTTTGTTTTCAATAATATAAATAACAAAAGTATAACAGAATCCATCATTTGTATGAAAAAATATATAGAATCTGTACAAATACTTATGTTTTGCGGAGGTTTTAGTGCTGGAGATGAACCAGATGGGGCAGGAAAATTTATTGTAACTATATTACATAATAAATTTATTAAGGATGCTATTATGCATTTTCTTGAAAAAGATGGATTAATATTAGGTATATGTAACGGATTTCAAGGATTGATAAAATCTGGATTACTTCCTTATGGAAGAATAGGTTTTAGAAATGATGAATCTCCTACATTAACATATAATAAAACAGAAAAACATATATCACAATGTGTACATATTAAGGTAGTTTCAGACCATTCTCCGTGGTTACATGGAATGAAAAATAAAATGTATACACTACCTATATCTCATGGAGAAGGTAGATTTTATGCTAGCGAAAAAATAACGAATGATTTATTTGAAAAAAATCAAGTAGCTGCACAATATGTAGATTTACAAGGAAACCCTAGTTTAGAAACAGCTTATAATCCTAATGGATCTATTGGATCTATTGAAGGTTTGTTAAGTAAAAATGGTAAAATTTATGGAAGAATGACACACCCGGAACGTTGTAATGATTATGGATTATTGAAAAATATTTCTAATGATCATGATCATGGATCTATTTTTAAAAATGCTGTACAATATTTCTTATAAAGAATATAAAATGAACACAAAAATAGCTATTTTTATCGGAAGTATTTCTGATAAATCAATTATAAAAAAAGGAGTAGATCTTTTAAAAGAATTTAACATAAGCTACAAATCTTATATTATATCTGCTCATAGATTACCAGATATATTGTCAAATACTATAAAAAAAGTAGAATATGAAGGAATAGATGTAATCATATCAGGAGCAGGTTTATCTGCTCATTTACCTGGAATTATTGCTTCAAAAACTATTATCCCTGTTATAGGAATTCCTTTTTACAGTTGTAAAAAGGAAGAAGGATCATCACTAGGTGGTTTGGATGCACTTTTTTCTATAATACAAATGCCAAAAGATGTTCCTATTGCTACTGTAGGTATAAATAATTCGTATAATGCAGTTTTATTAGCTATTCATATCTTAGCTATGAAATATGAAAATATAAAAACATCATTATTAGAATTCCGAATGAAAAAAAAAGAAAAACTACTCTCTAAAATAGAGTATAATTTATGATTTATATATATCAATAATTAATCATATTATGATATGAAGTTATTAAAAAAAGAAAGGAAACTCCTTTTAGAAGGAAAAACAAAAAAAATTTACACTTCTGATAATCCTTGTGAAGTAATTATCCATTATAAAGATGATATTACATCTTTTAATGGATTAAAAAAAAATGTTATCCCTGATAAAGGAATTTTAAACAATGAAATTACTACATTTATATTTAATCTATTAAATCGTTATGGAATAAAAACTCATTTTATACGAAAAATGAATAATAGGGAACAATTATGTCATAAAGTAAACATGTTTCCTTTAGAATTTGTTGTTCGTAATATAGTAGCTGGAAGTATTTCTAAACGATTAGGAATCAAAGAAGGAACTCCTATTTTAAATCCAATATTTGAAATTTTTTACAAAAATGATCATTTGAAGGATCCGTTGATTAATGATCATCATGCGGTATTCTTGAATGTAATTTCTCATAAAGAATTAAGCAATATTTATTGTATTATATCAAACATAAATAATAAACTGAAAAAGTTTTTTTTTGATAGAAATATTATATTAGTAGATTTTAAAATGGAATTTGGTAAGGGAAAAAAAGATAATCAAATATTTCTTTCTGATGAAATAAGTCCTGATACCTGTAGATTTTGGGATAAAGAAACAATGAATAAATTAGATAAAGATATATTTAGAATAGGGTTAAAAAAAGAAAAAATAATTGACGTTTATATGGAAGTTTTAAAAAGACTAAATAAATAAAAGTTCATCGTTCATAGAATACAACAACAATACTAATAGTAATAATTAATGATATTTATAGATATTATTATTTTCCATAAAAAAAGATAGATGATATCTCAATTATTCCCTGTTAAAAAGGATTATAAATATTATGATGATGATAAATTTCATGATGAATGCGGTATTTTTGGAGTTTACTCTACTGAAAAAATCGATACCTTATCTTTAATTCAATTTGGACTATTTGCATTACAACATCGTGGACAAGAAGCTTGTGGATTCTCTGTTCTTAGAGATGGTTTTATTTTATCTCATAAAAGTGAAGGTCTTGTTTTAGATTGTTTTAGAAAAATTTCTAATTCTAAATGCTACCAAGGAAATGCAGTTATTGGACATACACGTTATTCGACGGAAGGTGGTCAAAGTAAAAAAAATATACAACCTTTTTTCGGAAAAGACTACAATGGAAAAAGTACGATATCTATCGTTCATAATGGAAATTTAGTAAATGCAAAATATATTAGGAAAAAATTAGAGTCTGAAGGAATAAATTTTATATCGGAATCATCAGATTCGGAAGTTATATTACGTTTAATTCAAAAATACTTAGATAATAATTCTAGTTTAGAAGAAGCCATAAAAAAGACAACGATATATATTAAAGGTGCTTATTCAGTAATAGTACTGATGGATAACAAAATTGCTGCATTTCGAGATCCGAATGGTATAAGGCCTTTATGTTATGGGATGCTGGATGATAAAAGTTATATATTTAGTTCTGAAACTTGTGGAATAGATTCTGTTGGAGGATTTTATATAAGAGATTTATTTCCAGGAGAAATTATCATAGCAGATAAAAAATCTATTCAATTTTCTGTATTAAGAAAAAAAGAACATACGAGAAAAAGAATATGTTCCTTTGAATATATTTATTTTTCTCGTCCAGATTCATTGATTGAAAATATCAATGTTTATGAAATTAGAGAAAGATGTGGAGAAAAACTATACGAACAACATCCAGTAAAAGCGGATGTTGTTATTGGAGTTCCAGATTCTGGAGTTCCAGCTGCTATTGGATACTCTAAGGTATCTGGAATTCCATTCAAACCAATATTAGTAAAAAATAAATATATCGGAAGATCTTTCATTCTTCCAAAACAAGAAATGCGAGAAAAAATAGTTAATTTAAAACTGAATCCTATTTTAGATGAAATAAAAGGAAAACATGTAGTTATCATTGATGATTCTATCGTTCGTGGAACTACTAGTCGTAGATTAGTATACATATTAAGAAAAGCAGGAGCTAAAAAAATTCATTTTAGAAGTGCTTCACCACCTATTATAGCTCCATGTTATTTAGGAGTAGATACCCCTAGAAAAAAAGATCTTATTTCATATAATCATATGAAAAAAAATATAGAAAAAATTTTAGACGTAGATAGTTTAGAATTTTTAAGCATGGAAAATCTAATAGAAATTCTAGGTGGATATAATTACTGTTTTGGATGTTTTACTGGAAATTATCCAGTTCATAAAAAAAATGACATTTTCACATATGAAAAAAAGTAATAGTAGAACAATAGAAAAAATTAGCAAAATTTTAAAAAAAACTTATAATAATAAAGTTCTGAGCAATTTAGATCATTTTTCTGGTTTCTATCAAATATTTGGATATAAAAATCCTATTTTAATTTCTGGAGTTGACGGAGTCGGTACGAAATTACGTTTAGCTTTAGATTATGAAAAATACAACATAATTGGAATAGATTGTTTTGCTATGTGTATAAACGATGTTTTATGTCATGGAGCTACTCCTTTATTTTTCCTAGATTATTTAGCTTGTGGTAAACTTGACTCTTATATTGTAGAGAAAATCCTACATGGAATAGCTTTTTCTTGCAAAAAAAATAATACGTGTTTCATTGGGGGAGAAACTGCAGAAATGCCTGGAATATACCAGGAAAATGATTATGATGTTGCAGGATTTTGTGTAGGGATCGCAGAAAAAAATAAAATTATAGATGGTAAAAAATTGATTCAAGAAGGAGATATCCTAATAGGACTTTCTTCTTCAGGAGTACATAGTAATGGATTTTCTTTAATCAGAAATATTTTTTCTAAAAATGATTTTTTGACTGATTTTGAAAATCAACCTTTATTTGAAACTCTTTTAGAACCTACAAAAATATACTATTCCTCTATTCACATTTTATTTAAAGAATTTGATATACATGGAATTGCTCATATTACAGGAGGAGGAATATTAGATAATGTATCCAGAATTATTCCAGATAATTTATCATCTGTCATAATAAAAGAAAAAATACCTATTCAATCGATTTTTAACTACATTCAAAAAAAAGGAAATTTATTGGAAAAAGAAATGTGGAATACTTTTAATATGGGAGTAGGAATGATATTAGTAATTCCAATCAATCAAAAAAATTCTATTCTACATAGATTACGTATGTTAGGAGAACATCCTTTTATTTTAGGATATATTGTTAATATAAAAAATACGGATCAAAAAGTATTCTTGAAATAAAAAATATTACATGAAAAAAATATCTATTTTAGTTTCTGGAATGGGAACTAATATGAAACATATATTACAAGCCATAAATAATAAAGTGCTTACTAATATTACGGTAAATTCAATTATTTCTGATAGATATTGTCCCGCTATAAAATATGCATTAAAAAATAATATGAAAGCTTTCTCTCTAGAAAAAATTAATAAAAAATTTCTTTCTTTAGAAATAAATAATTTACTAATGAAAGATCCTCCAAATTTGATAATTCTTTCTGGATTTCTTTTTATTCTTAATAAGGAATTTTGTGAAAAATGGCACAGAAAAATTATAAATATTCACCCTTCTCTTTTACCTAAGTATGGAGGAAAAGGCATGTATGGAATGAAAGTACATGAAAAAGTTATTAATAATAAAGAAAAAATATCTGGAGCAACAGTTCATTACGTGACAAAAGATGTAGATTTAGGAAGTATAATTTTAAAAAAATCATGTTCTATCTCTTCGAAAGAGACTCCTATCTCTTTATCAAAAAAAATATCTTTTATAGAAAAAGAAATACTAATCAAATCAATTATAAATCTTTTGAATTAAGTAATAGTTATTTATTATATGTATTATGAAAAAAGCTTTAATCAGTGTTTATAAAAAAAATGAAAAATTATTTGATTTTTCGCGTTTTTTAGAAAAAAAAGGATATGAAATTATATCTACCGACGGTACTTACAAATATTTAAAAAAAAATGGTTTATCTAATGTTATCAAAGTTTCTGATGTAACTTCATTTCCAGAAATACTAGATGGAAGACTGAAAACTATTCATCCTAATATTTATGGAGGAATTATGGCGAATCGTTCTATTGAAAAACATATTGATTCTATTAGATCTAAAAAAATTCATCTTATAGATATAGTAGTAATTAGTTTTTATCCATTTATTGATAAAAAAAATGAATCTATTGATTTCAATTCAATAATTGAATTTATTGATATAGGTGGACCATCCGTACTTCGTGCTGCAGCTAAAAACTTTCTACACGTAACCGCTATAACAGATATTAATGACTATAGTTTAGTACAAGAAGAAATTTGTGATTATGGAACAACATCATTGAATTTAAGAAAAAGATTAGCGGGAAAAGTATTTAATCTTACTTCCGCTTATGATTCCGCTATTTCCCAACATCTTTTAGATGATAAATTTCCAAATTACTTACATTCATCTTATAAAAAAAAAATAAATCTCCGTTACGGAGAAAATCCTCATCAAAAAGCATCTTATTATGTAAGTAATACACATCAAGGAGCAATGCGGAATTTCAATCAATTACATGGTAAAAAACTTTCCTTTAATAATTTAAGAGATATGGACATTGCTTGGAAAGTCGTCTCTCAATTTTCTGAACCAGCTTGTTGTACTATAAAACACTCTACCCCATGTGGTGTAGCATTAGGTAAAAATATAGTTGAAGCATTCCAAAAAACTTATTATGCAGATTCCATTTCTTCTTTTGGAGGAATTATGGCAGTTAATACTAGAATTACAAAAGAATTAGCGAAAGAAATTAATCATATTTTTTTAGAAGTTATTTTAGCTCCGGGAGAATATGAAGAAGATGTATTAAGAATTCTTAAACTAAAGAAAAACATTAGAATAATTAGCATAAAAGAACCGATATCAAATCAACTAGAATATATTCAAATAGATGGTGGTATTTTAGTACAAGAACCAGATGAAATTACGAAAAATAATGAAGATTATAAAATAGTAACCAAAAAGAAATTTTTAGATAAAGAAATTAAATCTTTATTTTTTGCTCTAAAAGTAGTACAACATGTAAAATCCAATGCTATCGTTGTAGCAAAAGGAAGACAAACTTTAGGTATTTCAGGTGGACAAACTAACAGAATATGGGCAGCACGTCAAGCTATAGATAGAGCATTAGAAAAAAGTAATGAAGATTTAGTTCTTGTATCTGATGCTTTTTTTCCTTTTCGTGATGTTGTAGATGAGGTTGCTCGTTCTGGAGTTATACGGGCAATTATTCAACCCGGAGGATCCGTACGTGATGAAGAATCAATTAAAGCTTGTAATGATTATGGAATAGCTATGGCATTTACTGGAAAAAGACATTTTAAACATTAAATTAATGAAAATTTTAATCGTTGGCAGTGGAGGACGTGAACATGCTATTGGTAAAAAATTACGAAAGGATTATCCTCCTATAAGTCTTTATTTTTATCCTGGTAACGGAGGTACAAAACTTATAGGTGAAAATATAGACCATATTCATTCTACTTTAGAGCTAGGTTTTTTCGCTAGAAAAAATAGAATAGATCTTACAATTGTGGGATCAGAAATTTTTTTATTGGACGGAATTGTCGATATTTTTCAAAATTTTGGTTTAAAAATATTAGGGCCTCATTATTTAGCTTCTAAACTTGAAGGAGATAGAATATTTGCAAAATCTTTTATGAAAAAATATGGGATTAGAACACCTGAATATAAAATTTTTTCTTGTTATAAAACAGCAATAGACTTTATAGAAAATAAAAAAAATATTTCTTTAGCAATAAAAACTAATGGGTTAGCTTCAGGAAAAGGTGTTTTGCTATCTCATAATAAAAATGAAGCAAAAAAAGCGTTGAAAACTATTATGATAGAAAAAAAATTTGGAGAATCTGGAGATAAAGTCATCATAGAAGATTTTTTAAAAGGAAAAGAAGTTTCTATTATATCCATATTTAATGGAAAATATATTATACCTTTTTTATCTGCTAAAGATTATAAGAAAATTGGAGAAAATGAAATAGGAATTAATACTGGAGGGATGGGAAGTATAGTTCCTAATCCTTATATGAATCATTCTATTTGGAAAGATTTTGAAAAAAATATATTAAATCCTACTTTAGTAGGACTACTTTCAGAAAAGTTAACTTTTTTTGGATTTATATATTTTGGACTAATAATTTCTTCAGGAAAAATATATTTATTAGAATATAACACTCGCATTGGAGATCCTGAAGCTCAATCATTATTTCCATTAATGGAAAGTAATTTTCTACATATGATACATTCATCTTTCCTACAACAAAAAATATCCATTATTTGGAAAAATAATAAATGTTCTTGTTGTGTAGTTGTATCTTCTAAAGGTTATCCAGAAAAATATGAAATTGGAAAAACTATAAAAGGATTTAATTATTTAATAGAACCATTTTATATTGCTGGCGCTGATAAAAAAGAAAAAAATTGGGTAACATCAAGTGGACGTGTTTTAAATATCGTAGGTATAGGAAATTCTATTGAAGAAGCAAGATATAAAGCTTATGAAAAAGTAAAAAAAATTCATTTCGATAATATATATTACAGAAATGATATTGGACTTTAAAAAAGTATAAATTTTTCTAAAAAAATAGAAAAATGAAAAAAAATTTTATCCTTATATTAGATTTCGGTTCTCAATATAGTTATCTCATTGCAAGAAGAATTAGAGAAATGGGTGTATATACTGATTTTTTACAATCAAATGTAATTTCTTTATCCAAAATTTTATCAAATAAACCTAATGGCATTATTCTATCAGGAGGGCCTCTATCTGTTTATGATAACAGTGCGATGATAATCAATAAAGATATTTTTAAATTGGACATTCCTATTTTTGGAATTTGTTACGGAATGCAGTTGATTTCTCACATTTTCGGAGGAAAAGTTGAAAAATCTAAAATAAAAGAATATGGGAAATCTCATTTAATAATAGATTCTTATTCCAAGATATTTCATGGAATACAAAAAAAGTCCATTGTTTGGATGAGTCATTTTGATGAAGTCACAAAAATTCCAAAAGAATTTACAATTGTAGGACATACGGAATATTGTGCTATTGCAGCATTAGTTCATACAACTAAGGATATTTATGCGGTTCAATTTCATCCGGAAGTAAAAAATACAGAATTTGGAAGAACTATATTGAAAAATTTTGTAGTAAGAATATGTAAATGTTCCCAAAATTGGGTACTAGATAATTTTGTAAAAAAATCAGTACATAATATAAGAAAACGTGTTTTAAAAAAACAAGTAATTCTTGGTTTATCAGGAGGTTTAGATTCTTTTGTTACAGCCATTATTATCCATAAAGCTATTGGAAAATCTCTGAATTGTTTATTTATAGATACTGGACTTTTTCTAAATAAAGAAAAAGATAGAATATTTTCTTTATGCAAAGAAAGCAATTTACCGATTAAAATAATAGATGCAAGAGATAGATTTTTATCCAAACTAACTGGAATTTCTGATCCCGAGAAAAAGAGAAAAATTATTGGTAAAGAATTTATTTCCATTTTTCAAGAAGAATCTGAAAAAATAATGGATGCTGAATTTTTAGCACAGGGGACTATCTATTCTGATATTATTGAGTCTTCTTCAAAAAATGGTTTTTCTTCTATAAAATCTCACCATAATGTAGGTGGATTACCAAATAAATTAATGAAACTAAAATTAATTGAACCACTAAAAAAATTATTTAAAGATGAAGTAAAAAAAATAGGAGTACAATTAGGTCTTCCAAATGAAATATTAAAAAGACATCCATTTCCTGGTCCTGGATTAGGTATTAGAATAATTGGAAAAATAAATAAGAAAAAAATTTTGATTCTTAAAAAAGCAGAAGATATTCTTATGCAAGAACTCATAAAAAATAATTTATATAATTCCGTTAGTCAAGCCTTCATAGTGTTATTACCGATTAAATCAGTAGGAATAATGGGAGATAAAAGGACATATGAATATTCAGCAGTATTACGTGTCACTCATACAGAAGATTTTATGACTGCTACAGTTTCACATTTATCTTATAATTTTTTAGAAAAAATTTCAAATAGAATAATCAATGAAGTGGACGGAATTAATCGTATGTTATATGATATTACTTCTAAACCTCCATCTACTATTGAATGGGAGTAGTAATAATAAATAGTTATTTATAATACATAAATGATGAATATTTCAATTTACATCATCATAGATATTAAATTATAAATATTTTTTTTCAATTCTTTTCTATGACAAATTAAATCTATAAATCCATGATCCATAAGGAATTCTGATGTTTGAAACCCTTCTGGTAAATCTTTTCCAATTGTTTCCTTAATAACTCTAGGACCTGCAAACCCTATTAAAGCACCAGGTTCTGCTATGTTAATATCTCCAAGTAAAGCATAAGAAGCTGTTACTCCTCCTGTAGTAGGATCTGTAAGAACAGATATATAAGGAACATGCGAATCACGCAATTGTGTTAATCTAGCTATTGTTTTTGCCATTTGCATTAATGAAAAAGAAGATTCCATAATTCTAGCTCCACCAGATTTAGATATCAGAATATATGGCATTGTTTGATCCATACAATATTTTATTGCTCTAGAAATTTTTTCACCTACAACAGAGCCCATAGATCCTCCTATAAATGAAAAATCCATACAAGATATTACCGTATTTTTTCCTTTTATTTTTCCTACACCTGTTCTTATAGCATCATATAAATTTGTTTTTTTAATTGTTTCTTTAACTCTATCTGTATATTTTTTACAATCTTTCCACTGTATAGGATCCTTACTCATCATTTTTATATTCATTTCTGAAAATTCACCATTATCGAAAAGTATTTCGAAATATTCTTTACTGTGAATTCTGACATGATATCCATCTTCTGGGCTAACATAAGCATTTTTCTTTAATTCTTCTGTATCTATAATTTTACCATTAGGTGTTCTATACCAAAGTCCTTTTGGTAAATATTTTCTATCGTCTATAGACGTTAAAATATTCTTTTTTTTTCTTAAAAACCAATCCATGGTTTATTTTTTACAAAGTATTAATATTATTCATATATTCAAAATATTTTTTAAGAAGAATTTTAAATGATTTTTCTCCTTCTCTTAACCAAATTCTTGGATCATAATATTTTTTATTAGGGATATTTTCTCCCTCCGGATTCCCTATTTGTTTTTTGATATATTCTTCATATGTTTTCATATAATTTCTGACTCCACAAGTAAAAGCATATTGTAAATCAGTATCTACATTCATTTTTACCACTCCGTAACTAATTGATTTTTGTATTTCACTTTTTGATGAACCGGATCCTCCGTGAAAAACGAAAGAAACTGGTTTATTTTTTTTAGTATGAAATTTTTTATGTATATAATTTTGTGTTTTTTTTAATATATCTGGACGAAGATTCACATTACCAGGTTGATAAACTCCATGTACATTTCCAAAGGAAGCTGCTATAATAAAATTATTACTGATTTTTATCAGTTTATCATAAGCATATGCTACTTCTTCCGGTTGAGTATAAAGTTTTTTATTTTCTATGTCAGAATTATCGATACCATCTTCTTCACCTCCTGTAACCCCTAATTCTACTTCAATCGTCATTTGATATTTATTCATTCTTTCAAAATATTTTTCGCAAATACTGATATTATCTTCTAATGGTAACTGAGATAAATCTAACATATGAGAACTAAATAATGTTTTTCCAAAGCGATGATAATGTTCTTCATTAGCTTGTATTAATCCATCAATCCATGGTAAAAATGGTTTAGAACAATGATCGGTATGGAGAATAACTGTTGCATTATATACTGAAGCTAATTCATGAACATGCATAGCAGATGTTATGGATCCTTTAATTGCAGCTTGTTGTTGATAATTACTTAACCCTTTTCCTGCATTGAAAATAGCTCCTCCATTGGATAATTGAATAATAACAGGGGAGTTTACCTCTGCAGCAGTTTCCATAACAACATTTATTGTATTAGATCCAATTACATTGATAGCAGGTATAGCAAAAATATTTTCTTTAGCATATTCAAATATTTCTTCAACAATATTTCCAGTAGCTACTCCAGTGGGAAATTTTTTAGACATGTTTATTTTTTTTTCTTAATAAGGATGAACAAATGTAAAAAAAAGTATTCTTCCATTTTATAAAAAAAATCAAAATGCTATATATAATATATTTTTGTTTGCATTTTTATATTATGTTATGTATTCCAAAAATATGAATAAATTTTTATTTGAAATTTAAATTTTAAAATTACATGTTATTTCCAGCTACATTAAAAATATATAATGCTTCAGCAGGATCAGGAAAAACTTTTTTCTTAGTAAAGAACTATCTTCACATTTTATTCAAAAGTCCTAATGCTGATGAATTCAAAAGTATTTTGGCTTTAACTTTTACAAATAAAGCATCTGAAGAAATGAAAAATAGGATACTTGAGTGTATTAAAGAATTTTCCAAAAAAAATGTGAATAAAAAATATTATTATTTATTGAATTATCTGCTAAAAGATTTACAATTAACTCATTATCAATTACGTCATCGTTCTAAAAAAATATTGGATGAAATTTTAAAAGATTTTTCTTCTTTTACCATAAGTACAATAGATAAATTTACTTATAACATTATACGATCTTTTTTTTCTTCAGAAAAAAAATTAGAGATGGATACTAACAATTTTCTATATGAAATCGTAAGAAATATATTATATAAATTCAAATTTTCAGAGAAATGGTACACTATTTTAGTTGAATTATCTTTAGATAAATTAAAAGAAGGGGAAAACTGGGAAGTAAGTAAATATTTATATAATTTAACTAAAATTATGATAGATGAGAATAGTTTTTTTCCTTTAAAAAAAATTAAAAATTATTCTTCATATGATCTAATGAAATTAAAAAACACTATGGTCAAAAGAACCATAAAATTTGAAAAAAAATGTAAAGAACAAGGAGAAATATTTTTTGACATATTAAAAAAGAATTCTATTAAAAAAGAATCATTTATTCACTTAGATTTACCCAGATTTTTTCAAAAAATGAAAACAGGAAACATATTTTTTCATCCTTTGAATAAACGTCTTGAAAAATATATGCGATCTAATATTTTTTTATCCAAAAATATCAGAAAAAAAAAAAATAATAATCAAATAGAATTGATAGAGATTAATAAAAAAAAAATATTATCCTTATATCATAAAACTATTAATATATACGAAAATAATATATCTTCTTATCTTATAGATAAAATTTTATTGAAAGATATTAGTATTTTTTCGATAATACATGAAATAGAAAAAGAATTCTATCTTTTAAAAGATGAGAAAAATATCATATTAAACGCAGAATTGAATAAAATTCTTCATGAAAAAATTATTCAAGGTTTATTTCCTAGAATATATGAAATGATGGGAATGAAGTATAAATATTATTTCATAGATGAATTTCAAGATACTTCTTTTTTACAATGGCAAAACATAAAGTTTTTAGTAGAAAATGCATTATCAGAAAATGGATCAGCTATGATAGTAGGAGATCCTAAACAATCTATATACAGATGGAGAGGAGGAGATGTTAATCAATTTATTAATTTATTCAATTATAAATCAAAAATTTATCATATAATATCTCAAACTATAGATATCAACTATAGAAGTTTTGAAAAAATTGTAATATTTAATAATTCATTCTATAAATATGTATCAAAATTTTTTGATTCTTTTATGTATAGGAATATATATAAAAAATCGGAACAGAAAATATATAAAAAACATGGTGGATATGTAGAACTCAATTTATTTAGCAAGAAAAAAATTTCTGATTATAAAGAACATGTTTATTTCGAATTAAAAAAAAGAATCAATAAATTCATACATCTAAATTATTTATTATCTGATATAGCTATTTTAGTTAGGAATAATGATGAAGGAAATTTTTTATCAGAAAAACTTATTAAAGATAAATTTTTTGTAAATACTTCTGTTTCTCTTTTAATAAAAAATTACGCGGAAATACAAATAATTATAAATTTTTTTTATATCATTTCTTATCCTTTTCATTATAATAAAAGAATTTTATTCATATCTATTTTGTTAAGTAATGAATTTTTCATTAAGGAAATAAATCACGATTTTATCATGAAAATTGTATTCCTACCATTAGACATTTTTTTTGAAGAAATTTTCCGACTTTTGAAAAATTCAAAGGAATTATTTTCAATAAAAAATATATTGAACCATAATAAATCCATATATGATCTTTCGGAAAATATTATTGAAATATTTCAATTATTAAATAGTAAAAATAACGTTTCATCTATTTACTCTTTTTTGGATTTTGTCTATAGATTTATGAAAAAAAAGGGGAATTCTATTATAGATTTTTTAGATTATTGGGAATTAAAAAAAGATAAAGAAAGTATTATAGTGTCTGATAATACAAATGCTATTCATGTAATAACTATTCATAAATCTAAAGGTTTACAATTTCCTATTGTATTTATTCCTTTTGCAGATTGGAATATACATTCCAATAATAAAGAAGGAGAATGGATTAAAGTAAATCCACATTTATATCATGGTATCAGTTATTTTTATTTAAAAATAAAACCATATTATAAATCTATAAAGAATAGTAAAATTCATCATTTTTATGAAAAATATATTTCTGATATAATATTTGATAATATTAATTTATTGTATGTATCTACTACTCGTTCTATGGAAAAATTAGTTTTATTTTCTGATATTGACAATACTAAATCTGTTTCTTCTTACATTAAGGGATTCCTTCATGAAAAAGAAATATGGAATGAAAAAAAACAAAAATATTCTTTCGGAAAAGAAGAAAAAAAAATTTTATAAATTTTATTTTACATGTTTTTCAGCATGATAAGAAGAACGAACTAATGGACCACTTTCTACATATTTAAATCCCATTTTTAATCCTATATCTCTAAATTCTTGAAATTGTTTAGGATGTACAAAAAAACGTACTGGATAATGTTTTAAAGAAGGTTGTAAATATTGTCCTATCGTAAAAATATCAACATTAGATATTTTCACATCTTCCATGGTTTTTATAACCTCTTCTTTTGTTTCTCCTAATCCTAACATAATTCCTGTTTTTGTACGAATATGATGATTTTTATATTTTATATATTGCAATACTTCTAGACTGCGATGATACTTAGCTTGAACACGTATCATTCTTGTTAATCTAGGAACGGTTTCCAAATTATGAGAAATTACTTCTGGTTTTACATCGATTATTTTATCAATTATTTTCTTTTCTCCTTTAAAATCAGGAATTAAAGTTTCTATTGTTACATATGGATTAAAATAACGTATTTCTTTTATTGTTTCTATCCATATAGATGATCCCATATCTTTTAAATCATCCCTATTAACGGAAGTTAATACAACATGTTTTACTTTTAAAATTTTTATAGACTCTGCTACTTTTTTTGGTTCTCTCCAATCTACTTTTTCAGGTTTTCCTGTTTTTACTCCACAAAACTTACAAGATCTTGTACAAATATTACCTAATATCATAAAAGTTGCAACACCTTTCCCCCAACATTCAGCTATGTTAGGACAACTTGCACTTTGACAAATTGTATTTAATTTATGTGAAACAACGAGTTTTTGTAGTTCATTATATTTCACTCCCATTGGTAATTTAACTTTTATCCAATTAGGTTTTTTTTGTCGTATAGTATTCATATAAAATAATATGTTTTATTATGTTTGAATGATAATAAATAAATATCAATTTATTTTCGATAAATTTGTAAATAATTAATTGTACATTCTTAATGTATTATGGAAGTATTGATAAAAGATATAACTTCTGAATTAGAAAAAATTGCTCCTAAAGAATATGCAGAATCTTATGATAACATTGGATTAGTTACAGGTAATCTTTATAATAAAGTAGAAAATATACTAATTACTTTGGATGTAACTGAAGAAGTTATATATGAATCCATAAATAAAAAATGTAATCTTATAATATCATTTCACCCAATTATATTCAAACCATTGAAAAATATAACTGGAAAAAATTATTCGGAAAAAGTCATAATTTCTGCGTTAAAGAATGATATATGCATATATATTATTCACACAAATTTAGATGTATCTTGGAATGGTTCTCTTTCCTATATATGCAAATTATTAGAGATAAAAAGAGAAAAAGTAATGTTTCCAAAACATGGAATTATAAAAAAATTAATAACTTATGTTCCAATAAATTATGCAAAAAAAATTAGAGATTCTTTATTTAAAGTAGGTGCTGGTAATATTTCAAACTATAGTAAATGTAGTTATAATATTGATGGATTAGGAAGTTATATGGGAAATGAAAAAACTAAACCTTTTATAGGAAAAAAAAAGGTATTTCACATGGAAAAAGAAACTTGTATTAGTGTTCTTTTCCCCTATCATAAATTAAATACTATAAAAAAAACACTTATTCAAAATCATCCGTATGAAGAAGTAGCTTACGAAATTCATAATATAGAAAATGAAAATAATTATGTAGGAATAGGAATTATAGGATTTCTTAAAGAAGAAATGAGTGAATGTGATTTTCTTTATTTTCTAAAAAAAAGAATGAATCTTTCTCGTATGAGACATTCTAATTTTATAGGAAAAAAAATTAAAAAAATTGCAATAATAACAGGTTCAGGTAGTTTTGGAATAAAAAAATCTATAATAGAAAAATCGGATGTTTTTATATCTTCTGATTTAAAATATCATGATTTTTTTCAAGCTGAAAAAAAAATATTGATTGTCGATGTAGAACACTACGAATCTGAAAAATTTAACAAAAAACTATTAAAATCTTTTTTAGATAAAACTTTTAATTCTGTATCTATATTTGAATCAGAAACTTATACAAATCCAATTAAATATTTTTAATTTTATGAAGAAAGATAAAATACAAGTAGCTGCTGTATCTGTAGTAGATAAGTTAAGGATTCTATACAATCTTCAATTAATAGATTCTCGTGTAGATGAAATACGTATTTTTCGTGTAAATGTTCCTATGGAAATAAATTCATTGGAAAAAGAATTAGATGAAATAAGAAAAAAATTAGAAAATATTTATGAAGAAATTTCATTTTTAAAAAAAGAGATAGATAAACAAAATAAAGATACAAAGTCATCAGAATTGATGATAAAAAAATATGAAAAACAAAGAAACGGTATAAAAAATAATAAAGAACTTTATTATATAGATAAAGAAATAGACTACCAAAAACTTGAAATTCAATTATCAAAGAAAAAAATAAAAGAATTCAATATCAAAATACGAAAAAAAGAAGATTTATTAAATGATAATAAAAACATACTAAAAAATAAAGAAGAACATCTATTTCATAAAAAAAAGGAATTGAATAAAATTTTATCAGAAAATGATAAAGAAGAAAAAATTTTATTAGATCAATATAAAGTTTTTTCCAAAAAAGTAGATCATGTATTATTAAAAACTTATCTTAAAATAAGAAAAGGAGTTAAAAATGGAGTAGCTATTGCACCAGTTCAAAGAGGTGCTCCATTAGGTTCTTATTTAGCAATAACACCTCAAAAATATTCTGAACTTATGCAAAGAAACAAGCTTTTAATAGATGAACATAGTGGTAGAATATTAATAGATGCTGAACTAGCTGAAGAAGAAAGGAAATCTTTTGTAGTTTCACTAAAAAAATAAATTTATGGCAAAAACATTTTCTTCTGAAGAAGTAAAAATTACACTTAAAGATTTTAACTTATTGGAAGTTACTTCAGGTAAGAAAAAATATCTCAAAGAATTTTTTTCCGTTAAAGGAACTGTTATTATGTTTATTTGTAATCATTGTCCATATGTAAAACATATTAATATTGAATTAGTTCGTATGACAAATGAATATATCCATAAAGGAATTTCGTTCTTAGCTATCAATTCCAATGATGCAGAAAAATATCCGGAAGATTCTCCAAAAAATATGAAAAAAATATCTGATCAATTAGGTTATAATTTTCCTTATTTTTTTGATGATACGCAAAAAGTTGCAAAGTATTATCAAGCAAAGTGTACTCCAGAATTTTTTATTTTTTCTGGAAAAGGTGACTTATATTATCATGGACAATTTGATAATTCTAGGCCTGGTAATGACATTCCTGTAACAGGAAAAGATGTTAGATACATTTTAACAAAAATTTTAAGTGGATCTAATTTTATAGAAAATCCAATTGTAAAAGTAAGTAGTGGATGTAACATTAAATGGAAGTGATAAGATCACTATAATAATTGGGAATTATACTCAAAAAATATTTAATGGATTCTGATAAACTATTTTCTAATATTCCTCCAGCTGCATTTTTATGACCTCCACCTTGAAAATGTTTTTTAGCAAAAATACTAACATTAAAGTTTCCTCTTGAACGAAAAGAAATTTTAATTGACTTTTTTGTTTTTTCTTCAAAAAATAAAACAGAAAATACGATATTCTCAATCCCTAATCCATAATAAATAAAACCTTCAGTATCTTCTTTTTTACAGGAAAAAATTTTCATATCTGATGCAGATATACTTGTATATGTTGTCCGGTATTTTTCTAATACTTTCAATTTATTTAAAGTTTTGGATAATAACTTTAATCTATTTTCACTGTATTTTTCTTGTAAAATATTATATATATGACTTACATTAATTCCTTTTTCTATTAATTTTCCAGCAATAAAATGAGTTTCTGAAGTTATAGATGGAAAACGAAAAAAACCTGTATCAGTCATTAAACCGATGTATAAACATGTAGCAATTTCTTTATCTATTTTATTTAAGTGATTCATATTAGATATAAATCTGAATACCAGTATGCTAGTTGCAGGTACTTTTGTATCTGATAACATAAAATCAAAACAAGATGGATAAGGATGATGATCTATTAATACTTTTTTAGCATTTGAATCAATTAAAAAATTTTTTAAATTTTTTATTCTCGAAATATTATTGAAATCTATTAGAAATAGATAATCAGAATTTTCAATTTTTTTTTTTATTAAATATTTATTTTGTTTTGAAAAAACAATAACATTTTTTATTCCTGGTAACCATTGAAAAGATTTAGAATATTCTGTAGAAGATATTAAGTCTACATCATGTTTCAGTTTTCTGAAATAAAATAAAAGTGCCAAAGAAGAGCCTAGAGCGTCTCCATCTGGATGATCATGTGGTAACAATACTATTTTTTTTTTCTTTATTCCATTAATATTAGAAAATAACATTATTTTATTTTTTTTTCAATCCTAATTCTTTTCCTTTTTTCAACATAAAGATATATGCAGAATTTTTATCATTGGAAATTTTACCCTCTAGAATAGAATCTCTAATCAAATTTTTTATCATTCCTATTTCTTTACATGGATTAATATCAAAAGTATTCATAATATCATTTCCAGATATAGGGGATTTCCAATTTCTAATATGATCACTTTTTTCTAAGTTTTTTATTCTATTCATTAGAATAAAAATATTCCTTTTATAATGATCTTTTTTTTCTTTATTTTTTGTAGTAATGTCTGCTAAACATAACTTTATGAGATCTTCTATATCTTCTCCCATATCGAATAATAATCTACGTATAGCAGAATTACTAATATCATTTCCTATTAAAGCAACAGGTTTATAACTATTTTTAATCATTTTTTTTACATATTTCATCATTCCTTTTGGTAACTTCAATCGTTCAAATATATTTGTAATCATTTTTGATCCTACAAATTCATGAGAATGGAATGTCCATCCTATTTTTGGTATAAATTTTTTTGTATAACTTTTTCCTATATCGTGAAGTAATGCCACCCATCTTAACCAAAGGGAATTACTATTATCCTTACTAATATTATCTACCACTTGTAAAGTATGATAAAAATTGTCCTTGTGTTTAAATCCATTTTTTTCTTCTATTCCTTGTAATAATGTTAATTCTGGTAGTATTATAGATAATAATCCAGATTCATATAATAATAATAGACCTATGGAAGGTTTTTTATATAATAAAATTCTATTAAATTCTTCTATTATTCTTTCTTTAGAAACAATATTTATTCTATTTTTATTTTTTTTAATGGATTGAAATGATGATTCTTCTATCATAAACTGAAGTTCAGTAGAAAATCGTATAGCACGCATCATTCTTAATGGATCATCAGAATAAGTAATATATGAGTCTAAAGGTGTTCTTAATATTTTTTTTTTCAAATCTAACAATCCTCCGAATGGATCTATTAGTTTTCCGTAATCATCATTATTTAAACTAATAGCTAAAGAATTAATCGTAAAATCTCTTCTATTTTGATCATCTTGTAAAGATCCTGATTCTATAATAGGTTTTCTACTATGAAAATGGTATGATTCTTTTCTAGATCCTACAAACTCTATTTTTTTATTATCATATTCTAACATGGCAGTACCAAAACGTTTAAAAATATGAATTTTAGGAAGAGGTTTAATATATTTAGAAACTTCTTTAGCTAACCTAATTCCTTTTCCTACTGTTAAAATATCTATATCTTTAGGATTTTCTTTACCTAGCAAAAAATCTCTTACATAACCACCTATAACATAGGATCTTTGTTTGATTCTTTGAGAACAAATATTTACAATATGGAATATATTGTTATGAGTAATAGCCGATGATAAGTTCATGTATTTTATGTACGTAATATTTTTATTTTTTTTGAAATAATTTTAATAATCGAAGAATTAGCATAATTAGATTGCTCATTCCTTCTAATATTTACAGCATAATCTACATTTTTTAATATATCGTAACTTATTTCGTAGAAAAATCTAGGAGAATCATATCCAGAAATATTAGCGGAAGTAGAAATGATAGGTTTATCTAATTTTTTTATCAAATGAGCACAAAATGGATCGTTTGTTAAACGGATAGCTATAGAATATTGATGATAATCATTCCTACTAAATAATAAGTTTGGAATTTTTTTATCATAAATATGGTCATATATGATAGTGATAGGTTTTTTTCTATATCTGATATTATCAGAAATTATTTTGATATTAAAATCAGATATTTTTCCAACTAAACTATATAAACGATCAATATTTTCTACTAAAAGAATCATAGGTTTATATATTTTTCTATTTTTTATTTTGTATATCTTTTTTATAGCATTAATATTAAATGCATCGCATCCTAATCCCCAAATTGTATCTGTAGGATATAATAAAATTTTTCCGTTTTTTAATTTTTCTACGCTGATTTCTACTTCTTTATAAAAAGACATCAAATAAAATAATAAAAATTACGTTTTTTTAAACTACTAAACCATGTGTCCTTAAAGCTTCATTTAAAGAAGTTTTTTTATCTGTACTCTCTTTTCTTTTTCCTATGATTAAAGCACATGGAACATAATATACTCCAGAAGGAAATTTTTTAGGATAATTTCCCGGAATAACAACAGAATATTTAGGAATGACACCTTTTTTTTGAATAGTATTATTATTAGTTACATCAAAAATATTAGTAGAAGAAGTTAATACAACATTTGCTCCTAATACTGCTCCTTTTTCTATTAAAACTCCTTCCACTAAAATACACCTAGAACCAATAAATACATCATCTTCTATAATTACTGGATAATTTTGTATAGGTTCTAATACTCCACCTAATCCAACTCCTCCACTTATATGAACACGACTACCAACTTGAGCACAACTTCCTACTGTTGCCCATGTATCTATCATTGTATCTTTTCCTATATAAGCTCCTATATTTACATAGGAAGGCATGAGTATAACTCCAGGAGATATGTAAGATCCATATCTTGCTACAGCAGGAGGAACTACACGTATTCCTTTTTCTTTAAAATTTTTTTTTACAGGTATTTTATCATAGAACTCTAAAGGGCCTAATTCCATTAAATCCATTTTCCTAACGGAGAAAAACATAATAATGGATTTCTTTATCCATTCATTGATTACCCATTTACCTGAAGAAAAATTAGCGACTCTTACTGAACCTTTTTCTATAAGATGAATAACTTTATTAACTAATTCCTTTATATTTTTTTCAGTAGACCATGATTTTTTTTTCTCCCAAGCTTCTTCTATATCTAATTTTATTTCATTTACTTCATTTACTATCATAAAATATAATATATTTAAAAAACAAAAGTAGTGAAAATAAAATTAAGATAATAAGCATATAAAAAATGACAAAAATATTGGGAATGGATTATGGTAAAAAAATGACAGGCTTATCTATTACAGATTCTAAAAAAAAATTTGCTTTTGGATTAGATGTTATTCCAACTAACAAGTTAATGAACTTTTTAAAATCATTTCTTAATGATAATTCAATAGAAAAAATAGTTATTGGTCTACCAAAGAAACTAAATTTTGAAGAATTTCCAATAGAAAAACATATAAAAAAATTTATTTTCAAATTTTGTTTACAATATCCTAGAATTTCGATAGAAAGATTAGATGAACGTTTTACATCAAAAATTGCACTTTATACTATCATAAAATCAGGAATAAAGAAAAAAAAAAGAAGAAAAAAAGAAATTTCACATAAAATAAGCGCTATCATCATTCTGCAATCTTATCTTAATAAAATTAGTTTGATATTATGATATTACCTATAATTCTTTATGGTGATCCTATTCTAAGAAAAAAAAGTATAGATATTGATCTACAAAATTCTTGCAAAAAAAAAATAAATCGATTAATAAAAGATATGTTTGAAACAATACATAAAGTGAAAGGAATAGGATTAGCAGCTCCTCAAATTGGAAAAAATATTAGACTTTTTATCGTTGAAATACCTACTATATTAGAAGAAGAAAATAATAATATCATCAATACATATTATAAAGAAGTATTTATTAATGCTAGAATATTAAAAATTCATGGAAAAAATTGCGAATTTAATGAAGGATGTTTAAGTATTCCTGGAATCATGGAATATGTCAATAGAAAATCTGATGTATTAATTGAATATTACAATTATAATTGGAAGAAGAAGAAAAAATATATCACTGGAATACGTGCAAGAGTTATTCAACATGAATATGATCATCTTGAGGGAAAACTATTTATTGACTATTTACCTTCTGTAAAAAGAAAATTAGTCATGAATAGAATTATTAATAAAATTAATAAGTAGTATTTTTTGAGTATACGAAATCAAATATTTTTTTAAAAGTATTTGAATCATTCATTGAAATATCGGAAATTATTTTCCGATTTATTTTAATTTTTTTTTCTGATAACTTTTTCATGAACTCTGAATATGATTTACCATATTGTCTAACTCCCGCATTAATACGTTGAATCCAAAGTTTTTTGAAATCTCTTTTTCTTTTTTTTCTTCCTGAAAAAGCATAAAAAAAAGATTTCTCTACCGCATTTTTAGCTACTGTATAAATCTTGCTTCTTGATCCATAAAAACCTTTTGCTAACTTTAATATCTTTTTTCTTCTTCGTCTAGAAGAAACAGAGTTTGTAGACCTAGGCATAATTTTTTAAATTTGTTTTATTATATTTTTTTTATCCGATTTATTCAATAAAGAAAATTTTGATAAATTCCGTTTTCTTTTTTTCGATTTTTTCATTAATAAATGATTTTTAAAAGCATGTTTTTTCTTTATATGTCCACTAGCTGTTTTTTTAAATCTCTTTTTTGATCCTGATTTGATTTTTAATTTTGGCATAACATTTTTCTATTTATTTAGATGATCTAAGCCTTTTTAGGTGCTAAAATCATGTACATTCTTTTCCCCTCCATAACAGGCATTTGTTCTACTTTTCCATATTCTCCAATTTCTTCTGCAAACTTTAATAACTTCATTTTACCTTGATCTTTATATACGATAGAACGTCCTTTAAAAAAAACAAATACTTTTACTTTATCTCCACGCATTAAAAATTTTTCAGCACTTTTTATTTTAACTTTCCCATCATGATCTCCTATTTGCGGTCCAAATCTGATTTCTTTTGTATTTATTTTAATTTGTTTTGATTTAAATTGTTTTTTTCTTTTTTTCTGCTCATATAAGAATTTTTTATAATCAAGTATCTTACATACAGGTGGAGATAATTTAGGATTAATTTCAATTAAATCTAATCCTCTATCCCTAGCAAATTTAACGGCTGTATTGATAGAATAAACTCCGTTTTCTATAATAGAATCACCTACTAAACGAACTTTTATTGAAGTAATACTATCATTTATGCGGTATACCTGTTTTTTTTCTTGCAGTGGTCGAGAAATTCTTTTTTTTTTATTTTTTCCTCTTGAAAATCTTTTTTTTATAATAACTTTAAAGTTTTAATATTATTTATTTCATCAAAAATTATATCTATTCCATTAGATATAGAAAATACCCCTATATTTCCTACACCATGACGTCGTATTGACATTAATTCATTTTTTTTCTCTTTTTCTCCTAATATAATCATATAAGGAATTTTATTTTCTTCAGCATCTCTAATTTTTCTAGAAATATTTTCATTTCTGTTGTCAATAGATACACGAATATCGTATTTTAACATTAAATTTAAAATTTTTTTTGCATAAACTATATATTTATCACTTATAGGTAGTATAATAGATTGAAACGGTATTAACCATAAAGGAAGATTTCCTCTCGTATGTTCTATCATAATAGCTATAAGACGCTCTATAGAACCAAAAGGAGCTCTATGAATCATTACTGGACGATGTTTTTTATTATTTTTTCCTTTATAAAATAGATCAAATCTTTCAGGTAAATTATAATCAACTTGAATTGTTCCTAATTGCCAATTTCTTCCTAAAGAATCTTTGATAAGAAAATCTAATTTTGGTCCGTAAAATGCAGCTTCTCCATAATTGATAGATGCATTTATTTTTTTTTCTTTTACTACTTTTAGTATAGCAGATTCTGCATTTTTCCAATTAATTTCGTTTCCTATATAATCTCCTTTTTTTGTTGTATCTCTCAAAGAAATTCTTACTGTATAATCTGAGAATCCTAAATGACGAAATACATAAAAAACTAAATCTATTACCTTATTAAATTCTTCCAACAATTGTTCGTATGTACAAAAAATATGTGCATCATCTTGAGTAAAAGACCTAACTCTTGTTAAACCATGAAGTTCTCCACTTTGTTCATAACGATATACTGTCCCAAATTCAGCAAAACGTATAGGTAAATCACGATATGACCATTCTTGAGAACGATAAATTTCACAATGGTGAGGACAATTCATAGGTTTTAAAACAAATTCTTCTCCTTCTTTAGGAGTCTTAATAGTCTTAAAACTATCTTTTCCATATTTATCCCAATGTCCACTTTGGATATACAATTTTTTATGTCCAATATGTGGAGTTATAACCATTTTATATCCGGACTTTTCTTGAATTTTTGTTAAAAATTCTTCTAATTTTTTTCTAAAAAAAACACCTTTTGGTAACCATAATGGTAATCCTGTTCCAACTCTATCAGAAAAAACAAAAAACTTTAGCTTTTTTCCTATTTTTCTGTGGTCTTGATCTCCTTTATTATTAAATACAGCGGATTTATCCATGTACAAAAAATTATGATAACAAAAATAAATATAAAAATGCAGCTATTATACTTCCAACAATAGGCCCAAATATTGGGATAAAAGCATAATCCCAATTACTTTTTTTCTCCTTACCAGGAATCGGTATGATAGAATATACAATTCTTGGTCCTAAATCACGCGCAGGATTTAGAGCAGCACCTGTAACACCTCCTAGAGACAAAATAACTCCTAATACTAACATAGAAGAAGGAAGCGCACCTATAGATCCTAATCCTATTAAGTATTTTTCTCCATTAAAAATAAGGGATCCTTTTGTTGTTAGATGTAAAGAGGTAAATATAAAAATAAAAGTAGCTAAAACTTCACTAAGAAAATTAAAAAATAAATTTTTTATAGAAGGAATAGTAGCAAATATAGCTAATAATTTATTTCCGTCATTTTTAGTTACATTAAAATGATCTTTATATAAAATCCATACAAAAAAAGAACCTAACATAGATCCAATCAACTGAGAAATAATATAACAAGGAACAAGATTCCATTTAAATTTACCTATTATAGCCAATCCTATAGTAACACATGGATTTAAATGTGCTCCACTATATGGTGATGAAACAATAATTCCTATAAAAACGGCTAAAGACCATCCTATAGCAATTGTAATCCATCCTATTCCATTATTATTACATCCTTTAGTTTTTGTTAATAAAACGTTGGCTACTACTCCATTTCCTAAAAATACTAAAATTGTCGTTCCTATAATTTCTGCACATATTTTTGTCATTATTATGATTATTTTTATTGATTAGACCAAGAACGAGTTGTTTTTATAGCTCTTTTCCATCCTTGAATCATTTCTAAACGACTAGGCATTCCTTTTGGTTCAAAAACTTTTTCTAATTTCCATTTATCTTGAATATCTTCTAAACTAGTCCAGTAGTTGACTGCTAATCCAGCTAAATAAGCAGCTCCAGCTGCTGTTAATTCAGATATTTTTGATTTTACAACTTTAACATTTAATATTTCAGATTGAAATTGCATCAACAACTTATTTACAGTAGCTCCACCATCTACACGAAGTTCTTTTATAGAAATTCCAGAATCTGCTTCCATAGCTTTTAATACATCCATATTTTGAAAAGCAATACTTTCTAATGCAGCACGTACAAAATGTGCGGAAGAAGTTCCTCTTGTTATTCCCACGATTGTTCCTCTAGCCTTTTGATCCCAATAAGGAGCTCCTAAACCGGAAAATGCTGGAACCATATATAAACCTTCTGTATTTTCTACTGATGAAGCTAGAATTTCAGCTTCATTGGAAGATAAAATAAGACCTAATCCATCTCTCATCCATTGTACCACTGCTCCTGCAATAAAAACACTTCCTTCTAGAGCATATTGAACTTTATTTTTAATTTTCCAAGCAATTGTGGTTATTAAATTATTTTGAGAAAATACGGGTGTTTCACCAACATTCATTAACATAAAACATCCTGTTCCATAAGTATTTTTTACCATACCTATCTTAGTACACATTTGACCAAAAAGAGCCGCCTGTTGATCTCCAGCAATACCAGATATCGGAATTTTATGTGATAAAATATGACCTGTTGTATAACCAAATATTTCACTTGATGATTTTACTTCCGGAAGCATTTTTTTTGGAATATCAAATAAATCAATTAATTCTTGATCCCAAGTTAATGTATGAATATTAAAAAGCATAGTACGAGAAGCATTAGTTACATCTGTTACATGAATTTCTTTACCTGTTAAATTCCATATTAACCAAGAATCTATAGTACCAAAAGCTAAATGTCCGGAATAAGCCTTTTTTTTTGCTCCCGGAACATTATCTAATATCCACTTAATTTTCGTAGCAGAAAAATAAGGATCTATAATTAATCCAGTTTTTTTTCTAATCATTTCAGTTAAACCTTCTTTTTTTATTTTATTGCAATATTTAGATGTTCTTCTATCTTGCCATACTATTGCATTAAAAACTGGTTCTCCTGTTTTTTTATCCCATACTACAGTAGTCTCTCTTTGATTCGTAATTCCTATTGATTCAATATTTTCTCCTTCTAAATTTGCTTTTAAAATAGCCTCTAAGGCAACTGAAGCTTGCGTAGACCATATTTCTTCTGCATTATGTTCTACCCATCCAGGGTAAGGATAAATTTGTGTAAATTCTCTTTGAGCTACGGATATAATATTTCCACTTCTATCAAAAATAATAGCTCTAGAACTAGTAGTTCCTTGATCTAAGGATAGTACATACTTTTTCATATGGATAGATATTACGACATTTTATCAAATCTAAATTTGTTGTGGATAATAATATTGCATAGCTAACTTTTTGAAAGCAGTTATTTGTGATTTTTCCCATTTTTTATCTTTAGAAAGTTCCTGAGCCATTAATTTTGCTACTTTAGGTGCTATTTCTATTGCTTTTTTAGCATTTAAAAATAAAAAACGAAATCTTCTTGCTAAAACATCTTCAATAGTTCTAGCCATTTCATTACGAACCATCCATACTACTTCAGCTTTTGTTGAATAATAACAACAGTTATTAGTGTTGGTGGATATTAATGGTTCTCCTAAAATAGGATTTTCTTCTATTAATTTTCTAATATGATATTCATCTTCTCCATATTTTTTCCATCTAATATCTTTATTTTCATATGAAGAAGAAGATCCATAAATTTTAAGATTTTTTGTTATAGAAGGAATATTTTTAAATCTCCCTATTTCAATAGCTTTGTTGATTGTTTCTTCTGCCATTTTTCTATATGTTGTCCATTTTCCACCTATAATGCTAATTAGACCAGAACGACTAATCATAAGTTTATGGGATCTAGAAATATCTTTAGTGTCAGTTTTTGAAGATGAATTTTTAGGTAAAACAAGAGGCCTTAATCCAGAAAAAGCGCTCATTATATCGCTTTTTTTCAAATCAAAAATAAAATATTTATTAAAGTTTTGTAAAATAAAATCAATCTCTTCTTCCAATGGTTTTGGTTCAAGTACACTCTTTTCTAAATAAGAATCTGTTGTGCCAACCAAAACATGATCATACCATGGTACACAAAACAGAACTCTTCCATCGGAAGTTTTTGGAATGACTATAGCATCTGAACTACTAAAAAATGATTTTTTTAATACAATATGTGTTCCTTGACTTGGTTTTATCAATGTAGTCCAATTAGATTCGTCCATTTTAGAAATAACATCAGAAAAAACCCCTGTAGCATTAATAACTATTTTTGAAAAAATTTTATATTTTTTATTAGTTTCAAGATCACAAGCAACAACTCCAGATATTTTATTTTTTTCTTTTTTTATTAAATTTATTACTTGAAAATAATTTAATAGAACCCCTCCATTTTTAACACAACTTTGTGCTAAATTAATGGCTAAACGTGCATCATCAAATTGTCCATCATAATATAAAATACCACCTTTTAATTTATCTATTTTCATTTCTGGAAAGTTACGAATAGTTTCATTTTTCGACAAAAATCTAGATTTTCCGAAACTGAATGATCCAGATAACCATTCATAAAATTTCAATCCACTCCAATAAAAAAAACCCATACTCCAACTAAAAATTGGAATGACAAATTTTTGTTTTTTAACTAAATGAGGTGCATTTTTTAGTAAAAATCCTCTTTCTTGTAAAGCCTCATAAACTAACTTTATATTTCCCTGTGCTAAATATCGTATCCCTCCATGAACTAACTTAGTGCTTCTGCTAGAAGTTCCCTTAGAAAAATCAGATTGTTCTAAAAGTAAAGTTTTGTATCCCCTAGAAGCAGAATCGAGAGCTATTCCTAAACCTGTAGCTCCTCCCCCAATGATGATGATGTCCCAAACATTTTCTTCATTTTCTAAAATGTTCAAAAATCTATCTCTATTTAAAAAACCTTTCATCATGTTTCAATCATATAAAATTCCAAATGGGCCATTATTCATCCTAATTGGAATTTTTAAAATATCAAACCAACAAAATTAAAAATATTTTTAATAAAAGAAAATTTTAATTTAATTAATAAATATTTTTAATTTTGCATCATTTTTGATAAAAAATCTTTTATCATTTCCCTTCCAGAATTTGCATTAATTTTTTTCATTATTTTATTCATATTATAAAATTTTTTTAAAAAAATATCTATCTCATTTAATGATATACCACTTCCTTTAGATATTCTTTTTTTTCTATTAATATCACTCAAAATTTTGGGATTCCTTCTTTCATAAGGAGTCATTGATAAAATAATTGTTTCTATTTCTTGAAAAGAATCTTCTTTATCATTTAAAATACCGAAAAATTTTTCCGTACCAGGAATCATAGAAATGATATTCTTGATACTTCCTATTTTTTTTACTTTTTTAAGTTGTTCTAATAAATCTTCAAAATTAAAACGATTTTTTGATATTTTATTATAAATGTTCTTTGTTCTTTTTTCATCAAATTGCTCTTGTACTTTTTCAACCAAAGAGACTACATCCCCCATCCCCAAAATACGGTTAGCGATTCTGTCTGGATGAAATACTTCTATATCTTCTATTCTTTCTCCATTGCTAATAAATTTAATAGGTTTACCTATTAAACTCGACATAGTGATAGCTACCCCTCCCCTACTATCTCCATCTAATTTTGTCATTACAACTCCATCAAAATTCAGTATTTTTGAAAAAATTTTTGCAATATTTATTGCATCTTGCCCAATCATTGAATCAACAACAAATAAAGTTTCATCTGGTTTAGAATATTCATATATATTTTTGATTTCATTCATCATATATTTATCAATCGCTAATCTACCAGCTGTATCTATAATTACTACATTTCTATTTTTTTTAGCAGCATACAATATAGATTGATCTAATATATCTTTAACATTAGATATCTCCTTAGAAAAAAAAATAGGAACACTAGCTTTTTGCGCAAGTACTTCCAGTTGATCTATAGCTGCTGGTCGATGAATATCTGCGGCTACTAATAATGGATAATAATTTTTTTTCTTTAAAAATAGAGCTAATTTAGCAGAAAAAGTGGTTTTTCCACTTCCTTGTAATCCACAAATTAATATAATAGAAGGATTTTTAGAAATATTTATTTCTTTACTTTTACTTCCCATTAATAATACCAATTCATCATATACTATTTTGACTATCAATTGTCTTGGATTTAAAGAAGTAATTACTTGTTGACCGATAGCTTTCTCTTTAACTCTTTGAATAAAATTCTTAACAATTTTATAATTAACATCCGCATCAATGAAAGCTCTACCTATTTCCTTCAAAGAATTTGCAATATTAATTTCCGTTAATTTATTATTTCCCTTAATAATATGAAGGGATTCATCAATTTTTTTTTGTAAACGTTTAAACATATTTTAAAATTTTTTACATACGATCTAGCATTTCTATTCCTAGTAAATTCATTCCAGATTTCAAAATATTTCCCGTAACATGAATAATATTCATAGAGATATTACTACTAACTATATTTATAGGATCTATTAATTTCTTTTTTTGGTATAAATGATTAAATGTTTTAGCTGTTTCATAAATATAATTTGCTATCAAAGATGGATTTAAATGATTTGCTGATTTTTTTAAAACCAATGGATATTGATAAAGTATCTTGATCATATTTTTTTCATATATATCAAATTTTACATTTGACCATGAATAATTTACTAACAAAAAAAGTTCAAAAAATTTCTTTTCTAAAGAACGAATTCTTGAGTAAGTATATTGAATATAAGTACCTGTATTTCCTTTAAAATCTATAGATTTTTCTGGTGAAAAAACGATCTTTTTTTTAGGATCTATTTTAAGTAAAAAATATTTTAATGCTCCTAAACCTATTATTTCAGAAGATTTTTTTTTTTCTTCTTTAGAATACTTATTAGGAAAATTTTCTATTGCAATAGAAAACATTTTTGAAATGATATCATCTGCATTGACTACTTTTCCACCTCTGGATCTCATAATACCACTAGGTAAATACACCATTTCATAAGATAAATGAGATAATTTATTTACCCACGGATATCCTAAACGCTTTAATATAATAAAAAGAACTTTAAAATGATAATCTTGTTCTCTCCCTACAATATAAATTAATTTATCCATATTGTATTTCTTAAAACGTTCTACTGCTGTACCGATATCTTGAGTAATATATACAGAAGTTTCATCGGATCGCAATAAAATTTTTTCATCAAATCCTTCATTAACTAAATCAATATAAATAGATCCATCTTTTTTCTGAAAAAAAATTCCTTTTTTTAAACCTTCTATAACTATTTTTTTTCCAATTTGATAAACATCACTTTCATATTCTACCTTATCAAAAAATATTCCTAACTTTTTATAAGTTTCATTAAATCCATTATAAACCCATCTATTCATTGTTTTCCAAACATTTCTAGTTTTGTAGTCCCCTTCTTCCCATTTTTTTAAAAGTATTTTTGCTTGATTCAAAATTGGTGTTATAATTTGAATTTTATCATTATGCTTTGTTTTTTTTTCTATTATTTCTTTATGATAAATTTTATCAAATAAATTATAATACCTTCCAACAAAATGATCTCCTTTTTCTTTCTCACTATCAGGAGTTTTTCCATTACCAAATTTTAACCATGCTATCATAGATTTACATATATGTATTCCTCGATCATTAATTATTTGAATTTTTATTATTTTATGTCCAAATAAATTTAATATTTTTGATAAAGAATTACCAATAAGGCTATTTCTCATATGCCCTAAATGAAGTGGCTTATTAGCATTGGGAGATGAAAATTCTATAATTATTTTTTGATAATATTTTTTTTTTGATTCATCATGAAAAAAATTTGTAATTAGCATTTTTCTAATAAGAAAAATATAATAATTATCTTCAAATATAAAATTTAGAAACCCCCCTACAATTGAAAATATAACTAATCCTTTTAATTTATTTTGTACATAACTTCCTATATCATAACCTATATCTTGCAATGATTTTTTTATTTTCTTAGATAAAGAAAATAAAACTAAAGTTAAATCTCCTCTACTATGATGTTTTTTTTTAGTGTATTGAAAATTCAATTCCGGGCAAATATCTAGTTTATATAGAATGTAAATCGATTTTTTTATTACTTTTTCTATAGATTGATCATCATTCATATAATAATTATTTATTATATATGGACCCTCCATCCAAAAGGATCATTGGATAAATTATGCTGTACATCTAACAATATCTTTTTTAAACGAAGGGATAATCGTTTATTATCTGGAATATTTGGTAACATAAAATTGGTATTTCTATAATTAATAACTTCAAAATAATTTATAACAGCTGCAGTTCCACACCCAAAAGCTTCTTTTAATTCTCCATTAGTTAACCCTCTGATAACTTCTGAAACACTAAAATCTCTTTCTTCTACATCAATATTTTCATTTTCCGCTAAAGTAATAATACTTTTACAAGTAATTCCATTTAAAATATTATCATTAGCCTTTGGTGTTATGAGTTTATCCTTTAATAAAAAGAAAACATTCATAGTTCCAGATTCTTCTATCATGGTATGGGTAGAAGAATCTGTCCATAAAATTTGATCAAATCCTTTTTCATTTGCTAACTTAGTTGGATAAAAGGAAGAAGCATAATTCCCAGCAGCTTTAGTAAAACCAACACCTCCTGATGCAGAACGGCTATATTTTTCTTCTATTTTTACTTTAAGAGGATATTTATAATAAGAATCTGCAGGAGTAGATATAATCATAAACATATATTCTTTGGAAGGTTTTGCAGATAAAACACCATTTGTTGCTATTAAAAATGGACGTATATACAAAGATTTTCCATAATATTTCGGAACCCAATTTCTATCTATATCTATCAATTTTTTTAGTCCATTCATAAAAATTTTTTCTGGAATAGTTGGCATTTCTAAACGTATAGCAGATCTATTAATTCTTTTAAAATTTTCTTCTGGACGAAACAAAAAAACTTCACTATTTTTATCTTTGTAAGCTTTCATTCCTTCAAAAACAGCTTGTCCATAATGAAAAACAGGAGATACAGGTGATAACTTTATTTTTCCAAAAGGTTCAATAATGGAATTTTTCCATTTTCCATTCGAAAATTCACAACGAAACATATGATCTGAATAATGCGTTCCGAAAGGAATTCGATTAAAATCGACTTCATTAATTCTTGAAGACATAGCTATCTCTACTTTCATAACTTTCAAAGAAAATTAATAAAAACAAATATATATAATAACTATTATTTTGTAATAATATTATTTATTCATAAATCATTTCCAATACTTTTTCCACAATATCTTCTACAGATGGCTTAGAAAAATAATCTCCATCAGAACCATAAGGTGGACGATGTTCTTTAGCTGTAATTGTAACAGGAGGAAGATCTAAATAGTAGTAACCTTTTTGTTCTTCTAATATTTTCTGCAAAATATAAGCCGATGCTCCTCCTGGAACATCTTCATCTATAATTAATAATCTATTTGTTTTTTGTAAACTTTTTACGATATTTTTATGTAAATCAAAAGGCAATAAAGATTGAATATCAATAATTTCAGAATCTATATTATTAATTTTATATAATTCTTCCGCGGCTTCATTTACAATTCTCCATGTAGAACCATATGTAACCATAGTTATATCCTTACCTTTTCTTGTAATGTCTACTATTCCAATAGGTGTTCTAAAAAAACCTAAATTATATGGTAACTTTTCCTTTACTCTATATCCATTTAAACATTCCACTACAAGAGCAGGGTCATCTCCTGATAGTAAAGTATTATAAAAACCAGCTGCTTTTACCATATTTCTAGGAACAAGAACTAAAATGCCTCTTAAATAATTTAAAATACCTCCCATAGGAGAACCAGAATGCCATATACCTTCTAGTCTATGTCCTCTTGTTCTAATAATAACAGGAGATTTTTGGCCACCTTTTGTTCTATACTGTAAACAAGCTAAATCGTCACTCATAATTTGTAAAGCATATAATATATAGTCTATATATTGAATTTCAACTATAGGTCTAAGCCCTCGCATAGCAAGACCTATTCCTTGTCCTAGTATAGTAGACTCTCGTATTCCAGTATCAAATATACGAGTTTCACCATATTTTTTTTGAAGACCTTCTAATCCTTGATTTACATCTCCTATTTTTCCAACATCTTCTCCAAAAATCAAAAGATCAGGATATAATTCTAATAATTTATCAAAATTTTCTCTCAATAGTATCCTACCATCAACTTCAACAAAATTTTTTTTATAAATTGGAAAAACTTCTGTAATATTTATTGAAGATTTATTAGAAGCGCTATATAAATGTGATGAATAATTTTCTTGTTCTTTTGAATATTTTTTATGAATCCATTTTTTCAAAAAATTCTTCTCTGGAAAAGATTCTACTTCATAAATAAGATATAAAAATCTTCTTGCAATACAAAATATTGATTTTTTTGTGTTCTTTTTAGAATCGTTCTGCAATTCTTGCATATATTTTTTTACATATTTTTGTATCCATTTTTTATCCGTATAATAAGAAGCATTATAAAATTTTTCTAAAATATTTAATATCTCATTTTTAATTTCATGAATAGGCTTTTGAAATTCTGACCACGCTTTTTCTTGTTCATTTTTTACATAATTTTTTGCTTCAAAATCTATCTTATCTAATAAACCAACATTTGCTATTTTTTTTAATGAACCTTTATTTGTCTCGAACTGAAATCTTAAAATCCAATCCCTAAATTTTTTGATTCCATCATGATCGATTTCCCATTGTAATCTTTCTTTTGATTTATATCGTTCATGCGAAGATGATGTAGAATGTCCTTGCGGTTGAGTTAAATATCTTACATGTATAATAACTGGGACATATTCATAACGCGCTATTTTATCTGCTTCTATATATTTATTCGTTAAATCCATATAATCATATCCATTTACTTGAATGATTTCTATACCTTTTTCTTTTTTATTTCTTTTAAATCCAGATAAAAGATCACTTATTTTTTTCTTTGAAAATTGATATTTATTGGGAACAGATATCCCATATTCATCATCCCAAATAGAAAGTATCATAGGAATTTGTAATACAGAAGCGGCATTCAATGTTTCCCAAAATATACCTTCAGATATACTAGCGTTCCCAATAGTGCCAAAAGCTACCTCATTTCCATTACAAGAAAATATTTTATGAGATTTCCTTAAATTCTTTAATTTTTTATATATTTTAGAAGCTTGAGCCAAGCCTAATAATCTTGGCATTTGAGCTGCTGTAGAAGAAATATCAGCGATAGAATTTTTTTCTTTTATAAGACTTTTCCAGTTTCCATATTTATTTAAAAGTCTAGTTCCAAAATGAGCCGTCATCATTCTTCCAGATGAAATAGGTTCATATTCTAAATCTGAATGAGCATATAATTGAGAAAAAAAATTTTTAACAGTTAAACATCCAATAGCCATCATGAAAGTTTGATCTCTATAATATCCAGATCTAAAATCTCCATTTTTAAATACTTTTGCCATCGCTAATTGTGGAATTTCTTTTCCATCCCCAAAAATTCCAAATTTCGCTTTTCCATTTAATACTTCTTTTCTTCCTAAAATACTCGTTTCTCTACTTATCCTAGCCAATTTATAATCATCAAGAACCATTTTTTGAAAAGATTCAAAAGAATTATCATCATCATTGATATTATTATATCTATTATTCATTTATTTTATTTATATTATTTGAGTGAAAATATAGTAATTTTTATTTATGAATTTCTTTATTTAATTTTAGATTTTCTTCATTAATTATCATAATTATTATGTATGGAAAAATTACTTTTTCTATTATCAAACCAGATGCAGTAAAAAATAACTATGTTGTTCCTATTTTATCAAAAATTATTGATGAAGGATTTCATATAATAGGAATAAAAATGAAAAAAATATCTGAAATAGAAGCTAAAAAATTTTATGTAGAACATGAGAAAGAAATTTTTTTTAATTCTTTAGTTGAATTTATGTCTTCTGGACCTGTAGTCTTAATTGTATTAGAAAAGAAAAATGCTGTGAATGATTTTAGAATGTTAATAGGAGATAAAAATCCAATAAAAGCAAAAAATGGTACTATAAGAAATTTATATGCTACTTCATTAGAAAAAAATGCAATACACGGATCGGATAGTAATGAAAAAGCAATTAGAGAATATCAGTTTTATTTTTCTCATAGAGAAATTTTTTACAGTAAATTAGTTGACAATAATTTGAATATTTCAAAATGAAAAAAAATTTTCTAATTACTCTATTTTCTATTTTTATATTTTTATTTTCAATAGGAATGTGGAGTATAAATACATATAACGAATTAATTAAACTAAATGAAAATATAAAAACACAATGGGGACAAGTAGAAAATGTTTATCAACGTAGATCAGAATTGATTCCAAACTTAGTTAATACTGTAAAGGGTTCTGCGAATTTTGAAAAAAATACATTAAATCAAGTTATAGAATCTAGATCTAGAGCAACTTCCATTAGTGTAAATCCAAATGATTTAAATCAAACTCAAATCAACAGGTTTCAAAAAGTACAGGATGGGTTAAATAATTCCATAAATAGGTTATTATTAGTAGTGGAAAATTATCCAGAATTAAAGTCTACACAAAACTTTTCGGAATTACAAAATCAATTGGAAGGAACAGAAAATCGTATTAATGTAGAAAGAATTCGTTTTAATGAAAAAGTGAACAATTTTAATATTTATAGAAACCAATTTCCAAGAATTATTATTGCAAATTTTTTTTCTAAATTTAAAGAAAAAGGATATTTTCAATCTCAAATTGGATCAGAAAAATCTCCGTCTGTAGATTTTTCTACTAACTAAATCTAACAAATATTTCTCAAAAATATATGAGAAAATTTATGAATTTATTATTCATATTAGTTGTAATGTTTTTATATAATACGGAATCAACTAAAGGACAATTTAGTATACCAAAAATACCTAAAAAAATAAATCCTATTCAGGATTATGTAGGAATTTTATCAAGTGAAGAAGTAGAAAAATTAAATCAAAAATTAATTTCTTATTCTAAAAAAACATCTACAGAAATTTTAGTTACAATTATACAAGATCTTCATGGAGAAGATCCAAATTTTCTAGCTATGAAATGGGGAGAAAAATGGAAAATAGGAAAATTACAAAAAAATAACGGAATCATTATATTATTATCTATCAATGATAAAAAAATATCTATCCAAAATGGATATGGAATAGAACCATATTTAACAGATTTATCAACTACAAAAATTATAAATAAAGTAAAACCATTACTAAAAAATAATTTTTATTATCAAGCTATAGATTCCAGTACTCAAGAAATATTTAAAATTTTACAAGGAAAATTTCAAAAAGAAAGACAAAAAAAAACTATCCAATATAGGAATTATTTTAGCTACATTTTATTATTATTCATTATATATTATATTCTTTTTTTCAAAAAATTAGGAAATTTTTCTTTATTAAAAACATTATTTTTCATAGATTTTATATTTCCTACATTAAATGAAAATTTAAAGGATGATGAAAATAAAGACGATTTTGACAATGGATTCGGAGGAGGAGGTAATTTTGGTGGAGGAGGAAGTAGTGAAAATTGGTAATTTTTATTTCATTTTATCTTTCATAGACTTCAAATTTTCATTTAAATGATATATTTTTTCTAATGTATCACTTTCTTTTTTCCTTTCTTTCAAAAGAATATCATGAGGTACAAATTTCACATATTTATCATTGGATAAATTCCTTCTAATCATAGATAATAAATTATAAAAATATTTTATTTTTTTTTCTAAATGAAAAATTTCATCATGTAAAATGTAATTTTTATTGACCGACAAAAAAAATTTGTCCTTTCCTATGGAAAATGGAATAAATGAAGTATTAACAGGTTCTTTTAATACAGTAACTATTTTAGTTAAATTTGCTAATTTTAATATAATTGGATCATATATTTTGGAATGTCTTTTGATCATAATATATAATGATAGAGATTCCTTATAAGGAATGTTTCTCATATTCCTTATATGACGTATTTTGGATATCACTTTAGTAGTATTTTCAAAACAAAATAAAACATTTTTATCAAAAATCTTTCTTTTAGGCCAAGAAGAAATGATTAAAGCTTCCTCTTTTTTTCTTTTTCTAATAATATTCCAAATCTCTTCCGAAATAAAAGGCATGTACGGATGTAATAATTTCAATATATTTTCTAACCAAAAAATTGTATTTGAATAAACTATTTTTGATATATTTTTATTTTTTGGTTTTATAATTTCCAAAAAATGGGAACAAAAATCATACCATATAAATTTATATAATATCATCAATGATTCATCAAATTTATATTCTTTAAAAGAATTATTGAAAGAATCTAAAATAAAATAAAAACGATTTTTAATCCACAACATAGCAATTTTTTCTGATTCAGAAATATTTTTATTTTCTATTTCAATATTCCAACTTTTAATTAAACGAAATGCATTCCATATTTTATTAGAAAAATTGCTACCCTGTAAACACATTTTGTCATCAAAATGAAAATCTTTTCCTGCACTAGTTTTTAACATAATCCCCATACGAATAGCATCTGCTCCATATTTTTCAATTAAATCTATTATATTTGGAGAATTATTTAATGATTTTGATATTTTATTATTTTTATTATCTCTTACAATTCCAGTGAAATAAACTCTTTTAAATGGCTTATTTTTTTTGAAAAAAAAACCTGATATAATCATACGAGAAATCCAAAAGAATAATATATCAGAACCTGTTACCATATCTTCTGTTGGATAATAGTAGCATATTTCATTATTTTTAGGATTACATATTCCATCAAATATAGATACCGGTAATAACCAAGAAGAAAACCAAGTATCTAAAACATCTTTATCTTGCCATATATATTTTATATGTGAATTTCCAGTTTTTACTTTTGCTTTTATCAAAGCTGTTTTCATATTTTCCGCAACTACAAAATCACTATCACCATTTCCATAATAATATGCAGGAATACGATGCCCCCACCATAATTGTCTAGATATATTCCAATCTTTTATATGGTCCATCCATTGAAAATAATTTATCTTGAATTTACTTGGATAAAATTTAATTTCTTCATTTTTGATAGATTTTATGGCAGGAATAGATAATTCTTTCATTTTTAAAAACCATTGTAGAGATAATTTTTGTTCTACAATAGAAGATGTCCTTTCTGAAAAACCAATTTTTTGTTTCAATTTTTCAGAATTAACAATAAAACCAAGTTTTCTTAAATCTTCAACAATTTTTTTTCTTGCATTAAAACGATCCATTCCTTGATATGAAAGTGGACATTTTTCATTGAGAGTAGCATCATCATTAAAGATATTAATAACATTCAACCGATGTTTATCAGCAATATTTTTATCATTAAAATCATGGGCCGGAGTTACTTTTAAACAACCTGTTCCAAAATTCATATCTACATATGAATCCTGTATAATAGGAATATTTCTATTAGTCATCGGTATTTGTGCATATTTTCCTATTAAACTAAAATAACGTATATCATTTGGATGAATACAAATAGCTGTATCTCCAAACATGGTTTCAGGACGAGTTGTTGCTATAGTAACATAAATATTTTCTTCATTTTGTATTTTATATCTTATATAATAAAGTATACCTATTTGTTCTTTATAAATTACCTCCTCATTGGAAAGAGTTGTTTTCGCTTTTGGATCCCAATTGACAATATGATTACCTCTATATACATATCCTTTATCATATAAATTAACAAAAGCTTTTATCACAGATTTTGATAATTTTTCGCTCATAGTAAACTGAGTACGACTCCAATCACATGAACATCCCAATCTTTTGAGTTGATAAAATATAATATCCTGGTGTTTTTTTGTCCATTCTAAAATAAAAGACAAAAATTTCTCTCTTCCCAATAGTTCCTTAGATAGTCCTTTTTTTTTCAATAAAGAAATAACCTTAGCTTCTGTTGCAATGGAAGCATGATCTGTTCCAGGTATCCAACAAGAATTATATCCATTCATTCTAGCATATCTAATCAATACATCTTGAATAGTATTATTTAGTATATGTCCTATATGAAGGATTCCAGTTACATTAGGAGGCGGCATTATTATAGTATAAGGAACTCTTTTATCTGGATAAGATGAAAAGTAATGACCCTTTATCCAATTATCATATATTTTTTTTTCTATTAATCTAGGATTATATTTAATTGAAATACCCATATTATAACTATAAAATTATAAAAAAAATTGAAATAATAATGATAATTATTATTATCGCATCCGTATCAAAAAATGGATTCATCGGAAAAAATAATAAATTAATGTGGCATTTACCCAATGATTTAAAACGTTTCAAGACGTTAACTATTGGAGAAACGATAGTAATGGGTAGAAAAACTTTTAATTCCATTGGAAAAATATTACCAAATAGAGAAAATATTATTTTAACGAAAAATGCTAATTTTTTTAAAAAAAAAGTGAAAACTATCTCATCCATAAAAGAAATGAGTTTTTTTACATATGAAAAAATATTTATTATTGGTGGTGAAGAAGTATATAAATCTACAATTAATAAAGCAGATATCATAGAATTAACATTAGTACACCAAAGATTTTATGGAGATGCAAAATTTCCAATAATAGACAAAAAAAAATGGAGAAAAATACATGAATTTTTTTATAATAAAGATGAAAATCATTTATATGATTATAGTTTTATAAGATTTGAAAAAAAATAATCATTCTCTTCTATCTAACTCTTTTTTAATTTTCGCAGCCAATTCATAATACTCGTTCACAACTGCCTGATTTAATAAAACATTTAAATCTCTATCTGTCATTTTTTCCAAATCTTGTTGACTTTTTTCATTAAAAAAAATAAAAGTGTTATGATCATCTATCAATTCATAATTTTCATTTATATTATTATTATCATCAATAGTAAAACCATTTTCAAAGGAAATACCTCCCTTATCAAATATTTCTTTCGTTGCATATATAGGAGACTGGAATCTAACGGCTAATGCAATAGCATCAGAAGTTTTTGATTCTATTTTACATTCTTTTTTTTTATTTTCTTTTTTCTTTTTGTTTAATTCATCATTATTATTGTTACTTGATATTGATTCAAATAGGATATAAGAAAAAAATATTCCATTTATTAATTTATAAATAACAACAGCATTTAATTTTATATTAAATGCTTGTAATAATGTAAAAAATAAATCATGAGTAAAATATCTATATGTATTTTTTTTTCCAATAGCATAAGCAATAGATTGTGCCTGAATACTTTCTATTATTATGGGAAGTTTCACCCTTCCAGTTTCCTCTTCAAGTAACAAAACGTATATACCAGATTGTATTTGACTTAAGGATATTCCCCTTATAGCTAATCTTATAAAATGATTCATCATAGGAAAATATGATATTTTCTAATAATAATTTATACTAAATATTTTCCAGTCAGGTATTTTTAAGTATTCTAAGTATTTATTATAGCATAATAATATATACAAAATTATTTATGTAAAAAATTTTTATATATAAGTTTAAACTTGGTTCGTTATGAATGAACACCTTTTTCATAAAATTTTTATAATAATATTACTGAAAAATAATAATATTCGCATGTTTTTATTTATTATTCACTATTGTTATTAAAATAATAATACATTATTGGAAAAATAATATCAAAAAAGCAAGTAGTTTTTAACTGCAACAGATAATGAATTATTCATTATTTCCTGATCATACAAAAATAATTCCAACTACTAATAAACTATTTTTTTATACCTAGTTTTTTTTCTCTATATTTTCTGAATTTTATTTATACACCACATTCATATGAAAATGAAAGAAAGAACTTTTCGTCAAGTTATCACAGATGCTATGAGTGAAGAAATGAGAAGGGATCATTCTGTTTATCTCATGGGAGAAGAAGTAGCTGAATACAATGGAGCTTATAAAGCATCTAAAGGAATGTTAGAAGAATTTGGTTCAAAAAGAGTTATAGATACACCTATATCAGAGCTAGGATTTTCTGGAATAGGGATAGGTTCTGCAATGAATGGATGCCGACCTATAATTGAGTTCATGACTTTTAATTTTTCTTTAGTAGCTATGGATCAAATTATTAATAATGCAGCAAAAATACGTTATATGAGTGGAGGACAATGGGATATTCCTATTGTTTTTAGAGGACCTACTGGATCAGCTGGGCAATTAGGTGCTACTCATTCTCAATCATTTGAAAGTTGGTATGCGAGTTGTCCTGGATTAAAAGTAGTTATTCCATGCAACCCTTATGATGCTAAAGGTCTATTAAAATCATCAATTAGAGATAATAATCCAGTAATTTTTATGGAGTCTGAACAAATGTACGGGGATAAAATGATGATTCCAGAAAAAGAATATACTATTCCCATAGGAACAGCTGATATAAAAAAAAAAGGAACTGACGTCAGTTTGGTATCTTTTGGAAAGATTATGAAAATAGCTATGAAAATAGCAAAAAAACTAGATAAAGAAAATATAAGTATAGAAGTGATAGATATTCGAACTATTCGTCCATTAGATTATAATTCTATACTAAACTCTGTAAAAAAAACTAATCGACTAGTTATTTTAGAAGAATCATGGCCGTTTTCCTCTATTGGATCTGAAATTTCATATTTTATACAAAAAAAAGCATTCGATTATTTAGATGCTCCTATAAATAAAATAACTTTATTAGATACACCTGCTCCTTATGCTCCTAATTTAATTGAAATTTGGTATCCTAAAGAAAAAAAAATAATAAAATCTATAAAAGAAACTCTTTATATCTAATCTAATAGATAGCTTGAACTATTTTATAAATATTTTCTGGTTTATCCATTGTATAATAATGGATTACTTTTACTCCAGCATTTTTTAATTCTTTAGACTGATGAATTGCCCATTCAATTCCAATGTGGAATACTGTTTTTTTATCTTTTGCTTTTTCTATCTCTTTTACTAATTCATTAGGGATATTTAAATAAAAACGTGAAGGAAGGCTATTTAATTGATGTTTAGATGAAATAGGTTTAATTCCTGGAATGATGGGAATAGAAATTCCTTGGGATCGACATTTTTTTACAAAATCAAAATATTTTGTATTATCGAAAAACATTTGAGTCACAATATAATCAGCACCTGCATCAACTTTTTTTTTCAAAAAAAATAAATCCCTATCTATATTAGGAGATTCTAAATGTTTTTCCGGATATCCAGCTACTCCAATACAAAAATTAAATAATGGGTAATCTTTTTGTTTTACAAAAGTTTTATCAAGATATTTTCCTTTATTTAAATTTTTAACTTGCTTCACAAGTTCTGCCGCATATTTATGTCCATTTGCTTTTGCAAGGAAACTATTTTCATATTTAAGTGAATCTCCTCTAAGGAGTAAAACATTATCTATCCCCAAAAAATTTAAATCTATTAGAGCATTTTCTGTCATTTGTTTATTAAACCCTCCGCAAATAAGATGTGGAACAGCATCAACTCCATATTTATTCATAATAGCTGCACAAATACCGACAGTACCAGGACGTCTTGAAATTTTTCTTCTTTGTAAAAGACCATTTTCTTTTTCTACATAAATAAATTCTTCACGATGATAAGTAACATCAATAAAAGGAGGATTAAACTCCATAAGAGGATCTAAAGTAGAAAAAATATCTTGAATATCATGTCCTTTTAAAGGCGGTAATATTTCAAAAGAAAATAAACTTTTTTTGGCTTTATCTATATGATCAATGACTTTCATAAAAAATTTTATTTAATCTTATCAAATCCTGTATATGGTATCAAAACTTTAGGAATATTAATATGAGTATTGGTTTGATTATTTTCTAATAATACTGCAATAATTCTGGGTAACGCTAATGCGCTTCCATTAAGTGTATGACATAATTTTATTTTTCCTTTATTTTTATAACGAATTTTTAATCTATTTGATTGAAAATCTGTACAATTAGAAACAGAACTTACTTCAAGCCATTTTTTTTGCGCGATAGAATAAACTTCAAAATCATAAGTTATTGCAGAAGAAAATCCAAGATCAATTCCACTTATACGAAGTATACGAAATGGTAATTTTAAAGACTGAATAATATTTTTTACATGTAAAATCATTTCTTCGAAAGAATCATAAGAATTTTCGGAAGAAGCAATTTGAATAATTTCTACTTTATCAAATTGATGTAATCTATTTAATCCTCTAACCTTAGTACCATAAGATCCAGCTTCTCTTCTAAAACATGAAGTATAAGTAGTAGCTCTAATTGGAAGATCTGAATACGAAAATATTTTATCTCTATAAAAGTTCATAATAGGAACTTCTCCCGTAGGAATAAGATAAAAATTATCTTTTTCTATGAAATACATTTGACCTTTTTTTTCTGGAATATGTCCAGTAGAATATGCAGAATTTTCATTTATTAAATACGGCAAAACATATTCTTCATAAGAAGCTTTTATATTTTGATCTAAAAAATATTGAATTAAGCTTCTTTGTAATTTTGCACACTTTCCCATATATACAGAAAATCCACTTCCACATATCTTTGTTCCTAAACTTAAATTAAATAAATTAAACTTTTTTGATAACTCCCAATGAGGTAGCGGCTTTTCTAAATCTAGAATAGAAGTATATTTTTTTTCTTGAAAAATAATATCATTACTTTTTTTTTTTACTTTTTCATCTGGAATGTTTGGTATTTGATCTAAATTGTCTTTTAATTTTTGAATAATTTTTTTTAATTGATCACTAATAATTATTTTATCCTTTTTTAGATATAATTTTTTTTCTTTTAAAAAATCAATTTCAAATTGATTTTTTAAATCAGAATTCAATATTTTTCCAATTTGATTGGATATAATATTTTCTTTTTCTAATATTTTATTTAAATGTGATTGTAATTTTTTTCTTTTTTCATCTAAAAAAAATATTTTATCTATTATGGAAATTTTATTAAAATTACGTTTTTTCAATCCTAATAAAATTTTTTCTTTATCTTTTTTTATAAAATATGTTTGAAACATTTTTGAAAATGAAGTCTATACGAATATCAAAGATATAGATAACAAATAATATTATTTATATTTGCAACATGCGAAATTTTTTTCCAAAAAAAAAATTTGGTCAATCTTTTTTAAAAGATAAAAATATAGCAAAAAAAATAGTGAAAAGTTTATCTTTTAAAGGTTATAATACTGTAGTAGAGATAGGTCCTGGATTTGGGATATTAACGCAATATTTACATTTATTATATTCAGATCATAAAATTTTTTTAATAGAAATTGATGAAAGACTTACAAATTTTCTAAAACAAAAATTTCCTTTTTTAGAAAACAGAATTATTCATAAAAATTTTTTAAAATGGAACCCGGAAGAAATAGGACTGAACAATTTTGCTATTATTGGAAATTTTCCTTACGGTATTTCTTCACAAATATTATTTCATATACTAAAATATCATCAATATATACCGGAATGTATTGGGATGTTTCAAAAAGAAGTAGCAGAACGTATTGTTTCTAATAAAGGTAAAAAAAGTTATGGAATTTTATCTGTTTTAATTCAAACATTTTATGATGTAGAATACTTATTTTCTGTGACAAAAAATGTATTTACTCCCGTTCCGAATGTAAAATCTGCAGTAATTTATTTGAAAAAAAAAAAAGAAAATGACTATATATCGTGCAATAAAAATTTATTTTTTAAATGTGTTAAAACCGCTTTTAATCAAAGAAGAAAAAAATTAAAAAATTCTTTACAGCTATTTAATAATATTTCCAATTTTTATCAAATACCATTTTTAGACAAAAGAGCAGAAGAATTATCTTTTAAAGAATTTATCCAATTAACAAAAGAAATAGAAATTAGAAAATGACTAAATTACTGGATGGAAATCAATTAGCATTAAAAATAAGAGAAGAAATTTCAAAAGAAATAGAGGAAAAAATAATAAATAAAAAAAGACGTATTCCTCATCTTGGAATCATTTTAATGGGGAATAATGATTCTAGTATAACATATGTAAATAGCAAAATAAAAGAATGTAAAAAAACAGGAATAAAATCTACACTTATTCATTTATCTTCCTCTATTTCAGAGAATATTTTATTAAAGGAAATAAAAAAAATGAATCTAAATCCATTAATAGATGGATTTATAGTTCAATTACCTCTTGGAAAACATATCAACCAAGAAAAAATAATTTTATCTATTGATCCAAAAAAAGATGTAGATGGGTTTCATCCTGAAAATTTCGGAAAAATGGCTTTGGGTATGAAATCATTTTTTCCTGCTACAGCATTAGGTATTATAACTATGTTAGAAAGAAATAAAATTGATATTTCAGGTAAACATTCTGTTATCATAGGAAGAAGTCGTATTGTTGGTACTCCTATCAGTATTCTAATGAGTAGAAAGGCATATCCTGGAAATAGTACAGTTACAATAACTCATAGTAAAACCCCTAATATAGAATCATTTACAAAACAAGCAGATATTATTATTGTAGCAATAGGTATTCCAAAATTTATTAAAAGTAATATGATAAAAAAAGGATCCATTATTATAGACGTAGGAATCAATAATATAAAAAATAACAATAAAAATATTTTAATAGGTGATGTTGATTTTCATAACGTTTATGAAAAAGTTTCTTATATCACACCTGTTCCAGGAGGGGTAGGGCCTATGACTCGTATTATGTTATTAAAAAATACTTTAAAAGCAGCTTTAAAAAACAAATGAAAAAAATATTTTTTCCTATAAAAGAATTTTTTTATTCTCTTCAAGGAGAAGGATACCATTCTGGTATAGCTGCTTATTTTATTCGTTTTGAAGGATGTGATATAAAATGCAAATGGTGTGATACCAAATATAGTTGGAAAATAAAAAAAGAAGATTTTGTTCCAATTGAAAAAATTATTGATAATGTAAACAACGAAAAAACAAATACTATTATTATTACTGGAGGAGAACCTATGATGTGGAATTTATCACCTCTAACAAAAATTCTTAAAAAAATGGGGTATAATATTCATGTAGAAACTTCTGGTTCTTATCTTATAAAAGATAAATATATAGATTGGATTACTATTTCTCCAAAAAAAAACAGATTTCCATTAAAAGAAAATTATGAAAAAAAAATTAGTGAATTAAAAGTAGTTATTTCCAATGAAAATGATTTTTTATTTGCTGAAAGACAATCATATTTTATTAAAAATAAAAAAAATTGTATACTATCATTACAACCTGAATGGAATAATTATGACAAAATGATTCCAAAAATCATTTATTATATCAAAAAAAATCCTAAATGGAGATTATCTCTTCAAATTCATAAAATGATAAATATAAAATAAAATATTAATTATTGTTGCATTTTAAATGTCTCTTTTCAAGAATTTTTATTACTTTTTTTAAATTTATTCCTTTTTTATGTAAAAGAATAAGATAATGAAAAAGAACATCTGCAGATTCATTTAAAAATAAGTTTTCATCATTATCTTTCGATTCAATGATCAGTTCAACAGACTCTTCTCCAAATTTTTGTACTACTCTATTTATTCCTTTTTTCGATAATTTATATACATAAGAATTATCTTCTTCTTCTCTTTTTCTTATTATTCGATTTGAAATGATATCTTCTAAAAAAAATAGAAAATTCTTTTTATTCTTTTCTTTCCAACAAGTATCTGTTCCTTTATGACAAATTGGACCAGTTGGTTTCGCTTTAATTAGTAAAGTATCTCCATCACAATCTACTAATATTTTTTCGATAATAAGGAAGTTTTTACTTACTTCTCCTTTTTTCCACAATCTTTTTTTAGATCTACTATAAAAAATAACTTTTTTTTCATGAATACTTTTTTCATAAGCATCAATATTCATATAACCCAACATTAGTACTTTATTTGTTTCTGAATCTTGAACAATAACGGGAATCAATCCTTTTTTAAAATTTATTTCCTTTCTCATATCGTACTGGAATTTGAAGATTATTTAAATAATGTTTTAAATTTGGAATTTCTATTTCTCTGTAATGAAAAATACTTGCGGCCAAAGCTCCATGTGCTTTTCCAACTTGGAATATTTGATAAAAATCATGAAAATTTCCAGCACCACCTGATGCAATAACAGGAATAGAAATATGTTCTGATACGTTTCGAGTAATATCTAAAGCAAATCCACTTTTTGTTCCATCATGGTTCATTGAAGTTAATAATATTTCTCCTGCACCTCTTTCAGATACTTCTATTGCCCAATCTAAAGTTCTAGTATTAGTACAAATTCTTCCTCCGTTTAAATATACCCACCAATCATTTTTTTCATATTTTGTATCAATAGCTAACACAATAGATTGACTTCCAAATCTTTTGGAAAAATTTTCTATAAGTTTTGGATTTTTAAAAGCAGCTGTATTAATGGATATTTTATCTGCCCCTGATTTCAATAGTAACTCTACATCTTCTTCATTTTTAATACCTCCTCCAACAGTAAAAGGAATATTGATATAACGAGAAATATCTTTAACTAAAGTAATTAAAGTTTTTCTATTTTCATTTGTAGCTGTTATATCAAGAAATATTAACTCATCAGCACCTTGATTCGTATACCATTGAACTAATTCTATTGGATCTCCAGCATCTATCAAATCCTTAAAATTTACTCCTTTCACTGTTCTACCGTCCCTTATGTCTAAACAGGGAATAATACGTTTCACTAACATAATTATTATTTATTTTATTTCCAATTTCTTAGTTCTAATAATGATATTCTTTTTTCGTATATAGCCTTTCCAATAATAACTCCATGACAACCCAAATGAAATAAATTTTTAATATCTTCTATACTACTAACACCTCCACTTGCTATAAGTTTTATTTTAGGAAATTTTTTTATAATATTACTATACAGAGAAAAAGAAGGTCCAGATAAAACTCCATCTTTTGATATATCTGTGCAAAAAATTGTTCTTATTCCATCTTTCTCTTTTTTTTTTAAAAAATCCCAAAATGGGATATTAGAAAGTATTTTCCATCCATTAATTGCTATTTTTTTATTTTTAATATCTACTCCTAATAAAATTTTATCAGGTCCATAAGTATCAATCCAATTTTTAAGAAAAATAGGTTTTTTTACAGCTATGCTTCCTACAGAAACCATATGACCACCATTTTCAAATACAGTTTTTACATCATTTTCTGTACAAATTCCTCCACCAAAATCAATAGTTAAATGTGTATTTTTTGCTATTTTTTCTAAAGTTTTCCAATGTACTATTTTACCCTCTCTTGCTCCATCTAAATCTACCAAATGTAATCTCGATATTCCATTGTCTTCCAACATATAAGCAACATCTAATGGATCATTGTTATAAATTTTCTTTTTTTGAAAATTTCCTTGTATTAAACGAACACATTTTCCATCAATTAAATCTATAGCTACAATAATATTATTCATTATCATCACAAAAATTATTTTATAATTTTATAATTGAATAAAATTTTCTAATATTCGATGTCCGACATACGAAGATTTTTCAGGATGAAACTGTACTGCATAAAAATTTTTTCTTTGCAAAGCAGCACTGTAAAATGTTAAATATTCTGTTGTAGCTATAGTGTATTTTCCCAAAGGTGCATAATAACTGTGTGCAAAATATTGATAACTTCCATCTGGAATATTTTTGAATAAAGGACCTTTTAATTTATGAATGGTATTCCATCCTATTTTAGGAATCTTATCTTCTTTATTTTTTGATGAAAATTTTTTCACTAATAAATCAAATATTCCTATACATTTTGTATTACTTTCTTCTGAATATTTGCATAATAATTGCATACCTAAACATATTCCTAATACAGGTTTTTCAAACCTTGATAAAAGGATATCCAATTTCTTTTTTTTCAAATATTCCATAGCAAAATTAGCTTCACCTACTCCAGGAAGAATCACTTTATCTGCACTTTGAATATCTTCTACAGAATCTGTTAAAATCGCTTGTATTCCTATTCTTTCTAGAGAAAAAAGAACAGATTGTACATTTCCTGCAGGATATTTTATGATGATTATTTTCATAATTTTTATTAAAAATTTTTTACAATATTCCTTTAGAACTAGGTATTTTTTTATATATATCATTTTTTTTTATTGCTATTTTAATAGCTCTTGCAAAACATTTAAATATAGATTCTATTTTATGATGTTCATTTTTACCTATAGCATGAATATGTATATTACATTTTGCATTTAAGGAAAAAGACTTAAAAAAATGATAGAACATTTCTGTAGGCATATTTCCTATTTTTTCTCTAAAAAATTTTACTTTCCAAAGTAATTTACTTCTTCCTCCAAGATCCAGTACAACAGTAGATAAGCTTTCATCCATAGGAAGAGAATAAAATCCATATCGTTCTATACCTATTTTATTTCCTAATGATCTATAAAATGCAGTTCCTAGAGATATTGCTGTATCTTCTATTGTATGATGCTCATCTACATAATGATCTCCAACTGCATTTATTTTTAAATCCATGCAGCTATGGAATGACATTTGTTGTAAAAGATGATCAAAAAATCCAATTCCTGTTTGAATATGAGATACTCCTTTTCCATATAAAGAAATATCTACTTTAATATTTGTTTCCGATGTAGTTCTATGATATGATATTTTTTTATTATAATTGATAGATGATAAATAATTATAAATATCTTCCCAATTATCCGTTTTTAAAGATATTATTTTTTCTATACTATTTTTATCATGTATAGTGGAATAAAAATATTTTTCCTCCTTTGTAAATTGTTCATAATGACGATAATTTTTTCTTATCCATATAGATTTACAGTTTAAATTTTTTGCTAATATTACATCTGTAAACCTATCTCCAATAACAAAAGATTCAGATAAATCATATAAATCTGAATTGATATAAGAAGTAAGCATTCCTACACCAGGTTTTCTTGTAGAAAGCTTTTCTTCAGGAAAACTTTTATCTATATGTATAGAATGAAAATTAATTCCTTCTGTTTTTAGAATATTTAAAATATGATTTTGTATAGACCAAAATATTTTTTCAGGAAACTTATTTGTTCCTAAACCGTCCTGATTACTGACCATAACTACATCATAATTTAGTTTCCGTACAATTTTTGATAGAAAAAATATAACTCTTGGATAAAAAATTATTTTTTCAATTGAATCAATTTGATAGTTAGAAGTATTTTCTTCTATAATAGTTCCATCTCTATCAATAAACAATATTTTTTTCATTTTATTTTTTTTTTCTATCATGTGAATATTTTTCAATGTTATTAATTAAACACTCATTTTCTTCATGAGTTCCTACTGTTATCCTCAAACAATTTTCACAAAGAATAACCTTTGAACGATCTCTAACAATAATTTTATTATTTATTAAATACTTATAAAGATGTATGGATGGGGAATTTATTTTCACTAGAAAAAAATTGGATGAACTAGGATATACTTTATCTATAATAGGAATATTTTTTAATGAATTTTTTAAATATTCTCTTTCCGAAAGGATATTTTTTAAATTATAAAAAAATAAATCTTTATTTTCAAGAGCTTTAATTGCTATTTCTTGTGAATTGATACTTACATTGTATGGAAATTTTATCTTGTTCATCCAACTAATAATAGCTTTTGAAGCTATAGCTATACCTATTCTTAGGCCTGCTAACCCCCAAGATTTAGATAATGTTTGTAAAACAATTAAATTAGGAAAATTATCTATTTCATTTAAAATAGATTTTTTAGAGGAAAAATCTATGTAAGCTTCATCTATAACTACTATTCCTGAAAACTTTTTTATAACAAGTTTGATATCTTCTTTTATTATATCATTTCCAGTAGGGTTATTTGGAGAACAAATGAAAATAATTTTATTTTTGATAAAGGAATTACTACTATCACTAATAACTTTTTTTATTTCTTTCAAGTTCAATTGATATTTTTCTTTTATAAGAGGAATTTTTATTATATTAACTCCATGAATCCTTCCACTCACTTCGTACATACCATAAGTAGGAGGAAATATAATAACATTATCTTTACCAGGACAAGAAAAAATACGGTATATTAAATCAATAATTTCATCGCTACCATTTCCTAAAAATATTTTGGAAGAATCAATATTTTTGATATACGATATTTTTTTTTTCAATTTTTCTTGTAATGGATCTGGATATCGATTATAAGAATTATAAAAAGAAAAAGGAGATCCAAAAGAATTTTCATTAGCATCTAAAAAAATAGAATCTTTTTTTTCTTTATGTTCTATTCTAGCAGAAATATAAGGATTAATATTTAAAATATTTTTCCTTATTAAGGAAACTAAATCAAAATCTGAATAACAACTATTCTTATTCATGTATTTTATTATTTATTAAAATTAGTTTTATTTTTTTAACCGAATGTCAATAGATTTTTTATGAGCAATTAAACCTTCTTCAGAAGATAAAATACTTATACATTCATGTAAATTTCTTAATCCTTCTTTAGATATCTTTTGAAAAGTTGTCTTTTTGACGAAACTATCTATAGATACTCCGCTATAAAATTTAGCAAAACCATATGTAGGAAGTACATGATTAGTTCCTGAAGCATAATCTCCAGCAGTAACAGGAGAATAATTTCCTATAAAAATGGATCCAGCATTTATAACTTTATCGGCCCAATAAGTAGCATTATTACAATTAATAATAAGATGTTCTGGTGCAATTTCATTGGACAATTCCATTGCTTCTTCTAAAGAAGAAAGAACAATGATTTTTGCATTTTTTAATGAATTTTCAATAATGTGCTGTTTATTTTTAAGAAAAAAAATTTGTTTTTCTAATTGAAATTTTACTTCATTTATCCAATACTCTTTATTTTTAGTAATTAGAACTATATAACTTTCCGGATCATGTTCTGATTGTGATAATAAATCAGAAGCTACATATTTTGGATTAGCTTTATTATCAGCAATAATAACAATTTCTGAAGGGCCTGCTGGAATATCGATAGATACAACATCTCTATGTGATACGATTTGTTTAGCTTTTGTTACATAAGAATTTCCTGGTCCAAATATTTTGTATACAGAAGGAATACTTTCTGTTCCGTAAGTCATTGCAGCTATTGCTTGTGCTCCTCCTACTTTATAAATATGATTAATTCCTATGTATTGAGATGCATATAAAATAATGGGTGATATTTTTCCTTTTTTATTTGGCGGACTACATAAAATAATATTTTTACATCCTGCTAGTTTTCCTGGAATACCTAACATTAATACAGTTGATAGTAAAGGAGCAGTTCCACTAGGAATATAAAATCCTATTTTTTCTATAGGTATGCTTTTTCTCCAACAAAAAATTCCTTTTGATATTTCTATTTTTTTTTCTTTATGTATTTGTTTTTCATGAAATATTTTAATATTATTGTATGCCTTTTCTATAGATTTTTTTAAACAATCTGAAATTGTTGTATTAGCTTCATAGAATTCTTTTTCCGTTACTATTAAATTATCAATATCAACATGATCATATTTTTTAGTATAGGATTTAACCGCTGTATCTCCATGTAGCTTAACATTATCTATAATAGAAATTATTAAATTTTTTAAATTATCATTGTATTTAATTTTTCTTTTTGTTATGTTTTTTCTTTCTTTTAAAGAAGGATAGAAATACACTGGAATCATATTTATTTTTTATGTTGTTTATTATAGTACAATTTTTTCTATTGGAAGAACTAATATATCTTGTGCTCCAAGTGATTTTAAATTTTCTATTATTCCCCAAAAATCATTCTCATTTACTACAGAATGTACTGAACTGCATTTAGAATTTGCTAAAGGAAGAACAACTGGACTTTTTATTCCAGGTAAATAAGAAATAATTTTGTCTAATCGTTCATTAGGTACATTTAGTAGAATGTATTTATTATTTTTTGCTTTTTTCACTGCTCTGATACGAAATAGTAATTTATCCATTATCATGTTCTGAGGGGAACTTAAATGAAGATGGGAGGCTAATACTGCTTCAGATTGAAGGACTGTTTCTACTTCTTTAAGCCCATTCATAAATAATGTTGATCCACTACTAACTAAATCACATATGCAATCAGCTAGTCCTATTCCAGGGGCTATTTCTACTGCACCTGATATTTCATGTATTTCTGTTTTTATGTATCTTTTCTTGAAAAATTCTCCAACTAAAAACGGATAGCTTGTAGCTATCCGTTTACCATCTAAATCTTTTATATTTTTGTATATATAAGATTTCGGTACAGCTATGGATAAACGACATTTTCCAAAACCTAAAGTTTCTTTTATTATTATTTTTTTTCTTTTTTCTAATAAAACATTTTTTCCAACAATTCCTATATCTGCTACTCCATCTTCTAAATATTGAGGAATATCATCGTCTCGTAAGAAAAGTATTTCCATAGGAAAATTCATTGCTGTTGTTTTTAATTTATCTATTCCAATATTAATTTCAATACTGCAGTCTTTAAGTAATTTTATGGAGTCCTCATAAAGACGGCCTGATTTTTGAATAGCTATTTTTAGTTTATCCATATTATTTTAGGAGTATCATAGAAAAAAATAAAAGCTTACAGGCGTAAGCTTTTATAGTAATTTCATATCAAATTATCATGAATTATGACAAATATAATAACTATTTTGAATATTTTCTATTCAAAATATATATAATGAAAATAGTAGGATATAACATAAATGGAATTAGATCTGGAATCAATAAGGGGTTGTCTATTTGGATTAAAAAATACAATCCTTACATTTTATGTTTACAAGAAATAAAAGCATTACAAAATCAAATAAATACAAATATTTTTGAAAAATTGGGATACTATCATTATTGGCATTCATCAGTAAGAAAAGGTTATAGTGGTGTTGCTATTTTATGTAAAGAAAAACCTATTCATGTAGAATATGGAATTGGTTTAGAATCTATTGATAAAGAAGGAAGAGTTTTACGGATAGATTTAAAAAATTTATCTATTATCAGTATTTATTTACCTTCAGGAAATAATATGGAGAAAAGATTAGATTTTAAATTTTTCTTTATGAAAAAATTTTTTATATATGTAAAAAAAATACAAAAAAATTTAAAAAATATTATTATTTGTGGAGACTATAATATTTGTCATAAGCCAATGGACATATATGATCCTATTCGTAATAGAAATATATCTGGATTTTTACCAGAAGAAAGGAAATGGATGACAAACTTTATGAGGTTAGGATTCATAGATAGTTTTAGAAACTATGTTAAAAATGCGGGACATTACAGTTGGTGGAGTTATAAATATAAAGCTAGAATAAAAAATATAGGATGGAGAATCGATTACATAATGGTAAGTCATTCTTTAAAAAAGAAAATGATTAACGCATATTTATTACCCGAAATAATATATTCGGATCATTGTCCAACAGTATTAGAATTGAAAAAATGAAAAACATATTATAATAATGACCTGACTGGGATTCGAACCCAGGACCCTTACATTAAAAGTGTAATGCTCTACCAGCTGAGCTATCAGGTCTTAATAACAGTATCATAGTATCTATGATAGATAACAAAGATACTATAAATTTTGTGTTTTCATGAAAATAACTCTGATAGGATATATGGGAAGTGGAAAGAGCTCTTTAGGAAAGAAATTATCTAAAAAGTTAAATTTTATTTTTTATGATTTAGATTATATTATTTCTGAAACTTATGGAGTTTCCATTTCTTCGTTGTTTAAAGAAAAAGGAGAATCATTTTTTAGAAGAATAGAACATTTGATGTTGAAAAAAATTCTAAAAAAAAACCATTCTTATATTTTATCTGTAGGAGGTGGAACTCCTTGTTACCATCAAAATATTCATTTTATGAATAAACATTCAAAAACTATATATTTGAAAGCCAATACTCATACTTTATTTAATAGATTAATTTTGGAAAAAGAAAAAAGACCTTTAATATCTCATCTTTCTAAAAAAGAATTGTTTAGATTTATAATGAAACATCTATTAAAAAGAATTCCTTTTTATGAAAAAGCTTCTATAAGAATAGAGGTACATAATAAAAAATATAAAAATGATGTAATTAAAGAGATTATTAATTCCATTCATATTATATCTTAATTTTTTATAAAAAAATGAGAAAAAAATTATCTAATAATTATTTTTTAGAAAAAATAAAAAAATATTTCGTTTTTGAAAAAATAAAAAATATATGCGTAGCTGTCAGTGGTGGTTTAGATAGTATGGTTCTTCTAAATTTATTATTGTGCATACCATCTATTAAAAAATTAGATGTTGCTCATTGCAATTTTGGATTAAGGAAACAAGAATCAGATCATGATGAAATTTTTATACAAAATTTTTGTAAAAAAAAGGAAATAAACTTATATGTTAAGAAATTTAATCTTTTAAATTTTTCAAAAGAAAACAAGTTATCCATACAAATGGCTGCAAGAAAACTTAGATATGATTGGTTTAATCAATTGCTGAAGAATAATTTTTACGAAAAAATTGCATTAGGACATCATTTAAATGATTCTGTAGAAACTTTTTTTATAAATATTTTTAGAGGGACAAGTATTAAAGGATTATTAGGAATACCTAATAGAAACAAAAAATTTATTCGTCCTTTATCATCTTTTACAAAAGATGATATTTTTTATTATGCTAAAATGAAAAATATAAGTTGGAGAGAAGATAGTAGTAATTTAGAAAATAAATATCTAAGAAATAAGATTCGTTTTGCTTTAAAAAAATTTTCTTTTTTTTATCCATCATTTATTAATGGAGTAAAAAGAACAATCAATTATCTTCAGGATGATAATTATATAATAGAAAATAAAATAAAAGATATATGTAAAAAAATTACGATATATAAAAAATATGATCCTTTAGTATGGAAAATTAAATGTAAAAATTTAGAAAATTTGATTCCTTTATCTTTCTATTTATTTAAAATATTTTCTCCATATGGATTTCGTGATATAAATGGTTTAAAAAATTTAATACACTCACAATCAGGTAAATACATTTTATCAAATAAATATTCTATTCTAAAAAATAGAAATCATTGGATTTTATTTTCTAATGAAAAATTAAAAGAAAAGGATATAATTTATACTATAGAAAATATGAATAAAAAATATGATATACAGTATTTTCCTATTAAAATGAATTTTTCTATTATAGAACCAAAAGAAGTAATAAATAGTTACTATAATAGTAGTAATAATCATCTATTCTTTGTAGATCTTGAAAAGATTCAGTTTCCATTATGTTTAAGAACTTGGAGAAAAGGGGATTTTTTTTATCCGATTAATATGAAAGGGAAAAAAAAAATAAGCAAATATTATAAAGATAATAAGTTTTCTATTTTGGAAAAAAAAAGTACCTGGCTATTAATTAATGGAAATCATGATATTATTTTAATAATAGGAAATCGTTTAGATGATAGATTTAAAGTAACAGAAAAAACAAAAAATATTTTAAAAATAAAAATATAATTTTTATTATTATGAAACTAGTATTTTTTTTAATTTTGATAAAGAATTAGTTATTCTGTTTATGAAAATACACAATTTCAATGCAGGACCTTCTGTTTTACCAAAAATAGTAATTAAAAAATCTGCAAAATCTGTTATTGATTTTAATGGAACCGGGATTTCTTTACTTGAAATTTCTCATAGAAGTTTGGATTTTATGAAGATAATAGAAAGAACTACAAGTTTAGTAAAACAAATTATGAATTTAAATGATGATTATACGGTCCTATTTTTACAAGGAGGAGCAACATTACAATTTACAATGGTACCATACAACCTAATGAATAAAAGAGCTGCTTATTTGGATACAGGAATTTGGGCTAATAATGCTATTAAAGAAGCAAAAAATTTTGGAGAAGTTAAAGTTTTGTTTTCTGGAAAAAAAAATAATTATGTATATATACCTGAAAATTATCAAATACCAAGTAAAGTAGATTATTTTCATTGTACGTCTAATAATACAATTGTTGGAACACAAATGAAATTATTCCCTGAAACCTCTATACCAATAGTTTGTGATATGTCTTCTGATATTTTTAGCAGAAAATTAAATTTTCATAAGTTTAGTTTGATTTATGCATCTGCTCAAAAAAATGTTAGTTCTTCTGGAATGACGATTGTTATAATAAAAAAAGAAATTTTAGATAAAATAAAAAAGAATATTCCTTCTTATTTAAACTATCGAATTCATATCAAAAATGATGGTATATTAAATACCCCCAATGTTTTTTCCATTTACACTTCTATGTTAACTTTAGAATGGATAGAAAGAAAAGGTGGTCTTTCTATATTGGAAGAAGAAAATGAGTATAAAGCTCAATTATTATATAATGAGATTGATAAAAATAATTTATTTGAAAATAGAATAGATAAAAATAATCGTTCTAATATGAATGTTTCATTTTTTTTAAAAAATGATAATTTAGAAAAAAAATTTAATAAAATGTGGAAAAGAGAAAATGTTGTTGGATTAGATGGGCATAGATTATTAGGTGGGTATCGCGCTAGTATATACAATGCTCTTCCAATAGAAAGTGTTCTATTTTTAATAGAAATTATGAAAGAATTTGAAAGAAAATTTACATGATCATGATGATGAATAATATAGAAAATTTATATTTTTCATTTAAAAAATATATTCCAAAAAATATTGAAATTTTAGCTGTATCTAAAAATCAGAATATTTCTTCTATAGAAAAACTATATCAAATAGGACATAGAGATTTTGGAGAAAATTATGTTCAAGAAATAATAAAAAAATATAATTTTTTACCAAAAGATATTCGATGGCACATGATTGGAAAAATTCAAAGTAATAAAATAAAATATTTAATTCCTTTTATTTATTTAATACATAGTGTTCAAAAAATGGAACATATTATAATGATTAATAAATTAGCTCGTAAAGAAAAAAAAATTATTAATTGTCTTTTGCAAATAAAAATTTCTGATGAAAAAAACAAGTCAGGAATAACAAATAAAGAAGCTGATAAAATATTAGAAAGTAATACCTATAAACGTATGAAAAATGTCAATATAATTGGAATTATGGGAATGGCTTCTTTTAGTAATTCATCAAAAAAAATACATGATGAGTTTTCTTCTTTACAAAAATTATATAATAATTATAAAAATAAGTATGGACATTACGTTCTTTCCATGGGAATGAGTAGAGATTATTCAATAGCTATCAAATATGGAAGTACACTAATTAGAATTGGAACGTCTATTTTTGGTAATAGAAAAAAAATATCTATATAATAGATGTTATGTATTTTTTTATACTTGATTCTAAATTATTTGCGTCCAATGATTGAATAAAAGAACTTCCAATAATCCCGCCATTTGCATATTTACAAGATAATTCAAATGTATTTTTATCTTTTATTCCAAATCCAATTAATATTGGAATATTTTTATTGATATATGATTTTTTTATTTTATTAAAAAATGATATTTGTTCTTTTCCAAAACAATCTATTTCTCCAGTTATAGAGTTTGAAGAAACTAGATATAAAAATCCATTTGATATTTTACTTAAAAAAATAGCTCTATTTAAATCTGTTTTGGGTGTTACCAAAAAAATCATAGATACTGAATATTTTTTGAATAAATCACGATATTTTTTTATAAAATATTCAACAGGAAGATCTGGAAGTATTAATCCAGAAATATTTAATTTTTTACATATTTTCAAAAATTTTTCTTCTCCAAACTTATAAAATTGATTGTAATAGCCCATAAGAACAACAGGAATTGTAATATGTTCTTTAAATTTTTCTATTTCCGAAAATAAATAAGAAATATTCATTCCATTTTTTAATGAAATTTTATTACTATTTTGAATAATCATTCCATCTGCTAATGGATCAGAATATGGAATTCCTATTTCAATTAAATCTACAGGTAATTTCTGTAAAATTTTAACTATTTTTATAGTACTATCTATATTAGGATAACCTGCTGTAAAATAAATACATAATATTTTTTTATTCTTTTTTTTGAATAAATCATGTATTCTGTTCATAAATTTAATAATTTTTTGTTGGAAGAAAATTTTTCATAAACATCTATATCTTTATCTCCTCTACCTGATAAAGTAATAACAACTATATCACTAGTTTTGAAAACTATTTTTCTTAATGCAACTAACGCATGAGCACTTTCTAACGCCGGAATAATTCCTTCTAATCTAGTTAATTCACATCCTAAAATTAAAGCTTCATTATCTGTAGCATGAATAAAACGAACACGTTTTTTTACAAATAGATTGGAATGCATAGGACCTATACCTGGATAATCTAATCCAGGAGATATAGAATGTGCAGGGATTACTTGACCATCTTTATCTTGTAATAATAATGTCATACTTCCATGTAGTACTCCTTTAGATCCACAAAATATAGAAGCAGATGTTTTATTTGTTCTTACACCTAATCCTGCTGCCTCTACTGCGATAAGATTTACAGATTTATCATTTAAAAAATGATAAAATGATCCTGCAGCATTACTACCTCCTCCTATACAAGCTATTATATAGTTTGGATTGTTTTTTAATTGATTTTTTATTTCTTCACTAATAACAGACTGAAAGTCTGCAACCATTTGAGGGTATGGATGAGGACCGACTGTAGATCCTATCAAATAATAACTATTTGGATGATTAATCCAATAACGTATTGCTTCATTAACGGCATCTTTTAATGTTTTCTCTCCACTAGTTACTGATACAACTTTAGCCCCAAGAGATTTCATTCTTGTAACATTTGATGTTTGACGATGCATATCTTTTTCTCCCATAAAAATTAAACATTTTAAATCCATTAAAGCACAAACGGTAGCAGTAGCTACTCCATGTTGACCAGCTCCAGTCTCAGCAATAATTTTTTTTTTCCCTAATTCTTTAGCCAGTATAGCTTGTCCTACAGTATTATTAATTTTATGTGATCCAGTATGATTCAGATCCTCTCTTTTAAGATAAATTTTAGCTTTATATTTTTCCGAATATTTTTTACAAAAAAAAAGAGGAGAAGGTCTTCCAACAAAATTTTTTAATATATTTCTATATAAATTTTGAAATTTTTCACTTTTGATAATATTTTTATATTTATTTTGTAATTCTATCACATTGTGTGATAACATTTCTGGAATAAATGAACCTCCAAATTCTCCATAAAATCCATTTTTATCGACAAAAAAATTCATAATTTTCTGATTTTTTTTATAAAATCTTTTAATAATTTTATGTTTTTATTTCCTGGATATATCTCAAATTTACTATTGATATCTATTCCAAATATTCTCGGATGTGAAAATTTTTTAATTGCATTTAAATCTTCTATTCCTATTCCTCCACTTAAAAAAAAAGGAGTTTTAAAATTATATTCATCCAGTTTTTCCCAATTAAATTTTTTTCCACTTCCGCCATAATGATGAGTAGTATAACTATCAAATAGAAAATAATTACAAAAATGAGTAAAATCCTTAATTTTTTTGAAGGAAAAAGAATTTTTTATTCTAAAAGATTTAATGATTTTTAATCCCTTTTGAAATAATCTTTCACAATAAGAAACGTTTTCTTTTCCATGTAATTGAACAAAATCCAATTTTTTGGAATTATTTATTTTTATGATATTATTTTCTGATTCATTTACAAAAACACCAACTTTAAATATTTTTGTATTTGATTTCTGATAATCAAAATTTTCCCCCACAAATCTTGGAGAATTTGAATAAAATATAAATCCTATAAAATCAGGAAATAAATTATATATTTCTTGATAATTATATTTAATTCCACATATTTTTATTTTTAATGTTTTAAATAACATAATAATTATTTTAACAATAATTTTATAAAATTTTTACAAAATTTTCCAGGATTTTTATTTTTCATAAAATATTCTCCAATTAAAAAACCTTTAAATCCATGTTTTCTTAATTTTAAGATAAAATTAACATCATTTATACCACTCTCAGCAATTTTTATATAATTATTAGGTATTTTTGAGGATAAGTCTAAACAATTATTTTTTCTTACAATAAAATTCCGTAAATCTCTATTATTAATTCCTATAATATTTATATTTTTCGTTATTTTATCTAATTCAGATTCACTATGAATTTCTAATATTACTTCTAACCCTATATTTTTTGCAAGTTTAGAAAAAATCTCAATTTCTTCCTTGGATAAAATTTCTGCTATTAATAGAATAACATCGGATCCTATACATTTAGATTCTATAATTTGATATTCACTAATGATAAAATCTTTTCTTAGAATAGGAAGAGTATCTTGAATTAAAAAACGTGATTTTTTTACATGATCATTACTTCCAGAAAAAAATTGATAATCTGTAAGTACTGATACACCACAAACACCTGAATATCTATAACCATTAATAACTTCTTCTAATGAGGAAGTATTATTTATCACTCCTTTTGATGGAGATTTTGATTTAAATTCCGCAATGATTCCTGTATTACTTTTTTTTAAATTTTCAGATAAAGAAACACTTGTTCTTTCGAAAAGAATATTTTTTTTCAACTTTTCTACTGGATAAAATTTCTCTTTATATGAGATTTCTTTTTTTTTATTCAATAATATCTTATCTAGTAGATTCATAATCTTAATAATTTTTTTAAAATATTCTTTGCTTTTCCACTTTTTAATGAATGTTTAGCTTTATCATAATTATTTTCAATACTATCCTTATTTAATAAACATAAGGCAAATGTAGCATTGATTAAAACAACTTCATTTTGTGATAAAGTACCTTCTCCTGATAAAACACTAATAAATATGCGAACATTTTCTTTCGTATTTTTTCCTCCTTTCAATTCATGAGGATTAACTTTTACTTTTTTATTTATTTCCAATTCTTCTAAAGAATAAAAATGTTCTCCTTCAGGAGAATAATATTTTATATCACTAGTAAGTGTAATTTCATCATGGCCATCTAAACTATGAACAATTGCATAATTATTTTCCATATTTTGATAAAAATAATAATATATTCTTGCTAATTCTAAATTGTTAACTCCTAGTAATTGATTTTTTGGATTTACAGGATTAACTAATGGTCCTAATGTATTAAAAATAGTCCTTAATCCTAATTCTTTTCTTACAGAAGACATAATATTTATAATTGGATGAAATATAGGCGCATGTAAATAACACAATCCTACTTTATCTAATTGATTTTTTAAAGTTTCTTCTTTATTAGAAAAGTTATATCCTAATTCTTTTAAAATATTAGATGAACCAGTTATAGAAGAAGAATTGAAGCTTCCATGTTTAATGACTTTTTCTCCAGTTCCTGCAACTATAAAACATGCTAAAGTAGAAATATTAAAAGTATTTTTACCATCTCCACCTGTTCCTACAATATCCACAGCATTAAATTCTGAAAGATTTATTTTCATTGATAATTCCATTATTGCTTGTCTAAATCCTGTTACTTCTTCTAAAGTAGGATATCTCATATTGTATATACTTATTATAGAAATCGCTTGAGTTTTATTAATTTTATTCATTGATAAATTCATCATCAAATCTTTAGCTTCTTTTTTGTTTAAAGTTTTTCCTATAAAAAGTTTATCTAATAATATTTTGGTCATAATAACTTCATTTTTTAAACAATTATATGTTTAACCAATTATTTATAATTTTTTCTCCACATGGTGTTAAAATAGATTCTGGATGAAATTGTACTCCACGAACATCATAAAATTTATGACGTAAAGCCATGATCTCCCCTTTATCTCCAATTGCTGTTATTTTAAGTTCTTTAGGAAAATTATGTGGAGATATTATCCAAGAATGATAACGTCCTACTTGAATTTTTTCTGGAAGTTTTTTAAAAAGTTTTTCTTGCGAATCAATAATTTTTATTAAACTCGATATACCATGATATACTTTTTTTGTATTGAGTAATTTTGCTCCAAAAACTTCACCTATAGCTTGTTGACCTAAACATACTCCAAAAATACTTTTGGTAGAAGCAAATTTTTTCACTAAAGGTTTTAATATATGAGCTTCGTCAGGTATTCCAGGACCAGGAGATAAAATAATTTTATTGTATTTCTCTATATCTGAAAGATTAATTTCATTATTTCTACATACTCTTACAGGTTTTTTTGTTAGTTTTTTTACAGCATGAACAAGATTATATGTAAAAGAATCATAATTATCCAAAATCAATATTTTATCCATAAAAAAAATTCATATAATATTTTTAGCTAATTCTATGGCTTTGAATAAAGCCATAAGTTTATTATTTATTTCTTGTAATTCTATATCTTCTTTAGATTCAGATACAATACCTGCTCCGGCTTGAAAAAAAAGAGTGTTATTCTTGCTAATAAAAGAACGAATAACTATAGCTGTATTAATACAAGAATTATTTAATCCAAAAAAACCAATAGCTCCTCCATATACACCTCTATGTTGATTTTCTATTTTATCTATTAATTCCATCGCTTTATATTTAGGAGCTCCAGATAATGTTCCTGCCGGAAAAGTGTCTCCAAATACTTTTATAATAGATGTGTTATCTTCTAACTTACCAGAAACTCTAGATACCATATGCAATACATGAGAAAAAGCCTGAATTTCTTTAAAACTTTCTACTTTAACATCTGAAGAATTTTTACTTAAATCATTTCTTGCTAGATCTACTAACATAACATGTTCTGCATTCTCTTTTGGATTATTTGATAAATCTTTGGACAATTTTTTATCTTTTTCATTTCCCGATCTACGTATAGTACCTGCTATCGGATTAATATATGCTATTTTATTAGAAATAATTAATTGAGACTCTGGAGAAGAACCAAATAATTTATAATTTCCATAGTCAAAATAAAAAAGATATGGAGAAGGATTAATAAAACGTAATGCACGATAAACATTGAATTCATCTCCTTTAAATTTTTGTTGAAATTGACGAGATAATACTATTTGAAAAACATCTCCACGTAAACAAGCTTTTATTCCTTTAGATACCATTTTTTTGTATTCTATATCTGTAAGGTTAGAAAAACGATTACCTACAGATTTAAACGGAAAAGAATAAAAATTTTTTCTTTTGATCAGTTCTATTAATTTATTGATACAAGAAGAATTTTGATGATTATTATTAAGATTATAGAATTGGTGTTCTATTATGGATATTTCATTATATATATGATGGAATATAATCAAATTTTTATAAAATCCGAATCGTATTTCTGGAATATTATATGTTTCCTTTACAATGGTATTAAATTGTATCTTTTCAAAATATTGAATACTATCATAAGATATATATCCATATAAACCTGAATAAGGTTTAGAAAAAATATTCTCTTCTTTAAATTTTTCAAAAAAATCTTCTATTAAAGTTTGAATATCTAATTTGTTATTTAAAAAAATATCTTTATCTACACAATTAGGATATGATATTCGTAATACATTCTTATATAGAATAAATTCAGATATTGGATTTATACAAATAATTGATAAATTTTTTTTGGAAATTTGGTAGTCAGAAGATTCTAATAACAATATTTTTGGAAAAACATTTCTTAATTTTAAATATAATTCTACCGGTGTAGTACTATCAGCTAAAATTTTTTTCTGGATAGTTCTAAAATTAAATTTAAACATGTTTTATGGTATTTTTTACATGATGATGTAAAGCTTATTATTCTGTGTACTAAAGAAAATAAGAAAATATCTGTAAATTAAATATTGTTCGAAATATTATCTTCTACCAATTTTAATTTCCTGAAGAAGTTTCATTTATTTTTATTTGTTTAGATGTTTATAAAGAAATGACATTATTTATATTGCTAGCAAATATAAATAAATTTTTTATATATGTAATTTTGAATAAAAACTACATAATTTTATCATGTTTCTTACTAGTTTTTTTTATATATAAAATTATATTGTTAGTTTTGTGAATAAAATAATTTAACCATTGAAAAAAATTTTTTTTACAATGGTATGATTTTTTGTAATTCTAAATTAGAAATTCTAAATTCAATGAAAAAATTATTTTATTTTTTTTTATTTATTTTATCATTTACTTTTTCATCTTTTTCAAAAGATAAAAAGGAAAAAGAGGATTTAAAACATGCAATTGAATATATTAAAAAATATGCTCAATTTGCTATTGAGGAAATGGAAAAATTTGGAATACCTGCTAGTATTAAATTAGGACAAGGGATTTTAGAATCTTATAGTGGAAGAAGTTTTTTATCTAAGAATACAAATAATCATTTTGGTATTAAATGTGGAAAAAATTGGGTAGGAGGTATTTATTTTCATGATGACGATCTTCCAAAAGAATGTTTTAGAAAATATAAATCTGTACGAGAATCTTTTCGTGATCATTCCAAATTTTTAAAACAACCTCGTTACCATAAACTATTCTTTTTAGATAAGAATGATTATCAATCTTGGGCAATGGAACTTAAAAAAGCAGGTTATGCAACTTCTATTAAATATGCAGAATCATTAATTAAACAAATAGAAAAATACTGTCTTTGGAAATTTGATAAAGAAAATTCTTATGAAATCAACAATAAAATTGATAAATATTTAACATTTATTATGGAAAAAAATATGGAAAAAAATAAAGTAGAACAATCTAACTTTATAGTTAATTTTTTTATAAAAATAGCTGTTTTCCTAAAAAATAAAATTCAATTTAGTGAGTAGTGAAATGATGATATATATTTTCAACCATATTAGTTTTCATTAATTTTTTAATTGATTTTTAATTATGATCAATAATAATTTAATTATAAGAAAATATAGCAAAAATCATGAATGGATTGTAAAAAAAAATGAAATTGATGAATTTTATTTTGTTGGTATTACAGATTTTGCTCAAAAAGAATTAGGTGATATAGTTTATCTAGATATAGATAATTCTATTATAGGTAAAAATATTCATGAAGGAAAAGTATTTGGTACGGTAGAGGCAGTCAAAACAGTTTCTGATTTATTTATGCCAGTTTCCGGTTTAATATTAGAATATAATAATGATTTATTATCTCATCCAGAATTAATAAATAATAGTCCATATGATAAAGGATGGATTTTAAAGATTAAAATCTTATCAGAAAAAGAATATAATTCTCTTTTTTCTTTAAAGGAATATGAAAAATATATAGGATCTATAAAATAATTCATGAAACATAATCATATTTTTGATTCTTTTGATGATGATCAAATAGCAAAAAAGATAATAGATTTTAAACATAACAATATTACAAAAGTTCGATTTTTAATACCTAGTATCCATTGTAGTTCATGTATTTTTATTTTAGAAAAAATATCTAAAAGATATGAATATATCATTGATGTTAATGTTGATTTTAATAGAAAACAAGTATGGATTACTTTTAATAATAAAAAACTAAAAATTAGTGAACTAGCAAATATATTGCATGATATAGGATATCCCCCATCCATGGATATGGAATTTATAGATAAAAAAACCAAAAATCAAAATTTTTTATTAAACAGAAAATTAATCGCAAAATTTGCTATTTCTTTCTTTTGTTTTGGAAATATAATGCTTTTATCGATTCCGGGATATGTAGGAGCTGATAATGAAGATATATGGTTTTTTAACCATAGAAATTTTTTCCGATATTTAATGCTAATACTATCTTTACCAATAGTTTTTTATTTTTCTATAGATCATATAAAATATGCTATTGTAGGTTTAAAAAAACATATATTAAATATGGATGTTCCTATTTCTATAGGAATATTGGTTTTATTTTCTTGGAGTTGTTATGAAATATTTTTTGATTTGGGAGCCGGTTATTTTGATAGTATTGCAAGTTTTTCATTATTTTTATCAATAAGTAAAATTTTTCAAAATTATACTCATAATAAAATTCTATCCTTTAATAGAAACTATAAATCTTATTTTTCTATTTTGATAACAAAAGTTAATTATCAAAATAAAAAAGAAGAAAAAACTATAATTTCTTCTATAAAAAAAGGAGATATTATTGTTATTAAAAATGAAGAAATTATACCAGTAGATTCTATTTTAATTAAGGGAAGTGCTATACTAGATAACAGTTTTATAACCGGAGAATCTTATTTAGTAAATAAAAAAATAGGAGACCATATTTATGCTGGATCTAAACAAAAAGGAGGAGCTATTTATTTAAAAGTTATTAAAGATATAGACCATAGTTATTTAAGTTTATTATGGAATAAAAAAAAACGTAAACTTTATCATTTAAATTCTATATCTAACAAATTTATACAATATTTTTTTACACCAGTTGTTTTAAGTATTTCAATGTTTACCGGATTATATTGGTATTATATAGTAGGTGATATATCAAAAGTATTTCAGACAACTTTTTCTGTATTAATCATTTCTTGTCCATGTGCTATAGCAATTTCTACTCCTTTAATTTTTGGAAATATTATACGATATTTTTCTAGAAAGGGATTTTATGTGAAAGATATTTATACAATGGAAAGAATTTCTGCAATAAAAACTTTGATTTTTGATAAAACTGGAACTATAACAGATCCTAACAAAGATAAGGTATTTTTTTTTGGTAAAAATATTGGATATGAAGAAAAAAAAATAATTGCATCCTTATTAAGGAATTCTACTCATCCTTTGAGTAATAGAATATTATCTGAATTATCTATTAAATATTTTTATTCTGTAGATAATTTTAAAGAAGTTATAGGAAAAGGAATAGAAGGTATTATAAAAAATATGTTAGTTAAAATAGGTTCTGCAGAATATTTAGGAATATCACTAATTGATAATAATGCAAAAAATAAAACAGTAGTAGCAATTTCCATTAATGATAAATTCATAGGTTATTTTCTATTTAGGAATTATTATCGCAAAAATATAGAAAACATTTTTCAAAAAATCAAAAAATATAAAATTATCATTCTTTCTGGAGATCATAATGAATTAGAAAAAAGATATTTAAAATCAATATTGCCTAATAAGTATAGTGATGTTTTTTTTAGTCAAACTCCAGAAGATAAACTTGATTACGTAAAAAAATTAAAAAATAAAGGAGAAAAAGTAATTATGATTGGAGATGGAATTAATGATTGTGCAGCATTGAATGAAAGTGATGTAGGTATAGCTATATCAGATAATCCTACAGGTTTTTTTCCTACTTGTGATGCTTTTCTTCAGTCCGATTTTTTGGATAGTTTTTTTTTGTTTTTAAAAATATCAAAGATATCTTCCAAATTAGTAATTATTAATTTTATTATTAGTTTATTTTATAATGGAGTAGGCCTCATATTTTCTATTACTGGTAATTTAAAACCTTTGATAGCAGCAATTTTGATGCCTTTAAGTTCTTTTTCAGTGATTACTTTTTCTATTATATCTACTTGGTTTATTACAAGAAGATTATTTTCATATAATTTATAAAGAAGTTTTATCTTTAATTTTTAGTTTAGTTTTAGTTTCATGAATATGGAAATATGGATATAATAATTATTATGGTATTATCTAGTATTTTACTGGGAATATTTTTTCTCATATTTTTTTTAATTTGTTTATATTCAGGTCATTTTGATGATTTTGAATCTCCTAGAATAAGGATATTAATTGATGATATTTATTATTATAATCACAATAATGAAAAAGAAAAAAATTCATAGGTAGCAATGAAATTAGAAACACATTATTACAATAACAATATTGTAAAAGCTTTTTTATATGCTACAATATTTTGGGCATTAATTGGATTTTTAGCAGGTTTATTTATAGCATTACTATTATTTGAACCTAAAATACCAGAATTTATATTTGGAAATAATTTGAAATTTTCTCAAGGAATGATGGGATTTGGAAGATGGAGGATGTTACATACAAATACTGCTATTTTTGCTTTTGTAGGCAATACAATTTTTACAGGATATTATTATTCCATACAACGAATATTAAAAACAAGAGTATTCAGTGATACTTTAAGTTGGATTCATTTTTGGGGGTGGCAAATATTTATTGTTTTTACTTGGATTACTTTCTTATTAGGAATAAACACAAGTAAAGAATATGCTGAGCATGAATGGCCCATAGATTTATTAATACTTTTTATTTGGCTTATTTATGGTATAAATATTATAGGAAGTATCCTAAAAAGAAGAATAAAACATTTATATGTTAGTATTTGGTTTTTATTAGGAACATGGGTAGCTATGGCTATGTTACATATATTTAATAATCTTGAATTACCAATTTCTGTTCTATCTTTTAAAAGTTATTCTATATATGCTGGAGTTCAAGATGCGTTAATGCAATGGTGGTATGGACATAATGCAGTCGCTTTTGTTCTAACCACTCCTATACTTGGTTTAATGTATTATTTTGTTCCAAAAGCTTCAAATCAACCCATTTTTTCTTATAGGCTTTCTATCATTCATTTTTGGTCATTAATATTCATTTATATTTGGGCTGGCCCACATCATTTGATGTATACTTCTCTTCCTAATTGGGCTCAAATGTTGGGAACTATTTTTTCTATAATGTTAATTGCTCCTTCTTGGGGTGGTATGTTAAATGGTTTATTAACATTGAGATATGATTGGAATAAAGTAAAAAAAGATCCAATATTAAAATTTTTTGTTGTTGGAATTATATGTTATGGAATGGCAACTTTTGAAGGACCTATGTTAGCTACTAAAACTTTAAATTCTATAGGACATTTTACAGATTGGGTGATAGCTCATGTTCATTTGGGAACTTTAGGTTGGAATGGTTTTATGGCCTTCGGAGTTTTATATTGGTTAACAAAGAAAATGTGGAATACAAAGTTATATTCTGTATCATTAGCTAATATTCATTTTTGGTTAGGAGTATTAGGTATTATATTATACATTTTTCCAATGTATTTTGGTTCTGTTTTGCAATCTATGATGTGGAAAAAGTTTAATCCAGATGGAACATTAACTTATAAAAATTTTTTAGATTCTGTTACATCTATTATTCCATTTTATAAAATACGTTTTATAGGTGGTTTTATTTATTTGATAGGTTTTATTTTAATGATATTTAATTTATTTAAAACTATCAAAAAAGGACATTTTATTAGTAATGAAGAATTTAAATTTGTATCTACTAAGAAAATAGAAGAAAATAAGGGTATTCATAATTGGTTAGAAAAAAGACCTATACAATTTACTATTTTATCTTTTATTACTGTAGCAATTGGAGGTTTTATTGAAATAATTCCTACTTTGGTAATTAAATCTAATGTTCCCACAATTCATAATGTAAAACCTTATAGTGCTCTAGAATTAGAGGGTAGGGATCTATTTGTAAGAGAAGGATGTAATGCTTGTCATAGTGCTCAGGTTCGTCCATTTAGGGATGAAGTCGTTCGTTATGGAGAGTATTCTAAAGCTGGAGAATTTGTATATGATCATCCATTTCTTTGGGGTTCTAAAAGGACAGGACCAGATTTAGCTAGAGAGGGAGGAAAAAATCCAAGTTCCTGGCATTATAATCATATGAAAAATCCTCGTTCTACTTCTTCAGGTTCTATTATGCCAAGTTACCCTTGGCTTATTTTCAATAAGTTGGATATTTCTGATACGGAAAAAAAGTTAAAGGCAATGATTAGGCTAGGTGTTCCATATACTGATGAATATATAAAAAATTTTAAAAGAGATATTGATATTCAATCAAAAAAAATTGTAGATGATATTTATAAAGAATATCCTTCTTTAAAAGAAGAAATAAATATAAAACAAATAAAAGAAAAAAAGAATTTTATTCCTTTGGAAAAAAGAGAAATAATAGCTCTAATTGCATATTTACAACGTTTAGGAACGGATATTAAATCTTGAAAAAATGATAAGTTTTCTCAAACATTATTTTACTGGGGAAAAAAATATAGGAATTTTCCAATCCATTATGCTTGTGATATTTTTTTTAACTTTTTTCTTGATAATATTATTTTTTATTTTTTTTAGATCTAAAAAATATTATCAAGAAAAAAGTATTTCTATTTTAGAAAATAAAGAAAATCATCAGAATTTATGAGATATAAAATTTCATCTTTTATTATGATTTCCTCTACATTATCGATTATAGTATATATATTATACACTTTTTTTAAAAGTTATAATATGATGAATTACATTATTCATCCTATTACTATATTTTTCTTTATTATAATTACGATATTGTTAATAGTTTTAGAATTCATTGAAAATTTAATTTTTAAAAAAAGATTAGAATCTATTCCGGAAGAGATAAAAAAAAATATATTAGAAGAAAATGAAGGAAATTATTTTTATAGACTTTATAAATTCATATTTTTTGATCAAAAAAATGATAAAGTTAAAAAAATTGATCACGGATTTGACGGAATTATAGAATTAGATAATAAACTACCAATTTGGTGGGTTCATTTATTTTTAATTACAATTATATTTTCAGCAGTTTATTTTTTCTCTTATTTATTGATAGATTATTCTAATCCTTATAAAGAATATGACATATCTTATAAAGATCAACTGAAAAAAATTGAAATTTTTGAAAAAAATACTCCTCAAATTACCATAGAAAATGCTTCATTTAAAGAAGAACTCATAGATAGTGGAAAAACTCTTTTTGAAGAAAATTGTGCTACATGTCATCAATCAGACGGTAGTGGAAATATCGGTCCTAATTTAACAGATAATTATTGGATAAATATAAAAGAAAAAGATTTATTTAAAAACATATATTTTATAATATGGAATGGAAGTGATAATAATCCAACTATGCGAGCTTTTGGGAAATCAGGAGAAATAAAAGGAAATGATATTGAAAAAATATCTAGTTATGTTTATTACATTAATAGAAACCCTAAAAAACCAAAAGGAAAATTACCACAAGGAAAAAAAAACTTGAATTGGAGTATATAAAATAAAATTCATCTATTTTTTTATTATGAAAATAAAATTCAGTTGGGATGTTGGAATAGTGTTATCTTTGATTACTTTTATGATTTTTATCATTTACATAGCTTTTTTTTTCCCAAATGTAGAAAGTCAACTTGTATCAGATAGGTATTATGAAGAAGAAATAAAATATCAAGATACTATAAATGAGAAAAAAAATGTATTAAATCTCGATAAAAAAGTAGAAATTATTGTCAATAATAATGGTATTAAAATAATAATACCATATGATAATAAAATAAGTAATGATAATATTATACATGGTTATTTTACTTTATTCAGATCTTCCTCTAAGGATTTAGATGTTACAAGACATTTCAAAATATCAAAATATTCTAACGTATTATTTATTCCAAAAAAAATGATGAAAAAAGGATGTTACAAAATTATAATTAAATGGAAATATCACACAAAAAAATATCTTTTTGAGAAAAATATATTCTGGAAATAATAAAAATTTCATTTATTTCGGAATTATTAATATTTAGCATAATGAGAAAAAAAACAAATAATTTTCGTGAAGAATCTTTAAATTACCATAGCCAGTTTCCTTCTGGAAAAATACAAATAACTCCTACAAAAAAATATAGTAGTCAAAGAGATCTTTCTCTTGCTTACTCACCTGGAGTAGCAGAACCTTGTAAAGAAATAGCTTCTTCTTCCAAAAAAGCGTATAAATATACTTCTAAAGGGAATCTTGTTGCAGTAATAACTAATGGATCTGCAGTATTAGGGTTGGGAAATATTGGGGCATTAGCCTCTAAACCAGTTATGGAGGGAAAAGCCCTTTTATTTAAAATTTTTTCTGGAATCGATGTTTTCGATATAGAAATTAATGAATCAAATCCTGAAAAATTTGTAAATATTGTAAAATCAATTTCTCCTACTTTTGGAGGAATTAATTTAGAAGATATTAAAGCTCCAGAAGCTTTTGAAATAGAAAGAAAACTTAAAATGGAATTAGACATTCCCGTGATGCATGATGATCAACATGGTACAGCTATTATTTCAGGAGCAGCATTACTAAATGCTATTGACTTTGTTAAAAAAGATATTCATAAAATAAAAATGGTAGTTAATGGAGCTGGAGCCGCTGCTATTTCTTGCACAAAAACTTACAAACAACTTGGAATAAAATCAGAAAATATACTTATGTTTGATAGTAAAGGTTTATTACATTCTTCAAGAACTGATTTGAACAAAGAAAAAAAAGAGTTTTCTGTAAATAATTACCCAATTCTTACTCTAGAACAAGCTATAAAAAATTCCGATGTTTTTATTGGACTATCAATAGGAGGAATTTTAAAACCTCATATGTTGAAAAGTATGTCTATAAATCCTATTGTATTTGCTATGGCAAATCCTGATCCAGAAATAGACTATAATTTAGCAATTAAAATTCGTCCAGATGTTGTTATGGCTACTGGTAGAAGCGACTACCCAAACCAAGTAAATAATGTTTTAGGTTTTCCTTATATCTTTAGAGGAGCTCTTGATGTTCATGCTAGAGTGATCAATGATGAAATGAAATTAGCGGCTGTATATGCAATTGCCTCTCTAGCAAAAGAACCTGTTCCAGAACAAGTAAATATTGTATATAATAAGAAAAACCTTTCCTTTGGAAAGGAATATATTATTCCAAAACCTTTTGATAATCGTTTAATTACACGTGTTGCTCCTGCAGTTGCTAAAGCTGCTATAGATTCTGGAGTAGCAAAAAATCCTATTTTAAACTGGAAAGAATATAAAGAAAAATTATTAGATAGGATGGGTTATGAAAGTAAAATACTTAGAATGATTCAAAATAGAGCAAAAACAAATCCAAAAAAAATTGTTTTTTGTGATGGAGAAGAATATAATATACTTAAATCAATTCAAATTCTTAATGAAGAGGGAATTATATCTACTCCTATAGTACTAGGAAATGAAAAATGTATAAAACGCTTAATGGCTGAAAATCATCTTGATTTTAAATTAAAAATAATAGATCCAATTAAAGAAGAAAATAAAATTGAATATTTTTCTAAAATTCTTTGGAAAAGGAGAAATAGGAAGGGTTTAACTCTATATGAATCCAAAATTCGTATGCGGACCAATAATCACTTTGGAGCTATGATGGTTGATCAAGGAGAAAGTGATGCAGTTATTACAGGTTATTCTAGAAGTTTTTCTTTAAGTTTACGTCCAATGTTAGAAGTGATAGGAAAAGCTCCATCAGTGCAAAAAATAGCAGGAATGATGATTTTATTAACAAAAAAAGGTCCTTTATTTTTGGCAGATACAGCAGTAATACCAGACCCAACCAGTGAAGAATTAGCCAAAATTGCAATTATGGTATCTAACGTAGTTAAAGAATTTGATATTGAACCACATGTAGCTATGCTTTCTTTTCAAAATTTTTCTTCTGAAATTTCTTCTAAAGTTTCTAAAACAGTTTCTTTTTTACATGAAAAATATCCGGATCTAATAGTAGATGGGGAATTACAACCAGACTTTGCATTAAATGAATTTCTGTTAGCTAGTAAATTTCCTTTTTCTAAACTAGTTAAAAAAAAAGCAAATATATTTATATTTCCAAATATGGAATCAGGAAATCTAACTTATAAATTTATTAGAGGGTTAGGTAATATTCAAACTATTGGACCTATAATGTTAGGAATGCGAAAGCCGGCACATGTTATGCAAATGCAATCTAATATAGAAGAAATAGTAAATTTAGCGACTATATCTGTTATAGATGCACAAATTAGAAATTAGAAAATCTATTAATTAAAAACATATCTTTTAAATAAAATATCTTTTCCAAATAGAGTATAAATTTTTTTTTTGAAAAAACATGGTATAAAAGTAGATGTATAAAAAATTTCCAATTTTTTATGATGATATGATGATGAAGTTGTTGTACTATATAATTTTTTTTCTTTTAATATTTTTTTTATCTCTTGTACTACTATTTTTTGTATATCAATTATATGTATATGAACTCTTCCATAATATAAATTTTCTATTTCTTTTTTAAAAAATAGATAATGAGTACAGGCTAATAATAATGTATCTATTGATTTTAAATTATTCAAATAATTTTTTATTATATTTTTTATTTTTATAATTTCTATTCCTTTCTCTATCATGGGTGCAAGTAAAGGAGCAGATACTTGAATTATATCTAGATGATGATAGTATTTATTTATTTCTTTTACATAAAAATTTGAACGTATAGTAGCAGGTGTTGCAATGATTCCTATTCTATTAGAAGTAAGTAATATTTTATTTTTTACTATGGGTTCTATTACATTAAATATTATGAACTTTCTATTAAATTTTTTTTTAATCTCTTCTAAAGCATTAGATGTAACAGAATTACATGCAATAACTATAGCTTTACATTTTTTTTTCAAAAAAAAAGAAACTATTTTTATGGAGTTTTTTATAATAAAATCTTTCGATTTTTCTCCATATGGCATATTCATAGTATCTCCAAAATAAATAATATTTTCATTCGGCATTTGCATTGTAATTTCTTTAGCTATAATTACTCCTCCAATACCAGAATCAAATATTCCTATAGGAGCATCTATTTTCATTAGTTAATAAATAATAATATTTCTTATTTATTAGATATATTTTTTCTTAAACTATTTTTTAGTCTAGATGACTTATTCTTATGAATGATATTTCTTTTAACTAATTTATCAATCATAGATATTACTTTAGAATAACCTTCTTTATTAATTAAAAATTTTTTTATAGCTGTTTTTGTGCTTTTATACGCATATTTATTACGTATACGTCTAATTTGATTTTGTCTAATTCTTTTAAAAGAGGATAAATGATTTGCCATAAATAATTAAAAATACATAGCCCATAGGGGAATCGAACCCCTCTTTCCAGGATGAAAACCTGACGTCCTAACCAATAGACGAATGGGCCTACTAGTAATGTAATGAATACAAATTATATTTTTTTTATATTTAATACAAGTTTAAATTTAATTGTAAACTACAATGTTTTTCAATATGTAGGGAAAAAAAAGTGATATCACTATATATATATTTATTATCCATAAATCCACAAAAACATAAAAACTAAAACTATAAATATATATTATTAAGTTCCCTACCTAATTATATATAATAAATTAAGTAATAATAACAACAAAAAAATGTATTTTTCCTTATTATTATGACGAAAAAATAAAAAACATAGAAGAAAATTCATTATTTCAGTAGTACCGTACCATAACCTACAGTATATATAGTAGATAAGATAGTGAAAGTAATTAATTTACAGAATAAAAATAGTTATATCAAAATTATTATTCATAGAATATATGAAAAAAAATATCAATGAATATAATAAATACATTACGGAAATAATAATACTTTATTCAAAATAATTTTCGATAGAAAATCCTATAGATTTTAAGTCTTTCCAAAAATTAGGATATGATTTATTAACAACGTATGGATCTTCTATACAAATAGTATTTAGTAATCCTAATGGAGCAAAAGACATCGCCATTCTATGATCTTGATAAGTATTTAAAAAAATATTATCATTTTTTTTTTGTTGATAAAAATCATCTATTCTTATAGATGAATTTGTTATACTTGTTATAATTCCTATTTTATATAATTCTTCTTTTAATGCTATTAATCTATCAGTTTCTTTTATTTTTAATGTTTCTAATCCTTTCAAATAACACTTTATTCCAATAATGGCGCAAGTTACAACGATAGTCTGTGCAAGATCCGGAGTATTATTCAAATCTAATTCAAAAAACTTTGGTAAAGAAAAATTAAATTTTTTATAAATGGTTATTTTACTTTCTTTAAAAGAAGTGTATACGCCAAAATATTTTTCGTATATAGATGAAACATTTTTATCTCCTTGTAAACTATCAATATTATACGAAGATAAAGTAATCTTACTTTCTTTTGCAATAGCCGACATAGAATAATAATAAGAAGCAGAACTCCAATCTGATTCTATATAAAAACATTTTTTTTGTTGTTTTTTACCTGGAAAAATATGAATAACTTTATTTTCCCATAATACTTTTATACCTGCCAAAGTAAGTAGATTAAAAGTCATTTTTATATATGGAAAAGATGTTATGTTATCTTTCATATAAATTTTGAGACCATTTTTAAATTTACTAGCTACTAACATTAAAGAAGTAATATACTGACTACTAATTTTTGCATTTATATCTATTTCTCCTCCCGTAATTTCTTTACCTAAAATTTTTATTGGAGGATAACCTTCTTTTTCTAAATAAAATATTTTAGCACCTAATTTTTTTAAAGCATTCACTAATACCAAAATTGGTCTTTCTTTCATTCTTTTTGATCCTGTTAATATCGTTTCTCTTTCTTTTTGTATAGATAAATAAGAGGTTAAAAAACGCATTGCAGTTCCAGCATGATGAATATTTAATACATTAGAATTACTGATTAAACTCGTCTTTAATAACTCTGTATCTTCACAATTAGAAAGATTAACAATATCAATTTCATCTTTATAAATAGCCTTTAAAATTAAAAGACGATTAGATATACTTTTAGATCCATTGATTGATACAGATCCAAATAAAGAAGACTTATCTTTTTTTACTTTAATATAATCTATATTCATTATTTCTATTTTAATTTTTCATTTTCATAATGTCGATCATGGTCTCTGATTTTTTTATCTTTTAATTTTTTACAAAAAGATTTTTCCAAATCAATTCCTGTTTGATTAGCTAAACATATCAAAACAAATAAAACATCTGATAATTCGCTTCCAAGATCATCATTTTTTTTACAATTTTTTCTTTTAGATTGTTCGCCATAATTTCTAGCAACAATTCTAGAAACTTCTCCTACTTCTTCAGATAAAAGAATTGTATTAGTTAATATATCAAAATATCGTACACCATGATTCATAATCCAATTATGAACTAATTTTTGTATTTTTTTTATTTCCAAAATTTTATTCGAATTTTTTTTTCATTATATATTGAGCATGATTTATAATAGAATTACGATCAATATTATATTTTTTCATAAGTTCCATAGGTTTTCCACTTTCACCAAAAGTATCATTTACAGCTACAAAAGCTTGAGGAATAGATCCTATTTTCATAGCAATAACTCTAGAAATACTTTCACCTAAACCACCCCAATAATTATGCTCTTCTGCCGTTATGATACATTTTGTTTTTTCAACAGATTTTAAAATAATATTATGATCCAATGGTTTAATTGTATGAATATTTATTACTTCACATTCAATTCCATATTTTTCATATAATTCTTTAGAAGCTTCTAAAGATTCCCACACTAAATGACCTGTACTAACAATGGTAATATCCTTTCCTTTTATTAAACGAATACCTTTTCCTATTTCAAATTTTTTGTTTTTATCTGTAAAATTAGCTACAGAAGGACGTCCAAAACGAAGATATACTGGTCCTAAATGCTCACATATACTTAAAGTTGCCGCATAAGTTTGATTGTAATCACAAGTATTAATAACAGTCATCCCTGGTAACATTTTCATCATTCCAATATCTTCTAAACATTGATGTGTAGCACCATCTTCTCCAAGAGTTAAACCGGAATGAGACGCACATATTTTGACGTTTTTATAAGAGTAACAAATTGATTGACGTATTTGATCATACACACGAGATGTTGCAAAATTAGCAAATGTTCCTGTAAATGGAATATATTTTCCAATACTTATACCAGCAGCTATACCAATCATATTTGCCTCTGCTATTCCTATTTGAAAAAATCTTTCCGGAAATTTTTTCGAAAAATCTTTCATACATAAAGAACCAGTAAGGTCAGCACATAAAGCTATCACTTTATTATTATTACTTCCAAGAAATGTTAATGCGTCACCAAATCCAGCTCTGGTTTCTTTTAAACCTTGATTTTCATATTTTTTTTTATATTCTTTCATATATTTTTATGATAAAGGATAATCTCCTAAACTTTCAGGTAGTTGAGACAAAGCTATATTTAATTCCTCTTTATTAGGAGATTTTCCATGCCAAATATGTTTCCCCAACATAAAATCTACACCATATCCCATTATAGTATGTAAAAGAATTAAAATCGGCCTACCTTTTCCTGTTTCATTTTTTGCTTTTTTTAGAATTCTAATAACTTTTTCAACATCATTTCCATTGAATTCTTCTAATACGTTCCAATCAAAAGATTGGAATTTTCTTTTTAAATCTCCAAGAGGTAACACATCATCGGTAGTTCCATCTATTTGCTGTCCATTATAATCTATAGTTGCTATATAATTATCTATTTTTCTAGATCCAGCATATAAAGCTGCTTCCCAAATTTGTCCTTCATTTAATTCTCCATCTCCATGTAAACTATATATAATAGAATTATACTCTTTACTTAATTTTTTTGATAAAGCCGCTCCTATTGATACGGACATTCCTTGTCCTAAGGATCCAGAAGAAATTCTAATTCCAGGTAATTTTCCATGAACAGAAGGATGTCCTTGTAAACGTGAATTTAACTTTCTGAAAGTTGATAATTCTTTTATAGGAAAAAATCCAGAACGAGATAATACGCTATAGTAAACAGGAGATATATGACCATTAGATAAAAAAAATAGATCTTCTCCTTTTCCTTCCATAGTAAATCTTTTTGGGTCGTAACGCATTATCTTATGATATAAAGCAACAAAATATTCCGTGCATCCTAAAGAACCACCCGGATGTCCCGATTCTGCATGATGAATCATACGTAATATATCCCTTCTTACTTGAAAACATAAACTATTTAAATAATGTACATTCATTTTACTTATTTTTTTTATTCTATATTTTTGTTTCAGTCAATCCGGTAACATGACAACAACACAAAAATAACAATTAATTATGAGTATTATAAATAGAAAAGCGAAGTTTCAATACTATTTATTAGAAAAATATATTGCTGGAATTCAGCTTCTTGGAACAGAAGTAAAATCTATAAAGGAAAATAAAGCTAGTATAAACGAAAGTTTTTGCCATATAAAAAACGGAGAGTTATATTCAATTAATATGTATATATCTGAATATAAATTTGGAACAGATCGTAATCATTATAACCGAAGAGAAAGAAAATTATTATTAAATAAAAAAGAATTGATAAAAATAGAAAAAAAATTAAAGGATCCAGGTATAACAATAATTCCTATAGAATTATTTATTAACAAAAAAGGGTATATAAAAATGAAAATAGCACTAGCAAAAGGTAAAAAAATATATGATAAACGTGAATCTATACGAAAAAAAGATATAGATAGAGACAATAAAAAAATATTTTTTTAAAAAAATTAATGATTTTCAAAGATTGCATTATTGATTTTTAAAATCAAATATTATATTTGTTTTAGTAAATAGAAATTATAGTTTTATGAAAATCGTAAATTTTTTTATTATTTTATCTTTATTTATGTTTTCTTCATTTATTTTTTCACATAATCATAATACAGATAAAAAATGTTTTGTGAAAATAGGTACTCATGATATAAATTATTTTCCTATCAATTATCCTTTTAAAAATTTTTTTGATAAAAAACAAAATAGTTTTGATCCTGTTATTTCTAATATCGAAATTGGACATAATTTAAATAAATATATAGTGTTATATACCAATGCTTCATCTGGTATGATAAAAAATAATAAATGGGAACTAGAAGATGTATTTTTCTTTAAATCCGTAAGTGGAATTAATTTACATGTTATTCCGAATCATAAAATTGATCCTTATTTAAAATTCGGAGCAGGTATACACAATTTTAATAATTATAAAGAAACAAAATTAAAAATATCAGATACAAAATATTTTCAAACTAATAAAAAAAACTTTTTTGTTATAGATGGAGGAATAGGTTTAAACTTATGGTTAGTACCTAATTTTGGGGTTAGTATAGAAAGTACTTATAATCATGTTTTTGCTAGACAATCTAAAGATTATTTAAACTTCTGGAAACATAATATAGGTTTTATATTCAGTTTTGGATCAAATAATAAATATATCAGTAAAAAAAATACAAAAACAAAAAAAAGTGGCAATAATATTTTATCTATCATCCATAGAAAAATGAAAAATATTCATCATCATAATTATTCATAATAAAAAAAAAAGTGATACAACTAACTTCATTATCATTTCATTTTTGAACGATGTTGTATCATTTTTTCATATCATTTGAAGGTGTTTTTGCTGCATAAAATGATATGTATACACCACATTGATAAAGAAATAAAAAAGGAATAAAAACTACTATTGTACTTAATATATCTCCAGGTGTAATAGCAGATGCTATAATTAACATAATTAAAAATGCATGCTTTCTATATTTTTTCAAAAAAGAATAAGTAATTAATTCCATTTTTGTTAAAAAAAATATAAAAAACGGAAATAAGAAAATAATACCCATCGATAATGCAGAATGTGTAATTAAAGATATGTAATCTGATAAGTCAAATATATTTTCCGGAAAATGACTTATTCTAAAAGAATATCCGAAATGAATTAAAAATGGAAATAATAAAAAATATCCAAAAAGAACTCCAGATGTAAATAAAAATGTTGCTATTATGAAAATAAATATAGAATATTTTTTTTCTTCATGATAAAGAGCAGGTTTTATGAATTTCCACAATTCATATATTATATATGGAAACGATAATATAATTCCTCCTATAAAACAAGTCCATACATATACATTAAATTGACCAAATATTTTTCTATTTTGTATTTTTAAATTATCGAAATACACAAAATCTATTCCAAAAAAATAATGTGTTAAACTTTGAAATATACGGTAAGTAATAAAATTCTTTTTTGCTGGTCCAAAAATAATATGATCAAATATAATTTCTTTATTTTTCATTAAAAAAATCATTGTAATAACAATTGCAAATAAACAATGAATTATATGTTTTCTTAATTCTTCAATATGTTTCCAGAATGGAATTTTTTTCTGTTGATTCATAATTAAAAAGACGAACCTTTTTTTATATAAAATGTTTTTTATATTTTATCGGAACTAACTAAGTAAAATAAAATATTTAATCATGAAATGTGGAATTATTGGATTACCAAATTCAGGTAAATCAACATTTTTTAATATAATTTCTAATTCTCAAGTTTTATCAGAAAACTTTCCTTTTTGTACTATAGAACCTAATCACGGAATTACAAAAGTACCAGATCATAGATTATATCAACTAAAAAAAATAATTGATACAAAAAAAATCATACCGGCTGAATTGAAAATAGTTGATATAGCAGGATTAATTAGAGGATCTCATAAGGGAGAAGGTTTAGGTAATCAATTTTTATCACATATACGAGAGACAAATGTTCTACTTCATATGATTCGTTGTTTTCAAGATATTAGCATTCTTCATGTAGAAGGATCGGTGAATCCTATTAGAGATAAAGAGATTATTGATATAGAATTACAACTGAAAGATTTAGAATCTATAGAAAAAAAAATAGAAATAATTAAAAAGAAAAGAGATAAAAAAGAAGAATATCTTCTAAATGTATTAAAAAATATTCTTCTTTTTTTAAAAAAAGGAAAAAATATCAGAATGTTTCCTTTCAAAGAAGAAAAAGAAATAAATTGTATAAAGAATTTACAATTACTTACTGTTAAACCTGTGATATATATATGTAATGTAAATGATAATGAAAATAATAATAAAACAATTAATGATCATATAGATCATTTGAAAAATATCATAAAAAAAGAGAATTCTATTTTAGTCACTTTATCTTTAACAAAAAAGATAATAGAAAAAGAAAATAATTGGACAAATTTAGGAATAGAAAAAGTACTTAAAGAAACATTTAAATTATTAAATTTACATACTTTTTTCACAGTAGGTAAAAAAGAAATACGTGCTTGGTCTATTCCTATGACATATACAGCCTATGAAGCTTCATCAGTCATTCACACAGATTTAAAAAAAGGATTTATTCGAGCGGAAGTGATTCATTATAATGATTTTATTAAATATCGTTCAGAAGAAAATGCAAAAAAAGCAGGTAAAATGTTGATAACAGGAAAAAATTATTTGATCCAAGATGGGGACATTATTCATTTTCGTTTTAATCGTTAAAAAATATATTATATCTATTATTATTAATTTCTTGTAAAGTTTCAAATATTAATGATACTGTTTTTTCTACATCACTTTTATGTACCATTTCTACTGTAGTATGCATATACCGTAGAGGTATAGAAATTAATGCAGAATATACTCCTTTATTAGAGTAAGCAAAAGCATCAGTATCTGTTCCTGTATATCTAGATGATACTAATCTTTGGAAAGGTATTTCATTATTTTTAGCAGAATCTATGATAGTTTCTCTAAGATTCTTATGAATAGAAGTAGCATATCCAATAACAGGTCCCAATCCGCATTTTATATCTCCTTGTGTTTTTTTATCTACCATAGGTATTGATGTGTCATGTGTTACGTCTGTAACAATAGCAATTTTAGGTTTTAGAAATTGAGAAATCACTTTTGCCCCTTTTAATCCTACTTCTTCTTGAACAGAATTTACAATATATAATCCATATTGTAAATCGATACTATTTTCTACTAACATTTTTGTTACTTCTGCTATAATAAATCCACCTATTTTGTTGTCTAAAGCTCTAGATACAAAATAATTATCATTCATAATAAAGAATTTATCAGGATATGTTACAATACATCCCACATGAACTCCTAAATTTATCACTTCATTTTTATTAGAAGCTCCGATATCGATAAATATATTATCTACATTAGGATGTTTTTCATCTGTAGATTTTCTTATATGAATAGCAGGCCATCCAAATATTCCATATACTGGACCTTTTTTTGTGTGAATGACAACTTTTTTGGATATTGCAATCTGGTGATCAGTCCCTCCATTACGAGAAACGTAAATAATTCCATCTTCTGCAATGTAATTGACATACCAAGATATTTCATCAGCATGAGCTTCTATAACTAACTTATGTTTAGATTTTTTAGGATTTATGATACCTACTGCTGTACCATATAAATCTACATGTATTTTATCAACAAAAGTCTTCATATGGTTGATCCATATTTTTTGTCCCTCGGTTTCTTCTCCACTTGGAGAAACTCCATCAAGATATTTTTCTAAAAATTTCATTGAATCGTTATCAATATAATAATTTTTTTCCATATATTTAATTTTAAATCAAAATACTTCCTTTAAACACAAATTCAGCAGGTCCCGTTAAATAAATATCCCTATATTCTTCTTCTGTTTTTTTTAACGAAAGTAATAAACTACCTCCTGTAGTTTTAATGGGAATTTTTGTTTTATCTTTGTAAGATATTTTATTTGTTTCGTATGCTGCAATAACAGCTGCTGCTACACCTGTACCACAGGATAAAGTTTCTTTTTCAACTCCTCTTTCATAAGTTCTAACATGTAAAATATTTTTTTCTAATATTTTCACAAAATTTACATTTACTCCTTTTTTCAGGTAAGGATTGTTAAATCTAATTTTTCTTCCTTCCTTATAAACATCTATTTTATGTAAATTTTCTACAAATAAAACACAATGTGGAGACCCGGTATTAAGAAAAATATGTTCTAGATGAATTACTATATCAGTTTTTTTTAAATTTTTAAGTTTTATCGAAACTAAATTATTTTCTTTAATAAAACCATAATGTGGACCATCCTCTGCTCTAAAATAAGTTTTATTATCTTTTATAATTCCTAATTGTTTGGAAAAAAAAATGACACATCTTCCTCCGTTTCCACACATAGTGCTTTCTTTTCCATCTGAATTATAATATTTCATATAAAAGTCAAAATTTTCATCATTTTGAATTGAAATAACTCCATCCGCTCCAATACCAAAATTTCTATCACATAATGTTTTGAACAATAAAGTGCTTTCTGTAATATTTTTTTCTCTGAAATCTAGCATAATAAAATCATTTCCTGTTCCTTGATATTTAAAAAAGTTTAATTTCATAAATAACGAATTTAATATTATTTTTTTGAATTTTTCCTTATATTATTGTACAGTTTTTGATATCATATATCAACATACTATCAATATAAATACATAAATAGATAAAATATAAAATAAATATATGAAGAGAATCGTTTTTTATATTGTACTTAGTAGCATGATGAGTTCAATAATTTCCATAGCTGCATATAAACAATATTATAAAGAAACATCTACATCTTTTCCCACATATAATAATTATAAATCAAAAACAGAATCTTCAGAAAATTCATCATTAGTTAGTTCTGCAGGACTTCCTGATTTTACTAGAGTTGTAGATAAAACAATATATGCAGTAGTTAATGTAAGAAATTATTCTAGCAATAATAGCCAGTTTGATCCATTTGATTTCTTTTTTGGATTTCCTGATGATTTTGGAGGAGGAGGTAGAGAAAAAAAACACCAAAAAAATAATAATGATATGCCTGGACTTCATGGGTCCGGTGTGATTATATCTCCGGATGGATATATTGTAACTAATAATCATGTAGTAAAATATGCAGAAAGAATTGAGGTTACTCTTAGTGATCAAAAAACTTATAGAGCCAAATTGATAGGAAAAGATCCAAGTACAGATATAGCATTATTGAAAATAAATGATAAAAATTTACCTTTTATATATTTTTCTGATTCTAATAAAGTCCAAGTTGGAGAATGGGTTTTAGCTATAGGGAACCCCTTTGATTTAAATTCAACGGTTACGGCAGGTATAATAAGTGCTAAAAATAGAAATTTGGGAATATTAAGAGGAGAAACTCCATCAGCTATAGAATCTTTTTTTCAAACAGATGCAGCTGTAAATCCGGGAAATAGTGGTGGGGCGTTGGTAAATACTAATGGAGAATTAATTGGTATAAACACAGCTATTTCTTCTTCTTCAGGAAACTTTATAGGGTATAGTTTTGCGGCTCCTTCTAATTTAGTGGCAAAAGTAGTAAAAGATATAAAAAAATATGGATCTGTACAACGTGCTTATTTGGGAATAAAAGGAATAGATTTATCGAAAATAGAATATATAAAATATTATAATAAAGAAACAAATCAAAATATAAAACCACAGAAAGGCTTTTTAATAGCAGAAGTTTTTGAGAAAAGTGGAGCATATGATGCTGGACTTAGAAAAGGAGATATAATAAAAAACATAGATGGAAAGCCAATACAAAATATTGCTGATCTTTCTTTTATTATTGGAACAAAATATCCAGGTAATAAAATAAAAGTAAATGTTATTAGAAATGGTGAAAATAAAACTTTTAACGTTATTTTAAAAGATATACAAGGAAGAATAAAAATAAGAACTAAAGAAGAAATTAGTCCATCGGAATTATTAGGAGCGACTTTTGAATATATGACCCAAGATTACAAAAAGGATTTTGGTATTGATTATGGTATTATAATAAAAGAAATTAAAGAAGGTGGTCGTCTCAGTTCTATAGGAATGGAAGAAGGAGATATTATTTTATCCATTAATGGAGAAAAAATGAAAAAACCTAGTGATGTTGATAGAATTTTAAAACGATATTCAGGAGATGTTACTATAAAATCTCTTAAGCAAGATGGACAAGTATATATAGCTGGATTTGAAATGGATTAATTAACTGAGTAGTTATTTATTATTAATTACTTTGTAATAATAAAATAATGTTATTATTCCGAAAGAAATATTAGGTAGTAAAACAGAGAAATAGGATGGAATATAATTTTTTGTAGAATATATTTTTGTAATTTTTATGAGAAAAATGTAAATGAAAGATAATATTATTCCAATAATGATATTTAATCCTATATCTCTTTTTTTTAAAGAAATAGATAATCCCAATATAGTAAATATAAAAGTTGAAAAAGGAAGATTTATTCTTTGATAAAATTCATTTAAATAAATATTGACATCGTTATTCCCTCTTTTTTTTTCTATTTCGATAAATTTTTTTAACTCATGAATGTTCATATTCTCTGCTATATATTCTTCTGGTAAAAACTCTTCCGGTGTTAAAGATAATTTTTTGATTTTATAAAATCCCTTAACAAAAAAAGTATCATGATTTTTTTTTATTATAGTTTCTATATAATCATGTAAAATATATATTTTACTTTTTTTACTACATAAAATATTTTTGGCTTTTATAATGCATATTAATTTATTTCCAATAAATTTTTGATATACAAAATTTTTTCCTGTATTTTTTTTTTTTGAAAAATTTCTGATGAATATATATTCGTTATCTGAAATTTTAGCACTAACGTTATGATATTCATACTTATATTTTGGACTCAATAAATATTGATAGAAAAATTTATTTTTATTTTTATTTGCTATTGGAAGAATATAATAATTTATAACAATGGAAATTAATACGATGAAAATAGCCGATAGTAAATATGTAAAAGTAATTCTTTTTAAACTAATCCCACTTGCTAAAAGAGCAGTTATTTCTGAGTTTTTTGTTAATTGATATGTGAAAAATATGACAGATAAAAGAACAGATATAGGACTAAAAATATTAGCTAACCATATGGACCAAAATGGATAATAAAAAATCAAAGCTTCTTTTATTGATACATGGTTATTTTCTAAACGATGCATCCGTTGAGAAATATCTATCACTACTGATAATAACTGAAGAAAAATAGTTATGACTATGAAGCTTATCATAAAATTACGAAAAATATAACGGTCAATAATTTTCATATTTATTATGTTGTTAAATAAAAATTACAAACGTTGTTTTAATAATGGTATTACAGATTTTTTCCAAGATGAAAAGTTATTGTTTATAATATGAATTCTTGCTTTTTGAAGTAAATTAGAATAGAAAGATATATTATGAATAGATGCAATTTCTTTAGCTAAATTTTCCTTAGAAATAAAAAGATGTCTAACATAAGATTTACTGTATAAACGATCTATATAAGAATTTCCAAATTCGTCTAAATATGAAAAATCTTTTTTCCATTTACTATTCTTTATATTCATTATACCGTTCCATGTGAATAACATTCCATGACGTCCATTTCTTGTTGGTATAACGCAATCAAACATATCTATTCCTAAAGATATTCCTTCAAGGATATCAACAGGAGTTCCCACTCCCATCAAATATTTTGGTTTATCTTTAGGTAATAAATCTGTTAATAAATTAATAATATTATAAGTTTCTTCTTTTGTTTCTCCTAAACTTAGCCCTCCTATAGCATATCCATCTACTTGAAATGAAGATATTTTGTCTGCAGAATATTTTCTCAAATCCTTATAAATACTTCCCTGTATAATAGGGAAAAAACTTTGTTTGTAATTATATTTTTCTGGATTTTTTTGTATATATGAATAACATCTATCTAACCAATAATGTGTTTTTTTTAAGGATAATTTTGCATAACTATAACTACAAGGAAAAGCTGGGCAATCATCAAAAGCCATTATGATATCTCCTCCTATAAAACGTTGAATTTCCATAGATTTTTCTGGAGAAAATAAATGAGAAGATCCATTTATAATGGATTTAAAAATTACACCTTCTTCAGTTATTTTATTTAATTTTCTCATAGAAAAAATTTGAAAACCTCCACTATCTGTTAAAATAGGATGATTCCAATTCATAAAAGAATGAATACCACCTGCTTGATATAATACATCAATTCCCGGTTGAATATATAAATGATAGGTATTACCAAGTATTATATTTGGCATATTTTTATTATACAATAATTCCGATGTAGGTACGGATTTAATATATCCTTTTGAAGCTACTGGCATAAATATTGGAGTTTCTATTTTTCCGTGATCTGTTTCAATAATACCTGCTCTTGCCTTAGAAGAGTTATCTGTTTTTATTAAATGAAATTTCATTTTAAAAATTTACAATATTTAAATAATGTATATAACATATGATGATTATAAAGTATAATTTCGCATTATCATAGTTTAAAATGAAGAAAAATTACCATCATCAATCGGTTCTTATAAAAGAAAGTATAGAAAATTTAATTACAGATAAAAATGGAATTTATGTAGACGCCACGTTTGGAGGAGGAGGACATTCTTATGCTATTTTGAATAAATTAAGTAAAAATGGTATTCTAATAGCATTAGATCAAGATAAAGATTCAATAAAAATGAATTGCATTCAGGATAAAAGATTACACTTATTTCACAGTAACTTTATTCAAATAAAAAATATACTAAAAAAGAAAAATATTCCAAAAGTATCTGGAATATTAGTTGATTTAGGGATGTCTTCTTATCAATTAGACAATGTTGAAAGAGGTTTCTCTAATCAACATAATTGTATTATGGATATGAGAATGAATAAGGAATCTTCTTATTCAGCTATAAATGTTCTCAATGAATCTTCTAGAGAAAAACTATTATACATATTTAGAAAATATGGAGAGTTTAAAAATGCGAATATAATTTCGAAAAAAATAATAAAAGAACGTTCAAAAAAAAATATGATATTTTCTTCGGATCTAGTTAATATTTTCTTTATAAAAGGAAATTTTTACAAACGGAAAAGATTCTTATCTAGAATTTTTCAGTCTATACGAATAGAAGTGAATAATGAAATTCATGCTTTAGAAAATCTTTTGTTAGAATCTTCTAAAATTATTTTTCCAAAAGGAAGAATAGCAGTTATTTCATACCATTCTATAGAAGATAGAATTACTAAATATTTTTTTAAAAAAGGATTTTTAATGGAAAAAATATTTCAACCTATTCCATTTAGAATGATACATAAAAAAGTTATTAAACCTAGTTATAAAGAAATCATAAATAATACAAGATCAAGAAGTGCTAGACTAAGAATTGCAGAAAAAATTTAAATAATAAGAGTAAAAGGAAATGAAAAATAATATGAAGGTATTTATAAGAGTTGTTAAAGATATTTTAAAGGGTAATTTTCTAGTAAAAGAAGATGCTTATCGCAATTGGAATTTTATTGTTTTTCTTACTATACTATCTTTAATTAGTATCACTAGTTCTCATATGATGGATAGAAAAATTAAGAAAATCAATAAAATTAATGAAGAAATAAAGGAGTTAAAATCTGAATATGCAGACATACATAGTAAATGTATGCAAATGCAATTATCTTCATTTATAAGAAAAAAATTGGTAAATGGATTGAAACATTTAGAATCACCTCCATATGAATTATTTTTAAATGAAAATAAATAATGTAATCATATAACAATAGAAAATAAAATATAGAATAAAGAATATTCAAGGAAATAAAAATGAAACAAGAAAAAAAGGATAGAAAATATACTTTATTATACAAATCTTACTTAATTAGTTTTATTTTCATATGTATTGCAGTATTAATTATTTTTAATTTATTATATATTCAAAATTATTCCGAAGAATATTATAAAAAATATGTTATAGAAAGAGCAATAAGAACAAATATTATTAAGGCTAAACGTGGGAATATTTATGCATCAGATAATAGTGTATTAGCTACATCTGTTATAAGATATGATATTCATATTGATTTTAAATCAATATCTGATAAACTGTTTCAAGAAAATATTACTTATTTATGTCGATCATTAGAATTTTTATTTAAAAAACCAAAAATTTTTTTTTATAATAAGTTTCAGGAAGAGAAAAAAAGGGGAAATAGATATTTTTTATTAGCTAAAAATTTAGATTCCCCTCATTATAAAATTTTACGAAATTTACCAATTTTTAATAAAGGACAAATACGGGGAGGTTTCATAGTAGAAAAAAAATCGTGTAGAGTTCATACATTAGAAAATATTGGAAAAAGGACATTAGGATATGATGATCATAGAGGAAAAGCTGGGTTAGAAGGAGCTTTTAGCAAATATCTCAAAGGAATAGATGGAAGAAGGTTAGAACAGAGAATTAGTTCTAAAGTATGGAAACCACTAAAATCAGAAAATGAAATAAATCCAGAAGATGGAAAAGACGTTTATTCTACTATAGATATTTACCTACAAGACATTGCTTACCATACATTACTACAAGAATTAATTATTTCTCAAGCAGATCATGGATGCGTAATTATTATGGATGTAAATAGTGGAGAAATACCTGCAATGATTAATCTTGAAAAAACTAAAAAAAATACTTATGAAGATTTAAGAAATTTTGCTGTATGGGAAGGTAATGAACCTGGATCTACTTTCAAAACTATGGCAATTTTAGCAGCAATTGAAGATAAAAAAATAGATATGGATATGATTATAAATACTATGGGTGGAGTGATGAAATTAAATGGAAGTAAAATAAAAGATAGTCATCATGGATATATGAAAATGAATCCAAAACAAATTTTAGAACACTCTTCTAATGTTGGTATAGCAAAAATTATTTATAATAATTATAAAGAAAATCCAGAAAAATTTATAAAACATCTATACAATTGGAAACTAGATAAAAAAATAGGAATAGATATACCAGGCGAAGGAGATCCCTTTATACCAAAACCTGGAGAAAAAAATTGGAACAGCATTACATTGCCGTGGATGACTTTTGGATATAATATTAAATTAACTCCTCTACAAATTTTAACGTTTTATAATGCAATAGCAAATAACGGAAAAATGATTAAACCTGTATTTATTAAAGAAATAAAATATAAAGATAAATGTATTCATAAAAATACAAAACCTATTGTCATAATTCCCTCTATAGCTAAAAAATCTTCTTTAAAAAAAATTAAAAATATGTTAAAAGGAGTAGTAAAAAATGGAACTGCTAAAAAATATTATAATCCAGATTATCCATATGCAGGAAAAACAGGTACAACCCAATTAAACTATTGGTTAAAAGAGAAACATTCATCTTATAACAGTTCTTTTGTTGGATATTTTCCTGCAGATAATCCCAAGTATTCTTGTATTGTAGTCATTTCAAAACCAGAAATAGGATATTATGGAGTTGAAATAGCAATGCCCGTTTTTGATAAAATAGCTAGATATATTTATCCAATAATAACTAAGAAAAAACTATCATCTATAACAAGTAATAATAAAGAAAACTTATTAAAAAAAATAATAGAAAAAAAATATAAAAATATCTTTACTAAAAAATTTGTTATGCCTAACATAATTTCTATTCCTGGTAAAGAAATCATACCTATATTAGAAAATATGGGGTTCAATATCATGTATCATGGAATCGGAAAAGTCATACAACAATCTGTCCAACCCGGTAGAAAATTGAAAAATCATCAAATGATCTATTTAAAATTGGAAGAATGAAAAAAGTATTAAAAAATATTTTAAAAAAAGTTTCTATCCTAAAAATGATAGGTTCGGACACTATTTTAATTGAAGGAATTTCTCAATTTTCTCAAGAAGTGAAAGAAAATATGATTTTTGTTGCAAAAAAGGGAAAAAACGTTGATGGTCACAAATTTATTATTGATGCAATAAAAAAAGGAGCCAATACTATAATATGTGAAATTATGCCTGTAAACATATATAATAATATTACTTATATATCTGTTCCAAATTCTATGGTTGCTTTAGGGATAATATCTTCTAATTTTTATGGAAATCCTACGGAAAAAATAAAATTAGTAGGAATTACTGGTACAAATGGTAAAACTTCTGTAGCAAACATATTGCATCAATTATTTGATAAAATGGGAATAAAAAATGTATTAATTTCCACTATTGGCATAATCATAATATCTAAAAAATATACTACAACACATACAACTCCAGATATTATTGAAATTAATAAATATTTGAATTTATCAATTCAAAAAGGATGTAAATATGCTTTTATGGAAGTTAGTTCACATGGAATTTGTCAAAAAAGAATTTTTGGATTATTATTTGTTGGTGGTATTTTTACTAATATAACACATGATCATTTAGATTTTCATAAGAATTTCAATCATTATTTATCCACTAAAAAGTTATTTTTAGAAAATTTATCGAAAAAATCATTTGCACTAATTAATTCTGATGATAAAAATTCAAAAAAAATAATAAAGAATATTTCAGCAAAAATATTTTTTTATGGATTCAAAAAAAAAAATATAGATTTCAAAATTAAAATATTGAAAAATAATATTGATGGAATTAAATTTTCAATTAATGGAAATGTTACATATACAAAATTAATAGGAATATTTAATGTCTATAATATATTAGCAAGTTATGCTACATCGATATTATTATTAGGTGTAAAACAAACAAATAAAGTTGTTGAAACAATCAAAAATATCAAGCCAATTAAAGGACGTTTTGAACAATTTTTGTCAAAATCTGGAATTAGAATAATCGTAGATTATGCTCATAATCCAGATGCGTTAAATATTATTTTTAATACTATTAAAGAAATAAAAAGAGATAAAAGTAGTAGGTTAATTTGTGTAATAGGTTGTGGAGGTAATAGGGACACAAAAAAACGTCCTTTAATGGGAAAATTAGTTTATGAAAAATGTGATATTTCCATTTTTACATCTGACAATCCTAGAAATGAAGATCCAGAAAAAATATTAATTGATATGAAAAATTTTAAATCATATCTAAAAAAAACTATTTTTACTTTTATTAACAGAAAAAAAGCTATTGAAACAGCAATAAGAATTGCGAAAAAAAAAGATATTATTCTAATAGCGGGAAAAGGACATGAAGAATATCAAGAAATAAAAGGAAAATATCATCCTTTTGATGATATGAAAATAGCTAAAAATTTATTACAAAATTACCATTTGTAAATAAAAAAATGAATTTTTTATTACTTTTTAGTGAAATTAGTGAAAATTCTGTATTTTACAGATCTATAGTTGCTTTTATTTTATCATTTGGTATAGCTTTTATTCTTTATAAAAAGATAATATATTGGAATCATATAAAAAAAAATATTATAGGAGAAAATATACGTAATCTAAATATTTTTGGAGAAAAAAAAAAAAAAGGAACCCCAACAATGGGTGGTATTGTAATGATATTTTCTACAATAATTTCTACAATACTATTTTCTTCTCTGAAGAATAGATATGTTCTTATATTGATATTTACTACCATTTATATGGGATGTATTGGTTTTATAGATGATTATCTTAAAATAAGATATAATAATAAAGAAGGAATTAGTGTAATTAGTAAATTATTAGGACAAATTATATTAGGAATATTTGTTGGAATTACAATGTATTTTAATGAAGATGTTCAATACATTAATATAAAAAAAAATAATAAAGAATATTATATTACTACTTTTCCATTTATATCCACCAAAAAGAATCCAAATCAATTTGGTTATTATTCATCTATTTTTGAAGAGTATAAAAAAAATAATATTATTGTTTTTATTACTTTCGTAATTATAACTATTGTATTTATATCTAATGGAGCTAATATTACGGATGGAATTGATGGATTAACAGCTGGAATATCTTTAATTATTTTTATTACTTTATCTATTATATCTATAATTACTAGCAGCATCACATATTCTTATTATTTCAATTTCATATATATTCCTAATATAAAGGAAACAATTATTTTTTCTTTATCTTTTTTAGGATCTTTAATAAGCTTTTTTTGGTATAATACTTATCCTGCTAAAATATTCATGGGAGACTGTGGTAGCTTAACCATGGGAGCGGTAATAGCTACACTAACTATTATCAATAGAAAAGAATTAACACTTCCTCTTTTATGTGTAATTTTTTTTATAGAAAATATTTCTGTCATAATACAAGTATTATATTTCATATATTCTAAAAAAAAATATGGAGTAGGAAAAAGAATTTTTCTTATGGCACCTATTCACCATCATTTTCAAAAACTTGGTTATCATGAAAATACAATTTTCAATCGTTTCATGATTATACAAATCATGTTTTCAGCATTAGTATTGATTTTATTAATATACTAACTAATCATTGAATGAAAAAAGAATTTATCGTTATTTTAGGAGGAGGAGAAAGTGGTGTAGGAGCAGCGCTACTAGCCAAAAAAAATGGTATCAAAGTATTTTTATCGGATTCTGGTATTATTTCAAATAAATATAAAAATATTTTAATAGAAAATAATATTCCTTTTGAAGAAAAAGGACATACAGAAAATATGATAGTTAAAAATGCCAGTAAAATAATAAAAAGTCCTGGAATTTCTAAAGAAAATTATTTAATAAAAAAAATATATTCTTTAAATATTCCCATTATTTCCGAAATTGAATTCGGTAAGAATTATATAAAAAATTCAAAAATAATAGGTATTACGGGAAGCAATGGAAAAACCACCACTAGTTCTATAGTATATCAAATACTTAAAAATAATAAATTAAATGTAGATATAGCAGGTAATATTGGATTTAGCTTTTCTAGAAAAGCTTCTATAAGTAAAAAAGATATTTATGTATTAGAAATAAGTAGTTTTCAGTTAGATGATTCTCATAATTTTCGATCAAATATTGCAGTATTATTAAATATTACAAGAGATCATTTGAATAGATATGATGGTAATATTGATAATTATGTTTCTTCTAAATTTAAAATAGCTACTCTTCAAAAAAAGGAAGATTTTTTTATTTATAATTATGACGATCCAATTGTAAGACTTGGAGTTAAAAAATATCCAATTTTATCTCAATGTATTCCTTTTTCTATAAGAGAAAAGTTAAATACTGGATTTTACATAAAAAATAAAATATTGATACAAAAAAAAGATAGAGAAATCTGTTTTTTTAATTTAAATAAATTACAAAATATTCCTATTATAGGAGATCATAATTTATATAATATTATAGCTTCATTAATTATATCCAAAATATTAAATATTAATATAGATTCTATAATTCCTATTTTACTAAAATTAAAACCTATAGAACATCGTATGGAAAATTTTGCAAATATAAATGGAATAAAATTTATCAATGATTCTAAGGCAACTAATGTACACGCAGTTTTTTACGCTTTAAAAAGTATGAACTCCCCTACAATATGGATAGCAGGAGGTGAAGATAAAGGAAACGATTATACAGAAATAATTTCTTTAGTGAAAAGTAAAGTAAAAGCAATAATTTGCCTGGGGAAAAATAATAAAAAAATTGTTAATTTTTTTAAAAATTTTATTTCTATTATTCTGGAAACAGAATCTATTGAAGAAGCAGTTCATATGGCATATGCATTATCCTATCCCGGATACAATATTCTACTTTCCCCTGCTTGTTCTAGTTTTGATTTATTTAAAAATTATAAAGAAAGAGGTAAAAAATTTAAAAAAAAAGTAATGAATCTTATAAAAAATGAAAAAAATAGAAATATTTTTTAATAAATATATAAAAGGGGATAAATATTTGTGGGCTTTTATTTCTTTATTAGCTATATTTTCTTTTCTACCTGTGTATTCAGCAAGTACAAATTTGGTAACTACTTATGGAGGAACAAATACTGTTTTCAGTTATTTATTAAAACATACATTATTTCTACTAGTTGGATTCTTTATTCTTTTTTTTACTCAATTTATAGACTATAAATATTTTTATCGTATGTCTATTATTTCCATGCCAATAGTACTAATTTTACTAGTGTTTACTATCAGTCAAGGAAAAGAGATGGATGGTGTAAATGCTTCTCGTTGGTTACATATTCCAATTATTAATATTTCTTTTCAAACTTCCAATATTGCCGGATTAGTTCTTTTTATTTATTGTGCTAGATATTTAGCCAAAAAAAATAAAAAAAATATAAGTTTTAATAATTCGTTTTTTACTCTATTATTTCCAATATTTTTTATTATTGGATTGATTTTCCCTGCTAATGGATCCACAGCAATCATTGTTTTTATTTCTGTTTTAATCCTACTTTTTATAGGAGGATACCCAATAAAAGGGATTATAGGTATATTATCAATGGGGTTTTTACTTGCTAGTATATATATTTATTCGGTGATAAAATGGGGGGACAAAAATCCTGTTAACAGAGTTTACACATGGAAAAGTCGTATAGAAAATTTTTTGGATAGTGAATCTGAAGAAAACTATCAAATAAAACAATCTAAAACAGCTATTGTTTTAGGAAATAAATTCGGTAGAGGCCCCGGAAAAAGTGTTTTAAAAGCATTTCTACCTCAATCTTCATCAGATTTTATTTATGCTATTATTATAGAAGAATATGGATGTTTTGGAGGAATAATACTTTTATTTATTTATATACTTATTTTACTTAGAATTATTATTATAGCAACAAAAGTACAAAATTACTTTTGTTCTTTATTAGTTCTATCTGTAGGTTTTCCTATTATCAATCAGGCATTAATTAATATGGGAATAGCTGTTGGTCTATTTCCTGTTACAGGACAAAATTTACCACTAATTAGTGCAGGAGGTACTTCTATGTGGGTTACTTTTTTTAGTTTTGGTATTATACTAAGTGTAAGTAAAAAAATTATATATGAAAACGATAAAGATGAAATATACAAATAATAATAATGGATAATAATATTTCACCTAGAATAATTATTGGAAGTGGAGGTACTGGTGGGCATATATATCCTGGTCTAGCTATTGCGGATAAATTAAAAAAAAAAGTTCCAAAAGTAAATATTTTATTCATTGGATCCAAACATCATATGGAAATGAAAGAAATTCCAAGATTTGGATACCCAATTGAAGGTATTTCTATTTCTGGAGGAAAAAATAAAATTTTTTCTATATATGGATTATTTTTATCTATAGAATTGATATATAGTCTTTTTGTGGCTCACAAAATTATTAATAAATTTTCCCCAGATATTGTTGTTGGAACAGGTGGATTCGTTAGTTTACCTACTTTATATGCAGCTAAAATAAATAAAGTACCTATTCTTATTCAAGAACAAAACTCTTATCCTGGATTAACCAATAGAATATTTTCTCGTTATGCTAATAAGATATGTATTGCTTATGAACAAGTCAAAAAGTTCTTTCCGAAAGAAAAAACGATTATTACAGGAAATCCTGTTAGATCTGAAATATTACAATTACCAAGTAAAAAAGAATCTTGTATTAGACTTGGATTGAATTGTAATAAACCTATCATTTTATCTATAGGAGGTAGTCAAGGATCTAATAGTATCAATAATGCTTGGATAAAAGGTTTAGATAAACTGATACAATTTGATATACAACTTATATGGCAAATAGGAAAATTAGATATTCATAGAATAAAAAAAAATCAAAAATATCATCATTCTAATTTTATTTTAATGGAATATATTGAAAATATACAAGTATGTTATGCTGCTGCAGATATTGTTGTATCTAGAGCTGGAGCTATAACAATAGCTGAAATATGTATAATAGGAAAACCTTATATATTAATTCCTTTTCCTTGGTCTTCAGATGATCATCAGAATAAAAATGCAAAAATATTATATGATCATGAAGCAGCATTGATCATTAAAAATGAAGAAGTAGAAAATAGATTAGTAGACTCAACCATTCAATTATTGAACAATGCTATTATGAAAGAAAGAATGAGTAAAAATATTTTACAGTTAGGAAAGCCGAAAGCAGCAGATGATATTGTGAATGAAATTTTACAAATTATTTTATAAAAAATGAATTTAAATTGCATTAAATATATTTATTTTCTAGGAATAGGAGGTATAGGAATGAGTTCCATCGCTAGATATTTTCATATAATAGGAAAAGTTGTTTATGGACATGATAAAAATAAAACTTTTTTAACAGAAAAATTAGAAAAAGAAGGTATTTCTATTAATTATCATGATTGTATAGAAATATTACCAAAATGGGTAACATCTAAAAAATGTTTAATCGTATATACTACAGCTATTCCTAGAAATCATATACAATGGATTTTTTTAAAAAAATATGGAAAAAATATAAAAAAACGTTCTCAAATATTGTCTATAATAACAGAAAATAAAATCTGTATTGCTATAGGAGGAACTCATGGAAAAACAACAACTTCCACATTATTATGTCATATATTATATGTATCTGGAATAAGTTTTACTGCATTTTTAGGAGGTATTTCTGAAAATTACAATTCTAATCTTATATTGAATGGAAATAAATTTTTTTTAGTAGAAGCAGATGAATTTGATCATTCTTTTTTACATTTATCTCCTAATATAGCATGTATCACGTCCTTAGATCAGGATCATGTAGACATTTATCCAAAAAAAGATAGCTTAAAACAAGCTTACATAAGATTCTACAAAAGAATAAAAAAACCATATAAAAAAATTTTTATATGTAAAGAAGATACATTTTTAGAAAATGTAGCAAATAATGCTATATTTTATTCAATTAAAGATAAGGAATATTACTATTCCAATCATCTTCATATCAAAGAAAATAAATGGTATTTTGATTTTCATACTCCTAAAAAAATATGGAAATCATTACCATTATCCATTCCGGGTGAACATAATTTAAAAAATGTCACTGCAGCATTAGCTATATCTGACTATCTGAAAATTGATAAAAGAAAAATAAGAAAAGCTTTATTTTTATTCCAAGGAATTAAAAGAAGATACTCTATCCATTATCAATCAAAAAATAAAATATATATAGATGATTATGCTCATCATCCTACAGAAATAAATGCATTAATTTATACTGTAAGAAAATGTTTTCCTAATAAAATTATATTAGGAATTTTTCAACCTCATTTATTCAGTAGAACTAAATTTTTTGAAGATGCTTTTGCAGAAAGTCTAGGAAATCTAGATATTCTAATTTTACTCGATATTTATGCTGCGAGAGAACTTCCTATTGACGGAATAAAATCAGAAAACTTATTGAAAAAAATAAAAATTAGTCCTGATCAAAAAGAAGTTTCTTCTATTTCAAAAGTTTTAGAAAAAATTGAAAAAAAATTTTTTGATATTATTCTTACAATAGGAGCTGGAAATATAGATACATTAATTTTTCCTATCAAAGAATTTATGAAAAAAAAATATGGATAAATGAAAAAAAAAACAATATTTTTCATATTAATTTTATTAATATATATCACGTTAATGATGTTTTTTATTTTTTTTTCTCAAAAAACACATGCAAACAGATCTTTAACTAAATTTAATATTGTTATTGATCCCATATCAAAGGATCATTTTGTAAATGAAGAAATTATTAAAGATATTTTATTCCATAAGACAGAAAAAATTGAAAAAAAAATTGGTCAATTATGTATATTAGAAATGGAAAATAAATTAAATAATTACCATTTTATAAAAAAATCTGAAGTTTTCCTTAACGTAGATGGAACACTAAATATTGAAATATTACAAAAAGAACCCATATTAAGAATAAAAAATGGCGATCGAGAATATTATCTAACTAAAGACGCTGAAGATTTAGAGCTTTCTTCTTTTTATTCATCTAATGTTATTTTAGCAAAAGGATATTTTTCGAAAAAAGAAAAAAAATTTTTAGCAAATTTAGTTAAATTCATAGTAAATGATGATTTACTGAAAAATCAAATTATTAGCATTAAAAAAAATAATATAAATGAGTTTATATTAATTCCTAAAATAGGAAATCATAATATTATATTAGGAAACATTAAGGATTTTAAAAATAAATTGAATAAATTAAAAGCATTTTATAAGCAATACCTAAATAAAATAGATATTAATCAATATAAAAGTATTGATTTACAATATAAAGACCAAGTCGTCGCAAAAAAAAGATAAGTCTATGGAATATCAAGATATAGCTATAGGCCTTGATGTAGGGACCACGAAGATTGTAGCTATGGTAGGAAGGAGAAATGAATATAATAAAATTGAGATCTTAGGTATAGGTAGATCTAAAAGTATAGGTGTACATAGAGGGGTTGTAAATAATATCACTCAAACAATTGAAGCTATACGTGAAGCAGTGTCTGAAGCGGAACATAGTTCAGGTGTAAAAATAAAAGAAGTTATAGTTGGAATAGCAGGACAACATATCAGAAGTTTACAACACAATGATTATATCACTAGATTAGATTTTGAAAATGTAATTAATCAAAAAGATATACAAAAATTAATTGACCAAGTACATAAACTAGTTATGTTACCGGGAGAAGAAATAATTCATGTTCTTCCCCAGGAATATAAAGTTGATAGTCAAGCAGAAGTAACAGAACCAATAGGAATGTATGGAAGTCGTTTAGAAGCAAACTTTCATGTAGTAGTAGGGCAAATTTCATCCATTCGTAATATTGGAAGATGTGTTAAATCTGTAGGATTAAATTTAGCTGGTATGACTTTAGAACCTTTGGCTTCAGCAGAAGCTGTATTAAGTAAAGAGGAAAGAGAAGCTGGTGTAGCTCTGGTGGACATAGGAGGTGGAACAACTGATATAGCTATATTTAAAGATAATATTATTCGTCATACAGCCGTTATTCCTTTTGGAGGAAATGTAATAACGGAAAATATAAAAACAGATTGTTTAATTATTGAACGTCAAGCAGAATTACTAAAAATAAAATTTGGATCTGCATGGCCTGGAGAAAATAAAGAAACAGAAATTGTTTGTATTCCTGGATTAAGGGGAAGAGATCCTAAGGAGATTTCTTTAAAGAAATTATCACAAATTATTCATAAGAGAGTTTGCGAAATTTTAGAGCAAGTCAACATAGAAATAAAAAATTATGGAAATGAAGAACAAAAAAAAAGACTAATTGCAGGATTAGTAATGACTGGAGGTGGTTCTCAACTAAAACATATTCGTCCACTAGCAGAATATATTACTGGTATGGATGTACGTATAGGTTATTCTAACGAGCATATTGCTGGTGGAGAAAATGGACTGATAAGTAATCCTGAATATGCGACTTCTATAGGTTTGGTCATCAAAGGACTTGATGATAAAAAAAAATATATTTGTACAAAAGATATAGATTATATCTATCATTATAATAATGAAAAAAATAACACTAATAATTCTGAATTTGTATCTACAAAATTTTATAATAAAAATCATACACATTATGAAAACAAAAAACCATCTGAATATTCTTTAAAAAAGAAAGAAAATACGAAAACAAAATCAAAATCTTTTATTGAAATATGGGCCGATAAATTCCGTCAAATATTGAATGATACAGAATAAAATGAAAAAAGAAGATTTTATACAAAAAAAAGATAACGTTAAAATATTTCCAAAACATCGTTCAGCTGCAATAAAAGTAATAGGAGTAGGAGGAGGAGGAAGTAATGCTTTAAGTCATATGTTTGAACAAGGAATAGATGGTGTAGATTTTATAGCATGTAATACAGATGCACAGGCATTAAATAATAATCCAGTACCTGTAAAAATTCAGTTAGGAGCTTCTATAACGGAAGGATTAGGAGCTGGGGCTGATCCAGAAGTAGGAGAAAAAGCTGCGTTAGAAAGTTTGGAAGAAATAAAAAGTATTTTAGATTCCAATACAAAAATGACTTTTATTACAGCAGGAATGGGTGGAGGTACTGGAACTGGCGCTGCACCTATCATTGCAGGAATTTCTAAAGAAAAAGGAATTCTTACTGTAGGAATTGTGACAATTCCATTTCATTTTGAAGGAAAAATGAGATTACAACAGGCACAAAAAGGAATAGAAACATTAAGAAGAAATGTAGATTCTTTGATTGTTATTAATAATGATAAATTAAGAGAACTATATGGTAATTTAGGTTTTAAAGCAGGATTTGCAAAAGCAGATGAAGTTTTGACGACTGCTGCTAAGGGGATAGCTGAAGTTATAACACACCATTATAAACAAAATATAGATTTAAGAGATACAAGAACTGTTCTTAAAGAAAGTGGAACAGCTATTATGGGATCTGCTGTTTCTGTTGGTGAAAATAGAGCAAAAGAAGCAGTTATTCAAGCATTAGATTCTCCATTATTAAATGATAATAAAATTACGGGGGCAAAAAATGTACTTCTTCTTATTGTTTCAGGAAGGATTGAAATAACTATAGACGAAATAGGAATTATTAGTGATTATATTCAGGCAGAAGCAGGTAATAATGCAAACATTATTATGGGAATAGGAGAAGATGATAGTTTAGAAGAAAGTATTTCAGTTACCATAGTAGCTACAGGATTTCCTACAGAAGTGCAAAGAGCGATTAATCACGAAGATAAAAAAATATTTCACAGACTAGAGGAACCTTATGAACAGAGATTAACAAAGATAGAAGAAATTCATTCTTATTCTAAGAAAGATCATCCATTTTATGAAGGAGGACATTATTATTCAGTAAAAAAAAATAAAGAAATGAAAAAAAATATATTTGATAATACTATCAATACGAATACTAATTCAGATTTTTTAGAAAATAAAAAGAAGAAATATTTTTTGGAAGAAAGTTTTGATTTTCCTATTTCATATCATGAAAAAAACCAAATTAATAATATAGGAGGAAAAAATATGAAAAAAGGACAAGAAGAAGATACAAAAAATGAAGAATTAAAATGATTTTTGATATATTTAATTTTGATTATTATATATAATTAATTGTTATGCATAAGCATCCTAATATTCCTAAAGGAACCAGGGATTTTTCTTCCTATGAGATAAAAATACGTAATTATATAATTAAAATTATTCAAAATAAATTTGAAATTTTTGGTTTTAACCCCATAGAAACACCTTGCATTGAGAACATATCTACTCTTATTGGTAAATATGGAGAAGAAGGAGAATACTTAATATTCAAGTTACTTAACTCAGGGAACTCTTTAATAAGAGGATTTTCAGATTTTATGAAAAAGATTGAAAAAATTAAAAAAAAAAAACTTGATATTACAAAATTATTAATTGAACATAATATATCTAATAAGGCTCTTAGATATGATTTAACTGTACCTTTTATACGATATGTAGCAATGCATAAAAATACAATCATATTTCCTTTTAAAAGATATCAAATACAACCTGTTTGGAGAGCAGATAAACCTCAAAAAGGAAGATTTAGAGAATTTTATCAATGTGATGCAGATATTGTAGGATACAATACTTTATCTCTATGGCAAGAGATAGAATTAATTCAACTTTGTGATGAAATTTTTACAAAATTGAATATTCCTATACTTATTTCTATTAATCATAGAGATATCCTAAGAGGATTGGTAGAAATTTCTGGAATAAAAAATGATTTATGGAAAGATTTTACTACATCATTAGATAAATGGAATAAAATAGGTAAAGATTTAGTAAGAAAAGAAATGATAGATAAGGGAATACCCTCTGAATCTTTTGATAAGATAGCATTATGTTTCGATATAAAAGGAAATTTTTATAAAAAGGAAAGATATTTAAAGACTTTTTTTGAAAATTCTGAAAAAGGAAAAAAAGGAATTAAAGAAATTCATTTCATATTTGATATGATAAATAATATTTATTTGAAAAATGCAAAATTGGAATGGAATATATCATTAGCAAGAGGTATGAATTATTATACAGGAACAATACTTGAAATTTTTTCATTAAAAAAAAATGATCAAAAAAATTCTATCGGAGGAGGAGGAAGATATGATCAATTATCAAATTCTTTTGGAATGAAAAATATTTCTGGAGTAGGAATTTCTTTAGGTTTAGATAGAATTTATTTAGCTATGGAAAAAAAAAATTTTTTTCCAAACATATATACTTCAAAAATTTTATTTATTAATTTCGGAGATGAAGAGATTTTGTATGCATATAAAATGATAAATTTGTTGAGAAAAGAAGGAATTTCTTCACAGTTATACCCTAATGCTGTTAAAGTAGGTATACAATTCAAATATGCTAATGATAATAATATACCATTTGCTATTATCATAGGAAAAAATGAAATGAAAAAAAATAAAATAAAAGTAAAAAATATAAAAACAAGAATAGAAATAGAATATGATAATATCAAAGAAGTTATAGAATCAATTAAAAATAACAACAACAATTAAACTACTAATTTTATTGCTTTTTTCTTCCAAATCATAAATCCACTTATAGATAAGATAAAAAGAATAATAAATAAAATACCTGTTAATATTAGTCCTTTCATAAAATAAATGGGAATGGATACTATATTTCCTATCATCCAAAATATCCAGTTTTCTACTTTTTTCATGGACATTTGATACATTCCAGAAAAATAAATCCCCGTTGTAAATATATCCATCCAATCAGAATTATTTTTCAGCTTTCCATTAAAATAATAATAAACTATTACACTGAAAATACAAGTAAAAAAAAATAAAATACTTGTATAAAAGTAATCTTTTGTATTACAATAAGTAATATTGTTATGTATTTTTAATTTTTTTTTCCATAAAAACCATCCATAAAAACTCATTATTGTGTAATATAAATTAATAATAAAATCTCCATAAAGAGAAGTAATAAAAGTTAAATAACTATATATCATAGTTCCTAATATTCCTACTGGATATACAAGAATATTATTTTTTTGTGCAAAAAGAACACTAAATATTGTAAATATAACAGCAATTATTTCTAAAAATAATTCCTTATAACAATGGTAGTTTTTACAATAATTTGATATTATGTCATATGATATTGTCATAATAATATAAAAAAATATTATTTTATTTTTTATCTATAATATAAACTAAGTAATGGTCTTCTATTTTTCTATAAAAAGCAAACAATTTTTTGCTATAAGAATCTTTGATGATCCAACATGATACACAATAATCTTTTTTTATACAAAAAGGAGATACTCTATAATGAGTTAAAAAACTGTAATACATTCCTCCTTCTAGTTTATACAAACTTTCTTTTATTCCCCATATAACATGTAAATAATCTTCTTCATAATTTGGATTAATGAAAATAGATTCATCATCTCTAATAAATTTTTCTTTTATTTTAATGATCTTCTTATTTTTACGACACTTTTCTATATCTATACCTATCTGATAAGAACTGATAGCTATAGCTATTTTATCAAAAGAATGACTAAAAGAAATATATTTTCCTGGAACGGGAAGAAAAGGTTTTCTTTTATCATCATAAAAAATATCCATATTTATTCCAAAATATTTTCTTAATGCATAACGGACCATGAAGAATTCATGTTTCCGTTTTTCTGATAAAGAAAAAAAAAATATTTTATCTCTTTCAGAAAGAATATTCTGATTTGAAATCATAGTTTTCAATAAATATTTCCATCTAAAAACTATAATTCTAGTATGAAAATTACAAAGAAAAAGGTACATACTAAAAAAGTTTTTTATTAAATCTAGTCATTTTTTTTTGTACTATTGTTGTATGTATATGTACTCTTATTTTATTTATAATATAATATGGTTGCAATCAAAAAAAAAATTGAAAAAGCTTTAAATAATATTATCAAATATAATTGTTTAAAAAAGATAGATATTAATAATAATATGGTAATAATATATTTAAGTTTATACTATCCTACCATGCATTTAAAAAAAAAATTGACAAAATATATCAAAGACTATTTAAATAAAGAAGAAATATTATCGAATGAAGAAAAGAAAATAAGTATAAAAATAGAAATGGAAGTAAAAAATAAAGAATCTAAAATAAAAAATATAATAGCGGTAGCTTCTGGAAAAGGCGGAGTAGGAAAATCTACAATAGCAACCAATATTGCTGTTACCTTGGTAAAAATGGGTTTTAGTGTAGGATTATTAGATGCTGACATTTATGGTCCTTCTATTCCATTAATGTTTAATATTAAAAATGATTTTGTTGATAATAATAATATTATTCTAACAAAAGAAAATGGATCACCCCTAATTAAACCTGTTATGAGTTATCAAGTAAAAATTATATCAATCGGTTTATTTTTAAAATATGGAGAAGCTGTTGTTTGGAGAGGACCAATGGTAACTAAAGCTTTGATCCAATTAATTCATGAAACAGATTGGGGAAAATTGGACTTTTTGATAATAGATTTACCTCCAGGAACAGGTGATATTCATTTATCTCTTTTACAAGAGACTACACTAAAAGGAGTCATTATTGTAAGTACTTCTCAAAGAATAGCATTATCTGATGTAAATAGAACTGTAGAGATGTTTCGTATTAAATCTATTTATGTTCCAATATTAGGTATTATTGAAAATATGTCATATTTTTTAAAAAATAGAGAAAAAAATTACTTTTTTGGCAAAGATGGAGTGAAAAACTTTTCCAAAAAAATGAATATTTCTTTTCTTGGAGAAGTACCTATGTTACAAGAAATACAGGAATATTCAGATATGGGAATTCCTATAGTTTTGGAAAATGAAAATGTACGAGATATTTTTATAAAAATAACAAAAAATATTGTGAAACAATTAAAAAAATATTTATGAACAAATTTTGATAAATTCTTTTACAATTAATATTAGAAGATGCATAGATTTTTCTGTTTCAGAAAATGGATTTAATAATAAATTATTTGTTATTATTATGATAGAAAAAACTCTCATATTCACAGATCTAGCTATAATAACATCTGTTAATATGTTTATTCCAACACAATCTCCTCCCATGGATCGTATCATGGCATATTCTGCACATGTTTTGTAATTTGGATATGGAAAAGCGACATACACACCTTTCTGTATAATAATATTATGATTCATTGCTATATTTTCTGCTATTTCAAGCATTTTTTGGTCATATAACTCTGTGATAAAATTATTTTTTATAATTTTCTTTATGTCAAAACTTTCTGGTAAAAAATTGATATGATCTTTCACTAACATAACATCTCCCATTTTGTAGTTTGAATTAATCCCGGCACAAATATTAATTTGTATTAATTTGTCTATTCCTATTTTTTTACATAAAAAAACAGAATTTTTTCTATTTTCTTCAAAAACAGGTTCTATTAAAAAAACGATATTTTTTCCTTCTATTTTTCCAAATAGAAATTTTCCATATAAATTATTTTCATGAAATATAGGTATTTCTTCATAAGAAATACAGATAGGGTTTTCTATTACATTTATGATATTATTGAATTGATTTTCTAATAAAAAAATTCCAAAATCAGGTTTTTCTTTTATTATTTTATGTATGTATTTTTTAGATTTTTCTAAAATTATGGACATAAAGTTTAAATTTTTATAAATTTGATAAAAAGCAAAGGTATATTCTTTGCTTATATTATTTATTGTATGATATTCACTTCTCTTGATAAAATAATGCCAAAAACTTTTTTTACGTCCTCTATTATTTTTTCTGAAAAAGAATATATTTCTATACCAGTAGCTTTTCCATAATTAACTATTATTATCGGTTTTTTTTCGTAAACTCCTACATTACCAATTTTTCTTCCCTTCCATCCTATACTTTCAATTAATGAATTGGCAGATATTTTAACTTTATTTTCACATAATTTATATCCAATGATATTGGGAAATTCATGTTTAATAATTTTAAAATCAACATTTTTTATTACAGGATTGATGAAAAAACTACCTGCATTTCCAATTTTTTTGGTATCTGGTAAATTTCTATGTCTAATATTAAAAATTGCCTTACTTATGTCTTCAATAGTAGGTTTTTTGATATTCATATTTTTTAATTCATTTTCTACTTCTACAGAAAAGAAAGAATTATTTTTTTTAAATCCTTTTTTTAAAAGGAAAAAAACGGAAAGTATAATAAATCTATTTTTTCTAGACTTAAAAAAAGAATCACGGTATTTTAGTTGACATTTTTTACGTGAAAATTCGATGATTTTTCCATGATCTACTTCATACGTTTTTACTTTCAACAAAACATTTTTTATTTCTGTACCATATGCTCCAATATTTTGAATTGGTGAAGCACCAACTGTACCAGGAATAAATGATAAATTTTCTAAACCACTAAATCCTTTCTTTATAGTCCAATTAACAAAATTATTCCATTTTTCTCCAGCGTAAGCTTGAACAATAACCTGTTTATTATTTTCTTTGACAATTTTTTTACCTTTTATTCCTATTTTCAGTATTAAACCTGGGTAATAATCTTTTAAAAAAAGGATATTACTTCCATTTCCTATAATAAATTTTGGCATAGAGGACGAATATGAAAATATTTTATGAAGATCTTCTACATTTGTTACTTCTACAAAGTAACGAGCATGAACATTTAGACCAAATGTATTTAATTTTATAAGAGGAAAATGTTCTTTTATGAACATAGATATAAAAAAATTTTGTAAATATAGAAAGATACAATTTTGACATACAAAATTGTATGATTAAATTTATTCCGTAAAAATATAAAATTGTTATTATTTATGAAAAGAGGAGGAAATTTTTTTTGGGGAATTATTTTGGGTAGTATGGCAGGTTTAATCATAGGAATGATGCTTACTCAAAAAAAAGAACAAAAAATAAGAAATATTTTAGGAAAAAAAACAGAAGAACTAAGAAATAATTTTCAAGAATTTAGAAAGAAAATAGGAGAGGAAGTATATAAGATTAAATCAAACATTGGAAAAAAATGGAAAAATAAAATAGAAAAAATAGATCAAGATAAAGTGGAAAATGAATTGGGGACTTAATAAAGCTTTTATTTTACTTGAGATGTTTTTTTTTTTTAGAAATTTTCTTCATAAGAAGTGGTGTATTTTTAAAAATGATATATTGAGATTTTTTATTTCTGTTGTTACAGAAATTATTATGATTTTTTTATTATTTCTGTTTCTTATTATTATTTTCTTTTTAGGAAGTGTTTCCTTATGTATTTTTTTATCTTATTATTTTGAAAACTATGTCATAGGATTTGGTATTGTTACTTTCTTATATTTTATTTTTTTTATTTTTATGTTCTTTTTATGTAAACAAGTTACGCGATCTTTCATTCAAAGAATTATTAGTAAGTCTATTGATATTTTAGGAGAAAATAAAAAGTATTAAAAAATTTATGCAAAAAGATAAAATTATTGTTTATGGCTTACATCCATTAATAGAGGCAATTAAAGCTAAAAAAACTATTAATAAACTTTTTTTACAAAAGGGAATGAAGATGTATTCTTCCGCTTATCAAAAATTGATCTTTCTTTCTAAGAAGGAGAATATTCCAATTCAAGTCGTACCAGAAAATAAATTTATTAAATTAAATAATAAAAATCATCAAGGAGTTTTCGCTATACTTTCACCTATAAAAACTTATCAAATAACAAATTTGCTTCCTATTTTTTATAAAAAAAAAAGAAATCCTATTTTGATCATTTTAGATCGCATTACAGATGTAAGAAATTTTGGGTCTATCATACGTACTTCTGCATGCGCAGGAGTAGATGCTATTATTGTACCCAATAAAGAAACAGCAATGATTGGATCTGATTCTATTAAAACATCTTCAGGAGCATTATTCAAAGTTCCGATATGTAAAGAAAAAAATATAAAAAATACTATTTTTTTTTTGATAAAATATGGATTTAAAATAGTTTCTGCTACTACGGAAAAAAAATCCAATATGTATTCGTATAATATTGATTTTTCAGGTCCTATAGCCTTAATATTCGGTAATGAAGAAAAAGGTATTTCTTCTAAATATTTGAAAATTTCTAACGAAAAAGTGAAAATACCTATTAAAGGTGGTATTTCTTCCTTAAATGTATCTGTTGCTTTTGGTATTATTTTATATGAAATTATTAGGCAAAGAAAATCTATTGATGATCCCCCTAAAATTCACTTTTAAACTGTTCTAAAAAACGAACATCGTTATTAAAATAAATTCTAATATCTTTTATGTTATATATCATTAAAGCTAAACGTTCTATTCCTATTCCAAAAGCAAATCCGGAATATATTTCTGAATCAATATCTACGTTATTTAAAACATTTGGATCTATCATTCCACAACCTATAATTTCTAGCCATTCACCATTTTTTACATTATATATATCTACTTCTGCACTAGGTTCTGTAAATGGAAAATAAGAAGGACGAAATCTTATTTTCGCTTTTTTACCAAAAAGAGAATTTATCATATAAATAATAGATTGTTTTAAATCTGAAAAAGAAACTTTTTTGTCTATGTAAAATACTTCAGCTTGGTGAAACATAAAATTAGAATGTGAAGATACAGTTTCATTTCTATATACTTTTCCAATAGATAAAACACGAAATGGAGGCTTATGTTTTTTCATATATCGTATTTGAACAGATGAAGTATGTGTACGTAACAATATATCTGGATTTTTATAGATAAAAAATGTATCCTGCATATCTCTTGATGGATGATCAATTGGCATATTTAAAGCTGTAAAATTATGCCAATCGTCTTCTATTTCCGGTCCATCTACATAAGTAAATCCTATTTTTATAAATATTTCTATGATTCTATTTTTTATGATAGATATTGGATGAATAGATCCTATTTCTATTGCTTTACCTGGTAAAGTAGGGTCGAAAAGTATTTCTTTTTTTTTGTTTTTGTTGAAATATTGATGTTTTGAGGAAAAAATTTTTATTTTATTTTCAATTTCTTTTTTTAATTCATTAATGATTTTTCCGAAAAACTTTCTTTCTTTAAGTGGAATTTTTTTTAAATTTTTCATAAAATTAGTAATAATTCCCTTTTTTTTTCCTAAGAAAAAAATTTTTAATGTTTCTAAATCATCTAAATTTTTAGGATGAAAATTTTTAATGTTTTCTTTTATTTTTTCTATTTCTTTTTCCATTTCATTTTATTATATTTTACAATAATTTTTTCATTATTCATATATCTATCATCGAATAATGAATTGCTTTTTTCATTAAAAAAATTGTTCTTCTATTCTTCATGATTAAAAGCAATTTTTATTTTTTTGCGACGTCCTTCTTTATTTTTTTATTGTAAAAAAATATATATATACCGAAAGATACTAAACTAATAAAATAATATTCTAAATATTGCAATGTGCAGCAATAATATATCTTTCGATATGAAATATTTTTTTCTTTGTACTTTGAATTATCAAATATGATTGAAATCATATCAATTTATCTATTGATAAAAAAATTATTTTTATGTAGTAAATGACTTGATTCCAGTTGATATGAAATTATTGCATAAATTATTTAAAATAAAAAATGTTGTTATGATATTTTTGGATATAATTATTGTAATTATAATTTTATATGGAGGATATAGCGGTTATAAAAAAGGTATGATTTCCCAATTTTTTGGATTTATGATGTTCTTTCTTTTTTTTTATAAAGGTATATATATATATCATTTATCAAAAGAATTTATAAAAAAGTTAATATCAAAAGAATTTATAAAAAAGTTAATATCAGAAGAATTTATAAAAAAGTTAATATCAGAAGAATTTATAAAAAAATTTGATATTAACTATTCAAAATATTTTCTATTTATTTCTATAGTAGTTTCATTTATATTGATAATTCTATCATCTTTTTTTTTAAAAAAGATGATAGAATTGATTTTAATTATCACATTGATGAAACCTATAGATAGGTTTTTAGGTGCAGTATTAGGTATGTTAAAATATTTTTTTCATATATCGATATGTATATTTTTAATGAAAAAAACAAATATGATTCCTTACAAATTTTTTGAAAGTTCATTTTCAAATTCAAAAATAATTAAAATTATTCCTACCTTATGTCAAAAGGTATTATTATTTTTTTTTAAAAAATTGAAAGAATTATTCATTTTATGAATTTTAAAGAAAAAATATTTTCTATTTCATCAAAAAATGAATTTGAAGGTATAACTATGGATATATTTCATTATCAAATGATGAATAATAATATTTATAAAAACTATGTTCATTTGTTAAATAAAAAATTAGTTGACATAAAAAATGTTGATGAAATACCTTTTTTACCTATTTCTTTTTTTAAAACACATCGTATTGATAGTAATAAAAAAAATAATCCTAATAATAATATACTTTTTAAAAGTAGTGGAACTACAACAGGATTAAAAAGTAAACATTTTGTATCTGATTTAAGTATTTACAATAGTAGTATTTTAAAAGGATTTGAATATTTTTATGGTCCGATAGAAAAATTCAAATTTTTTTGTTTTTTTCCACATCAAATCGTTCATTCTTCTTTAATTTACATGGTAAATTATATGATACATAAAACTGTTCATAATGGAAGTATTTTTATTCCTTCTTATCAAGAAAATTTCATTGATATTATTCATAATGATATGAAAAATGATACAAATATTTTTATTTTCGGTCTTAGTTCTTATTTATTAAATTTTATAGAAAATAAAAATATTTGTATCAAAAAAAATGGATTACAAAAAAAATTAATTGTTATGGAAACAGGAGGAATGAAAGGTAAAAGAAAAGAATTAATTAGAGATGAATTACACTATATTTTAAAAAATTACTTTCATGTAAAACACATCCATTCGGAATATGGAATGACGGAATTACTTTCTCAAGCATATTCAAAAAAAAATGGAATATTTCAATGTCCACCATGGATGAAAATATATATACGAGATATAGAAGATCCATTTTTACATATAGAAAATAATAAAATAGGAGGAATTGATATTATAGATTTATCTAATTATTTATCTTGTTCTTTTGTTTCTACTGATGATTTAGGAAGGAAAATAAATGAAAAAGAGTTTGAAGTATTAGGAAGAATTGATTTTTCAGATATCAGAGGTTGTAATACAATGATATAAACAGATAATTAAAAAGCTAAAAAAGAAGAAGCATCTTTTTTTTTCTTTGTAAAAGAAGAAGAATGGAATGATATCCTATGATATAACAACATAATATTTTGTATACTTTCTGTTATTTTTTTTGATTGTAATAAAATATCTAACATCAAAAAAGTATTTTTTATTGCATATTTTTTATCGATAATACCTATAACTTGTTGATTCATTTGTTTTTCAATTTCTTTGACTATTTTAATTTGTATTGGAAAAGGTAATTGAATTTTTTTGCAGTTTTTTTCTATTGTTATTTTTTTCATTAAGTCAAAATTTTCATTCATGAATTTTTCTAATTTTAATAAGTTTTTCTTTTGTTTATATTTTAATGGGTTATGGCAATTAATAACATGAAATATAGTATGATCGGTAATGATATCTAAATATTCAATAATGTCTTTCGTATTATTGTAAATATGTAAATAAAATATACCTATATCTAGATCACTATCTTTTTTAGTCTTTCTAATTACCCTAATTAAATTATTATGTATTATCTTATAAAAGTTTTCTTTTAATTTTAAAAATTTTTTTCTACTGTTTTTCAGATCTTTTATATTATATTTAGTAATTCCTACAATGCTATTTTTGTATATATTTTCTATGCATTCAAATATAGGTTTTAGAATATCATAAGTTTTATTTATAGATATTTCTTCTATTGGATATACCGTTATAATTGATTTTGTTTTTTCATTATATAAAATTTTATATATTTTATATGATAATATTATAATTATTGATAAAAATGCAATTACAACAAACCATCCTTTTAAAAAATATAAAAATATAGAAATAATTCCTGATATGATAAAAGCAATGAAACCTGTTAAAAACCATCCTCTTATAACTTGTAAAACTCCTGAAACTCTATATACTGCACTTTCTCTATCCCAAGCTCTATCTGATAGTGAAGTCCCCATAGAAACCATAAAAGTAACAAATGTTGTAGATAATGGTAACTTTTGTACCGTAGCTATAGATATTAGAATACTAGATATGGTTAAGTTTGCAGAAGCTCTTACCAGGTCAAAAGCTTCATTTTCTTCTTTTTTTTGTTTAAAATTTTTTTCTATTTTTACAAGAATTCTTTTTGGAAATAAGACAAAAAATTTTTTTCCAAAAAACAAAAAAAATCTAACAATACCTCTAGAAAAATAATTCGATAAAAACTTCTCTGGACCTTCGTTTTGTCTACTTAAATTGATCTCTGTACTGGTTATATTTTTTGTTTTTTTAGAAAACCAAAGAGTTAATATCATGATGATTCCTGAAATAATCAAAAATGAAGATGGAACTTTAACATTACCGGATAGACTTTTCATATTGAATTTTTCAGCTGGGGGACTTCCAGCTTGTTTCCATATGTTATATGACTGTATACTAGCTATTGGAATTCCTACAAAATTTACTAAGTCGTTACCTGCAAATGCCATAGCTAGAGAAAATGTTCCATACAATACAACAAATTTTAATATATTATATCCTAAAGAAACAAATATTTTTGCAATAATAGTCCAAAATAAAAATAATACAAATAAAAAAATAAAAAAATTATGATGAATTCCTTCTATAAGTGACTGAACAAATAATGAAAAATATGTAAAATTATCATTCATTATTCCTTGTAAAGTACTATGTAAGCCTCTTACAATAAGAAAATAAGTCATACTACTTAATGAAATAGCTGTCCATATTACTCCTACATATTTTAATCTTTTTTTATATTCAAAACTAAAAAATAAACGAATAAAATAATGAATAATAGCACCAGAAATAAAAGATATTATAATGGATAAAAAAATTCCTATGCTGATAGTCAATGTTTTTTCTGCTTTTATATATAAACTTAAATTATGAAAAGGTTCATGACTGAATGGAGATGCTATTTTGATCATAGCAATACTAAAAGCTGCACCTAATAAACAAAAAACCATAGATACAGTAGTAGAAGTAGGTAATCCTAAAGTATTAAAAATATCTAATAATATAACATCAGAGATCATTACTGCTAAAAAAATGAAAATAACATCCGAAAAATAAAAATAAGAAGGATTAAAAACTCCTTTTCTTGCTACTTCCATCATTCCACTGGATAAAAAAGCTCCTAATAATATTCCTAAACTAGAAAATATCATAATAATTCTACGAGAAGCGGCTTTGGATCCTATAGCAGAATTTAAGAAATTAACCGCATCATTAATCAATCCAACAATAAGGTCTAATATTGATAATAAAAAAAGAACCACTATAATTGATGGATAAAAAAGTTTCATAACAAAAGATATTAATTATTTATAGATTTGTGATTTATAACTTTTTTATAGATTCTTTGATAAGATTTTCAACCGATAATTCTGGATGTTTACTTAAAATATTATCTAATACTTTTTCAGATTTTTGAATAGGAAAACCTAATACACTCAAAGCACTTAAGGCATCTTTTTTTACTAAGTTAGGTTCTCTATTTTTTTCTTTATTTTCGGTAGTAATTATTTTTTTAGTAAACTTATCCTTAAGTTCAAGAATTATTCTTTGAGCTGTTTTGTTGCCTATTCCCTTTACCTTATTAAAAACCTTTATGTTTTCTTTTGAAATAGATTCTTCTATTTCATTTGGAGTAAGAGTGGACAATAATACAATCGCAGAACTTGGTCCTATACCATTAACAGATATCAAATAAGAGAATATATTTCTTTCTTCTTTCCCAAAGAAACCATATAAAACGTTTTGATTCTCTTTCATAAAAAGATAAGTGTATATATGTATATGTTCTCCTATTTCTTTTCTTAAAAAAAAAGAATAGGTATATGAGGATATGTAAATATAATATCCTACACCATTACAATCTATTATTAAATTAGATTTATTTTTTTCAATTAACTTTCCTCTTAAATGTGTTATCACATCAAATCAAAATAATAAGATGGTAATAAATCTATTTCTTCCTGAAGAAAATTTGTATAGGTACTCCTTTGAAATCAAAGTAATAACGAATTTTATTTTCAACGAATCTTTTATAAGATTCTTTTATATATTGCGGAAAATTAGAAAAAAAAATAAATTTTGGAGTTCTTGATGGTAATTGAGTACAATACTTTATTTTTATTAATTTATTTTTTCTAATAGAAGGGGGAGGGTTATTTTTTAAAATTGGTAACATAATTTTATTTAAAATATTTGTTTTTAGTCTATTTTTACTGGATTTTAAAACGTCATAAGCTGTTGGAATAATATTATGGATTCCATTTTTATTTTTAGCAGATATAAAAAGAATAGGAACATTATCAAACGGAGAAATTTTGTTCCGAATTAAGTTTTCTAAATTTTTTTGTAAGTGGTCATTTTTATCGAATAAATCCCATTTGTTAATAACAATTATAATTCCCTTATGATTTTTTTCCACTAATCTGAAAAGATTCATATCTTGATTTTCCCATCCACGACTTGCATCGATCATTAAAAGACAAATGTCTGCATATTCTATCGTTTTTACTGTTCTTATAGAAGAATAAAATTCTATGTTTTTTCTTATTTTTGATTTTTTTCTAACTCCAGGAGTGTCAACTAAAATACATTGTTTGTATACTACATCTAGGCTATCTCTTGTTGTTCCAGGTATATTAGTAACAATATGATGATTTTTTTTATTTAGAAAAGAATTAATTAATGTAGATTTTCCTACATTTGGACGTCCTATTACTGAAAATATCGGTAGATATTTTTCTTTGTTTATCCCACCATTTATATTTTTTATACCACTATCATATTTATTATTATATTTTTGAAATATTTCTGTTATTTTATCTAATAATTCTCCTGTACCACTACCATTTATGGCTGATATATAATAATATTTATCGAATCCTAAACGGAAAAAATCCGTATTAGAATTATAATATATATTATTATTATCTACTTTGTTTACTACCAGTATAATTATTTTTTTATATTTTTCTCTTAGTATTTGAGATATTTCTATTTCCGTATTAGATATACCAATTTTTATATCTACCAAAAATAAAACAATATCAGATTCTTCAATAGCTAAAAAAATTTGGTTTTTTATTTCATATTCGATCATATCTTTATCTGTGGAAATAGTAAAACCACCTGTATCTACTACAGAAAATTTCATTCCATTCCATTCCGTAGTTCCATAAATACGATCTCTTGTTACACCGCTTGTAACATGAACAATAGCTTTTCTCCTTCCTATAAGACGATTAAAAAGAGTAGATTTTCCTACATTTGGACATCCTACTATAGATACGATATAACTCATTTTTATAAATTATTCGTAAAGTTAGAATTTTTTTATTAGTTTCATTACTAGATTATTACTATATTTTATAGTATATTTGTTTTTTTCATTAAAAAAATGCGTATAGATATTATCAGCATATTTCCTGACATATTTCAGGGACCTTTTTCTCATTCTATTATTAAAAGAGCAATTGATAAAAATTTGATGAAAATCCATATTCATAACCTACGAGAATATGGATTAGGTAAACGTAAGAAAATAGATGATTATCCTTATGGAGGAATACCTGGTATGGTTATTAGAATAGAACCTGTGTATCACTGTTTTTCTAAATTATTATCAAAAAGGTCTTATGATGAAATAATTTTTATGACTCCTGATGGAGAAATATTATCACAAAAATATGCTCAATATCTGAAAAATAAAAAAAATATTATCATATTATGCGGACGTTACAAAGGAATAGATCAAAGAATTAGAGATAACTTAATTTCAAAAGAAATATCTATTGGTAATTATATTTTATCTGGAGGAGAAATAGCAGCAGCTGTATTGGTAGAAACTGTAGTTAGGTTACTCCCAGGAGTAATAAAAAATAAGGGTTCTATTATGACAGACTCTTTTCAAGAAGAAGAATCATTTATAGCACCTCCTATTTACACTCGTCCAGTAATTTATAAAGGATGGAAAGTACCCGATATTCTTTTATCAGGAAATCATAAGAAAATTAAAGATTGGTTAAAGAAAAAATCCATGAAGATAAAACCATAAAATATACGTTTTGCAATGGTATTTTACCATAAATTAGAAATTTTATCACTTTATCAATTTTATCAAAATTAAAATTTTCTATTGCTTTTTTCATAATTTTTCTAATTTTTGTATTACATAAATTTCCTATGCTACCTTCATGAGAATGATATACTTTATTTTTTAGTTTTTTAAAACAACCATTTTGTATGTCAGATCCTACTTTTTTATAGGCTTCTCGGAAAGAATAACCTTCCTCTATTACAAGTTTATTCACTGCTTCTACACTAAATAAATAGCGATATTTATCTTCTTTTAGGATATCTTTTTTTACTATAATATGATTTAACATGTATTTAGACATGTAAATACATTTTTTCAATTCATCAAAAATAGGGATGAATATTTCTTTAATAATTTGATAATCTCTATGATATCCAGAACATAAATTAGAAGTAATTAAACAAATTTCATTTGGAACAGAATTAATTTTATTACATTTAGCTCGTATAATTTCAAAAACATCTGGATTTTTTTTATGAGGCATAATACTAGATCCAGTTGTTAAATAATCAGGAAAACTAATAAAATTAAAATTTTGATTTAAATATAAACAAATATCTTGCGACATTTTACTTAAAGTTCTTGCCAAAGAAGAAAAAGCTTCCGAAACAATAATTTCCATTTTTCCACGAACCATTTGGGCATATATTACATTGTAATTTAAATCATCAAAACCTAATAAATCTGTTGTCATTTTACGATTTAAAGGTAACGAAGTACCATAACCAGCTGCAGATCCCAGCGGATTTTTATTAACAATGCAATATGCTGTATGAATTAGTAATACATCATCTATTAAACTTTCTGCATACGCTGCAAACCAAAGCCCAAAAGATGAAGGCATAGCAATTTGATAATGAGTGTATCCAGGCATTAATATCTTTTTATATTGTTCACTCAATTTCAATAACAAATCAAATAAAGAATAAGTAATTGAAATGATTTCTTTGATTTCTGTTCTAGTAAATAATTTTAAATCTACTAATATTTGATCATTTCTAGATCTACCACTATGTATTTTTTGCCCTACGTTTCCTAAACGATTAGTTAGCAGAAATTCTATTTGAGAATGTACATCTTCTATTCCTTCATCAATTTGAAATTTTTTTTTCAATATTTCCTCATATATATTACGTAATTCATGAATTAAAATCTTTAAGTCATTTTTATTTAACAATCCAATACTTTCTAGCATGATAACATGAGCGATCGTACCTATAACATCATGTTGAGCTAAAAGTATATCTACTTCCGAATCCTTTCCTGAGGTAAAATTTATTATTTTTTTATCAAAACTAAAATTATTTTCTTTTTCCCAAATTTTCACGTATAAAATATTTTTTTATATTTTCTATATATTTGATAAAACTATAAATTTTTTATGGAAAAAGAAAAATTTCTAAATATTTGAATGAATTATGAATAATAATCATAATAAAGATTATACAACAACATATACAGAGGATAGTATTAGATCTCTTGAAGGGATTGAGCATATTAGATTACGACCTTCTATGTACATTGGAGATGTAGGGATTAGAGGGTTACATCATCTAGTCTATGAAGTTATAGATAATTCTGTAGATGAGGCTTTGGCTGGATTTTGTAATAAAATATGGATAAAAATTCACAAAGATGGATTTATAAGTGTTATCGATAACGGTCGTGGAATTCCAATAGGAATTCATAAAAAAGAAGGAAAATCTGCTCTTGAAGTTGTTATGACAAAAGTTGGTGCAGGCGGTAAATTTGATAAAAATTCTTATAAAGTATCTGGAGGATTACATGGTGTTGGAATTTCCTGTGTTAATGCTTTATCTAAAAAACTTACAGTAACAATTTATCGTGAAGGTAAAATATATCAACAAGAATATTATAAAGGGAAACCCATATATTCTGTTAAATGTATTGGAAATACTAACAAAATAGGAACAAAAATACATTATCTCGTCGATAATTCTATATTTAATAATATTACATATGACTATGAAATATTGTCTACTAGACTAAAAGAACTATCCTTTCTAAATAAAGGTTTACATTTATTTCTAGAAGACGAAAGAAATAATAAAAAAGAATCTTTTTTATCTGAAAATGGACTAAGAGAATACATTACTATTTTAGATAAAGATCAAGTTCCTATAACAAAAAATGTAATCCTTATCGAAGGAGAAAAAGAAAATACTATTGTAGAAGTTGCAATGCAATACAATACTTCTTATAAAGCAAGAATTTATTCTTATGTTAACAATATAAATACTTATGAAGGTGGAACTCATATTTCCGGATTTAGACGATCATTAACAAGAACGTTGAAAAAATATACAGATGTTTATGTATCTAAAGATAAAAAGGTAGAATTAACTGGAGATGATTTCAGGGAAGGAATTACGGCTATTATATCTGTTAGGGTTATGGATCCTCAATTTGAGGGACAAACCAAAACTAAATTGAGTAATCATGAAGTTGGAGGTATTGTAGATAAAATTGTAGGGGAAAAATTAAATAATTATTTAGAAGAAAATCCTATTGATAGGAAAAAAATTATAGACAAGATTATTCTGGCTGCTAAAGCACGTCAAGCAGCTAGAAAAGCACGTGAACTAATACAGAAAAAAAATCCTATTATAAGTGGAATTTTACCCGGAAAATTGGCAGATTGCTCTTTTAATAATCCAGAAAATTGCGAGATTTATTTAGTAGAGGGAGATTCTGCAGGTGGAACAGCTAAACAAGGTAGAGATAGAAATTTCCAGGCAATTTTACCTCTAAGAGGTAAAATACTTAATGTAGAAAAAGCAATGCAATATAAAATATTTGAAAATGAAGAAATAAAAAATATTTTTACCTCTCTAGGAGTTTCTATCGGTACAGAAGAAGATCAAAAAGTTTTGAATATAAAAAAACTTAGATATAACAAAATTATTATCATGACAGATGCAGATATAGATGGAAGTCATATTTCTACTTTAATTTTAACATTATTTTTCCGTTATATGAAACCTTTGATAGAAAAAGGACATATTTATATTGCAACTCCTCCACTTTATTTAATTAGGAAAGGTAATTATTCAAAATATGCTTGGAATGATCAAGAAAGAGAAAATATTGTAAAAAAATTAGGAGAAAGAAAATATGTTAACATACAACGATACAAAGGATTAGGAGAAATGAATGCGGAACAGCTTTGGGATACTACAATGAATCCAAAAAATAGAACGCTACGAAAAGTTAATATAGAAAATTATACTGAGGCAGATAGAATATTTTCTATTTTGATGGGGGATGATGTTCCACCTAGAAGAAATTTTATAGAAAAAAATGCAATTTATGCAAGGATAGATGTATAAAAATTATTATTGATGAATTATATTCAATCAATTATACTAGGTATTATTGAAGGTATTACAGAATTTTTTCCTATTTCTTCTACTGGACATATGATACTCATATCTTATATTATGGGAATATTAAAAAATAAAATAACCAGTTTATTCCTTATTTCTGTTCAACTTGGAACTATTTTTTCTGTCGTATTTCTATATAGAAAAAAATTATTATTTCAAAAATATAATTTTTACTTAAAAATTTTTTTAGCTATTATTCCTATAGGAATTTCTGGTTTTATGTTCAATCATATAATTTCTATATTATTAGAAAACCCTATCATAGTATCTATATCTCTTTTATTGGGGGGGGTAATGATTATAAAATCAGAAAATTTATATGAAAAAAATTGCTTTCGAAAAAGCAATAGTATTACTTATTTTAATGCAATCATTATTGGTTTATTTCAGTGTTTTTCATTAATACCAGGATTTTCTAGAAGTGCAACTACCATTATAGCTGGTCTACTACAAAATATAAATAGAAAAAAAACTATTGAATTTTCCTTTTTTGTATCTATTCCTGTTATTGGAATGGCTACATGTAAAAAATTACACGATTATTTTTTTATAAATTATATTGATTTTCGTATTTTTTTTAATGAAATTAAATTATTGTTGTTGGGAAACATAATATCTTTTATAACGGGAGTAATCTCCATAAAATTTTTCATAAAATATTTGCATAAATACGATTTTAAACTATTTGGATACTACAGGATTATTCTTGGAGTTTTCTTTATATTGGTACATTATTTTGTTAAACCAATTGGAAAACTTTGATCAAAGATTTATCTGAATTTCAAAAGGGAAAAACGTTATTGGTAGACAAACCTTGGGGTTTTACTTCTTTTGAAATTGTGAAAAAAATAAAAAATTCTATATTAGAAAAATATTCTAATAGTAGTTGTAATTGTAATCTAAAAATAGGACATGCAGGAACTTTAGATCCTCTAGCAACTGGTTTATTAATTGTTCTTACGGGAAAAAGTACTAAAAACGTAAAATATATTCAAAATTATAAAAAGACTTATACAGGAATTATAAAATTAGGTTGTCAAACTAAATCTTTCGATTCAGAAACAGAAGAATATAATTTTTCTTCTACTTCTCATATTACTACAAAACTTATTAGAAAAACATCAAAAAAATTTATAGGAGAAATAAATCAATTTCCACCTTATTTTTCTGCATTGAAAATAAATGGAAGAAAATTATATGAATATGCTAGAAAAGGACAAAAATTTTTGTCTTTAGTAAAACCTAGATATGTTAAAATTTATCAGTTTCATTTATTAAAAATAAGCATTCCATATATAAAATTTTTTATAGAATGTGGAAAAGGAACTTATATTAGATCCATAGCGAAAGATTTTGGAGAAGAAATTGAAATAGGAGCATATCTTCTTTCTTTAAGAAGAGAACGTATAGGAAACTATACTATGAAAAGTTCTAAATTTTTTTTAAAAAATCTTTCAAATGAATTTTCATGCTATTTATTAAATTTTGTGTTTTTTTTTATACCATATATTGAATTTTTCATAAGATTCTTCATTTGTTAATGCTCCTTTCTTCACTCCTTCTAATAAATGTTTTTGAAGTAAAACTCCATTTTTAGAAAAGATAGATCTTACTGTCTCTGTAGGTTTTGCTCCTTTCATTAGCCATGAAACTGCATTATTCATGTTCAATACAGTAGATGGTGGATCTGTATGAGGATTATATGACCCCAACTTTTCTATAAATTTTCCATCTCGTGGAGCACGAGAATCTGCTACTACTATGTGATACATTGGTTTATGTTTTTTACCAATTCTTTTTAAACGTATTTTTACGGACATAATTTTACAATATTGATGATTAAATTTTAAAAAAAATTTATACTTATATTCTCGAATTTAAATTTAGATATAAATATAATGTTTTTGAAAAAAAATGGTATATATTTACATTTTTCATAGACCCGTTGTGTAACGGTAGCACAGCAGATTTTGGTTCTGTTAGTTGGGGTTCGAGTCCCTACGGGTCTGTTACCTTCTTTGTGCAAAAATTTATTATCTCATGAAATATGATATATGAATTTTGAATTTTTTATAATATAAAATTGAGTATTGGAATGAAAAAAGAAAAAGTTTTACTGATAGCTTTTCTGAGTTTTTTAATATGTGCATTGATTCATTTCTATAGGTCCTTTTTGGGATTTGATAAATCTACTCTTTGCATATTAAGGTGCTCTGTCATCTCTTTATTTATATTATATGCTTTTCTAAAAAAAGACTTAACTACTTGGATATTAATATCTATAATAATAGGTATAGAAATGGGATTAGATTTACCAAAAATTGCTGTAGAACTAAGATTTCTATCCCAAATTTTTTTGAGATTAATCAAAACTATTATTGCTCCAATACTATTTTCAACTTTAGTTGTTGGAATAGCAAGTCATTCTAACATTAAGCAATTGGGTAGTATGGGATGGAAGTCATTACTATACTTTGAAATAGTAACAACTCTAGCTTTATTTATCGGTTTAATTGCCATTAATATTTCTCAAGCAGGAGTAGGTATTGTGATTCCTTCTGGCATTACAGAACAACAATTACCAAAAGTAGAAAGTAGATCTTGGCAAGATACTATTCTTCATGTTTTTCCTGAGAATTTTATTAAATCTATATATCATGGAGATGTTCTACCTATAGTAGTTTTTTCTGTAATATTTGGTGTTTCTATGGTTTTCTTGGAAGAAAAAAAACGGAATCCTATATTAATTTTTGCAGAGAGTTTATCAGAAATAATGTTTAAGTTTACTAAGATCATCATGTATTTTGCACCCATAGGAGTAGGATCAGCCATTGCTTATACTGTTGGTCATATGGGATTAGATATTTTATATAACCTATTTCAGTTATTATTTACTCTTTATATTGCTCTATTTACTTTTTTAATCGTGGTTTTACTTCCTATTCTTTTATGGATAAAAATTCCTTTAAAAGGTTTTGTGAAAGCATTAACTGAACCAGTTTCATTAGCTTTCGCTACTACAAGTTCTGAATCTGCTCTTCCTCTTCTGATGGAAAATTTAGAAAAATTAGGAGTCCCTAGAAAAATTATTGCTTTTGTCATCCCTACAGGATATAGTTTTAACTTAGATGGAACTACTTTATATCTTTCTTTAGCTACAGTTTTTGTAGCACAAGCATCTGGGATTCCTCTAAGTTTTAGTCAACAAATATTTATAGGTTTAACATTAATATTAACTAGTAAAGGAGTAGCAGGAGTTCCTAGAGCTTCTCTCGTCATACTTCTAGCAACTGTTGCTTCTTTTGGGTTACCTACTTGGCCAATACTAGCTATTATTGGAATTGATGAATTAATGGACATGGCTCGTACAACTGTAAATGTTATTGGAAATGGATTAGCCAGTTGTGTTATTGCTCGTTCTGAAGGGGAATTTGATGACAAAAAAATGTTAGATTACATACAACAAAAAAAATGAATTATGAATTTCAAAATAAAATATTAAAAATATCTCCAAATGGAATCATTACAAAAAAAAGTTATTCGAATATTGCCTTGATTAAATATTGGGGAAAATATAATAATAGAATACAAATCCCATTAAATTCTTCTATTAGTTATTCTTTAAATAAAGTATATACAAAAACACGGTTAATATATCGTCTTAATAAAAAAAAAATTTTTCTATAAAAATATTTCTAGATGGGATAGAGAAAAAAAGTTTTCTTCCAAAGATTTTGAAATTTTTCCATAGGGCTTTGTTATACTGTTCTTATCTTAGATATTTTGATTTTGTTATTGAAACATATAACAATTTTCCACATAGTAGTGGAATAGCTTCTTCTGCATCTTCTATGAGTGCTTTAGCTTTATGTATTATGGAACTGGAAAAAAAATTTTTTTTTTCTTTAAAAGAAGATTTCTTTTTCAGAAAAGCTTCTTTTTTATCAAGATTAGGTTCAGGTAGTGCTTGTAGATCTATCTATCCTGGTTTAGTTGTTTGGGGATATCATAAATATATAAAGGGAAGTAATAATTTTTATGCTATTCCATATCCATATCAAATACACCCTATTTTCAAAAATATTTCAGATACTATATTAATAGTTGACAAAAATCCTAAAAAAATATTAAGTTCAAAAGGACATCAGTTGATGAATAACCATCCTTATGTTAGGAATAGAGTGAAAAATGCTCATAAAAATATGATAAAACTTATATCCATATTAGAACAAGGAGACTTCCGTAAATTTGGAGAATTGGTAGAACATGAAGCATTAACACTTCATGCAATGATTATGACCTCTCGTCCATATTTTTTATGTATGAAACCAAATACTCTTCATATTATTTATACTATATGGGAATTCAGAATTCAAAGTAAAAAAAATATCTACTTTACCCTAGATGCAGGTGCTAATGTACATCTTATTTATCCTATAAAAGAAAGAAAATATCTTATAAAATGGGTATACCAAAATCTTTTTTTTTATTGCGAAAAAATTATAGAAAGTTTTGTTTATAAATGAACTATTATAACTATATTTATTATTAGTTATTAGTAGTAGTTTATTAGTATTTTATAAATATAAATGGTGGGCGTAGCTCAGTTGGTTTAGAGCATCAGATTGTGGTTCTGAGGGTCGCCGGTTCAAATCCGGTCGTCCACCCAATTTAGGTTGAGAAAATAAAATAAGTTTATTTACAACAATACTTTTTTCATTCTATTAAATGCCTCTATAATTTTTTCTTCGGAAGAAGCATAAGAAATACGTATATATTTATTATCGCCAAAAGCGCTTCCACTAACGGTTGCTACTTTAGCTTCATCAAGTAAAAAATTAGAAAAATCATCAGAATTATTCATTATTCTTCCATATAATTTTTTACCAAAAAATTCTGAAACATTTGGAAAAATATAAAATGCTCCATTAGGTTGATTAAATTGAAAACCAGGTATTTCTTTAATTAAATCTAAAACTAGATTTCTTCTTTTTTTGAATTTTTTTATCATATATCCTATTTCAATAGGAGATGATTGTAATGCTGAAATAGCAGCTCTTTGTGCTATAGAATTTGCACAAGAAGTCATCTGCCCCTGAATTTTATCACAAGATTTTGATATCCATTCTGGAGCTCCAATATATCCAATTCTCCATCCCGTCATTGAAAAAGCTTTAGATAAACCATTAAGTGTAATTACTTGATCATAAATATCAGAAAATTCCGCAATACTTACATGTTTATCTGCTGAGTAACTAATATGTTCATAAATTTCATCAGAAAGTATCATAACATTAGGATATTTTCTAAAAATTTCTGCTAATTCCTTTAATTCTTCATAAGAATAAACACTACCTGTAGGATTACAAGGACTGTTAAAAATGAATAATTTAGTTTTAGATGTGATAGCTTTTTTCAATTTTTCTGCATTAATCTTGAAATCATTTTCTATTGTTGTACGAACTATAACAGGACATGCTTCGCAAAATTTTACCATTTGTAAATAACTGACCCAATAAGGAGATGGGATGATAACTTCATCATTTTTATTTAGAATAGATAAAAGTACATTGATGATAGATTGTTTTGCTCCAGTAGAAACGACAATTTGAGATGCTGTATATTTCAATTTATTATCACGATAAAATTTATTGCAAATCACTTCTCTTAATTCTAAATATCCGGAAACAGGTGTATAATAATGATAACCTTCATCTATAGCTTTTTTAGCTGCATTTAAAACAAAGTTTGGAGGAAGAAAATCGGGTTCTCCCAAACTTAAATTAATGACATCATATCCTTTATTTTTTAATTCTCTCGCTTTAGCAGACATAGCTATAGTTTGCGAATAAGATATGTTCTGTAAACGATTGGATAATAATCTATTTTTCATGTAATGAATTAATTTGAAATGATTGCAAATCTAAATAAATTTATAATCATATTTATTCTATAATAATCCACAAAAATGGAATTAATAAAAAAATATTTTCCACATTTATTATCAATACAATTTGATAAGTTATACTATTTACAAAGTTTATATTCATACTGGAATTCCTATGTAAATGTTATATCTAGAAAAACTTTTTATGATTTTTATCAACAACATGTTCTTTTTTGTTTAGGAATAGCAAAAGTATATTCTTTTGTTCCTGGATCGTGTGTTATGGATCTAGGAACAGGAGGTGGATTTCCAGGAATTCCTTTATCCATAGTATTTCCTAAAACAGAATTTATATTAGTAGATTCTGTTATGAAAAAAATTAAAATTGTTAAAAATATCATTAATGATCTTCATCTAGAAAATGCTAATACTATTTGTATTAGAGCGGAAAAATTAGAAAAAAAATTTGATTTTGTAGTAACAAGAGCTGTAACAAAAATAGATACTATTCATCAATGGATAAATAATAAATTTAAACATACATCAAATTCCAAATATATAAAAAATGGAACTTTTTATCTAAAAGGAGGAGATACTTCATATGAGTTAAAAAAGTTTCCTCATGCAATAGAATATCCTTTATCTCATTATTTTCATGAACCATTTTTTACAACTAAAAAAGTTGTTTGGATTTCCAATTAAAAATTATAAGTAATAATAATGAATACTAAAAAAATTTTAATAGAAAAAATTAAACAAAAAGGAGGATGGGTTAATGCTCATGCTCATTTAGATAGAGCCTATACTCTAACGAGTAAAAATTTTAAATATTCTTATCTTCCTCTAAAAAAAAAATGGTATTTAGTAGATGAAATAAAACGTTTAGCTACAGAAAATGATATTTATATGCGTATGGAAAAAGCTTTAGAATATTTTTTATTACAAGGAACACAGGCTTTGTGTACATTTATTGATGTAGATGACATTATAGAAGATAAAGCTTTGAATGCGGCAAAAAAATTGAAAAATAACTATGGAAATGATATACACATTTGTTTTGCAAATCAAGTACTAAAAGGAGTTTTAGATAAAAATTCAAAATATTGGTTTGATAAGTCTATAGAATTTGTGGATATTATTGGAGGACTTCCAGCTAAAGATTATGGTAAAGAAGATCAACATTTAGATATTTTATTGAGAACAGCTAAAAAATATGGTAAAATAGTACATGTACATGTAGATCAATTTAATACTAGTGAAGAGAAAGAGACTGAAAAGTTAGCAAAAAAAACAATAGAACATGGAATGGAAGGAAAAGTAGTTGCTATACATAGCATATCTTTAGCCGCACATTCTAGAGCATATCGTTATGAGATATACCAATTAATGAAAAAAGCAAATTTAATGGTCATCTCTTGTCCAATAGCTTGGATAGATCATACGAGAAGTGAACGTTTAACTCCGAGTCACAATTCTATTACTCCAGTGGATGAAATGTTACCTGAAGGAATTCTAGTAGCTTTTGGAACAGATAACATATGTGATATATACAAACCTTTTTCTGATGGAAATATGTGGATAGAATTGCGCGTTATGCTAGAAGCTTGTCATTACTATGATATCGATAACTTAGTTAAAATAGCTACGGTAAATGGATTAAAAGTATTAGGGTTACAAGAAAAAATAAATTGATTATCTCTATTTTTTACCTTTTTTTTCTGGACGCATTTGTGGAAAAAATAAAACATCTTGAATTGATTTATTTTTAGTTAATAACATAACCAAACGATCGATTCCAATACCAATACCTGCAGTAGGAGGCATTCCAAATTCTAAAGCTCTGATAAAATCTTTATCTATCAACATAAATTCATCATCTGTTTTTTTTTCAGATAATTTTATTTGTTCTTTTAAACGATATAGTTGATCTACAGGATCATTAAGTTCTGAATAAGCATTTGCAATTTCTTTCCCATTTATAATAAGTTCAAAACGTTCTGATAAACTGTTGTCACAACGATGTTTTTTTGTTAAAGGACTCATAACTATAGGATAATCAATAATAAAAGTTGGATTTTTATAATGTTTTTCGCATTTTTCTTCAAAAATATTTTCAATAAGTTTTGCTTTACTCATTTTTATATTTTCTTCTATATGTAATTCCTGACAAACTTTTCTTAAATCATTTTGATCCATATTTTTTATACTGAATCCAGTATATTTTTTTATGGCATCTAGTATAGAAATTCTAGGAAAAGGAATTTGAAAATTAATATCATGATTTTCTTCATGAAATAAATCAAAAATATGCTTCATCATATTTTCTGTAAAATCCATCATCCAGTAATAATCTTTATAAGCAACATAAAGTTCTAAAACTGTGAATTCAGGATTATGAAAACGATCCATTCCTTCATTTCTAAAATTTCTTGAAAACTCGTATACTCCATGAAATCCTCCTATAATAAGTCTTTTCAAATAAAGTTCATTAGCTATACGTAAGTATAATGGAATTCCAAGGGCATTATGATAAGTTTTAAATGGACGAGCTATAGCTCCACCAGGTATAGATTGTAAAACAGGAGTGTCTACTTCTATATATTTTTTTTTATCTAAAAAATTACGTATTTCTTGTATGATACGAGTACGTTTTAAAAATATATCTTTCACATCATCATTAACTATAAGATCTACATATCGCATACGATATCTTTGTTCTACATTTGAAAAAGCGTCATATATTTTTTTATTTTTGTCTACTTTAACTTGTGGTATAGGACGAATAGATTTCGATAATAAAGTTAATTTATTAACATGAATTGTTATTTCATTCATTTTCGTTTTAAATAAGAATCCTTCTACTCCAATAATATCTCCTATATCCAGAAGTTTTTTCAGAAAAATGTCATAAACATCTTCTTTTTTCATTTTATTTGATGTTAAATCATTTTTGGTAAAATATACTTGTATACTTCCTGTATGATCTTTTATTTCTCCAAAAGATGCTTTTCCTAAAATACGCAAACGCATTAATCTACCAGCTATGCTTACATTTTCTTTTTCTATAAAATTTTTATGTATTTTACAGATGGTATCTGTTATCAGATATTCTTCAGATGGATAAGGATTTATACCTAATGATTTTAACTGATTCAATTTTTTTCTTCGTATGATTTGTTGTTCTGATAAATAGGACATAAATTTTATATGATGTCATCAATACACATATATTTTCAAATGTGTAAAATGTGTAAAAAAGTAGGTTTTATAAATTTATCAAAAATTATGAAAAAAAAAATAATTTATTTCGAAGATTTAGGAATAAAAAAATATGAAGATACTTGGAAATATCAAAAAAAATTATTTGAAGATATAATACAAAAAAAAGTAAAAAAAATTCATTGTAAAAAAGCAGGTTATCTACTTTTTGTAGAACATCCTAATGTATATACTATAGGTAGAAATGGGAACAAAAATAAACATTTATTAGTTACATCAGATTTTTTAAAGAAAATAAATGCAGATTTTTATCAAACAGACAGAGGAGGAGATATAACTTTTCATGGACCTGGACAATTAATAGTATATCCTATTTTAAATATGGATTATTTTTTTACTGATATTCATAAATATATTCGTCTTTTAGAAGAAGTGATTATTCATTTTTTGAAATATTATGAACTGGAAGGAGTCCGAAAAAAAGGAAAAACAGGAGTATGGATGAATAATAATGATGATGTCGATAAAAAATCAAGGAAAATATGTGCAATAGGAATTAGAATGAGTCGTTGGGTGACAATGCATGGTTTTGCTTTAAATATCAATACGAATTTACGATATTTTGATTATATCGTTCCTTGTGGAATTCATGATCAAGAAGTTACTTCTTTAAAAAAAGAATTAGAAAAAAGTATTTCATTTGAAATGGTAAAAAATATGATGAAAAAATCTTTTCAATATGTATTTAATGTAGACCTAATTAACCGCTGCTAGGTGGTGTTTGGGTTGGTTCAGCAGCAGCTATCATAACGCCATCCTCCTTATCTAACTCTATTAAAGAAACATTTAATAATGTATTTTCATATGATGAGTGATATTGTATTTTGGTTCGTATATAATTTTCTGTATATCCATATAAATATTCTTTATTTTTGGAGTTTTTTTCAAATAAAACGGTTTTTTTTGTATTAACTTGTCTTTCACAAAAAGAAATATATTTTTCTTTTGAAAGATGTCGCAAAATTTTATTGCGTTTCCATTGTATTTTTTTAGATACCTCTTTTATTTTTATTTCAGATGTAGACTTTGTATTTGGTCTAGGAGAATAGGTAAATATATGTAAAGATGAAATATCTAATTTTTTCAAAAAAAAATAAGTATCTAAAAAATGTTGATGTGATTCACCTGGATATCCAACAATAATATCTGAACCTATATAAGCATCTGGTATTAGTTTTCGTATTTGTTGGACTTTTTCTTCGTATGTTTCACGTTTATAACGTCTTTGCATTTTTCTCAAAATAACGTTACATCCCGATTGTAAAGGAATATGAAAATGAGGAACAAAGTGTTGGCTTTTCGATAAAAATTCAATACATTCATATTTTAATAAATTAGGCTCTATCGAAGATAAACGTATTCTCCCCTTTTCTTTAATTTTATCTATAGCTTGGATCAAATCAAAAAATGTATATAATCGTCGATGATATCCATAATATTCGTCATATATTTTTCCATAATCTCCTATGTTGATCCCTGTTAATACTATTTCTTTAACTCCTTTATTAAAAATAAATTTAATTTTTTCTAAGATATTTTCTATACTATCAGAACGAGAATTTCCTCTTGACATAGGAATGACACAATAACTACATTTGTAATCACATCCATCCTGAATTTTTAAAAAAGAACGAGTTCTATCTCCAATTGAAAAAGATGGTAAATAAGAATAATGATCTTTTTTTAACATGGAAAAAACCATTGTTGTATTTTTTCCCCCATTTTGATTATTGTTAAAAAACCATCTACTAAGATAGTATTCTATTTTCAACTTTTCTTCAGCTCCTAATATTAAATTGATACCATCAATAGTTGAAACTTCTTTAGGATTCAACTGTGCATAACATCCTATTGCTATTATAATAGCATCATTATTTTTATTTTTAGCAATACGTACAATACGCTTTAATTCTACTTCTGCATTTTTTGTAACAGAACAACTATTAATTACATAAATATCAGCAAAACTATTGAAAGGAACTTTTTGATAATAACATATATCAAATTTTTTTTCAATAGTAGAAGTTTCTGCATAATTTAACTTACATCCTATTGTATAAAATGCAACTTTTTTTTTCAATTTTTTGAAGAAAAATAATTTATAATTCCACTATGACTAGGTTCCATTCCTATTTTACCTTTTTTCCAATTTGCTGGACAAACCTCTCCACTTTTTTCATAATATTGAAGTGCATCTATTATACGAATTGCTTCATCTATATCTCTTCCTAAAGGAAAATCATTTACCAAATAATGTCTAATTATACCATTTTTATCTATTAAAAATAAACCTCTATAAGCAACTAGTTCTCCTGAAACTTTCCACTCTTCATTACTACAACAACAAATCCAATCTCCAGATAAAACTCCATAATTATGAGATATCGTTTTATTTATGTCAGAAACAATAGGATAAGTAACTCCATGTATTCCTCCTTTTTCCTTTGGAATTTGTAACCATGCCCAATGAGATTGTTCTGTATCTGTAGATACAGCAATGACCTGTACATTTCTCATTTCAAAACATTTTATTCTTTCTTGGAAAGCATACATTTCTGTCGGGCAAACAAAGGTAAAATCCTTAGGATAAAAAAAAAGTAAAACATATTTGCTACCTTTAAACTGTTTTAAAGTAAAATTTTGTACAATATCTTTTCCATTTAATACAGCATTAGCTGTAAAATCAGGCGCATTTTTTGATATTAATGTTTTCATTTCGTATATTTTACTACGAATTTACCAAAAAAAAAAATTAATTACACATATCTGTGTAATTTTTTGTGAATTTTATTTTTCATGTTAGTTAAATACATAATTCTTTTTATAAAAGATTTGTTTTCAATATTTTTATTATGTTTTATTATTTCTTCTTGAATCAATTTCAAAATATATTGAGATTGATATCTTAATAAAAGATCAACAATATATTGATCTATATTCTCCTTATGAGAAGGAACTTCTATTCCTTTTTTTTCCCATTTAGATAATGAATAATATTTTTCATTTTCTATAACGTTTATAACGTTGGAATCACTTGTTTCTTTTTTTTTTACATTTTTTGATAAAATATTATCAAATATTTCCTGGTTTTTTTTTAAATAGAAACGTAAATTAAAATTTTTAAAAAAATGCAACAATTCCTGAAAAACTGTTGTTTCATTTTTTCCTTTTTTTATTATTTTATTTCCGTAAAAAGAAATGAATTTTATTAATTTTTTCTCAAGAATTATAAGTATATTTTCCTTTTTTTTTTCTTCTGAAAACAAATTGTATGTTTTTTCATTTTTTTCAACTATAAATTTTTCTTTTATATTTTTTTTCATTATCCTTTCTAATTCTGAGTTTAGAATTTCTTGTTTAACATTGAGAATTCTGGAAGCTTCTTGCAAGAATAATTCCTTTTGAAGAATATTTTTTATTTTTGAAATACTATTTAAAATATTTGAAATTAAAAATGATTTTTTAATGGGATCATATTTTTTTTGATAAAGTTTATCATATATTTTCTTTTTATAAGAAATAAAATTGTAACTATTTTTCACCAAAAAATCTTTGAGTTGAGACATTGAATATTTTCTGGATAAAGAATCTGGATCTTCTTCATTATTAAGAAATAATATACGTATATTCATTTCTTTTTCTAACATCATATTAATTACCCTGAAAGAAGCTTTCATTCCAGAAATATCTCCATCATAAAAAAGTATTACATTTTTTGTGAATTTTTTGATTAACAAAATTTGATCTATAGTCAGTGAAATACCAGAGGATGATACAACATTTTTTATTCCATTTTGATGAAAAGAAATAACATCTGTATATCCTTCTACTAAATAACAAAAATTTTCTTTTACAATATATTTTTTAGATTGAAATAAACCATATAATATCTTACTTTTTTGAAAAAGAAAACTTTCAGATGAATTTATATACTTTGTATATGTAAAATTACTGGGATCAACAATAGTTCTTCCACCAAAACCTACTACTCTTCCTGATAAATCATGTATTGGAAACATGATTCTTTTGCGAAAAGAATCAAAATAATTATCTTTTTTAATAATAGTAAGTCCAGTTTTTTCTATATCCTGTATTTTGAATCCCTTATCTAAAGCATTTTTAGTAAAAAAATTCCAAGAATAAGAAGCATATCCTAATTCAAATTTTCGAATTGATTTCATATCAAATTTTCTTTTTCTAATTAGATAATTCAATCCATTTTTTTTTCCTTCTTCAGTAAGAAATAATTGTTTGATAAAAATACTTTTAGCATAATCTTGAATTAAATATAATTTTTTACATATTTGATGATATACTTCATGATAATGATCATTATTATTTTTTTCTTCTATTCGAATATTGTATTTATTAGCTAAATAATGTAATGATTCTACATAAGAAAAATTTTCATGTTCCATAAGAAAAGAAATGACATCCCCCCCTTTTCCAGAGCTAAAATCTTTCCATATTTTTTTTGTTGGAGATACGATAAGAGAGGGGGTTTTTTCATTCGAAAATGGACTTAATCCTCTATAATTCATTCCACTTTTTCTTAATTTTACAAAATGACCAATAACATCCTCTATGCAAGAAGCAGATAGTATTTTTTTTCTATTTTCTTTGGAAATAATCATAAACTAAAAACTAATTAAGTTCCTTTTTTCATTATATGAATAATTTTTCTTGGATTAGAATGAGAAAAAATAGCAGTCCCTGCTACTAATATATCCGCTCCATTTTTAAATAATAAACAAGCATTTTCTAAATTGATCCCTCCATCTACTTCTATAAGAGCAGAAGAATCTTTCTTTAATATTAAATCTTTAGTTTGTTCTAATTTTTTATATGTTTGATGAATAAACTTCTGTCCACCAAAACCAGGGTTTACACTCATTAATAATACGAAATCAAGATATTTTATAATATCTTGTAGAAGAAAAACAGGAGTATGCGGATTGATTGCTACTCCTACCTTCATTCCATATTCTTTAATAGAAAAAATCGTTCTATTCAAATGTATACAAGCTTCATAATGAACATGAAGATGATCTGCTCCACAATTCTTAAATTTTTCTATGTATCGTTCCGGTTCTAATATCATCAGATGTACATCTATTGGTTTGTATGCATATTTTTTTACATATTTTGTAAACATAAATCCAAAGGAAATATTCGAAACAAAGGATGAATCCATTATATCAATATGAAACCAATCAGCTTCACTTCCGTTTAGCATTTCGATGTCACGATGTAGAAAAGCTAAATCAGCTGATAACAAAGATGGAGCTATAATTTTCTTCATAATATGATTATTATTCCATCATTTCACTAATTATTCCCGTGTTAGAAAAACCTCCATCGTGATATAAATTTTGCATCGTTACTTTCCTTGTTAAATCTGAAAAAAGTGTAATAATATAATTAGCACAATCTTGTGCAGAAGCATTACCTAATGGTGATACTTTTTCTGAAAAAATAAAAAGTTTATCAAAACCTTTTATTCCTTTTGCAGCTTTTGTTATACTAGGAGATTGTGATACAGTATTTACTCTGACTTTTTCTTTTTTACCCCAAAAATAACCAAAATTTCGTGTCACACTTTCTAAATAAGATTTGTAATCTGACATATCTCCATAATATGGAAAGCTTCGTTGAGATGCAATATATGTAAGAGCTACAATGGATCCCCATTTATTCATTGCATTCTTATTCCAAGCTGTTTGCATGATTTTATGATAAGATATAGCAGATATATCCCATCCTTTTCTCAAAAATTCATAATTTAGAGATGTATAAGTTAGTCCTTTTCGTATATTAATTGACATAGCTATAGAATGTAATAAAAAATCTATCCTAGATCCAAAAAAATCTAACGTTTTTTCAAATAAAATATCTAGATCTTTAATAGAAGTTGCATCAGCTGGAATCACAATAGACTTTGTTTTACGAGATAATTCATGAATTTTACCAATTCTTATAGAAGATGGAGTATTAGTTAATACAAAAGAAGCATTCTCTTCAAAAGCTCGTTCTGCTACTTTCCAAGCAATAGAATCTTCGTTTAAAGCTCCAAATATAATTCCTTTTTTACCCTTTAATAAATTGTAAGACATAATTTCATCATTTATTTCAAAGATTAAAAACATTTCTTATATCATATAAATGATCAATTTTTTCCCAAGTGAATAATTCTACTTTTTTTATTATTTTATTCCCCTTTATATCTGAAAAATATTTATATACTTTTCTTGGGGTTTTCCCCATATGTCCATATACAGATGTTTCTTCATACATAGGTTGACGTAATTTTAATCTTTTTTCTATAGAATACGGACGTAAATCAAAAATTTTCTTTATGTTCAATATTATATCTTCATTATTTATATTTGATCTACCATAAGTTTTTACAAAAATACCTATTGGTTCTGATATCCCAACTGCATAGGATATTTGTATTAGTATCTCATCAGAAACTCCTGCCGCAACAAGATTTTTAGCTATATGTCTAGCGGCGTAAGCTGCAGATCTATCCATTTTAGATGGATCTTTACCAGAGAATGCTCCACCTCCATGAGAACCTCTTCCTCCATAGGTATCTACAATTATTTTTCTTCCGGTAAGTCCTGTATCTCCATGAGGTCCTCCAATAACAAATCTTCCTGTAGAATTAATGTAATATTTCGTTTTATCAGTAAATAACTTTTTTATATTTTTTGATAAAATATTATTTTTTACTCTCGGAATTAAAATATTGTGAATATCTTTTACAATCTTTTCATGCATTTTTTCTTTAGTATCAAATTCATCGTGCTGAGTTGATATCACAATAGCATGGATATGTACTGGTACTTTATTATCAGAATATTCCAAAGTAACTTGTGATTTTGAATCTGGACGTAAATAAGTCATTTTTTCTCCTTCATTTCTAATACATGAAAGTTCTTTTAATAAATTATGTGATATTTCTAACGACAAAGGCATATAATTTTCCGTTTCTTTAACAGCATAACCAAATACGATACATTGATCTCCAGATCCTTGTTCCTCTTTATTTGATTTTTGTATTCCTTCCAATAGATCTAAAGATTGTTCTTGAATAGAAGAAATAATACCACAAGATTCTGCATGAAATCTATATTCATTTTTTGTATATCCTATTTTTCTCAGAACATCACGAGCTATTTTTTGAACATTCACCCAAGTATTTGAATTTACTTCACCAGATAATATAATTTGCCCTGTTGTTACCAAAGTTTCTACAGCTACTTTTGCATATGGATCATGAGCTAAAAAATGATCTAATATTGCATCCGATATATGATCGGAAATTTTATCCGGATGACCTTCCGAAACAGATTCGCTAGTAAATAAATAAGTCATAGGACTTAGCTGAGTTACTTTAGAATACTATTTTGAATTTTAATGGATTCTTCATGCAAAATCTGAAAAATTCCTTTTAGGAGGTGATCAGAAATACCTAAATCTCTACCTAATTTCAAGGATTTATCCATTATTTTTTCCCATCTACTTGGCTGCAAAATAGCTATTTTTGAATATTTTTTTAAAATACCTAATTTTTTAACAATATTCATTCTTTCTGCTAAAAGTGTAATAATATTATTATCTAATTCATCAATTAAAATTCTTAAAGAATCTAAATCTACTTCATTTTTTCTATCACATACATTTAATTTTTTTATCATCTCCATCAGATGATCTGGAGTAATTTGTTGTGCCGCATCACTCCAAGCATTATCTGGAGAACAATGACTTTCTATCATTAAACCTTCACACCGGAAAAAGTGATAAGCTTTCTTTGCTATATTCAATAATCCTTCTTTATTTCCACAAATATGTGAAGGATCGCATATAATAGGAACTCTAGGAAGCATACTTCTAAAATTCAATAACATCCCCCAATTTGGTTGATTTCTATATTGAGAACTTTTATAAGTATAAAAACCACGGTGTATTACTCCCAGTTTTCTGATACCTTTTCCAAACAAACGTTCTAAAGATCCTATCCACAAATCTAAATCAGGATGAATAGGATTTTTAACCAAAACAATTTTATCTTTTTCTCCTTCTAAAGAATCTGCTATTTCTTGAATAGTAAAAGGACTAGCAGTACTTCTAGCACCTATCCATAAAACATCAATATCAAAAGATATTGCTAATCTAACATGTTCTGCATTTGCTATTTCTGTAGCCACCATTAATCCTGTATCTTTCTTTACTTTTTTTAACCATTCAAGTCCTTCTTTTCCTATTCCTTCAAAGTTATTAGGTCTCGTTCTTGGCTTCCATATTCCTGCTCTAAATATTTGAACATATGAATTTTTTAATTTCTTAGCTGTTTCTAATATTTGCTTTTCACTTTCTGCACTACAAGGACCAGATATAATTAAAGGCTTATTCCATTTATCAATCCAAGATCTATCTATACTGTTATTTAGAATATTTTTTTCCATCACAATTTTTTAATTTACACATATTTTTTATCTTTCATTTTATTCGCTTTTTTTATATATCGATCTATTTTATCAAATTTTTTTTGTATTAAGTCATCGCGAAACATTTCCAAGTAGTTAATATAAAAATTTATGGCTTGCATTAAATTTTTTCTATTAGAAATAAAAATAGGTAACCAAGTTTCAGGTTTGCTTTCCGCTAAACGTGTAGTTGAATATAATCCACTTCCCATCATATTATTAAATATTTTTTCTTTATTATCAAATTTTTCTAAAATTGTATATGCCAAAGAAAAGGAAATTACATGAGGTAAATGAGACATGTAAGCAATATATAAATCATGTTCTTCAGATGTAAGATAAATGATCCTCATATCAATGGTAGAATATATTTTATGAGCAATATCCATTGCGTCAGGATCACTAAGTTCGCAATCGCAAATAATACAATTTTTTTGATAAAAAAGATTATGATGAGCAAATGTAGGTCCAGATTTTTCAATACCAGCAATCGGATGTGTAGCAACAAATCGACTTCTTTTCGGATGATATAAAACTCTATTACAAATAGAATTTTTAGTGGATCCAGTATCTATAATTACTGTATCTGCACTAATATTATTCAATATACTTGGTAATATTTCTTCTATTTCATTGACTGGAATGGATAAAATAATTATTGAAGATTGTAATATAAGATCTTGAAGAGAAATTATTTCATCTACTATTCCAAGTTTGATAGCATTATAAGCATTATCTTTATTAGAATCTGTTCCTATAAATTTTTTTCCAAAATTATACTTACGTAGTCCTAAACCAATTGATCCTCCAATCAAACCTAATCCTATAATTCCAATATTCATGAAAATATTCTATTTTTTGCTTTTTCCAAAATTTTTATAGGACAACACATAGAAAACCTTACATAACCATTTCCATTATTACCAAAAATACTTCCAGGAGTAATAAATATATGATATTTTCTCAAAAAATTATCGGACCATATATAATCACTTATTTCATGATCTACTATTTTTGCCCAAACAAAAATTCCACAACTTTTTACTGAGTATTTTAAATTCAAATAATCACATATTTTCCATATAATTTTCCTACGTTTATAATATTCTATATTCAGTTTTTCAAACCACTCATCATGATTTTTCATTGCTTCTATAGCTCCAATTTGAATTGGATAATACATACCAGAATCCATTTGACTTTTTGCTTTTGCAATATTATAAATAAATTCTTTTTTACCTATCACCATTCCAATTCTCCATCCTGGCATATTGTAACTCTTGCTTAAAGAATTTAATTCAATAGCAATATCTTTAGCACCTTTAATATTAAAAATACTTAAAGGACGTCGATCATTTAATATAAAACTATAAGGATTATCGTGGACTAATAATATATTATTTTTTTTAGCAAAAAAAACTATTTCCTCTAATTTTTCTAAATTAATTGTAGCACCTGTAGGCATATGAGGATAATTTATCCACATCATTTTCACATTATACATATTTTTATTTTCCATCATATATTGAACATTAGGAATCCAATTTTTTTTTTCATAAAGATCATAATAAATAATATCCGCTTCCAAAAGATGAGATATAGAAGAATAAGTTGGATATCCAGGGTCTGGAATTAATACTTTATCACCTCTATTTAAATAAGACATACTTATATGCATTACCCCTTCTTTAGATCCAATTAATGGTAAAATTTCATAATTAGAATCTATCCGTACTTGATATAACTTCCAATACCAATTAGATATAGCAATACGTAATTCTTCTATTCCTATATAACTTTGATAAGCATTAGCATGATATAATTCTGAAGCTTCTTTCATTTTTTGTATTACTCCATTGGGAGGAAGAAGATCCGGATTTCCAATTCCTAAATTAATGACATTTATTCCTTCATCCTCAAGATGAGAAATCTCTTTCATTTTTTTGGAAAAAAAATATTCCGATATTTTATTCATTCTTTTTGCTTCTACAATCATAAAATTAGGATCTAATTCGTCCATTTTTATATTCTCCCATAACAGATAACTTATGAAGACATGGAATATTTTGCATACGTTGCTTCATTTTTTCATAATCGTTTATATTATTGAATATTACATCTACGTAAAATGTATATTCCCAAGGTCTTTGTATAATAGGTATCGATTGTATTTTAGTCATATTTATTCCAATGTTTGATATAATACTCAATATCTGAGAAAGGCTACCAGTAGTATGTAATATTTTGAATCTTAGAGATGCTTTATTAAAATAGTCATTTTCTTCTTTATCAGAAAAATTTTTAATGATGAAAAATCTAGTAAAGTTTCTTTCGATAGTTTGTATATTCTTATAAAGAATTTCCAAACCATATTCCTCAGCTGCATTCTCCGATGCTATCGCCGCTAAACCTTTTTTTTTATGAATGGCTATATATTTAGCAGCAGCTGCTGTATCAGAATACTCAGATATTTTTATATCTGAATGAGAATCTATAAATGATTCACATTGTAATAATGCCATAGGATGAGAATAAATTTCTTTTATATCTTCTATATCCTGTCCAGGATAAACCATTAAATGATGTTGAATTGGCATATATACCTCTCCAATAATCTTTAAATTATATTCGGACAAAAGACTGTAATTCATTAATATAGTACCAGCTATAGTATTTTCTATTGCCATAACTCCAAAATCAACATCTGATTTTGCTACATAAAAAGCTAATCTTCTAAAAGAAGAACATTCTATTAACTTATACTTACATCCTACAAAATAGGCAGAAACAGCCGCATGATGGAAACACCCCTTCACACCTTGTATCGCTATTTTTTTCATGAAACTAAAAAAATTAAATTAAAAAGTTTCATTATCAATCAAGCGGAAAAATAAATTACAGACAAAGATAAAAAATTATTCGAATTAATGCAATTAACATAACAACGACATAAGGACATAATATCATTTTTTCTATTATATTTTCTTAAAATCCTTAAACATAATTATAGTATGTTTCAAAAAAAATAGATTCAACAAAAAATTAAAACGGTTAACTTTATGTCGATGATCTAATTTAGATTATTCGTTTGTTTTTATAATACATCGTAAATAGTAATTAATTAATAGTAGTACTACGTGATTTGTTATTATCGAACTATATTTTTTCTATGATGCAAAAAAAAAGATATTCTATTATGGGATGGAGAAAAGATAATAAGCAACCTACCCTTTCGGAGGTGTTCTCTTCTGTTCATGTCCCTCAAAAAAAAGGAATGTGGAAAAAATTTTTTGCTTTCACAGGTCCTGGACTTCTAATTGCCGTAGGTTACATGGATCCTGGAAATTGGGCAACGGATATTTCTGGAGGTGCTAAATTTGGCTATATGTTGTTGTCTGTTATTTTTATATCCAACTTATTTGCTATTATTTTACAACATTTATCTCTAAAATTAGGAATTGTTTGTGAAAGAGATTTAGCACAAGCATGTAGAGATCACTATCATCCATTTATTAGTTTTATATTATGGATTTTATGCGAAATAGCTATTTCTGCTTGTGATTTAGCAGAAATTATAGGTAGTGCATTAGCATTAAAACTTCTTTTTAATATTCCCATAACATGGGGAGTATTAATTACAACTATAGATGTTTTAATGATTTTATTTTTTCAATCTAAAGGATTTAGATATATTGAAAGTATAGTTGCTACCTTGATATTTACAATTTTAATTTGTTTCAGTTTTGAAATCATAAGCTCAAAACCAGAAATTTTTTCTATTTTGAAAGGAATAATTCCTAATATTAATATCATTAAAAATCCTCATGCTTTTTACATATCAATTGGAATACTAGGCGCAACAGTAATGCCTCACAATCTTTATCTACATTCAAGTATTATACAAACTAGAAATTATCCCCGGACAGTTGAAGGTAAAAAAATGGCAATAAAATATGCGACAATAGATAGCACTTTATCTTTATCTTTAGCATTTTTTATCAATGCCGCCATATTGATCATATCTGCCGCTACTTTTCATAAATATGGACATACAGAAGTAGCAGATATTATGGATGCACATAAACTTTTGACTCCAATATTAGGTTCTGGATTTGCTGGAGTTTTTTTTGCGTTAGCTTTACTAGCTTCAGGACAAAATTCTACATTAACTGGAACATTAGCTGGTCAAATAGTAATGGAAGGATTTCTGAATATCAAACTAAAACCTTGGATAAGAAGACTCATTACAAGATTAATAGCTATTATACCAGCTATGATTACATCTATCATATACGGAGATAAAGGAACTGCAGAATTACTAATTATTAGTCAAATAATATTATCCATACAGTTAATATTTGCTATTGTACCATTAGTAAACTTTACAGGAGACTCAAAAAAAATGGGAATTTTTGTCAATGGAAAGCTTTTAAAAATACTATCTTGGTTGATTACTACCCTAATAATATTATTAAATTCATTTTTATTATACAATTATTTTACTATATATTCTTAATTAAATTAAGAAGAAGTTGAAGATGGCAATACTTCAAAATTTAATATAAATTCCCTTTTTTGATGTAATCGTATGTTCGCTTTATGTTTTCCAATTGTTTTAATAACCTTATTATCAGGTATTCTAATATATTTTTTATCTATAGATATTCCTTCTTTATTCAGAATATTCATCAGATAATGACTATTAATAGAACCGAAAAGTTTTCCTCCTTTTCCAACTTTAGCTGAAATTTTTATGGTTAATTTACTTAGCTTTTCTTCTATTTCTTTCGATTTTTCAATCAAAAAACTTTCCTTATTATAACGTTGTTTCAATATTTCACGAATACTTTTTATAGTTTCAGGTAATGCTAATACAGCATATCCCCTAGGGATAAGATAATTTCTAGCATATCCAGGTTTTACCTCAATTTCATCATATTGAAAACCTAAATTTTCTATATCCTTTTTTAAAATAATTTTCATTATTATTATTTTATCTTAAATCATCTGTAACAAAAGGCAATAGACCAATATGTCGACATCTTTTGATTGAAGAATTTAATTTATTTTGATTTTTTTTTAATGTTCCTGTGATACGACGTGGTAAAATTTTTCCTTGTGCATTAAGAAATTTTATTAAAAATATAGGATCTTTATAATCAATATATTTAATGTTTCTTTGTTCAAAATAACAATATTTTTTCTCTGTTTTTGTTTCTATTTTAAGAGGAGATAAATATCTTAAATCACTATCTTTTTTCGATGGTTTCGTAGTAGTATGATTATTTTTATTTTTTTCTTCTAAAATCATAATTTTTATCCTTTTTTTAATAATTTTTTTCTTCTTCTTTCAGCATACTCTATTCCATACTTATTTAGTTGAACAGTTAAAAAACGAAGAATTCTTTCATCTTGTCTCAATTTTAATTCTAAATCAGATATAAAATTGGGAGTTAATAAAAATTCGAATAAATGATAACAACCACTCTGTTTCTTATGAATAGGATAAGCTAACTTTTTTAGACCCCAATGTTCCTGATGAACAATTTTACCTTTTTTTTGTTGTATAAGATAATCTTCGTACTCCTTTGCTGTATTTTTTGCTTGGTCATCAGATAATATAGGAGTTATTATTATGATATTTTCATAGTGTTTCAACATCCATCATATTTTTTTATTTAAAATGTAAATCTATATTTTTTATGTTGTTTTTTCAAAATAATTTTATTCTAAATTTTTTTATTTAATCTTATTAATCAAATTATCCAAACGTTGGATAGATTCTTTTTTTCCTATCATTTCTAAAATGGTAAAAAGATCAACTCCTTTTAGATTTCCTACCAAGGCAAAACGAAATAATTGCATCATTTTAATTCTACATTTATTTTCATATTTCTGAAAAAAAAGTTTCACATTTACATATGTAAATGGATTTATTTTGTACAATGATAATTTTGCATTTTTTAGTTTGAATATGATTTGTTCATGATTATTTTTTATTTTTCTCAAAAAATAAGTGTCATAATAACTGGGTGGTGTAAAAAAATAAAAAGAATGTTCCCATATTTCATGGATAAAATGAATTCTATTTATTGTTAAATGTATTACTTTCCATAAGTAATCTTTTTCATATAAAATGAAATTTTTTTGCATTTTTTTACACATAAAAGAAAAAACTTCTTCTTTTTTACTTATTAAGTATTTTTTATTAAACCAATAAACTTTTTTTATATCAAAAAAAACCCCAGATTTTTTTATCCTACTTAAGGAAAATGTTTTAACTAATTCTTGTAAAGAAAAAATTTCCCTTTTACCTCCAGGATTCCATCCTAATAAAGCCAACATATTTACAAAAGCATCTGGAAAATAACCTAACTCTTTATATCCTGGAATAATGGTATCCCCATTTATCCATTGCATAGGATATATAGGAAAATTTTCTGGATTTCTTTTGCTAATTTTTCCCTTACCATCTTTTTTTAATATTAAAGGTAAATGTGCAAAATTAGGTGGATCCCATCCAAAAGATCTGTATAACAAAAAATGCAAAGCTAAAGATGATAACCATTCTTCCCCTCTAATAACATGAGTTATTTTCATTAAATGATCATCTATTGTGCTTGCTAAATGATAAGTAGCTACTCCATCTGATTTTAATAATATTTTATCATCTAATTGATCTGTATGAATTGTTATCCACCCACGTATTATATCATGCATTTTTAATTTTTCTCCAGGATTTATTTTAAATCGAATAACATAGGAAGAACATATATCTAACTTTTTTTTTAATTGTTCTTTAGTCATATTTAATGAGTTGTCTAACTTATTTCTATTTTCATAGTTATATGAAAAAGTTAAACCCATATTTTTATATTCTTTCCTCTTTATACCAAGATCGTCATCTGTTTCAAAAGCATAGTACGCGTATCCATTATTTAATAATTGATTGATATAATAACGGTAAATATTTATTCTTTTAGATTGATGATAAGGAGAATATGGACCTCCATATCCAACTCCTTCATCTGGTTCTATATGACACCATTTTAATGTTTTTAAAATATAAGATTCAGAATTAGGAACAAATCTTTTTTTATCGGTATCTTCTATTCTAAGAATAAATGTTCCTCCATGTTTCTTAGCAAATAAATAATTATATAACGCAGTCCTTACTCCTCCTAAATGAAGGGGACCTGTAGGACTTGGCGCAAAACGAACCCTTATATGTTGTTGTGACATAACTAATTTTTATTAATTATTATTTTCCAATACAGAACTTAGAGAAAATATTTGTTAATATATCTTCATTTGTTATCTCTCCTGTTATTTTTCCTAAATGACGTAGTACTTCTTTAATATGTATAGAAATTAAATCCTCTGATACACCTTTATTGAAAGCATCATGCGCTAAATTCATTTCTTCTAATGATAGATTCAAAGCTTCATAATGTCTGTTCTGCGTAACAATAATATTTTTATCTTTCAACTTCTCAACAAATAAATGACTCAAATTTATGAGAACTTGATCAACTCCATGATTATTTTTTGCTGAAATTTCAAAAAAATAAGAAAATCTAGATTTTATATGTTGAAAATATTGAAAATGATGAGGAATGTCAGATTTATTCGCTAAAACAAAAATATTTTTTGATGGATATTCTTTATCAAAACTATTGATTTGATCAATAATTTTATTGATACTTTTTATGTTTTGTATAGAAGAAGAGTCAAAAACATATAATATCACTTCAGATTCTTTTATCTTACTCATAGTTTTTTTCATTCCAAGAATTTCTATTGCATTTTTCGATTTTTTTCTAATACCAGCTGTATCTAAAAATCTAAAAAGAATTCCATTTAAAACAATTGTACCTTCTATACAATCCCTAGTTGTTCCTTTTTGACTCGATGTAATTGAGCGTTCTTCTTTAAGAATAGAATTAAATAAGGTAGATTTTCCAACATTAGGACCTCCAACAATTACAACAAAAATACCTTTTTTTATGGCATTACCTAACGAAAAAGATTCAATTAAATCTTTTAATATTTTTTTTGATTTATGAAAAAATGAAGAAATATCAAATCTATCAGCAAAAATTAAGTTTTCTTCTGAAAAATCCAATTCTAACTCCAAAAGAGATGCAAAATCTAATAATTTATCCCTTAAATTCTTAATAGTATTAGATAAAGATCCTTTTATATGTTGCAAGGATATATCATGAAAAACTTTATTCTCAGATGATATAATATCAGCTATAGCTTCAGCTTGTGATAAATCGATCTTTTTGTTTAAAAATGCACGAAGTGTAAATTCTCCGGGTTTAGCTAAACGTATTCCTTTTTTAATTAATAATTGCAAAATTTTTTGTTGAATATAATAAGATCCATGACATGATATTTCTATCATATTTTCTCCAGTGTAAGAAAAAGGTGTTTTAAATACGGATATCAATACTTGATCCAAAAAATTTTCATTACCTACTTTTTTTTCTTCTACCAGAAAACCTAAATGAATAGTATGGGTTGATTGATTTTTCAATTTTTTTCCTGGTTTAATGGAAATAAAAATATCTTCAACAATAGAAATAGAATCATTTCCAGAAATACGAATAACAGATATCGCACTGGAACCAGTAGTAGGAGTAGCTAAAGATGCAATGGTATCATTATTTATCAACATTAAATATAATTTTAATAATTATTATAACAAAGTAAATATTTTTTTAATTCGTATTATTATGGTTTCCATTTATAAATTTTATCGTTTTTTTAATAAAAATCTTAAATACTCATATCCTGAAAAAGAATTAGATAATATATTTATTTTACTCATGACTCACATATTAAAATGTGAGAAAGTTACTGTATTATCCTTACTAAAAAATAAAGAAAAAATAAGTTTATTTATCTATAAAAAACTAATGAAAAAATTATGGGAATTAAAAAATAATAGACCTATTCAATATGTTATAAAACATACTCATTTTTTTGGAATGAAATTCATGGTTAATGAGAAAGTTTTCATTCCAAGACCAGAAACAGAAGAATTAGTATATTGGGTATTACAAGACAACTATCATTATCATACGGATCCTTATAAGGATAATTATGTACAAATTTTCGATATAGGAACAGGAAGTGGATGTATTGGAATATCTTTAAAGAAGATAAAACCTAACATAGGACATATTTATGCAATAGATTATTCGAATGAAATCATTTCTATGGCTAGAAAAAATATGAAATTACATAATGTCATCATTTCTTTAATAAAATTAAACGTTTTAAAAGATTTAATATTCTATTCACCAATAACTCAAAATAACTCCATTAGCATTGTCATTAGCAATCCTCCTTATATCACATCATCTGAAAAAAAAATGTTACATCCAAATATTATTCAATATGAACCTGATAGCGCATTATTCGTTCCTAATAATGATCCTATAGTTTTTTACAAAAAAATTTCTTTTTGGATAAAAAAAAAATTTACTGGTATCGTATATATTTATTTTGAAATAAATCAGTTTTTTTATATAAATGTTATTAATTTTTTAAAAAAATCAGGTTTTTTTAGTATAAAAATAAGAAAAGATTTTCAAGGAAATTTCCGAATGATTCGCGCAATATACTGTAGTAAAAAATAAAAAAATGAATAATAAAATAATAATAGAAAATAAAATCAAAAAACTGAGAAAAGAATTAGATGATCATAATTATAAATACTATGTATTGAATAATCCAGATATATCTGATTATGTTTTCGATAAAAAATTGAGTGAATTATCTGTTTTGGAAAAAAAATATCCTGAATTATATGACCCTAACTCTCCAAGTATAAAAATAGGAACAGATGTTGATAAAATAGATTGTACCATTCACCATCACAAATACAAAATGTATTCTCTGAAAAATGTTTACTCCAAAAAAGAATTAATAGTTTGGTTGGAAAAAATAAACAATTTATTCAATGACAATAATATATCCTTTGTATGTGAACCAAAATATGATGGAGTATCTATCAACTTGATTTATAAAAACGGTATTTTAACTCATGCAGTGACTCGTGGAGATGGTGAAAAAGGAGAAGATGTCACAAAAAATGTACGTACTATAACATCAATCCCATTAAAATTAATAGGTAATAACTATCCTTCTTACCTTGAAATACGTGGAGAAATATTCCTACCTATAAAAAATTTTTTAATTTTAAATAAAAGACGTATCAAAATAGGAAAAAATCCTTATAATAATCCAAGAAATACTGCTAGTAGTACATTGAAAATTCATAATTATAAAGAAGTATTTACAAGAGGATTATATTGTGTAGCATTTAGTGTTTCAGGAGAAAATTTACCTTTTTATGACCAATATAAATCATTAAAATATATTAATAATTGGGGGTTTATTACTCCATTAAAACATCTTTGTAAAAATGTAAATGATATTTTTTATTTTATAAATTTTTGGAAAATATATAAAAAAGAACAACCCTATCAAACAGATGGAATAGTTATTAAAGTGAATGAATATGAAAAACAATATTTTCTAGGCTGTACCAGTAAATATCCGCGTTGGGCAATAGCTTATAAATTTAGAGAAAAACCATCAGAAACAAAATTATTAAACCTAACTTTTCAAGTAGGAAGAACAGGTATTATTACTCCTGTTGCCAATGTTATTCCTATATCAATTTCCGGAACAACAATCAAAAGAGTAACACTTTATAATAATCATTTTATCAAAAAAAATGAAATTTATCACGGAGATACTATCCTACTGGAAAAAGGAGGAGATATAATTCCAAAAATAACAGAAATAAATATTAAAAAAAGATCTCATAAAGCTGATCCCATACTTTTTTTGAAAAAATGTCCATCATGTAATGGTACATTAATAAAAAAAAATGAATTATACTATTGTATCAATAAAAATTGCTATTCTAAAAGAATAAAAAAGATAATACACTTTGTAAGTGATAAATCAATGAATATTCAAAATATTGGTCATAAAATAATAGAAAAATTATACAAAAAAGGTTTTTTATATAATCTATATGATTTATTTCAATTGAAAAAAAAAGAACTACTTCAAATAGAAGGAATAAAAGAAAAATTAGCTGAAAAAATATTAAACAATATAGAAACATCAAAAAAATTAACTCCTTATCATAAAGTTATTTATGCTTTGGGGATCCATCATGTAGGAGAATATATCTCAAAAAGATTAATAGAACATTTTACGAATATACATGATTTGATGCATGCCAGTTATGATAATTTAATTTCTATTCCAGGTATAGGAAAAGAAACTTCAAAAAACATAATCACCTATTTTTCAATTCAAGAAAATAAACATATGATTCAAATGCTTGTAAAATTCGGTTTAAATCTTTCCACTTCTAAAAATAGAAAAATAAAAAAAAATTCCTGTTTTGAAGGAAAAGCTTTTGTATTTACAGGAAAATTATCTTGTATGAACCGTAATAGAGCAAAGGACATCATAGAATCTTTGGGGGGAGTAGTATATAATACTGTAAATAATAAAATTAATTTTATAATAGTTGGAAAAAATTTTGGTTCTAAACTGGAAAAAAGTATATATAAGAGAACTATTAAAATTTTAACAGAAGATATTTTTTTACACATGATTAAAAATCCATAATCAACATTTATTAAAAAATATTTTCAATGAATAAAATAGTACTTGTATGTATGGTTTTGTTTTTCATATAGAAAAAAGTATATTTAATTCTATAGTATGAATGAAAGAATTCATCATTTAAGAAATCTATTTTTTTATGTTACTAAAAAATATATTTACCGAATCTGGATTCGATTCAGAAGCTGAATTTATCCCTCTAATGAGTCAAGATGAAGAGGATCAGCTTTTGAAAGACGATATTCCAAAACAATTATGTATTTTAACAGTTAGGAATATGGTTTTGTATTCTGGAATTGTTTTTCCAATTATAGCGGGAAGAAGTGGATCTATACAATTATTACAAGATGCCTATGGATTTGATAAAACGGTTGGAGTTTTAACACAGAAAAATTCTGGAATAGACAATCTGAGTGAAAAAGATTTATACTCTGTTGGAACTGTTGCTAAAATATTAAAATTATTAAAAATGCCTGATGGGAATACAACAGTAATTCTTCAAGGTAAAAGAAGGTTCAAAGTAAATCGTTTCATTCAAAATGATCCATATTTTAAAGCAGAAATTCTAGCCTTAGAAGAAAAAAAACCATCTTGTAATGATAAGGAATATCTTGCCTTAGTAGAATCTATCAAGGAAATAGCTATAAAAATTATTCAAGACAATCCAAATATTCCATCAGAAGCAAGTATAGCAATACGCAATATTGAAAGTCCCTCTTTTTTAATAAATTTTGTAGCAGCTAATATGAATTTAGCAATCAGAGATAAACAAAAATTATTGGAATACGATGATTTAAAAAAAAGAGCAATGGAAACATTACGTTTTCTGAACGTAGAACACCAACAGATTAAATTAAAAAATGACATTCAATCTCGTGTTCGAAGTGACATGGATCAACAACAAAGAGAATATTTTTTACAACAACAAATTAAAGCTATACAAGAGGAACTAGGAGATATTTCTTATGAGAAAGAAATTGATGAAATGCGTGTGAAAGCTTCTAGAAAAAAGTGGCCTCAAGAAGCAAAAAAACAGTTTGAAAGAGAACTGATAAAAATGCAAAGAACGAATCCTCAAATGCCAGAATATACCGTACAGAGAAATTATATAGAATTAATGATAGACCTACCTTGGTGGAGGTATTCAAAAGATAGTTTTGACTTAGAATATGCTCAAAAAATATTAGATAGAGATCATTATGGATTAGAAAAAGTAAAAGAACGTATTATAGAATATTTAGCTGTTTTAAAATTAAGAGGGGATATGCGGTCACCTATTCTATGTTTTTACGGACCTCCAGGGGTAGGAAAAACATCTTTAGGTAGATCAATAGCTACTGCACTGAAAAGAAAATATGTCCGTATTTCTTTAGGTGGTCTACATGATGAATCTGAAATACGTGGACATAGAAGAACTTATATTGGAGCTATGCCAGGAAGATTATTGCAATCTATACGGAAAGTGGGAACTTCAAATCCTGTTTTCGTTATCGATGAAATCGATAAAATGAGTTTAGGAACCAATGGAGATCCTTCTTCCGCTATGTTAGAAGTTTTAGATCCAGAACAGAATACATCATTTTATGATAATTTTTTAGAAATGGGTTACGATTTATCAAAAGTATTATTTATAGCTACGGCAAATTCACTTTCTCATATACAACCTGCTCTAATAGATAGAATGGAAGTCATAGAAATGAATGGATACACAGTGGAAGAAAAAACGCAAATTGTAAAAAAACACATTATTCCTAAACAATTAAAAGACAATGGAATAAAAAAATCAGATTTAGTACTTGGAACGAAACAAATAGAAAAAATAATTGAAAGTTATACTAGAGAATCTGGATTAAGAACTTTAGAAAAACATATTGCAAAATTAGCACGTTATGTAGCGAAACATATTGCTATGAATAAAAAATATGTAAAAAGATTGAGTATAGAAAAAATAGAAAATATTCTTGGTGTACCACATGATCCAGATCGTTATGAAGAAAATAATGTTCCAGGTGTAGTTACCGGTCTAGCTTGGACTAACTTTGGTGGAGATATTTTATATATAGAATCTAGTTTATCAAATGGAAAAGGAAATTTGAGTATTACTGGAAATTTGGGAGAAATTATGAAAGAATCTGCTACAATTGCCTTACAATATATCAAATCACATTACAAAGAATTTAATATCGATCCTAAAATGTTTGAAGAAAAAAATGTACATGTACATGTACCTGAAGGGGCAGTTCCTAAAGATGGACCATCTGCAGGAATAACCATGTTAACTTCTCTAGTATCAAGTTATACTAAAAGAAAAATTAGACCTCATATAGCTATGACGGGAGAAATAACTTTAAGAGGAAAAGTTCTTCCTGTAGGTGGAATAAAAGAAAAAATTTTAGCAGCTAAACGAGCAAATATTAAAGAAATAATTCTTTCTCAAGATAATAAAAAAGATGTAGAAGAAATTAAACCAGAACATTTAAGAGGATTAACTTTTGATTATGTTAAGGATATGAACGATGTTATTCATTTATCTCTACTATAAAAAAATATTATTAAACAATCTGCTTTCTGCATCATACAGAATAATAATATGAATTTATTGATGATAATAAAATGAAAGAGAAAATTATTTATCCAATCCATAGGAATAAGTTGATACAACTTTCTAATAAATATGGGACTCCTCTTTATATTTATGATTCTTCTAAAATAGAAGAACAATATATAAAGATGAAAAATGCTTTCAGTTGTATAAATAATTTAATAATTAATTATGCTTGTAAGGCAAATACGAATCTTAACATATTAAAATTTTTACAAAAACTAGGAAGTGGATTAGATACTGTATCTATTCAAGAAGTAGAGTTAGGTTTAATAGCAGGTTTTCATCCTAAAAAAATTATATTTACACCTAATTGTGTTTCTATTAAAGAAATAAAAAAAGCAGTAGATTTTGGAGTCAGAATAAATTTGGATAATTTATCCATTTTAGAACAGTTTGGAGAATATTTTTCTGACTATTCTGTAGGAATTAGAATTAATCCACATATTATGGCAGGAGGTAATTCAAAAATTTCCGTTGGTCATATTGATTCTAAATTTGGTATTTCTCATTATCAAATTCCTCACATAAAAAGGATATTAAAGAATACAGGACTTAAAATAGAAGGAATCCATATGCATACAGGATCTGATATATCAGATATAAAATCCTTTCTAGAAGGGGCAAAAATTTTATTTAGGATAGCAATGGACCTTCCAGATATTATTGATTATATTGACTTTGGTAGCGGATTCAAAGTTCCATATACAAAAAATGATATAAAAACAGATCTTGTTTGTTTAAGCAATTATATTACAGAAAAATTTAAATCATTTTGTAAAGATTACGGTAATGAAGTAACTTTAATATTTGAACCTGGAAAATTCTTAGTCAGCGAGTCAGGGTACTTTTTAGTTCATGTCAATGTGATCAAACATACAACTTCTACTGTTTTCGCTGGAGTTGATTCAGGATTTAATCATTTTCTTCGTCCTATGTTTTATGATGCTTATCATTGTATCGAAAATATTTCGAATCCTAATGGACGTCTCCGTTTTTATACAATTGTAGGATATATTTGTGAATCAGATACTTTTGGTTTAAATAGGAAAGTTACAGAAATTCGTGAAGGAGATATTTTATGTATTAAAAATGCAGGAGCTTATTGCTTTTCTATGTCTTCTAATTATAATTCTCGTTACAGACCTTCTGAAGTTATGATTATTAATGGAAAAGATTTTTTGATAAGAAAAAGAGAAACTATGCAAGACCTTCTTAGAAATGTCATCGAAATAAAAATGTGAATATTTTTTTTGGAGAGATGGCAGAGTGGTTAATTGCGGCGGTCTTGAAAACCGTTGAGGGTTCATACCTCCGGGGGTTCGAATCCCTCTCTCTCCGCTGCTGTCGTATTATTTATTTTGTATTTTTATTCCTAATTTACTCAACTGATTTTCAATTTTTTCATTGGTGATTACTTCAAATAATAATGAAGATTTACCCAATGAATGACCTGGTACTAACATTTTTTCTATATTTTTTATATGATTCCAATCACAAGGTTGTAAACGAAGCATGTCTAATAATTTATTTGCTGTGTATGGCAAAAAAGGTTCAGATAATTGAGCTAAAACACCAACGATTTGCAAGGATATATAAAGAATAGTATTTAAACGTTTTTTTTCTTTGTTTTTTTTCCAAGGTTCTTCTTCTGTTAAATATTTATTTCCTACTCTAGCTAAATTCATGAAACAAGTTAAAGCTTCTCTAAAATTATAGGACTCTATTAAAAATCCTATACTATTTGGATAATTTTTAACATTTTCTAAAATTTTTTTATCTTTTTTTGTAAAATTAAAAGGATATGGTACCATACCATTATTATATCTTTTAACTAAAGTCATCGTTCGATTTACGAAATTACCTAATATAGAAACTAATTCATCATTATTTTTTTTTTGAAAATCTTTCCAATTAAAATTATTATCTTTTTTGTCTGGCATATTTGCTATTAGTATATAACGAAGTGCGTCCTGTTGATTTGGAAAATCTTCTAAATATTCATGCAACCAAACAGCCCAATTTTTAGAAGTAGAAATTTTTTTGTTTTCTAGATTAAGAAATTCATTGGCTAATATTTGATCCGGTAGAATATATCCACTATTATAAGCCTTAAGTATAACTGGAAAAATAATGCAATGAAATACAATATTATCTTTTCCTATAAATTGAATTAATTTTGTATTCTCATCTTTCCAGTAAGGTTCCCAATCCATTTTTTTTATTTTAGACCACTCTATAGTAGAAGATATATATCCTATAGGTGCTTCAAACCATACATACATTACTTTTCCTTCATATCCATTAATTGGTATAGGAATCCCCCAATTTAAATCTCTTGTGATCGGTCGTGGTTTTAATCCTTGATCTAACCAAGATTTTGCTTGACCATACACATTAACTTTCCAATCTTTTTTATGCTTTACCAAAATCCATTTTTCTAAAAATTTTTGATATTTATTTAAAGGAAAATACCAATGCTTAGTTTTTTCTAAAATCGGAATATTTCCACTTATAGTAGATTTTGGATGTATTAAATCCATAGGATTTAAAAAATTTCCACAATTTTCACATTGATCTCCATAAGCATTATTGTTATTGCAATATGGACATATACCACATATATATCTATCAGCTAAAAATTGTTTTTCTTTTTCATCAAAATATTGTTGAGATTCTTTTTCAAAAATTTTTTTTTCCTCATAAAATCTTCGAAAAAAAGAAGTAGATATTTTATAATGAACTTTTGTAGATGTTCTTGAATAATGATCAAATTTAATATCAAAATCAATAAAACAATTTTTTATCATATGATGATATTTATTTACTATATCTTTAGGTTTTTTATTTTCTTTTTTAGCTTGAATTGCGATAGGAACTCCATGTTCGTCAGATCCGCATATAAAAATAACATCTATGTTATTTCTTCTAAGAAAACGAACAAATACATCTGCAGGTAAATAAACTCCTGCTAGGTGTCCAATATGAAGAGGCCCATTAGCGTATGGTAATGCAGCTGTTACTGTATATCTACTTGATTTTTTCATTAACTCATTAATAACTGTTACTAACTAAATTATTAATTTAGAATAAAATTGATATATGAAGAAAAAAAAATTATTTTTAATAGACGCATATCCTATGATTTATCAAAGTTATTATGCTTATAATAAGAATCCTCTACTTACATCCAAAGGATTAGATACTTCTCCCATTATGAATTTTATATATTTATTAATAAATACATTAAATAATGAAAAACCGTTTTATATGGGAATTATATTTGATAATCATCAAAAAACTTTTCGAAAAAAAAAATATAATAAATATAAATCACATAGAAAAGAGACCCCAAAAGCTATTCATATAGCTATTCCCTATATTAAAAATATTTTAAAAACTTTGAGGATTCATTTTATACATGCTATAAAAGGATATGAAGCTGATGACATGATAGGAACAATAGCAAATATTGCAGAAAAAAAGGGTTATATAATATATATAATGACTTTAGACAAAGATTTTTGTCAATTGGTAACAAAAAATATTAAAATTTATGTTCCGCCTTTTAGAGGTCATCCTAAAAAAATATTAGGAATAAAAGAAATAATAGAAAAATTTGAAGTAAACTATCCAAAACAAGTTATAGATTTATGGAGTATGATGGGGGATTATTCCGATAATATTCCCGGAATTCCGGGAATAGGAAAAATAACTGCTACAAGATTTATAAAAAAATATGGTAATATTGAAAAATTGTTTGATTCAACTAATGAATTAAAAGGAAAATTAAAAGAAAATATTGAAAATAATAAACATTTGGTATTTTTATATAAAAAGTTAATTACAATAGTAACAAACATTCCAGTTTTATCTTTTGAAGATGATAAATTTTACATAAAAAAACCAAAATGGAATCCGATAAAAAAAATATTATTAGAACTTGAATTTAAAAAATTATTGAAAATAGCTTATCAATATTTTATATATAAAATAAAACAATAATTAATTTATTATATTAAATGATTTCTATAAAAATTATATTTTTTTATATAATTCCATACTTCTGTATGAAGTAAATGTTTCATGTTTTTTCCTTTTTTAGTATTTCTTCTAATAAAAGAAGAAGATATTTCAATAATTGGTGCTTCTTTCAAATAAGAAATTTTTTTTTGATTAAAAATTGGACTCATTGTACTATAAAAATATCCAATTCTGGGGTATACTATTATAGTATATTTTTTAATTATAATTTTATAATCTTTCCATTTTTTTATGGAATAAAAAGCATCCTCTCCTAATAATAGTAAAAATTTATATTTTGGATATTTTATTTCTATCTTATTAAGTGTATGAATAGTATAAGATGGATAATTTTCATGTTCAATATCCAATACTTTTATTTTATCATAATCAGAAAATGCAATCTGAACCATTTTGATTCTATGCTCATAATCTATAATATTTTTTTTTTTAATGGATTTTGTGGAGATACGATCACCCAAACATAATCTATATCTATAAATTCTGTTGTATGATGAGCAACAATTGTATGCCCTAAATGTATTGGATTAAATGATCCAAAATAAAGTACTATTTTTTTCATACCAAATAAAAATAAAAAAAAAATACCGAGACAAAAAAAATATATCTCGATATTTTTTTAATTATTTAAATAATATTAACACGATAACTAAATCCTAAAGAAATAAAATGATTGTTCTTATTTTCCTTCTTCATTTGATTTAAATGATAGTTTACTATTTGATTTTTATAAACAAGATGTAAAGTAAAATCCTCATTATTTTTTATAGGATGAAATTGGATACCTCCATAATAAGTATATAACTTTTGAAAAATTTTATCTTTACCAAAAAAATCTCCAAATTCTTTTTTAGAAACACCTATTTCATGTACAAATTTAGCAATAAAATTCCATTTTGGAAGAAAATTGTATTTAAACTTCAATAAATAAGTTCCATATTTTACAGATGGTGAATTATTATAATCAAAAACCATTGACTGTATAATTTTTGTTACACTTCCATTTTTTTCAATGTCTTCTTCATCTAAAATGTAATCTGCTTCCATAGATATAGGTTTAATATTCAATTTTCCACCTATTGCTAATACTTTCCAAAAGCTTTTCTTTTCATTCTCTTGAAAAATAGAATAAGAACATCTGCTTTCTACCATTTTATTAAATAAACTTGAATTCCAATTCAAAGTAGCTCCCATAGGATATCTCCACACTTTATTATCATACTCTTTTTTTATTGGTACATTATTATTATTATTTGTAATTTGGAATTGTAACTCTTGGTTTTTGATTGGATGATAAATCAAATTGAAACCAATAGGGTTTTCTGTATTCCTTTTATATAGGTTGGAATAACGAAATGCTTTATCATAAAAATGATTTGTATACTCCATACTTCCAAAAGCAATAGGTTGTTTTCCAATCAATAAATCAAGATTATCACTCCACTTATATTTTAAGTAAGCTAAATCCATGATATTATTATAATCATTATCATATTTATTATTATCTAATTTCTTTGAAAAACGATAACTAATTTTATCATTTACTTTTCCTTTAACTTCCAAATTTAAATAATCTTCAGAAAAATTAGATCCTTCAAAAATTTCATTTATTACTGCAGAATTAATACTGTTTGATAAATCTAAAGATATGTTCAAATGAGACTTATCTTTTTTCATTTTTTCTGTTTCTTCGTTTATCGTTACTTGATCGTCCCATTTATCTTTGTCCCATTTATCTTTGTCGCATTTATCTTTGTCGCATTTATCTTTGTCCCATTTATCTTTGTCGCATTTATCTTTGTC
>NZ_CP059207.1:319759-399109 GCF_014252035.1 Blattabacterium cuenoti
CATTTATCTTTGTCGCATTTATCTTTGTCCCATTTATCTTTGTCCCATTTATCTTCTTCTTCTGTTATGATTAACAACTTTTTATCATCGTTGTTGTTATTATTATTATCGCTGCTGCTACTACTACCCCCACCACCACCACCTACTGTTTCATTCCCATTATTTTTTCCACTCCTATTTCTTCCACTCCTATTATTTCCATTCCTATTTTTTCCACTCCTATTTTTTCCACTCCTATTTTTTCCACTCCTATTTTTTCCACTCCTATTTTTTCCACTCCTATTTTTTCCACTCCTATTTCTTCCATTCCTATTTTTTCCATTCCTATTTTTTCCATTCCTATTTTTTCCATTCCTATTTTTTCCATTCCTATTTTTTCCACTCCTATTTTTTCCATTCCTATTATTTCCATTCCTATTATTTTTCTTCGTTTTACCTACCTTATTCGTTTTACCTACCTTATTCGTTTTACCTACCTTATTCGTTTTACCTACCTTATTCGTTTTACCTACCTTATTCGTTTTACCTACCTTATTCGTTTTACCTATTTTTTTTATTCCTGCTTCTGTTGCTGCTTCTGTTGTTGCTTCTGTTGTTGCTTCTATTGTTGCTTCTGTTGTTGCTTCTGTTGTTGCTTCTGTTGTTGCTTCTGTTGTTGTTGCATAACAACAAAATAATACCAGTAGTAATAATAATACTTTTGTTTTTTTCATTTTTTTAATATTCATAATCTAAACTTAATCTATACTATTTCATAAGATAATAAATTTTCCTTTATAAAAAACTTTTTTAAAAAAAAACAAATCATAGAATAAAAAAATTTTTTTTAAGTTTTATAATAATTTTAACTTAAAAAGTTTACTACAAAACTATATGCAAAAAAATAAAATCATTGAAACCATTTTTGGACTTTTTTTATTAGGCATAAGCATTTTTTTATTTCTTAGTTTTTCATCTTTTTTTTTTCATTGGAAAAAAGATCAAAGTCAATTAATAATTTTTGACAAAGAAATAATAGCAGAAAACTTACTAGGAAAAATTGGAGCTATTGTATCACACTGTTTTATTTACTGTGGAATTGGAATTAGTGCTTTTTTTATACCTATGTTGCTATTTTTTACAGGTATAAAAATACTTTTTGCAAAAAAAAATATATTAGAAGATAATTTTTATCAATCGATAATATATAAATTTATATTCTTCAGTATATGGATACCAATAACTTCTCATATAATATTACCAGATAAAACTGGAATATTTAGTGGAATATTTGGATTTGAAATAGGTAATTTTTTGATTTCTTTGTTTGGAAAAATTGGATTATTTATACTAATCGTGATTAGCATAAGTTTATATTATATAATTATTAAGAAAAGAAAAAAAAAAATAAAATTTTTGATAAAGTAATGAAACTAATGTTACAATTGATAAATATTTCAATTAAACATAAACCAATAAAAAATAATAATAATGATAAAAAAAATAAAATCATAATACATTCTATTCTTAGAAAGAAAGAAGATCATTCCATGATATCGGAAATGAAAAAAAATATTGAAAATAATAAAAAAAAAATAGAACAAATACTGAAACATTATAATATAATAATAGATAAAGTAGAAGCAAATATAGGCCCTTCCATTACTCTATATGAAATATATCCTCATATAGGAACAAGAATATCAAAAATAAAAAATTTAGAAAACGAAATAGCCTTAAGTTTATCCGCTGTATCTATAAGAATTATAGCACCAATACCATCAAAGGGAACCATAGGAATAGAAATTCCTAATCATAAACGTTCTATTGTGTATATGGAAGAAATTCTATTTTCAGAGGAAAGTGATAAAAAAAGTAAAGAAATGGAACTCCCTATTTCTTTAGGAAAAACAATTTTCAATGAAATTTTTATTATGGATCTAGCTAATATGCCACATTTACTGATAGCAGGATCCACTGGTCAAGGAAAATCAGTAGGTTTAAATGCTATAATTATTTTTTTGTTGTTTCAAAAAAAATCTAAAGATATAAAATTTATTTTAATCGACCCAAAAAAAGTAGAATTATCTATATATCAGAATATATCAAAATCTTACTTTGCTACACTTCCTAAGTGTATAAATCCGATTATTACAAATTTATATGATGCAAGAAATATACTGAATTCTCTATGTAAAGAGATGGATAAAAGATATGCAATTCTAGAAAGATATAAAGTTAGAAATATTAAAGAGTATAACTTGAAATTTAAATGCAAAAAAAAATATGATTTTCCTTATATAATAGTAATTATAGATGAATTTGCAGATTTGAGTCTTTCTTTTAAAAAAAAGGAAATAGAAACATATATTATACGTTTAGCACAACTTTCACGTGCAGTAGGTATTCATTTGATTATAGCAACACAACGTCCATCAGTAGATGTCATAACTGGATTAATAAAATCTAATTTTACTGCAAGAATTTCTTTTAGAGTTAGTTCTAAAATAGACTCTAGAACCATATTAGATTGCTCTGGAGCGGAAAATCTGATAGGAAATGGAGATTTATTATTTTCCAATAAAAATGAATTAATTCGATTACAATGTCCATTTATAGAATTATCAACTATTCAAAAATTTATTGAATTATATAAAAAAATTAATGGTAAAAAAAATGAATTTTTTTTACTTCCTGAACCAGATTTAGATGTTTAAAAAAATAGATATATATATAATTCGTTTATTTATAATTCCTTTTTTTTTTACTTTTTCCACAATATTTATCGTTTTTATGATTCAATTTTTTTGGAGTAAAATAGATGAATTAATAGGAAAAGACATTCATATATTGGTAATATTAGAATTGATATTTTACTTTGGAATTACTATTATTCCATTATCTATCCCTATCACAATATTATTATCTTCTATCATGACATTTGGTGAATTATCTGAAAATCAAGAGATTTTAATTATAAAATCTTCTGGTATTTCTATATTTCGCATCATGATGCCCATTTTATTTTTAACTTGTATTATTTCTGTAGTATTATATTTTTTTTCTGACTTTATTGTACCAAAAGCGAAAATAAAAGCTATCGAATTATACGAAATAGCATTATATAATCCTAATTCAAAATTAAAAGAGGGTTATTTTGTTAACTTATTTCCAGATTTTTTCATAAGAATAGATAAAAAACATGGAAAAAATATGTATAATAATGTGTTCATATTATTCTATGGAAAAAATTACGAAATTAACACAATTATTTCCAAAAAAGGAATTATAATTAATAAAAATTATAATTATTTTCAATTAAAATTGAATAATGGTATTTATTATAGAGAAACTTCAAATAAAGTTGAAACTTCCTATCAAATTATAAATTTTGACACTTTAATACAAAAATTAAAAATACCTGTAAAAAAAATCATGATGTTACGTAATCGTGAAAAAAATTTATTTCATATTATGAACACAAAGGAACTAATAGAAAAGATTAATATTATATTAAAACAAAATTATTTCCAAAAAACTTATCTAGCTAAATACCAATTAGAATTACATAAAAAATTTACATTTCCAATAACATGTATCATAATGTTTTTTATAGGTGCATCAATAGGTACTATCATTAAAAAAGGAGGAATAGGTTATCCAACTATTATAGCTATCATTATATTTATCATTTATTACATTTTACTTACTGTAACTCACAATATGGCAGAAAAATGTAAAATAAGTCCGTGGATAGGAGCATGGACTCCAAATTTATTATTTTTACCAATAAGTATATGGATTACTTATAAAACTGTAATGGATGATTTATATTATTAATAAAAAAATGGTGGTCCATTTAGATGGTATTGATGAAGCCATACAAGATGTAAGAAATGGAAAAATTATTATTGTGGTAGATGATAAAAATCGTGAAAATGAAGGGGATTTTGTAGTTTCTGCTGAAAAAATAACTCCTAAAATTGTTAATTTTCTAATAACTCATGGAAGAGGATTACTTTGTGTGTCTTTAACAGAAGAAAAATGCGATCAATTGGAGCTTCCAATGATGGTAAAAAATAATAATACGGATTCTTATTATAGAAAAACTGCTTTTACAATATCTGTAGACTTAATCGGTTATGGAGTTAGTACGGGTATATCAGTATCAGATAGAGCAAAAACTATTTTTGCATTAGTTCATGAAGTAAAACCAGAAGCATTTAATAAACCTGGACACATTTTTCCTATTCGTGCAAAAAAAGGAGGTGTTTTAGAAAGACCTGGACATACGGAAGCTGCTATAGAAATTAGCAAAATGGCAGGATGCATACCTGGAGGTGTACTCGTAGAAATACTGAACGAAAACGGATCTATGGCACGCATTCCAGAACTGATAAAAATATCCAAAAAATTTCATATAAAAATAATATCTATAGAAGATATTATAAAATATAAAAAAATAAAAAGCGGTCTGGACGGGATTTGAACCCGCGACCCCATGCGTGACAGGCATGTATTCTAACCAACTGAACTACCAGACCATTTCATTTTTTACTATTATATTAAATCATTTAATTTCTTTATGATTTCTTCTTTAGATGAAACACCAACATGAATATCTTTTTTTTCTCCATTTTTAAAAAAAATCATGGTAGGAATGCTACGTATACCATATTTAGAAGAAACTTTCGGATTATTATCTACATTTAATTTAAATACCAAAAACTTTGATTTAAATTCTTTATATATTTCTTCCAAAATAACAGATAAAGCTCTACATGGAGCACACCATGGAGCCCAAAAATCTATCAAAATTGGTTTTTTATACTCTGAAATTACCTTATCAAAGGAATCATCGTTTATTTCTTGTAACATATTCTTTTTATTTTAAGAACATCACAAATTTACCTTTTTTGTTGAAATTTCAAAATTTAAAATCCTTCAATAAAGAAATATAAGTATCTATTCCTTTTATTATTTCTGAACAGTAAATATACTCATTAGGTGTGTGAGATCGCATACTATCTCCTACTCCAATTTTAATAGTGGAAAAAGGCATAATGTTTTGATCCGATAGAGTAGGAGAACCATAAATTTTTATGCCTAAGGACTTAGCCTTTTTAACAATAGGATGTAGAGGGTCTATAAAAGAAGAATTTAAATGTGAAGAACGAGATTTTACTTCAGAAGTAATATGACTTTGTATGAATTGAATTAATTCATCATTATGATACAACTCATTAGTCCTAATATCTATCACAAAAGAACAATAATCAGGAATAACATTATGTTGTATCCCACCTTCTATTTGAGTTATATTTAAAGTAGTATAACCTAATAATTCTGATTTTCTATCAAAAGATAAATTTTTTAGAATCTCTATATCTTTCGTTGCTATATAAATAGCATTTATTCCTACATTTCTCGCAGAATGACCAGTTTTTCCTCTTGCTATGCAATCTAGCACTATTAACCCTTTTTCTGCAATGGATAATTGCATTTTTGTCGGTTCCCCCACAATTCCTAAATCAATAGGGCCTAACTCTGATAAAATTGATCTGACACCAAAAGATCCTGAAATTTCTTCCTCAGCGGTAATTGAAAGAACTAATTTATAAGGTAATTCATATAATCCACTTAAATAGATAAAAGTAGATATCAATGAAACGACAGATCCACCAGCATCATTACTTCCTAATCCAACAATTTTATCTTCTTCTTTTATAAAAAATGCATGAAAAGGATTTGTATTCCAATTCTTTCCAGGCTTCACTGTATCATGGTGAGAGTTCAATAATATAGTTTTTATTTTTCCTACTTTTGGATAATTATTATTTTCTACCCATATGTTATTAAATTTCCTATTTACAATAAATCCATATTTTTTAAGATACTTTTCTATCAAAATAGAAACTTGATTTTCTTTTTTAGATATAGAAGGTGTATTAATTAATTTTTTAAGAAGTAGTATTGCTTCTTTCTTTAATTTTTGTAATTCAATCATAGACATAAAACAGTCTTATTAAGATCATGACTTTTTAATATATGCGAAGGGAGACCAATACTTACTTTAGTTACTCCATTTTTCAAAGCAAAAAATGCATTTTCTAATTTTGGAATCATTCCATGATTGATAATTGTATGATCTTTTTTTATTTTCTGAAATAAAGAAAAATTTATCTTTTTGTAAAAAGATTCCGAATCTTTTATATTTCGTAATACACCTTTTTTTTCAAAACAAAAATGTAATTCTACTTTATAATATTTTGATAAAGAAATAGCTATACAAGAAGCTATAGTATCTGCATTTGTATTCAAAAGTATACCTTTTCCATTATGTGTCACAGAGCAGAATACAGGAATAATATCTATTTCTAATAAAAATTTTATTATATCTGTATTGATACTTTTATCTGCTATTATATCTCCAACATAACCATAATCAATATGATCGTCTTTACGAATAAAAGATTTAATACAATTTCCATCAGCTCCACTCAAACCTAAAGCATTACATTGATAAGATTGCAGTTTAGCTACTATATTTTTATTAATAATACCAGCATAAGTCATGACTACAATATCCAAAGTTTCTTTATTTGTAATTCTTCTACCTCGTACAATTTTTTTTTCTATTCCCATCTTATCAGAAAGGTCATTTACTTTTTTCCCTCCTCCATGTATCAGGATCTTATACCCTTTCAATTTGCAAAAACTTTCTAAACAAAAATTCAGAAGATTTTCATCATTAATTAAATGCCCACCAATTTTCACTACGTGAATTTTCATCATAAAGATTCTATAATTTTTTTAAAAACTATTTGTGCAGAATAAATTCTATTTTCCGATTGTTCTAGTACAATAGAATCATCACTATCTAAAACTGAATCTTCTACTACCACATTTCTTCTTACAGGTAAACAATGCATAAATTTTGCTTTATTGGTTCGTTCCATTTTATTTTTAGTTATCATCCAATCATTACTACCTACATCATCATTACATAGTATTTTACCATAATTATAGTAACTACTCCAATTCTTTGCATAGATAAAATCTGCATTTTCAAATGCCTTGTTTTGGTTTTGTATAGTCACAACTCCATCAGAAAATTTTTTGCATAGATTGTATCCTTCTGGACACGTAATAATGAAATTAACTTCCTCTATTTTTGATATCCATTGAGAAAAAGAATTTGGAACAGAATGGGGTAATGGTTTTACATGTGGGGCCCAACTTAGAACAACTTTACATTTTTTTCTAAAAAAAGACGTAAACTCCGCAATGGTGATAACATCTGCTAAAGATTGTAAAGGATGTAAAGTCGCACTTTCCATGTTAACTACCGGAACCCTAGAATAATTTAATATCTTTTTAAAAAGAACTTCATTATAATCATAATCTCTATCTGATAGACTTGGAAAAGTTCTTACTGCAAGAATATCACAATACATACTCATAACAGAAACAGCTTCTTTAATATGTTCTTGTGTTGATTTCATGACTTCTCCATCATTCATTTCAATTTTCCAAGAATCTTTATGAATATCTAAAATCCAAGTATGACATCCTAAATTAAAAGCAGCTTTTTGAGAACTTATTCTTGTCCGTAAAGATGGATTAAAAAAGACTAATCCAATTGTTTTATTATATTTAAAATTGTATGGATTTTTTTTTAAAAAAATAGCTTCTTTAATAAGATCATATACATTAACAATATCTTCTACACTAAAAAATTTTTTCATAAATTTATCATTATTCATCTATTATTTATATTCATCCCAAGATTTTATCATTAGTTTTTCTATAGATAAAGAACAAAATGCTTGTATAAAAGCCTTTGCTAAACGTGTATTAGTCAATAAAGGAATGTTAAAATCTACTGCATAACGTCTAATTGTATAATCATTATCTAATTCTGATCTACTTAAATTTTTTGGTATATTAATAATAAGATCTAATTTTCTATTCTTAATTAATTCAATAACATTTGAATATTTTTTAACATTTGGCCAATGAACTTTGATAGATGGAACGCCATTATCTGATAAAAAACTATTAGTACCTGCTGTTGCAAACAATATATATCCTTTATTATGTAAAAGTTTTATTTCTTCTAAAAGATCTAACTTAGAATCAATTGGACCGCCAGATATTAAAATATTTTTTTTAGGAATAGTATAACCTACAGAAATCATAGATTTTAAAATAGCTTCATCAAAAGTATCCCCTAAACATCCTACTTCTCCTGTAGATGACATATCTACACCCAAAACTGGATCAGCATTTTGTAAACGAGAGAAAGAAAATTGAGAAGCTTTTATTCCCATAAAATTTTTTGTAAAAAAATTAGGTTTTGTTTTTCCTTTTTTCTTTCCAAGAATAACTTGAGTTGCTAAATGAATCATGTTAAAATTAGAAACTTTAGATACGAATGGGAAACTTCTAGATGCTCTTAAATTACATTCAATAACTTTTACTTTATTCTCTTTAGATAGAAATTGAATATTAAAAGGACCTGATATATTAAAATATTTGGATATCTTTTCAGAAATAGAAAGTATTTTTTTTAACGTAGACAAATAAATATTATGTGGAGGATATACTAATGTTGCATCTCCAGAATGTACTCCTGCAAATTCTACATGTTCTGATATAGCATAAAATAATATTTTTCCATTCTGAGACACAGCATCTAATTCAATTTCTTTAGCATTTTTTATAAATTCTGTGATTACTAATGGATATTCTGCAGAAACTGATTCTTGATTTTGATGAAGATAATATTTTAGTTCTTCTTGGTTGGAAATGACATTCATATCCGCGCCTGAAAGAACATAAGAAGGTCTGACTAATATAGGAAAATCAACTTCTTTTACAAATTGATAAATTGTATCAACATTCGATAATTCTTTCCATCTAGGTTGTTCTATACCTAAATAATCCATAGCATTAGAAAATTTATATCTATTTTCTACTTGATCTATAGATAGAGGAGATGTCCCTAAAATTTTCACTTCATTTTCATGAAGTTTTAATACTAAATTATTAGGAATTTGTCCCCCCATAGATACAATTGTTCCCTTTGGTTTTTCTAATTCAACAATATCTAGTACACGTTCTAAAGTTAATTCTTCAAAATATAATCTATCACATATATCAAAATCTGTACTTACTGTTTCCGGATTATAATTAATCATTACTGATCTATAAAATTCTTTTTTTATAGTGTTTAAAGTATTTACACAACACCAATCAAATTCGACACTACTTCCTATTCTGTAAACACCTGAGCCCAATGTTATTACGGATTTTCCATCTAATTCATAAGCAATATCATGTTGAATAGAATGATATGTTAAATATAAATAATTTGTACATGCTGGATATTCAGATGCTGAAGTATCAATTTGTCTTACATAAGGAATTATATTTTTTTCTTTTCTATATTTTCTAATTTTTTTTTCTATATCATAAATATTTTTTTTATTATCACCTGTTTTATCAACAAAAATATTAGCTATTTGTATGTCTGAAAAACCTTCTTTTTTTGCTTTTAGTAATAATTCTTTTGGTATATCTATCCAATGATGAAAATATTCTATTTCTTTTTTTGTTTGAAAAATATTATCAAGTTGATATAAAAACCACGGATCTATTTTTGTTAATTCATGTATTTCTTTAATAGAAAAACCTTCTTCTAAAGCTTCTTCTAAAAAGAAAATTCTTTGGTCGGTTGGTTTTTTGAGGTACTCTTTTAATAGTTCTTTTGATCCAAGTTTTTTTTTATTTACATTTATAAATCCTTGTTTCCCTATATCCAACATACGAATCCCCTTCTGTAATGCTTCTTCAAAAGACCCCCCTATACCCATAACTTCTCCAACACTCTTCATACTACTTCCAATTCTATTGGAAACACCATAAAATTTATTTAGATCCCATCTTGGGATTTTACATACAACATAATCTAAGGAAGGTTCAAAAAAAGCAGAAGTATTTTTAGTCACATAGTTTTTTAATTCATGTAATCCATACCCTACGGATAATTTTGCTGCAACAAAAGCTAATGGATAACCAGTTGCCTTAGAAGCAAGCGCACTAGAACGAGATAGTCGTGCATTGACTTCTATTACACGATAATCTTCCGATTTATAATCTAATGCAAATTGAACGTTACATTCTCCAACTATATTAAAAATTCTAGCTATATGTATAGCTAATTTCCTTAAATTATAATATTCAGAATTTGTTAAAGTTTGCGAAGGAGCGACAACGATGCTCTCTCCTGTATGAATACCTATTGGATCAAAATTTTCCATATTACATACAGAAATACAATTATCATATATATCTCTAACTATTTCATATTCAATTTCTTTCCATCCTTCCAAATATTCCTCTACAATCACTTGAGAAGAATAAGAAAAAGATTTTCCTACTATTCTTTTCAAATCATTAATATTATTAGCTAGTCCACTTCCCAAACCACCGAGGGTGTAAGCTGATCGAACAATGATAGGAAATCCTATTTCTAATGAATAATGAACAGCATCATCTGTTGAATAAACTACAAAACTTTTTGCTGTTTTTATATTAACATCAGTTAATTTATTTCTAAATAGTTTTCTATCTTCACTATCAATAATAGATTGAATAGTAGTTCCTAAAACTTTTATTTGATACTTATTTATAATTCCTTTATTAAAAAGTTGAATTCCACAATTCAATGCTGTCTGGCCACCAAAAGACAATAATATTCCTTGTGGTTTTTCTTTATCAATAACATGTTCAATGAAAAATGAAGTTAATGGAAGAAAATACACTTTATCAGCAATATCTTTTGATGTCTGAACAGTCGCTATATTTGGATTAATTAATATTGTATAAAATCCCTCTTCTTTAAGAGCTTTTAATGCCTGTGTACCAGAATAATCAAATTCCCCTGCTTCTCCTATTTTTAATGCACCTGATCCCAGGACGAGTACTTTTTTTATTTTCATACTAATTTTGGAAAATTCTTTTAATTATTTGTTTTTAACAATTGAATTAATAAAGAAATCGAATAAAAATTCGGTATCTGTAGGCCCTCCTGAAGCTTCTGGATGAAACTGTACCGAAAAAAAAGGTTTATTATCATGAATGATTCCTTCGCAAGTATCATCATTTAAATTTTTAAAAAATATTTTCCATTCATTAGAAATATTTCTAGTATCCAATACATATCCATGATTTTGTGAAGTAATAAAACTCTTTCCAGTTTGTAAGGATATTACTGGTTGATTATGTCCTCTATGTGCATATTTTAATTTGTAAGTATCTCCTCCAGCAGCAATACCTAAAAGTTGATTTCCTAAACATATTCCAAATATAGGACGTTTTTTTTTCATAACTATACGAATATAATGTATAGGTTTTTTATAAATTTTAGGATTACCAGGACCATTAGAAAGAACTAAACCATCATATTCTTCCCTAGTAAAATCATAATCCCAAGGGACCCTTATAATAGTACAGTTTCTTCGTAAAAAACAACGTAAAATATTATTTTTCAATCCAAAATCTACAATTAGTATTTTATATTTTCCATTTCCATAAATAATTTTTTTATTTATAGATACTTTTTCAGAAAGATTATTATCTTCGTTAGGATCATAAAAAGGAATACTATCCACTTTATCCATTAATATTTTTCCTAACATAGATCCTCCATGATCTCTAAGTTTTTTAGCAATACATCTTGTATCTAAACCGTATAATCCAGGAATTCTATTTTTAGATAACCACTCAGATAAGGAAAAATTCATATTCCAATGATATGGATGACTAGAATAATAAGAAATAAGTAGACCAGAAACTTGAATTTTATCTGATTCATAAAATTTTGAAATTCCTTCTTTTTTATCATTATTACAAAAAGAAGAAGAATATGGTGGTATTCCATAATTTCCTATTATTGGATAAGTAAAAGTTAAAATTTGCCCTTTATAAGATGGATCTGTTATACTTTCTGTATAACCAGTCATAGCTGTATTAAAAACAACTTCTCCAGAAGATGATACTGGAGCTCCAAAATGAAAACCTTCATAAGTCGTACCATCTTCTAATACAAGAATCCCACTTCTCATTATTTTTTTATTTTCCATTTTTTTTTATATATGCTAAGGCATTACTTAACTTCTGAATAAATAATTTGACATGATTGATATTGATATTCATTGGAGGTAATAACCGCATTACGTATGGATTATTAGATGTTCCAACAAATACTTTTTCTTTATAAATTAAAATATTTTTTAGATCATGAATAGGAAAATCAAATTCTAATCCTAACATAAGTCCTTTTCCTCTAACTTCCTTAATATTTGGAATAATTCGTAATTTTTGTAATAGTATTTCACCCATTTTTTTTGCATTTTTAATTAAATTTTCTTTTTTGATAATTTCTAAAACAGAAATTGCAGCTGTGCAAGCTAAATGATTTCCACCAAAAGTAGTTCCTAACATTCCATAATATGGTTTAAATTTAGGATGTATTAAAACTCCTCCTATAGGGAATCCATTTCCCATTCCCTTAGCTACAGTAATTAAATCTGGTTGTATAGGGTAAAATTGATGAGAAAAAAAATGACCAGTTCTTCCGTATCCACTTTGGATTTCATCAATAATGAAAATTGTATCATATTTTTTACAAAGAGCCCATACATTACAAAAAAAATCAAATCCTGGATCTATAATACCAGATATACCTTGAATGCCTTCAATGATTAAAGCACAAATATCTCTGTTTTTTAACTTTTTTTCTAAAATATTTAAATCATTATAATCAATAAATATTGTTTCATGTTGTGCATTAAAAGGAGACACTAATTTGTAATTATCTGTAACAGAAACACTACCACTTGTTCTTCCGTGGAAAGCTCCTTTAAACGCAATAACCTTTTTTTTACCAGTATGAAAAGAAGCAATTTTTAATGCGTTTTCATTAGATTCGCTACCAGAATTACATAAGAAAAGAGAATAATTATCATATCCTGATATAGATCCAAGTAAATCAGCTAATTTATTTTTTTGAGAAATAAAAACGCTATTAGAATAATAAGATATTTTATGTATTTGTTCTATTAAAGTTTTCACATAATATGGATGGCAATGACCAACAGAAATTACAGCATGTCCACCATAAAAATCTAGATATTTATTTTCATGTATATCAAAAACATACACTCCATTACCTTTGTTTAATTCTATATCTAGTATAGAATAGACGTCAAATAATTTCATTTTCCTTTTTATTAGTTAAAAACGAACAGACTTTAATCTTAACCCACAATCTTCTTCAAGATTAAACATGATATTCATGTTTTGTATAGCTTGACCAGATGCTCCTTTAATAAGATTGTCTATAATACTTATAATAATTAATTTACTCTTTTCCTTGAAAAGATATAAAATACATTTATTAGTATTGATTACTTGTTTAACATCTATATTGATATCAGAAATATGGACAAATGGATGATTTTTATAATATTTTTTATACATGTAAATAGTTTCATCTAAAGGTGAAACTGAATGAGTATATGCAGTAGATATAATACCTCTAGAGAAATTTCCTCTGTATGGAACAAAATAAATATTTGAAGAAAAATTTTTTTGTACTATACGAATAATTTGTTCTATTTCCTGCAAATGTTGATGTTGGAAAATTTTATAAACAGATATGTTATTATTTCTCCAACTAAAATGGTTAGTATCACTATGTTTTTTACCTGAACCTGTAGACCCTGTAACAGCACTTATGTGAATGTCTTTTTGTAATAGATTATTATTGGCTAATGGTAAAATAGATAGAAGGATAGCTGTAGCAAAACATCCAGGATTTGCAATATTGTCATATTTTTTTATTGAATCTCTTTGTAATTCTGGTAGTCCATAAATAAATTTTCTTCCATTAAAAAATGATTGATCATATATCCTAAAATCTTGATTTAGGTCAATTACTTTTATTTTAGATGGTATATTACTCAATTCTTTTCTAGATCTCCCATGTCCGGAACAAAGAAAAACTACATCAATATTTTTATCTATAACAGGAGAAAATTTCATATTTTCTATTTTTTCTCCTAAAAGATCTTGATGTATCAAATGAATTAATTTTCCTGGACAGCTTCTACTAACTACATTTTTAATGTTAGATTTCGGGTGATGGATGACCAATCTTATTAATTCACCAGCAGTGTATCCAGTTCCTCCTATAATACCTATTTTAATCATTATTTTTTTTATTTAAATTATGATACATTTTCATTTGATTACTTAAAATTTTTGTAAAACCTTTAACATCTTCTGCTGTCCAAGCATGGTTCATTTCACCATATTGGGCCATATTAGGATAAGTCATCAAATCAAATTTTGATTTGATACCAACTAAATGAAATCTATAAGGATAAAGAATTATATCAACAGTTCCAGTTAATCTCTCTTGTGTACTTTTCAAAAATTTTTCAATATCTCGCATAACAGGATCTAAATATTGAGCTTCATGTAATAACATACCATACCAGTTGGATAACTGTTCTTTCCAGTAAAGTTGCCATTTAGTAAGAATATGTTTTTCTAATAAATGATGAGCCTTAATGATAATTATTGCAGCTGAAGCTTCGAAAGCTACTCTTCCTTTTATTCCTAATATTGTATCTCCTATATGTATCCCTCTTCCTATAGCAAATTTAGAAGCTATTTTTTCAATTTTTATTATATTATTTATGGCACTACTTTTTTCTTTATTAACACTTACTAATTCACCTTTTTCAAATTCTAATTTTAGATTTTCACTTTTTTTACTGCTTAATTTTGTAGGATAAGATTCTTCTGGAAAATCATGAGAAGAAGTGAGAGTTTCTTTTCCTCCTATACTAGTCCCCCAAATTCCTTTATTTATAGAATACTTATACCTATCCCAAGAAATGGATATTCCTTTATTTTTCAAATACTCAATTTCTTCTTTTCTAGATATTTTCATATCTCTTATCGGAGATAAAATTATTTTTTTTGGGCAAATTATTTTAAAAGCTACATCAAATCTAATTTGATCATTTCCAGCACCTGTACTTCCATGAGCAATAGCTTTTGCTTGAACAGATGTTGCAAAATTTGCAATTTTTATAGCTTGAAAAATTCTTTCCGAACTTACTGATAGGGGATAAGTATTATTTTTAAGTATATTTCCGAATATAAGATATTTTATACAATTTTGATAATATTCTTCTATTGCATTGATAGAACGATGTGATTTAGAACCAATACTTAAAGCTCTTTTTTCAATCTTTTTCAATTCATCATATTGAAATCCACCAGTATTAATAATAACTGTATGAACTTCGTATCCTTCCTGAATAAGAAATTTTAAACAATAAGAAGTGTCTAAGCCTCCACTATAAGCCAAAACAATTTTATCTCCTAATGATAAATATTTTCTGTATTTATTGCTTACATCATTTTTAATTTCATGATGATGATTATTATTTTTATTATTAGGATTATATAGAAGTCCTGTGCATAAACACATTTTTCTTTTGTTTCTGGTTAAAATATCAAAATTAGCGCAACTACTGCATCCTTTCCAAAATTTTTCTGATTTAGTTAATTCACTAAAAGAAACAGGTTTAAAACCTAATTCTGTATTAATTTTTATAACTGTATTACTCGTTGTAATACTAAATATTTTAGAATTTGGAAATTTTTCTCTAGATAATCTAAATATTTCAATTTTAATAATTTTAGCTAATCCTTTTTTCCTAAATTCGGGAAATACAATTAATCCAGAATTAACAACAAACTCTTCACCTTGAAAAAGATCAAGATAACTGAACCCTGCTAATTTTTCATCATAAAAAGCAATAACAGCATTTCCATGAATCATTTTTGATTTAATATATTCTGGATCCTTTTCTGCAATACCAGTCCCTCTACTTTTCGCTGCTTCTTTGATCTTATTGCAGATGAATGAAGCATACTTTGTATCCTCTTTATGAGATACTCTAACTTGTATTTTCATCTTTGTAAGAAACCACTAACTACTAAAAAAAACGCATAGCATAATAGATTGGAAGTAAAAATCATACTTCATAAGTTTACTTTTTTTTACTTAACTGTATCAAATTGCAAATTTAATAAAGTCTTTTCAATTAATTTGAATTTTTAATTCAAATAAAAATCTAAACCTTTTATATTTTCTAATTTTCTTAAAAATTTTGAATTAATATTGATACCATATTTTTTTGATTCAAAGTTTAAAAGAATACGATTTTCTTTATCGTAAAGAATAATGTATAGTTTTTGATCTCCTACCTCCTGAGAAAAAATTTCATCTATTTTTTTAATAAATACATCATTCAATTCATTAATATTAATTTTCAAAACTAGTTTTTGTATCAACTTTTTTATTACATTTTGTAATTTTTCTATATGTATAATCTTTATTATATTTTCTTTTTTATACCTATTTGATTTATCAATTGATATTGATAAATGTAATAAATTATTAATGCATAATATTGATTCATATTTAACATATTGTTTCCCGTATATTCTGAATTCTATAGAATTACTATAATCCTCTAGTGAAAATACTCCATATTGTACCCCACTTTTTACATACATTTTTTTTTCTATTTTTGATAAAATTCCACATATATAAATTTTCTTTCCAACAAGATCATATTCTTTTTTGTTTATTTTATCTAAAGATGTATTTGTAAGATATTTTATTTCGTAATAATAATCATCTAAAGGATGAGAAGAAATATAAACACCTAATACTTCTTTTTCTTTAGATAAAATATCTATTTTACTCCACATATTTTTTGTTTGAAAAGAAATAGGGTTTTTATCTAATTTTAGTGATTTATTTGTTATTTTTTTCTGTTTTTGATGTTTTGATCCAAACCGAATAATTTTCTCCAAATTACTCAATTTTGTATCACCTTCAATAATAAAATATTGATCTCTTTCTAAATTAAATCGATCCAAAGATCCAGATAATATTAAACTTTCCAAAGTTTTTTTATTCACTACTCGTAAATCAATTCTTTTCACAAAATCATAAATGGAAGCAAATGGACCTTTTTTTCTTTCTCCAAGAATTACTTTAACAGCATTTTCTCCAACTCCTTTAATACCAGTAAGTCCAAATTGAATAGAATTATTACCAGTAACCATAAAATATGAATCACTTTGGTTGATATCCGGGCTAATAACAGATATTTTCATTCTCTTACACTCTTTTATAAAAAGAGTTAATTGTTTAATATTATCCATATTATTACTTAGAACAGAAGCCATATATTCATGTGGAAAATGTGTTTTCAAATAAGCAGTTTGAAAAGCTATATATGCATAACATGTTGCATGAGATTTATTAAAAGCATAACAAGAAAAATGTTCCCAATCTTTCCATATTTTTTCTATAATTTTTTTTGGATACCCTTTTTCTATAGCTTTATGAATAAATTGATTTCTCATTTTATTTAATACGTCTTTTTGTTTTTTCCCCATAGCTTTTCTAAGTAGATCTGCATCTCCCTTACTAAAATCAGCTAGTTTCTGTGCTATTAACATAACTTGTTCCTGATATATTGTAATTCCATAAGTTTCTTCCAAAAATTCTTTCATGTCTGGTAAATCATAAGTGATATTTTCTTTTCCATGTTTTCTAGATATGAAATTAGGAATATACTGTAAAGGTCCAGGTCTGTATAATGCATTCATTGCTACTAAATCATCAAATTTATCAGGTTTTAGTTTTCGTAAGTATCTTTGCATTCCAATAGATTCATATTGAAAAATAGCAATAGTTTCTCCTTTTTGAAAAAGTTTATAAGTTTTTGTATCCTTTAGAGAAAAGGAAAATTTTTTGGTATCTATATTTTTTAATTTCACTATAATATCGATAGCATTTTTTATTATAGTTAAAGTTTTTAAACCTAAAAAATCTATTTTCAGTAAACCAACATGTTCCACCACATTATTATCAAATTGTGTTAATAATAATTCTGATTCTTTCGATACAGATACTGGAACATATTCTTTTATGTCGAATGGACTTATTATAATTCCACAAGCATGTATTCCTGTACTTCTTATCGTCCCTTCTATAATTTTTGCTTGCTGTAATACTTTTCCTTCTAATGTATCCTCATTTTTTGCAATATTTCTCAATTTTTGGATATTATTTAAATCATCTTTACTTAACCTTCCCGATATAATGTGATTCTTATTTGATAATATTGTTTTTAATGAAAACATATTTGGAACCATTTTTGCCATTTTATCTGCTACCTTCAATGGTAAATCTAAAACCCTAGCAGTATCTCTAATAGATGATTTAGCACCCATTGTAGCATATGTTATAATTTGTGCTACTTGATTTTTACCATATTTTTCAACTACCCATTCAATTATCTTATCTCTACCTTTATCGTCGAAGTCAATGTCTATGTCTGGTAAAGAAACTCTATCTGGGTTTAAAAAACGTTCAAAAAGTAAATTATATTTGATAGGATCTATATTTGTTATTCCTAAACAATAAGCTACAGCAGATCCTGCAACAGAACCTCTTCCTGGACCTACAGAAATATTCATTTTTTTAGCTTGAGAAATAAAATTATGAACAATAAGAAAATAACCAGGATATCCAGTTTTTTCTATTGTTTTTAATTCAAATAAAATTCTTTCTTCAATTTCTTTAGTTATCGTTTTATAACGTTTTTTTACTCCTCTGTAAGTTATTGTTTTCAATAAATGATTTTCTCCTCTATTTCCTCCATCAATTTTATCCATTGGATTTTCAAAAGATTTTGGAATTTGAAATTTAGGCAATAATACTTTGTGTGAAATACTATAAGATTCTATTTTTTTTACTAAATCTTCTAAAAAATCAAACGATTCCGGTATATCATGAAATATTTTTTTCATGTCTTGGGGACTTTTGAAATAAAACTCATGATTGGGTAAACCAAATCTATAATTTTTTCCTTTTCCTATAGGAGTTGATTTTTTTTCGACATTTTTTACACAAAGCAAAATATCATGAGCATTCGCTTCTTTTTTATCTAAATAAAAAGTATTATTTTGAGCGATATATTTTACGTTAAATTTTCTGGAAAATTTTAATAGTACATTATTAACATAATTTTCTTCTTCTAGTCCATGACGTAATAATTCTATGTAAAAATCTTCTTTAAAAAGATTTTTCCACCACAGAAAAATTTTTTCGGCCTTTTTTTCTCCAAAATTTAATATGTTATATGGTATTTCTGAATTTAAATCTCCAGTTAAAGCTATTAAATTTTCTTTATATTTTTCAATTAAATCTTTTCCTACTCTAGGAATACCAGCATAAAATCCTTTTATGAAACCTAAAGAACAAAGTTTTGTCAAATTTTGATATCCTTTTTTATTTTTAGATAATAAAACCTGTCTAAATCTTATATCTGGTTCTTCTTTTGTAAATTTTTTTTGTAAATAATTGTCTGATATAAAAATTTCGCAACCAATTATTCCTTTAATGTACTTTTCAGGTGAATATTTTTTATTTACATTGTGAATAGCATTTAAAAAATAATATGATCCCATCATATTTCCATAGTCTGTTATACCTACAGCAGACATATTAAATTCTATAGCTTTATTTACTAAAGATTTTATATCAATGGTTGAATTAAGAATAGAAAAATGAGTGTGATTATGAAGATGATAATACTTTTTTTTATTTAGTTCTGATGAATATTTTTTTTCATTAACTTCTGTGCTACTTTTTTTTATTTTTTCTTTTTTGTAAGAAGGAAAATATTTATCAAAATCTACCATGGAAGAAGATATTTGATAAGAGTTATTATCTTGAAATTTTTTTATTATATCGTATTTTATTCCTATATCTTTATGTGTAATTATTCCAATACGTAAAAGTTCGAAAAAACATCTGGCTGTAGCTTTTACATCGTTTCCTGCATGATGTGCATTTGGAACATTTTCTTTAAATAAAAAATTATATAATTCGGATAAAGTAGGCCATTTGAATTTTTTTTTTCTATTGCTATTATTACTACCTATAGATAACAATTTACAGTGAGGAGCAGAAATTATTTTAGTATCTAATTTTTTTTTTTTTTCAAAAGAAATTTCTATTTTTTGTCTGAAAAACTCACATTCAACAACTTTAATATCAAATTCTAAATTATGTCCAACTATACATTTAGATTTATCGATACTTTTTTTTAATTCATGAAGAACATGATTTATATTTTCTCCATATTTTTCTGCTTTTTCATTAGTTATTCCATGTATTTTAAAAGCATTAAAAGGAATATCGTAATCATTTGGTTTTATAATAAAGTTCTTAAAATCTATAATATTTCCCATTATATCATGAGTTTGCCATGCTAATTGAACTAATCTTGGCCAATTGTTAGTATTAGATATCGGAACCTTATAAGATCTGGGTAAACCAGTTGTTTCAGTATCGAAAATAAAGTACATTTTATTTTAATTAGTAGAAAAAAGTTACTGAAAAATTATTAGTTTTGTATTATCTCTTTTCTTGTAAAGAATTAATAAATAAACAATAATTACTAGTCAAAAATTAATAAAATATTAATTGTATTTTCTATAAGCATTTTTCTTAAGAAATTGTAGAAAATAAAGAAAAAATAATAAATATTATGTCTAATCAAACTGAAGAAATAAAAAAAAATAAATTCCATTTATATGAAAAAAACAATGAAAATTTAATAATAGGAAATGATTATGGAGGGAGTAATAAGAATAGTTTTGATTGGGCAAAATATGAAAATCATTCAAATGATAAAATACAACAAATAGAAAGAAAAAAAATAGAGGAAATATATGTAAAAACTTTACCTGATATTCATGAATTAGAAATATATCAGGGAATTATAACATATATAACAGATAAAAATGTTATTGTAGATATTGGATTTAAAGCAGAAGGTATTATTCCTATCAGTGAGTTTAGAAATTGTAACATTACAATTGGACTAAAAATAGAAGTAATGGTAGTTAAAATAGACTATAAAGGACAATGTATTTTATCATATTTAAAAGCGAAAACATTAAGAAATTGGCAAAAAATAAATCAAACATATGAAAAATCAGAAGTTGTATTGGGATATGTAGCCGCTAGAACTAAGGGAGGTTTAATTATAGAAATATTTGATATAGAATGTTTTTTACCAGGATCACATATTAATGTAAAACCTGTTAGGGATTATGATACATACGTAGGAAAAACAATGGAGGTTAAGGTAGTTAAAATTAACCAAAAAACAAAAAATGTAGTAGTATCACATAAGGTTTTGATAGAAAGAGACATGGAAGAGCAGAGGAAAGAAATGATATCAAAATTGGATAAGGGACAAGTTTTAGAAGGAAAGATAAAAAACATTCTTCCTTATGGTGCTTTTGTTGATTTGGGAGGAGTAGATGCATTACTTCATATTACTGATATGAGTTGGCCACATATAAATCATCCTACAGAAGTTGTTCAATTAGAACAAGAATTAAAATTTGTTGTATTAGGTGTTGATAAAGAAAAAAATAGAGTACAGTTAGGTTTAAAACAATTACAACCGCACCCTTGGAATTCTTTAGATAAAGATTTAAAGGTAGGAAGTCGTGTTAAAGGTAAAGTTACTGTTTTAGCTGATTACGGAGCTTTTGTAGAAATTATACCAGGAGTGGAGGCATTATTGCATATTAGTGAAATGTCTTGGTCTACAGATTTATCTTCTACTCAAGATTTTGTTCAAATAGGAGATGAATTAGAAGCTATCATATTAACAATAGATCGTCAAGAAAGGAAAATGTCTTTAAGTGTTAAACAATTAACGGAAGATCCTTGGACAAATATACAGAATCGGTATACTGTTGGTTCTAAACATATAGGTACCGTTAAGAAATTTACGAATTTTGGTGTTCTTTTGGAGTTAGATAAAGAAATATCTGGTATAGTCTATAATAATGATCTTTCATGGGAAAAAAAGTTGAAGCATTCTTCTGAATTTTGTAATATTAATGATAAATTAGAGATTATTATTCTTTCTATAGATCCTCAAAGTAGAAGGTTAAGTTTAGGACATAAACAACTAAAAGAAAATCCATGGAATTGTTATGAAAAAATATATTATGTTGGAAGTATACATCAAGGAGTTATATCAAATATTTTTGATAAAGGTGCTACTATTCATTTTATAGAAAAAGAAAATAATGGTGGTGGATATATTGAAGCATTTGCTCCTTTACGTTATTTAGAGAAAAAAAATGGTTCCTATCCTAAAAAAGGAGATAAAATGGATTTTAAAATTATTGAATTCAATAAAGATACTAGAAAAATTGTTGTTTCCCATGTATCTGTTTATCGTGATCGTAATAAAGATCAAAGAAAGGAACAACGAAGAGGTAGAAAATTAGAAAGATCTACTCTTGGAGATATAGCTGGATTAGCAAAATTAAAAGAAAAAATAGAAAAAGAAAGCGAAAAAAAATAGTTGCAATATAGAAGAAATGGAAACACACCCTATTGCAGAAAAAGAAGGATGGAAAGTAGATATAGATTTTCCTATTTGGGCTAATAATGAATTGTATTTAACAACAATTAAAGGTGGATATTTATTAGATGGAGAAAATCCATTTGAAGCATATAAAAGATTAGCAAAAAATGCTGCTAGAATACTTAAAAAGCCAAAAATGGAAAATAAATTTTTTAATATTCTTTGGAAAGGATGGTTAATACCATCTACACCAGTAATGGTGAATCTTGGAACAGAAAAAGGCCTTCCTATTAGTTGTTTTTCTGGAAGAATAGGAGATAGTATGTATGAAATTTATCGTAAAAATTTAGAAATGGCAATTTTAAGTAAACATGGAGGTGGCACATCGTATGATTTTAGTCTAATAAGGCCTATAGGAAGTTCTATAAAGAATGGAGCATTGGGATTTTCTGATGGAATTATTCCTTTTATAAAATCATATGATAGTACTATAGTAGCTAGTAAACAGGGAAGGACAAGAAGAGGTGCAGTTGCTATTTATTTAAATGTAGAACATAAAGAATATTCAGATTTTTTGAAAATAAGAGAACCTAAAGGTGATATTAATCGTCAATGTCATAATGTTCATCAAGGTGTTATTATATCTGATTCTTTTATGAAAAAGGTTTTAGAAAAAAATGGGGAAGAAAGAGCTTTGTGGATTAGTACTCTTAAAGAGCGTGTAAAAACTGGAGAACCATATCTATTTTTTATAGATAATGCTAATAAGAATATTCCAGAAAATTGGAAAAAATATGGATTAAAGATACATCATAGCAATCTTTGTTCCGAAATTATGTTACCTACAGATGAAAGTCATACGTTAGTATGTTGTTTATCTTCTTTAAATTTATACAAGTATATTGAATGGAAAAATACAAAAACTGTTTTTTACGCTATTTTGTTTCTTGATGCTGTTTTACAAGAATTTATTGACAAAGGTAAAAATATAAAAGGAATAGAGGATGCTGTTCGGTTTGCAGAAAAAAGTAGAGCTTTGGGGTTGGGAGCATTAGGATGGCATTCTTATTTACAATCTAAAATGATTCCTTTTATATCTGTAGAATCTGAGTTATTATCACATAATATATTTAGAAATATTCAATTAGAATCTATAGAAGCTACTAAATATTTGGCAAAAGAATATGGAGAGCCTGAATGGAATGTAGGAACAGGAAGAAGAAATTTGACTTTAATGGCTATAGCTCCTAATAGGAGTTCTGCAAAACTTGCCGGAGGGCTTTCTCAAGGTGTTGAGCCAATAGCTGCAAATATATACGTAGATGATGATGCGAAAGGTATGCATATACGAAAAAATCCTTATTTGGAAAAAATACTTATAAAAAATGGATATAATCTTCCGGAAGTTTGGGAACAAATAGCGAATGAAAAAGGATCTTGTCTTAGTTTAACATCCGCACTAAATGAAGAACAAAGAAATGTTTTTAAATGTTTCAAAGAAATTAATCAACTAGAGTTAATAAAACAAGCAAGTATACGACAAAAATATATTGATCAAGGACAAAGTATTAATCTTGCTTTTCATCAAAATACTCCTGCAAAATATATAAACAAAGTTCATATTGAAGCTTGGAAAATTGGTCTAAAAAGTCTTTATTATTACAGAAGTGAAAGTGTTATTCGTGCAGATATAAGAAAAAGTAGAGATTTATATTCAGAAAGTTTGTTATAAAATAAAAAAAATGGGCAGCGACTTACTCTTCCAGTATCAAACTAGTACCATCAGCGCTAATATGTTTAACTTCTCTGTTCGGAATGGGAAGAGGTTGTCCCATATTGCTATAACCACCCATTAATAATATAAATATAAAAGTAATAAATAAATATACTAAAAACTAAATTATAAGTTAAGTATTGCTAAAAAAAATACATAATAACCATAATATACATGAGGAATATTAAAAGCCTACGGGTAATTAGTACTACTCAGCTATGACATTACTGTCTTTACACTTATAGCCTATCAACGTTGTCATCTACAACGACCCTTAAAAGAAGCCTAATCTTGTGGTGAGTTTCGCACTTATATGCTTTCAGTGCTTATCTCTTCCGAACTTAGCTACTCAGCGATGCACCTGGCGATACAACTGATACACCAGAGGTTCGTCCAATTCGGTCCTCTCGTACTAGAATCAGCTCCACTCAAGCTTCTAACGCTCGCAATAGATAGAGACCGAACTGTCTCACGACGTTCTGAACCCAGCTCGCGTGCCACTTTAATGGGCGAACAGCCCAACCCTTGGGACCTTCTTCAGCCCCAGGATGTGACGAGCCGACATCGAGGTGCCGAACCTCCCCGTCGATGTGAGCTCTTGGGGGAGACTAGCCTGTTATCCCCGGAGTACCTTTTATCCTTTGAGCGATGGCCCTTCCATACGGAACCACCGGATCACTATGCCCTACTTTCGTACCTGATCGACTTGTATGTCTCACAGTCAAGCACCCTTATGCCATTACACTCTACACACGATTACCAAACGTGTTGAGGGTACCTTTGGGAGCCTCCGTTACCTTTTTGGAGGCGACCACCCCAGTCAAACTACCCACCACGCAATGTTCTTAATTTTTTAACTAAATTAAGTTAGATTTCAACTAAAATAAGGGTGGTATTTCAAGGTTAACTCCACATCTCCTAGCGAAGACGTTTCAAAGTTTCCCACCTATCCTACACATATTCTAATCAAAATCAATACGAAGCTATAGTAAAGGTTCACAGGGTCTTTTCGTCCCATTGCGAGTAATCGGCATCTTCACCGATATTACAATTTCACCGAGCTCACGGCTGAGACAGTTTCCAGATCGTTACACCATTCGTGCAGGTCGGAACTTACCCGACAAGGAATTTCGCTACCTTAGGACCGTTATAGTTACGGCCGCCGTTTACTGGGGCTTCAGTTAAAAGCTTTGCCGAAGCTAACTTTCTTCTTTAACCTTCCAGTACTGGGCAGGTGTCAGACCCTATACATCATTTTTCAATTTAGCAGAGTCCTATGTTTTTGATAAACAGTCGTCTGGAACTCTTCGCTGCGGCCTTCCTTAAAAAGGAAGGCTACCTTTATCCCGAAGTTACAGGTTCATTTTGCCTAGTTCCTTAGCCGTGATTCACTCGAGCACCTTAGGATACTCTCCTTAACTACCTGTGTCGGTTTTGGTACGGCTTACTCTCATCTGAAGCTTAGAGGATTTTCTTGGAAGCCCTTACCTACACTATCCACTTTCCCGAAGGATTGTGGTACTATCATAGATTAGCAAAATATACGGATTTTCCTATATATTTTATACCTAACTATTTTAACGTACACTTCCGTCCGTACGCGGTAGTTTCATTACTCCGTCCCCCCTATCGCAATAAGAGCAAGTACCGGAATATTAACCGGTTATCCATCGACTACACCTTTCGGTATCATCTTAGGAGCCGACTAACCCTCAGCTGATTAACATAGCTGAGGAATCCTTAGTTTTTCGGTGTGCAGGTTTTATGCCTGCATTATCGTTACTTATACCTACATTTTCTTTTGTAATAACTCCACTATATCTTTCGATATAACTTCTACGCTATTACAATGCTCCCCTACCAATTTATTTATCAATAAATAAATTCCATAGTTTCGGCGATATATTTATGCCCGATTATTATCCACGCTTAATCACTCGACTAGTGAGCTGTTACGCACTCTTTAAATGAATAGCTGCTTCCAAGCTAACATCCTAGCTGTCTAAGTAACTAAACTTCGTTAGATCAACTTAATATATACTTTGGGGCCTTAACTGATGGTCTGGGTTGTTCCCCTCTCGGACATGGACCTTAGCACCCATGCCCTCACTACCGTGAAACATAATAACAGCATTCGGAGTTTGTCAGGAATTAGTAGGCGATGAAGCCCCTTCATCCAATCAGTAGCTCTACCTCTGTATTACTTAACACGATGCTGCACCTAAATGCATTTCGGGGAGTACGAGCTATCTCCGAGTTTGATTGGCCTTTCACCCCTACCCACAAGTCATCCGAAAACTTTTCAACGTCAACCGGTTCGGTCCTCCACTATGTGTTACCATAGCTTCAACCTGCTCATGGGTAGATCACTCGGTTTCGCGTCTAATTCCTCCGACTATACGCCCTATTCAGACTCGCTTTCGCTACGGCTCCGTAGCAAAACTACTTAACCTTGCCGAAAAAATTAACTCGTAGGTTCATTATGCAAAAGGCACGTCGTCACTTTACTAGAAAGCTCCGACAGATTGTAAGCGTATGGTTTCAGGATCTATTTCACCCTTCTATTCGAAGTACTTTTCACCTTTCCCTCACGGTACTAGTTCACTATCGGTCTCTGAGTAGTATTTAGCCTTACCGGATGGTCCCGGTAGATTCAGACAAGATTTCACGTGTCCCGTCCTAATCAGGTTACTACATAAGGTAATTTTTCTATTTCGCGTACAGGACTATCACCTTCTATGGTAAAACTTTCCAGTTTTTTCTACTATAAAAAAATAATCCTTAATATATTGTAGACCTACTACCCCATTATAGCCTAAACTATAACGGTTTGGGCTGTTCCGATTTCGCTCGCCACTACTAACGGAATCACTATTTGTTTTCTTTTCCTCTAGGTACTTAGATGTTTCAGTTCCCTAGGTTTGCCTTACTTATGTAATATCATATGGTTAAATATGATAGGTTTCCCCATTCGGAAATCTGCGAATCAATTTGTATGTGCCAATCCTCGCAGCTTATCGCAGCTTATCACGTCCTTCTTCGCCTCTCAGAGCCAAGGCATCCACCATACGCCCTTTATTAGCTTTTTTTATTCCTCATTTTATGTATATTATGTATGTCAAAGAACTTATAAAAATTGTGGAGAATATCGGAATCGAACCGATGACCTCCTGTGTGCAAAACAGGTGCTCTAGCCAGCTGAGCTAATTCCCCTCTACATCCTCATCCTCATTATGTAGTCTCGCGCGGAATTGAACCGCGGACCTCTACATTATCAGTGTAGCGCTCTAACCGTCTGAGCTACGAGACTGATAATAATAATCAATCTCAATTTTATTTTATTAAATATATAAAAGCTTCTAGCTAATAACTCGAAATATCTTATAAATTAAGAAAAATACTCTAAAAAAAGAGATGTTCCAGCCGCACCTTCCGGTACGGCTACCTTGTTACGACTTAGCCCCAGTTATCAATTTTACCTTAAGCAGCTCCTTTTACGGTCACCGATTTCAGGTACCACCGACTTCCATGGCTTGACGGGCGGTGTGTACAAGGCCCGGGAACATATTCACCGCATCATGGCTGATATGCGATTACTAGCGATTCCAACTTCATAGAGTCGAGTTGCAGACTCCAATCCGAACTGAGATCGGCTTTTAGAGATTAGCTTCTGATCACCCAGTAGCAACCCTTTGTACCGACCATTGTAGCACGTGTGTGGCCCAAGGTATAAGAGCCGTGATGATTTGACGTTATCCCCACCTTCCTCTCGACTTGCGTCGGCAGTCTTGTTAGAGTCCCCGACATTATTCGATGGCAACTAACAACAAGGGTTGCGCTCGTTAAGGGACTTAACCCAACACCTCACGGCACGAGCTGACGACAACCATGCAGCATCTTGTACTCCGTCCGAAGACTAAACTGTTTCTAGCTTATTCGTAGTACATTTAAACCTTGGTAAGGTTCCTCGCGTATCATCGAATTAAACCACATGCTCCACCGCTTGTGCGGGCCCCCGTCAATTCCTTTGAGTTTCAGCCTTGCGGCCGTACTCCCCAGGTGGATCACTTATCACTTTCGCTTAGCCACTGAAAAAAATCCAACAACTAGTGATCATCGTTTACGGCGTGGACTACCAGGGTATCTAATCCTGTTTGCTCCCCACGCTTTCGTGCCTCAGCGTCAGTATAGACTTAGTAACCTGCTTTCGCGATTGGTGTTCTGTGTGATATCTATGCATTTCACCGCTACACCACACATTCCAGCTACTCCAGTCTCACTCAAGTCTACCAGTATCAATAGCAATTTTAACAGTTAAGCTGTAACATTTCACTACTGACTTAATAAACCGCCTACGCACCCTTTAAACCCAATAAATCCGGATAACGCTTGTGTCCTCCGTATTACCGCGGCTGCTGGCACGGAGTTTGCCGACACTTATTCGTATAGTACATTCAAAATTTCTATCACGTAGAAATCTTTATTCCTAAACAAAAGCAGTTTACAACCCATAAGGCATTCTTCCTGCACGCGGCGTGGCTGGTTCAGAGTTTCCTCCATTGACCAATATTCCTCACTGCTGCCTCCCGTAGGAGTCTGGTCCGTGTCTCAGTACCAGTGTGGGGGATCACCCTCTCAGGCCCCCTACCGATCATAGTCTTGGTAAGCTTTTACCCCACCAACTAACTAATCGGGCGCACGCCCATCTTTTGCCACATTACTGCTTTAATAATTAAACCATGCGGTTTAATTATACTATAGAATATTAATCCGAGTTTCCTCAGGCTATTTTCTAGCAAAAGGTAGGTTACGTACGTGTTACGCACCCGTACGCCGGTCGCCATCAAAATTTATGTTTCCATAAATCTTATGCTGCCCCTCGACTTGCATGTGTTAAGCCCGCCGCTAGCGTTCATCCTGAGCCAGGATCAAACTCTTCGTTGTAAAATAATAATATCAAAAAAATATCTTAATTATAAAAAACGAAGTTATCAGTACTAGAAGCTTTTTTAATCAAAGAACAATCAAGATTGCAATTATACATCTTTTTTTTATAAAAAAAAAGTTTTTATAAAAATTAAATAATAAATCATATTTAGTTTGGAAAAAAAATAATCTATTTTTATAAAAATTTTATTTAATGTGAAAAATTACATATTTATTTTTGTATGAGAACTTCAGACTTTGATTTTAACTTTTCTTCAAATATTCTTGCTAAATACCCGTCATCAGAAAGAGATGAATCTAAATTAATGATTATTAATAGAAATAACAAAAAAATTGAACATAAACTATTCAAAGATCTACACCAATATTTTGAAGAAGGTGATACTATAATTTTAAACAATACTAAAGTTTTTCCAGCTAGATTATTCGGAAATAAAGAAAAAACAGAAGCCAAAATAGAAGTTTTTTTACTAAGAGAATTAGATAAAAAAGATAGAACATGGGATGTTTTGGTAGATCCAGCGAGAAAAGTACGAGTTGGAAATAAATTAAATTTCGGGTATGGACTAACTGGAGAAGTGATAGATAATACAACTTCTAGAGGAAGAATATTACAATTACATTTTAATGGAACTCATGAAGAATTTATAAAAAAGATAAAAGAAATAGGTAAAACTCCATTACCAAAATATATTAATAGACCAACAGAAAAAAATGATGAACTACGTTATCAAACCATATATGCAAAAAAAGAAGGATCAGTTGCTGCACCAACAGCTGGATTACATTTTTCTAAGCATTTGTTAAAAAAACTAGAAATAAAAGGAATCAATATAGTGGAAATAACTCTTCACCTAGGATTAGGCAGTTTTTTACCTGTAGAAGTGGAAGATATCTCTAAACATAAAATGGATTCTGAAAAATGTTTAATAGATGAAAAAACATGTAGTATAGTAAACAATACTATACAAAAAAAAAAACGTATTTGTGCAGTTGGAACTTCATCTATGAGAGCTATAGAAAGTTCAGTTTCTTCAAATAAAAATTTGAATCCATTTATAGGATGGACTAATAAATTTATTTTTCCACCTTATAATTTTAGTATAGCTAATTCTATGATTACAAATTTTCATATGCCAAAATCTACATTACTAATGATGACTGCTGCTTTTGTTTACGGCGTGGACTACCAGGGTATCTAATCCTGTTTGCTCCCCACGCTTTCGTGCCTCAGCGTCAGTATAGACTTAGTAACCTGCTTTCGCGATTGGTGTTCTGTGTGATATCTATGCATTTCACCGCTACACCACACATTCCAGCTACTCCAGTCTCACTCAAGTCTACCAGTATCAATAGCAATTTTAACAGTTAAGCTGTAACATTTCACTACTGACTTAATAAACCGCCTACGCACCCTTTAAACCCAATAAATCCGGATAACGCTTGTGTCCTCCGTATTACCGCGGCTGCTGGCACGGAGTTTGCCGACACTTATTCGTATAGTACATTCAAAATTTCTATCACGTAGAAATCTTTATTCCTAAACAAAAGCAGTTTACAACCCATAAGGCATTCTTCCTGCACGCGGCGTGGCTGGTTCAGAGTTTCCTCCATTGACCAATATTCCTCACTGCTGCCTCCCGTAGGAGTCTGGTCCGTGTCTCAGTACCAGTGTGGGGGATCACCCTCTCAGGCCCCCTACCGATCATAGTCTTGGTAAGCTTTTACCCCACCAACTAACTAATCGGGCGCACGCCCATCTTTTGCCACATTACTGCTTTAATAATTAAACCATGCGGTTTAATTATACTATAGAATATTAATCCGAGTTTCCTCAGGCTATTTTCTAGCAAAAGGTAGGTTACGTACGTGTTACGCACCCGTACGCCGGTCGCCATCAAAATTTATGTTTCCATAAATCTTATGCTGCCCCTCGACTTGCATGTGTTAAGCCCGCCGCTAGCGTTCATCCTGAGCCAGGATCAAACTCTTCGTTGTAAAATAATAATATCAAAAAAATATCTTAATTATAAAAAACGAAGTTATCAGTACTAGAAGCTTTTTTAATCAAAGAACAATCAAGATTGCAATTATACATCTTTTTTTTATAAAAAAAAAGTTTTTATAAAAATTAAATAATAAATCATATTTAGTTTGGAAAAAAAATAATCTATTTTTATAAAAATTTTATTTAATGTGAAAAATTACATATTTATTTTTGTATGAGAACTTCAGACTTTGATTTTAACTTTTCTTCAAATATTCTTGCTAAATACCCGTCATCAGAAAGAGATGAATCTAAATTAATGATTATTAATAGAAATAACAAAAAAATTGAACATAAACTATTCAAAGATCTACACCAATATTTTGAAGAAGGTGATACTATAATTTTAAACAATACTAAAGTTTTTCCAGCTAGATTATTCGGAAATAAAGAAAAAACAGAAGCCAAAATAGAAGTTTTTTTACTAAGAGAATTAGATAAAAAAGATAGAACATGGGATGTTTTGGTAGATCCAGCGAGAAAAGTACGAGTTGGAAATAAATTAAATTTCGGGTATGGACTAACTGGAGAAGTGATAGATAATACAACTTCTAGAGGAAGAATATTACAATTACATTTTAATGGAACTCATGAAGAATTTATAAAAAAGATAAAAGAAATAGGTAAAACTCCATTACCAAAATATATTAATAGACCAACAGAAAAAAATGATGAACTACGTTATCAAACCATATATGCAAAAAAAGAAGGATCAGTTGCTGCACCAACAGCTGGATTACATTTTTCTAAGCATTTGTTAAAAAAACTAGAAATAAAAGGAATCAATATAGTGGAAATAACTCTTCACCTAGGATTAGGCAGTTTTTTACCTGTAGAAGTGGAAGATATCTCTAAACATAAAATGGATTCTGAAAAATGTTTAATAGATGAAAAAACATGTAGTATAGTAAACAATACTATACAAAAAAAAAAACGTATTTGTGCAGTTGGAACTTCATCTATGAGAGCTATAGAAAGTTCAGTTTCTTCAAATAAAAATTTGAATCCATTTATAGGATGGACTAATAAATTTATTTTTCCACCTTATAATTTTAGTATAGCTAATTCTATGATTACAAATTTTCATATGCCAAAATCTACATTACTAATGATGACTGCTGCTTTTGCAGGATTTGATTTACTGATGGAAGCATATAAAATAGCTATACAAGAAAAGTATAGATTTTATTCATATGGAGATGCAATGTTAATTTTATAAATAAAAATTATTACTTAGCATAGTATATTTTATAATATATGAAATTAGTTTTGGAAAAAATAAAAAGTACAATAAAAGAAGAAATAAAAGAATTTGAAAATCAATTTTTTAATCTTATAAAAAGTAACGTTACACTTATAGATAAAATAACACATTATATTATTCATAAAAAAGGAAAAAGAATTAGACCAATATTTGTATTTCTAATAGCTAAAATGTTAGGAAAAATACAAAAAAAAACATATCATACTGCTTGTATAATTGAATTAATACATACAGCCACACTTGTACATGATGATGTAATTGATAATAGTTTTTTTCGTCGTGGATCTTCTTCTATTAATGCTATTTGGAAAAATAAAATAGCTGTTTTAATAGGAGATTATTTTTTATCTAAAAGTCTTTTATTAGCTACTAATAATAATTATTATGATTTACTAAAAATTATTTGTAAAACAATTAAAAACATGAGTGAAGTTGAATTATTACAAATGGAAAAATCTACTATATTGAACATCAATGAAAATATTTATAATAAAATCATTTATCATAAAACAGCTAGTTTAATTGCTGATTCTTGTGAAGGCGGGGCTCGTTCAGTAAATGTAGATGAAAAAACAGCATTAAGAATGAGAAGATTGGGTGCATTTACAGGAATAGCTTTTCAAATAAAAGATGATTTATTTGACTATCAAAATCAAAAAGAAAATTTTACAGGAAAACCTGTTGGAATTGATCTTAGAGAAAAAAAAATTACACTTCCATTAATATACAGTATTCAAAAATCTACTAAAAAAGAAAAAGAATGGATATTAAATTCTATAAAAAATTATAATGAAAATAAAAGAGATGAAATAATAGCATATGTTAAAAAATATGGAGGATTAGAGTATGCAACTAAAAAAATGATTTTATTTCGTAATCATGCATTGAAAATATTAGAATTTTATCCAGAAGGAGAGATTAAAAAAACTTTGAGAATCATGATCAACTTTATCATTGATAGAGATCAATAATAATGAATGAAGAATAATTTAATGAAAAAAGAAACAAAAGAAAATTTAGTCATTGTTGAATCACCTACAAAGGCTAAAACTATACAAACTTTTTTAGGAGAAAATTATCAAGTAATACCAAGCTATGGCCATATTGTAGATTTACCGGAAAAAAAAATTGGAATTAATATAAAAGATAATTTCAAACCAAATTATATTGTTTTACCTAAAAAAAGAAAAATAGTTAAATATTTAGAGAAATTAATAAAAAATTATAATAATATTTGGTTAGCTTCTGACGAAGATCGTGAAGGAGAAGCTATTGCATATCAAATATATAAAAAATTTAATATAAAAAAATATAAAAGAATTGTTTTTCATGAAATTACTAAAAAATCAATTCTTTTTGCTATTAATCATCCAAGAACATTAAATTATGATTTAATATATGCCCAACAAGCAAGACGGATTTTAGATAGATTAGTCGGATTTCAATTATCTCCTATTTTATGGAAAAAAATTTGTAAAGGATTATCGGCTGGAAGAGTACAATCTGCAGCTTTAAGATTAATAGTAGAAAAAGAAAAAGAAATAACAGATAGGGAAAAACTTTCTTTAAAACATTTCCATATATATGGAATTTTTGAATGTAAAAAAAATGTATTTACAACGAAAATACAAAATAAAATAGATAATGAAGAAAAAATGAAAAATATTTTATTATTGTCTATTAATGCTAATTTTAGCATTCAAAAAATTGTTTCAAAATTAGAAGAAATGGCTCCATCATTACCTTTTACTACTGCTTCTTTACAACAACAATCTTTTACTAGTTTAAATTTTTCTATATCAAAAACCATGTTATTAGCACAAAAATTGTATGAAAAAGGATACATTACGTATCATCGTACAGATAGCACAAGAATCTCTGATAATATTTTATTAGAAATAGAAAAATTTATATTACGTTCATATGGGAAAAAATATTTTTTTTTGAGAAAAAATAAGTTTTCCAAAGGAAAATTTTTGCAAGAAGCACATGAATCTATACGTCCAACAACAATCATCAATATTGATAAACATTATTTAGACACATTAGAATCTGATCAAAGATCCCTTTATCAACTTATATGGAATCGTACAATTTCATCACAAATGTCCAATTCTATCATAAATAAAAAAAACATTTTTATTCAATCTTCTAATTTCAAAGAATTATTCACTTATACAATAAAAACCATTATTTTTGATGGTTTTATGGCAATAAATTCTAAAAAAGATAAAAAAGAAAAAGATTTTTTAGAAAAAATAAAAAAAGGTGATATTTTAAATAAAAAAGAAATTATATCTAAGCAAATTGTAAAAACTAGCGTTTATAGATATAGTGAAGCTTCTTTAGTAAAAGATTTAGAAAAATTAGGAATAGGTAGGCCATCTACTTACGTTCCTATAATAAATACTTTGCAAAAAAGAAACTATATCATTAAGAAAAAATTAACAAATAAAATAATAAAACAAAAAGTATTTTTTATTGATAAAAATAATATTATTGAAAAAGAGAATGAAATAGTTAAAACAGAAAAAAATAAATTTTTTCCTACAGATATAGGTACTTTAACTACTGAATTTTTAAAAATTAATTTTCAAGAAATAGCAGATTATCAGTTTACAGCAAAAATGGAAAAAGACTTAGATGATATATCAGTAGGAAAAAAATCTTGGATTATTACTATCCAAAATTTTTATGAAAAATTTATAAAAAAAATACAATATGTTGAAAAAAATGTAAAAAAAATGAATAGAGAACGATTTCTTGGCATAGATCCTATTTCTAAAAAAAAAATTTTTGTTAAAATAGCTAGGTTTGGTCCTATTATTCAAATAGGAGAATTTTATGAAAAGGAAAAACCTAAATTTTATCCTTTATTAAACTTACAAAAAATGGAAAATATTTCTCTTCAACAAGCTATTAAAATTTCAGAATTACCAAAATCATTAGGATTTTTTAATAAAGAAGAAATTTTTTTAATGATAAATAAAAAAGGTATTTATATTAAATATAAAAATATTTCAATTTCAATTGATGAAAAAATTTTTTATGAAAATTTGAATTTAGAGAAAGCTATTCATATTATCAAAAATAAATTAGATTAGCTATCAAAATATCTCTGATTCAAATAAGTAGTAGGATAAGCTTGATCATGACCTGTTCGTTTTACATGATCTAAATATTTTGGTATATATGATAAAGCTTTAACTCTATCAGATAGCGACATCCTATTCCATATATTTTCAGCCATTCTTTTTTTTCCTACTTTATATTTATAATCTGTCCAAAATCTATTAAAAGATAAATCTGCAGGTACTTCTTCTATAGAAAATGCAGCTTTTGAACTCTTCATTTTATTTATAACAGATTCGTTATAAGGTAAATATTTACCTATCCACATATAATGTGATAAAGAAAGTTTTTTAGGAAAAACAATTTCCCTTAAAAATCCATTTAAATCATATTTAAATATGATTTCTCCGGAAACTAAACGACTTCTAAATATATATTGTTTACCTATCATTCTTTACTTATTCTTATTTATTTCATCAGAGCTAATTTTTTAATCTATAATTATGAATAAAATTATTAATTATTTTATAATGAGATTTTGTAAATGTTTATTTATTATAATAATCTATGAATGAGTTATCAGTTATCATATAACAAAATAATTTATATAGATTTTTTATTAAAAATAGTATATTAACACTAAATATTTGGTTATTTATATTATTTAATAATTTAGTACAATGTTATTGTATGTAGTTCCTACTCCCATAGGGAATTTAGAAGATTTTACTTTCAGATCCTTACGAATTTTAAATGAGGTAGATTTAATTTTAACAGAAAATTATAAAATATCCAGAAAATTATTAGATTTTTACAAGATAAAAACTTGTATAAAACCTTATCATATTCACAATGAATATTATGTTGTTCATTCCATTATAAATAAATTAAAAATAGGAAGTAAAATAGCATTAATATCAAGTGCAGGAACTCCTGGTATATCTGATCCAGGTTACTTACTTATTAAACACTGTATAAATGAATCTATACCTGTAGAATGTTTACCTGGAGCAACAGCTTTGATCCCTGCTTTAGTAAGTTCTGGATTGTCTATTAATGAATTTACTTTTATTGGTTTTCTACCAAAAAAGAAAAGAAAAAAAAAACTAAAAATTTTATCTAAAGAAAATAGAACAATAGTCCTATATGAATCCCCTCATAGATTATTGAAAACATTAAATGATTTAGAATTATTTTTTGGATTTGAAAGAAATATTGCTGTATGTAAAGAAATATCAAAAATTTTTCAGAAAATAATAAGAGGAAAAATAAAAGAAATTATATTATTATACCAAAAAAAAAAAGAAAAAATTATTGGAGAATACACCATTATTATTGATAAAAAATAATATTTAATTAACGTAATTATTTTTTGTTAAATATTCTGCAATTTGAATGGCATTAGTTGCTGCACCCTTACGTAAATTATCTGCAACTATCCAAATATTTATAGATTTGGGATGTGAGTAGTCTTTACGTATTCTTCCAACAAAAACTTCATCTTTTCCTTGAGATAATATTGGCATAGGATAAATATTTTTTTTAGGTTCATCTAAAACAACTACACCTTTTGTTTTGGATAAAATTTTATGAATCATATTTATGTCAGGATTATTTTTAAATGTGATATTTACACTTTCAGAGTGTCCTCCAATAACAGGGACACGTGCAGCAGTAGCTGTTATATTTATTTTATCATCATTCATTATTTTTCTTGTTTCTTTCATTAGTTTTATTTCTTCCAAAGTATAGTTATCTTCTGAAAAAGAATCACAATGAGGTATAACATTTTTGTAAATAGAGTGTGGATATACTTTTTCTTTCACATTTTTATTATTTTCTTCTTTATTTAACTGATCTAAAGCTTTTTTACCAGTACCCGTAACTGATTGATATGTAGAAACTATTACTCTAGATACTACATATTTTATATGTAATGGATACAAAATCATAACTAATTGTATTGTGGAACAATTTGGATTAGCTATAATTTTATCTTTTTCATTAAGAGAAAAAGAATTTATTTCCGGAACTACTAATTTTTTAGTAGGATCCATTCTCCATGCAGAAGAATTATCTATAACGGTAGATCCTATTTTCTCAAATTCTGGTGCGTATTTTTTTGAAATAGTAGATCCTGCTGAAAATAAAACAATATTAGGTTTTTCCAATAAAAGATCTTCTATGCTAATTACTTTATGTTTTTTCCTATTAAAAATAAATTCTTTTCCTACAGACTTTTCTGAAGAAGAAATACATAATTTATTCAACGGAAAATTTCTTTTATCCAAAAGATCCATCATAACACGTCCTACCATCCCTGTAACACCAACTATACCTAGTTTCATAGAATTTTATAAAAATTGAATATTTCATAAATATGAAATGACAAATTTAAGAAATTAATTAAAAATAATAATGAAAAAAAAAAAAATGATCATTTTATCAGGACCTTCTGGTTCTGGTAAAACTACAATTTCAAATTATTTATTATCAAAAATACCGGACTTAAAATTTTCTATATCATGTACTACCAGAAATATTCGAAATAAAGAAAAGCATGGAAAAGATTATTATTTTATTTCTGTAAAAACATTTATTTCTAAAATAAAAAAATCCCAATTCGTAGAATGGGAAGAAGTTTATCCTAGAGTTTTTTATGGAACTTTAAAAAGTGAAATATATAGAATATGGAAAGAAAATAAACATATACTATTTGATATAGATGTTAAAGGAGGGTTGAAATTAAAACAACAATTTCCTAACAATTCTTTATCCATATTTATAATGGTTAATTCTATAAAAAAATTAAGAAAAAGATTAATTTTTAGAAATTCTGAAAATGAAGAAAAAATTAATTTACGTTTAAATAAAGCAAAAAAAGAACAAGAATATGCAAAAAAATTCGATTTTGTTATTTTAAATATTGATTTATTAAAAGCAAAAAAACAAGTTACAAAACTTGTATCTAAATTTATCCATCATAATAATAATGAATAAACAAATAATAATGCACTTAAATTTGTTTGCTCCTCAGGCTGGATTCGAACCAGCGACACCCTGATTAACAGTCAGGTGCTCTAACCAACTGAGCTACTGAGGATTATTTTTATTTAATTTTATTTTATAGGAATCTTTTCTATTCTTATTTTATGCCTTCCTCCATCAAATTTTGTTGAAATAAACGTTTCTATTATTTCTAAAACATCATTTTTACTTACAAATCTTACTGGTAAGCTAATTATGTTAGCATTATTATGTTTTTTAGCTAAAAAAGCAATTTCTTTTTTCCAAACTAATGCTGCACGAATTTTATTATATTTATTTGCTGTCATAGCAGCTCCATTACCACTACCACACATAATAATTCCAAAATTTGCCTTACCTTTTTCTATAAATTTTGCTGTAGGATGAATGAAATCTGGATAGTCTACTTTTTTTAAAACAGACTCACATTTATCAGATGGTCTATAAAATCCAAAATCTTTAATAAGATATCCTTTTTTTTCTAGAAAGTTAATAATTAAATCTTTATAAAATAATCCTGTATGATCAGACCCTATTGCTACTAACATTGTATTTTGAAAAAATAATTATCATTTGATCAATCAAATATAATACATTATTTATATAAATAAATAACAATATTATTTATGACGATAAATATATGATAAAAATTTATTTTTGTATTTATGAAAATAATAAAAACTGTTAAAGATTTTAATTTTAAAAATAAAAAAACTTTACTAAGAGTAGATTTTAATGTTCCTATAGACAAAAATCATCGAATAATAGATGATACACGTATTCAATATAGTATTCCTACTATTAAAAAAATTATTTCCGATCAAGGAAAAGTAATACTTATTACTCATTTTGGAAGACCAAAAGGAAAAAATTTAAAAAGTTTATCTCTTAATTTTTTAGTTCATATTCTATCGAAGAAATTGAAAACTCACATAAAATTTCATGATAATTGTATAGGAGATGAAACTGAAAAAAAAGTAAATGAGCTAAAAAAAGGTGAAATTTTGTTACTAGAGAATCTTAGATTTTATAAAGAAGAAGAAGAAGAAAATGAACAATTTGCTAAAAAATTAGCAAAATTAGGTGAATTTTATGTGAATGATGCTTTTTCTGTATCTCATCGTTCACATACTTCTATTAGTTTACTTCCAAAATTATTTAATAATAATAAATGTATAGGAATGCTCATGGAAAAAGAAATATTGTTTTTAAATAAATTTTTATCAGGAAAAGGTAAAAAACCAATAACCGTTTTATTAGGAGGTGCAAAAATTTATTCTAAAATAAAAGTTATTGAAAATATGATAAATTTTTCTGATTATTTAATAATAGGTGGAGGTATATCTTATCCTTTTATTAAAATAAAAGGTGGAAAAGTTGGAAATTCTATAATAAAGGATGATCAAACTATTGATCATAGATTAATACACTCTATCTTAAGTAAAGATAATAGAAATATAATTCATTTTCCAAATGATGTTATTATTGCAGATTCTTTTAATAATTCAGCAAATACAAAAATATGTAATATATATTCTATTCCAGATAAATGGATAGGATTGGATATAGGACCTAATTCTATTAAACACTTTTGTCATATTATAAAAAAATCTAAAACCATTTTATGGAATGGTCCTATGGGAGTTTTTGAATTCAAAAAATTTTCTACTGGAACTAAATCAATCGCAAAAGCAATAGCAAAATCAACAACTGAAAATGAATCATTTTCTTTAGTTGGAGGAGGCGATTCTATTGCTGCATTGAAAACAGAAGGATATGACAAAAAAATAAGTTATTTATCTACTGGAGGAGGAGCTATGTTAGAATATTTAAAAAATAAAAGTAGTATAGGTATTCAATCTATAATTATGTAATTAATTAATAACTGTAGGTATACAATATTTTTAATTATATTTGTTAAAAATAAATATACGAAGAAAAATTATGCCTTTTAAACTCCCAAAATTACCTTATTCTTATCAAGAATTAGAGCCTTATATAGATAAAAGAACTATGGATATTCATTATAATAAACACCATGGAACGTACACAAATAATTTAAATAAATCTATTGCTGGCACAAATATGGTAGATTTACCTATAGAAGAAATATTAAAACAAGAAGCTAAAAATAATATTACAATACGAAATAATGGTGGGGGTTTTTATAATCACAATATTTTTTGGGAAATATTAATACCTCATTCAAAATTCACACCTCCAAGTACTTATTTAAATGAAGTTTTTAAAAAAAATTTCCAATCTTTTCATCATTTAAAAAATGAATTTTCTAATGTAGCGTTAAAACATTTTGGATCAGGGTGGATTTGGTTATGTATAAAAGAATACAAATTAACTATTTGTTCTACAATGAATCAAGATTCTCCTATTATGTGTGGTATAGGATGCTGCGAAGGTATTCCAATCTTAGGACTAGATGTTTGGGAACATGCTTACTACTTAAATTATCAAAATCGCCGTATCGATTATATATCATCTTTTTGGAAGATTATAAATTGGAAAAAAGTAGAAGATAATTATAAAAAATTAATAATAAAATAAAGTATTATTATTTTTTATTATTATGGGATTATTATGGGTAGGATTATTTTGGAAAATATAAAACTATTTGGTTTTCATGGTTGTATGCCAGAAGAAAAATATGTAGGATCAAATTATACAATTAACATTGAAATAGAATTGGATATTTATGATGCTTCTATTACAGATGATCTATCAAAAACTATAAATTATGTTCATTTATACTCTATTATTAAAGAGGAAATGAAAATTAATTCTAAACTAATAGAAAATGTAGCTAAAAGAATAATTGATAAAATTAATTTTAAGTTTCATAAAATGATTAAATATTCCAAAATCAAATTATGTAAAGAAAATCCACCATTAAATAATAATGTAGATAGAGTATGTATTATTATAGAAAATTTTACATAATTATTAATTAAATTATTAATATTTAAAAAAAATAAACTGGCACTGTGGCCGAATGGAAAGGCAGAGGTCTGCAAAACCTTTTATAGCGGTTCGATTCCGCTCAGTGCCTTATTGAATATTATAGAATGAATAATAAATTTAGAATAAATAAAAAAAATACTAATCAAAAATTAAAATAAAATTTTACTTATATATATTTTCTATATACATTTGTGTATTAATATGTAAATCTCTTTTATATTCTTAATGAAGATAAATCATATTCTTATTTCACAAACTATTTCTGTAGGATCTAGTTCTCCATATATAGAACTTTGTAAAAATAAAAATGTGAAAATAGACTTTCGATCCTTTATAGAAATAAAAGGTGCTTCATGCAGTGAAGTTAGAAAACAAAAAATAAATTTTTCTGATTTTACTGTAGTTATTTTTATAAGTAAAAAATCTGTAGACCACTATTTTAGATTAGCTAAATCTATGAAATTCAAAGTCCCATTAACTATGAAATATATATGTCAAAATGAGGCTATCGCATACTATTTACATAAATATATCGTTTACAGAAAAAGAAAAGTTTATATTGGTAAAAAATCATTTAAAGATATAATACCTTATATAAAAAAACATCCAAAAGAAAAATTTTTTTTACCATCTTCTGATATATTAAAATCAGACATACTTCATATGTTAAATGAAGTAAATGTTTTTTGGAAAAGAGGTATTTTATACAAAACTTATTCCAGTGATTTATCAGACTTAAATATATATTATGATATATTAGTTTTTTTCAGTCCAGCAGAAATTAAATCACTGTTTGATAACTTTCCAAATTTTCATCAAAAAAATGTAAAAATAGCTACTTTTGGTAAAAATACTTTAGATGCAGCATCTAAAGCAGGATTAAAAATAGAAATTAAAGTTCCAACTCCAGAATTTCCCTCTATGGCTATGGCACTAAATAAATATATAAAAGAATCAAATAAAATAACTATTTAATTAATTATTATTCTACCGTTACAGATTTTGCTAAATTTCTTGGTTGGTCAACATTTTTTCCTCGAATACAAGCAATTTGATAAGCTAATAATTGTAATGGTATTACAGTTAATAACGGACTCAATTCTTCGGAAATTTCTGGAATTTTTATCACATAATCTGACATAATACTTGCTTGAATATCTCCTTCATTAACTATTGCAATGATTTTACCTTTTCTAGCTTTAATTTCTTGTATATTTCCTATAATTTTTTCATAACATCCCTTTTTTGTAGCTATAATAACAACAGGCATATTCTCATCAACTAAAGCTATAGGTCCATGTTTCATCTCAGCTGCAGGATATCCTTCCGCATGAATATAAGATATTTCTTTCAATTTCAAAGCTCCTTCTAAAGCTACTGGAAAATTAATCCCCCTACCGAGATAAAGAAAATTATTAACATTATGAAATACTTTTGATATATTTTTTATAATATGGATATGTCTATCTATTTTTAGAATATTATCCATTTTTTTTGGAATATTTGTAAGTTCATTCAATAATGAATGATATTTATTTTCATTTACTGTGGATCTATATTTTGCTAGTTTTAGAGATAATAAAATTAATACAGCAATTTGTGCTGTAAAAGCTTTTGTAGAGGCTACACCGATTTCTGGACCTGCATGTGTATAAATTCCTGCATTTACATTACGTGCAATGGATGATCCAACTACATTACAAATTCCAAAAACAAAAGCTCCTTTTTTTTTTGCTAATTTTAATGCAGCTAAAGTATCTGCAGTTTCTCCTGACTGTGATATTACAATGATCAAATCATTTTTATCTATAATAGGATTTCTATATCTAAATTCAGATGCATACTCAACTTCTACTGGAATTCTAGCTAGCTGTTCTAATAAGTATTCTCCAATCAAAGCAGCATGCCATGATGTTCCACATGCTACTATTGTTATAGATTTTGCATTGATAAAAATATCCTTATTAATTTCAATTCCATTGACACAAATAATTTTATCCGAAATTATTAATCTACCACGTAGAGTATATGAAATAGTTTTTGGCTGTTCATATATTTCTTTTAACATAAAATATTTATATTCGCCTTTTTCTATTTCTTTTAAATTAATTTTCAATTTATTAATAATTGGACTAAGTTTGTAATTATCTCTAATTTTTCTGAGGTCTAATTCTTTATTTTTTCTGAGAATCGCCATTTCTCCATCTTTTAGATAGATAGCATTTTTAGTATAATTAATAAAAGGAATTGGATCTGATGCTATAAAAAATTCTTTTTTATTAATTCCTAAAGCAAGAGGACTTCCCAATTTTGCTATGATAATTGTTTCTGGTTGTGACTTATCCACTATAGCAATAGAATAAGCACCTATTATTTCATTTAGTGAAATTCGTACAGCTTCTTCTAAAGATAATTTGTTTTCTTTTTTTATGTATTCTATAAGATTAACTAATACTTCTGTATCTGTTTTACTTTTGAAAGTAAAACCGTTTTCTAATAAAATAACTTTAATTGCATGATAATTTTCTATAATTCCGTTATGTATCATAATTAGTTCACTAGAATTAGATACATGCGGATGTGCATTTAAATCATTTGGAACACCATGAGTTGCCCACCTAGTATGACCTATTCCGGTAGTCCCCTTTATTTTTTTTTTATAGGAAGAAATTTTCTTTTCTAATTCATCAACTTTTCCTTTAGTTTTATATAAACTGTATCCATTTTTACAAAAAATGGCAATACCGGAACTATCATATCCTCTATATTCCAATTTTTTTAAACCATTTATAAGAATAGGATAAGCTTGTCTATCTCCTAAATAACCAATTATTCCACACATTATGTTTAAACTGATGAATTAATTATAAGTTTTTATAAATTTTTATATATCAATCTGTTCTAAAACAGTTTTTTTATAAAACTTCTCATAAACAGTTTCTATTTGTTCTATAGGATAATATTTTAATACCAAGAACTTATTTATATTTAATAAATCTTCTATTTCTTTAGGAAGAGAAATATCTCCTTTAATCATAGCATCTGAAAAATAGATACATAATTTTATAATATTAAAGTAATTAGGATTCTCTAATAATTTTAATTTATTCGTTTTAATTCCATCATTTTTTATCTTGTTCAGAATATCTTTATTTAAATAACCTTTAAATGGTTTGTTATAAATAGATACAATAATTTTTGAATTTTGATATAAAAGATCATTTTTATAAAAATTTTTTATATATAACGGAATAAAACAAGTAATCCATCCATATATATGGATAATATCAGGTTTCCAATTCAATTTCTTTACAGTTTCTAAAACTCCTTTTGTAAAAAATAAAGTTCTTTCGTCGTTATCAGTGAAAAAATTTCCGCTTTCATCTTCATATATAGCTTTTCTTTTAAAATATTCTTCATTGTCTATGAAATAGACTTGCAATCTAGCATTAGGAACAGAAGCTACTTTTATCAATAATGGTTGATCTATCTCATTAATAGTTAAATTTATACCAGATAAACGAATTACTTCATGTAACTGGTGTTTTCGTTCATTTATTACTCCAAAACGAGGCATAAATATACGTACATCATTTCCTATTGACTGCATAAATTTGGCAGCTTTTAAAACTGATAAAGATATTATATTCTCTGAAGAAAATGGAAATAAATCCGAAGAAACATATAATATACGTTTGCCTGTCATCTTAAGAGTTATTTAATATGTTGCAAAAAAAACGGATCATTGCAAAGATAATGAATAATATCCAATACCTGAACTTAAATATAAAAATATTAAATCATTTATTTTAAAAATAAAATCTTGTAGATTGTAAATTTTATTGATATGTCTTTTCATTAACTTATGAAATCAGAAAATAGAAAAAAGAAACATTCTTTTAAAAAAATTAAAAAACATAATAATTTCCTTACTGGAATTATTAATATTACACATCAAGGATTTGCTTTTGTGAAAACAAAAGAATATAAAAAAGAAATTTATATATCTAAATATAAAATAAACAAATCTCTAGAAGGAGATCTAGTAAAAATAAAATTAAAAAAATATCGTAAAAATAAACTGGAAGGAGAAGTTATAAAAATAATAAAAAGAAAAACAAATAATTTTATTGGAATACTAAAATTAAACTTTCAGTCAAAATATAATTATGGATCAGTTACTGTACATAAATTACACGTAGATATTTTAATAAAAACTAATTTAAAAAAAGAATATCACGATAATAAAGTTTTGGTTAAAATAATATCTTGGCCAAATAATTCTGAAAAACCTTTAGGAAAAATAATAAAAATATTTGGAAAACCTGGAGAATATAAAACAGAAATACAATCTTTATTAGAAGAATATGGAATCCCTACAGGATTTCCTAAAGAAGTAGAAAATGAAGCAAATAAAATATTTTTAAAAAGTAAAAATGATAATGCATCATCTATTATTAGAAAAGATATGAGAAATGTTACTACTTTTACTATAGATCCTATAGATGCAAAAGATTTTGATGATGCTATTTCAGTCAGAAAAATTAATTCTAATATTTGGGAAATAGGAATTCATATTTCCGATGTAACACATTATGTAAAAGAAGGAAGTATTTTAGACAGAGAAGCGTATTATAGAGCAACTTCTATTTATTTTGTGGGGAAAGTTATTCCAATGCTTCCAAAAATATTATCCAATAATATTTGTTCTTTACAACCAAAAGAAGAAAAATTAAGTTTTTCATTTATTTTCAATATAAATGATAAAGGAGAAATATTAAAAAATTGGTTTGGAAAAACTATTATACAATCTGATAAAAGATTTACATATGATGAAGTTCAAAAAATTATAGATGAAAAAAAAGGAGATTTTCATGAAGAAATTTATACTTTATTTCGCATATCTAAAATGTTAACAAAAAATAGGCTAAAAAATGGAGCAATTTTTCTTGAAAAAGAAGAAGTAAAATTTTGTTTAGATGAGAATAAAAATCCTATATCTTTATATTTAGAAAAATGTAATGAATCTCATAGATTAATAGAAGAATTTATGTTATTGACAAACAAAAAAATTTGTGAATTTGTGAGTAAAAATAAAAAAAATTCTACAAAAATTCCATACATCTATAGAGTCCATGATAAACCTGATTATGAAAAAATTTTTTTTCTAAAAAAAATTATCAAACCTTTAGGTTATTCTTTTGATTCAAAAAATTTAAAGAATTCTATTAATTTATTATTGAAACAATCTAAAGGTAAACCAGAACAAAATATGATAGAAAATTTAGTTTTACGCACTATGAGTAAAGCTAAATATTCTACAAATAATATAGGCCATTATGGTTTATCTTTTCTTTATTATACTCATTTTACTTCTCCTATTAGGAGGTATTCTGATATTATTGCTCATCGTTTATTATATTCATTTTTAAAAATAAGAAATAATAAAAAAAATGAAAAAAACAAAATTAAAACAACAGATTTTTATGAAAAACAGTCACAACATTGTAGTAATAGAGAGCGTTTAGCTATAGATATTGAAAGAGAATTTTCTAAATATTTGCAAGTAAAATATTTAAAAAAATTTTTAGGTAAAGAATTTGATGGAATTATAACAGGATTTACAGATTGGAGTGTATACATTGATTTATTATCTTTTCAAACAGAAGGAATGGTAAAATTACGTAATATTAAAGGAGATCATTATACTTTATCAAATACTAATTATAGTATAGTTGGGAAAAAAAACAAAAAAACTTATCAACTAGGAGATAAAATAAAAGTAAGATTATTAGATGTAAATATTGAAAAAAAACAAATTATACTTGATTGGATAGAAAAAAAATTTTAAAAATCAATTAATTCTCACAGCGTGTGGAACAAATATTGTGTAATTTCCTCTATTTTTTATAATTTCCCTTACAAAAGATGAACTAATATAAGATTTATCATAAGATGATAATAAGTAAATAGTTTCAATAAAATACGAATTCATTTTTGATAGTTTTTTGTTTATAAAGAATAAATTTTTCTCAAATTCAAAATCTAGTTGATTTCTTATTCCTCTTAATAAAAATTTTACTTTTTTTTTCATGCAAAAAGGAATCATTAAGCCATTAAATGAGTCTATTTCTATATTATTAGAATAATATTTTTCGTTAAAAGATGGACTTAAAAAAGTTTCTTTTAACCATTGTTTCCTTTTATAAAGAGGAAACATGTATTTTTTTTTAAAATTATTTCCAATAGCTATTATTATTTTATCAAATAAATTTAAAGATCTTATAATAATATCATAATGACCAATAGTTATTGGATCAAAAGATCCAGGAAATATAGCTATTTTTTTTCTATTATTTTTCACTTTATCTAAATCTAAAATCATAAATAATATAAAAAAATTTTATTTTTGTCTTTTTTTAAGAAAAATGTAAAAATCATTTTTTAATAATAATAAAAAATGTAACCTTGTATAATTGCAATTTAAAATTGATACATAAAAATATTTTCTATGAATTGTAATTGAAAAAAAACAACATTGGTTAATAGTAAAATCAAAAATATGTAGTATTAATATGTTGTAGATATACAAGGTAAAATAAAAAAATTTTTAATATATAATATCAAGTATATGAGAAAAAAGTTCGTATTACGAAATGAAATAACAATAATACATCATACATAAAAACTACGATACAAAAAAAAATTAACTAAACTGTAATTAAAATGTTGGTCTAATTATGATGAATTATATACATATTTATGTTCCCGATTTTATATTAGTAATAATGGTACTTCATATATACTAAAAAAAAGGAATTGTTGAATATATGAAAATTGATACATTTAAAAAATGTAATTTTTACATTATTTAATAATCCTAAATAAATACGAAATAAATAATAAACAAAATCATTGAAAATAATAATTAATAAAAATAAAATATATTATCTTTTATTAGAAGAATTATCAATACGAAATTATATTCAAAAAATAGAGATAATATTTTTATCTATAAAAATAATCAACTTATTGTTTTTTTATTATAAAAAAATTATACGTGCATAAAAAAGTAAATTTTTTTCGTATACTTATATTTTATTTTTGGTTTCCATTTTTTTTAGGAATTATTACTATTTTTTTAATTTTTTATGCAGCTTTTAAAGGTTATTTAGGTCCTTTACCTAACACTAAAGATATTGAAAATCCTACAATGGAAATAGGATCAGAAGTTTATGATACAAATGGTATTTTGCTAGGTAGATTTTTTTCTGAAAATAGAACTTTAGTAACTTATAATCAACTACCTAAAAATTTAATAAATGCTTTAATAGCTAAAGAAGATATTCGTTTTCATCACCATTCTGGAATTGATATAAAATCTTTTCTTAGAGCAATATTTTCATTAGGAAAAAAAGGAGGAGGTAGTACAATATCTCAACAATTAGCAAAGCTTCTATTTACAGGAGAATCAGCAAAAAATAAATTGCAAAGAATACATCAAAAACTTTTAGAATGGGTAATGGCAATTGAATTAGAAAAACGTTATACAAAAGAAGAGATTATTGCTATGTATTATAATAAATTTGATTTTTTGTATAATGCAAAAGGAGTTGAAACAGCTGCTCATACTTATTTCAATAAAAAATCATCTGACCTTGATCTTGGAGAATGTGCTACATTAGTAGGAATGTTAGAAAATCCTTCTTTATATAATCCAAAAAATTATCCTGAAAGAGCAAAAAAACAAAGAAATTTGGTTCTTTCTCAAATGAGAAAGTATAATTTTTTAAATAAACGTCAATATAAAGAACAATTAAATAAACCTATACAAATAAATTTTAAAATACAGAAAAAAGATTTTGAATTACTTACTTATTACAGTGAATTTTTAAAAAAAGAAATTCAGGATTCATTAGATGAATATGAAATAAAAACAGGAAAAAAACTAAATCTTTATTCTAGTGGATTAAAAATATATATATCTATTGATTCAAGAATGCAATATTATGCAGAAAAATCTGTGAAAAAACATCTTAGAAGTTTGCAAGTTTTATTCGATATTTCTCAAAAAAGAAATAAAAATGCGCCTTTTTCAAATATATCTAAAGAAAAAACTCAAAGAATTCTTATATCTGCTATGCATCGAACACAATTATATCAAGATTTAAAACAAAAAGGTTTTACGGAAAAATTAATTATAGAAGAATTTAAAAAACCACGATTAATAAAATTATTTACTTGGAATGGTTCAAAAAAAGTATTAATTTCTCCATGGAATTTTATTCGATATCAAAAAAGCATTATGCAAGCAGGACTTTTATCGATAGAACCATCCACTGGATATATAAAAGCATGGGTAGGTGGTATAGATTTTAATTATTTTCAATATGATCATGTTGCACAAACACAACGTCAAGTTGGTTCTGTTTTTAAACCTATATTATATGCAGCTGCAATTAATGAATTACATTATAATCCTTGTACGAAAATTTCGAATGAAAAATTTCATTTAGGAAAATGGAATCCTAGAAATTCTAATGGAAAATACGGAGGGTTCCTTACATTAAAAGATGGATTAGCTTTATCTGTTAATACTATATCTGCTCGTCTTATATCACAAATAACTCCAAAGCCAGTAATTAGATTAGCAAAAAAAATGGGAATAAAATCTTTTATACCTGAACATCCATCCATAGCATTAGGTTCGGCAGATATAACATTATATGAAATGACAGGTGCATTTAATACATTTACAAATTATGGATTTTATGTAAAACCTAGTCTTCTTTTAAAAATAGAAGATAAAAATGGAAATATTATTAAGGATAATTTTTATTATATAAATAAAAGAAAAGTTCTTAACGAAGAAGTTGCATATATCATGTTAAAAATAATGCAAGGAGTTGTTAAATATGGAACGGCTAGAAGATTACAAAGATATAATTTAATAGGAGAAATAGCAGGTAAAACAGGAACCACTAATGAAAATTCAGATGGATGGTTTATAGGAATGATACCTAATTTAACTACTGGAGTATGGGTAGGATGGGAGGATAGATTTTCTCATTTTAATAATATAAAATTAGGTCAAGGTGCTAATATGGCACTTCCAATATGGGCATATTATATGAATCATATATATAAAAACATCAAATTAATATATCACAATAAATTATTATTTCATAAACCAAAAAATTATAACAATTATTGGGATAAATGCGAAGAAATAAATGTCGAAAATAAAGAAAATAATTACATTCTAAATGAAGAAAACAAAAAAAAGGAAATTGATGAATCTTATTCAGAAAATTCAGAAGAAAATGATAATTTAGAAAATATTATAGATATTGAAAGTAATTCCGATTCAGAAAAATAAATTATAATTATATGATAAAAAGAATATTAATTTTAGAAAAAGGTCATTCTTTTATTATATATAAATTAAAAAAGAAAGGTTTTATTTGTGATGAAAATTTTTATTCTTCTCCAAAAGAAATAAATTTATCTGTATATGATGGTGTTATCTTAAGAAGTAGAATAAAAATAGATAAATATTTTATTAATAAAGCAATAAAACTAAAATTTATAGCTCGTATAGGTTCTGGAATAGAAAATATAGATATAAAATATATTAATAAAAAAGGAATTACTTTAATATCTTCTCCAGAAGGTAACAAAGATGCCGTAGCAGAACATGCTATAGGAATGCTTTTATGTATAATGAATAATATTATTGTTTCTAATAGAGAAATATTAAAAGGTAAATGGAACAGAGAAAAAAATAGAGGTACGGAAATTATGGGAAAAACAGTAGGTATTATTGGATATGGAAATACAGGTAAATCATTCGCAAAAAAAATATCAGGTTTTGATACTAAAGAAACATTGTGTTATGATATTTTACCAAATGTAGGAAATATATATGCAAAACAAGTAAATATGAATATAATATTTAAAAAATCTGATATATTAAGTTTACATGTTCCATATACTCCCATGACAAAATATATGATAAATTATAATTTCATAAAAAAATTTAATAAACCTTTTTATCTGATAAATACATCTCGTGGGAAATGCTTAATTACTAATCATATTATAAAAGCATTAAAAAATGGTAAAATATATGGGGCATGTTTAGATGTTTTAGAATATGAAAATTTTTCTTTTGAAAATATTTTTTATGAAAAAAAATACAGAAAAGATATCTTTTATCTTATTAATTCTAAAAAAATTATATTAACACCTCATATTGCCGGATATACAAAAGAATCAAAATATAAAATGGATAAAAAAATAATAGAAAAAATCATTTTTTTAAATGATAAATTAAAAAAATATTAATATAATTGAATGATATAAAATTTTTATACTCCATATTATAACCAATATTCCTATAAAAAAACATATTGTTGTTATAGGAAGCTTTCCTGATATTCTAGCAGCTATAGGAGCAGCAAATATACCTCCAAATACTAATCCGAAAACAATTTTCCAATAATTTATACCTAATAAAGAAAAAAAAGTTAAAGTACTTGAAAGTGTAACAAAAAATTCCGATAAACTTACTGATCCTATCACATATTTCGGAGTCCTACCTTTTGAAATTAAAGTACTAGTAACAAAAGGACCCCACCCACCACCTGCAAAAGAATCAAAAAAACCTCCCAAACCTGCTAAATATCCTATTTTTTTTATTTTTTTATTATTTTTATTCCAATTACATGTTCTTAATAATATTTTTATTCCTAAAAAAAAAGTATAAATAGCTAACATTGGTTTAATATAAAAAGCATAATTATCACCAAATTTAGAAAGTAAAAAGGCCCCAATAATAGAACCTAAAATACCAGGTATTAAGAGTATTTTAAATAATTTATTATTAACATTTCCCATTCTATAATGACTTAATCCAGATATTCCGCTAGAAAATATTTCTGCAGTATGTATACTAGCACTAATAGTAGATAACGGTATTCCAAAAGACATTAATATAGTTGTACAAGTAAGCCCATATCCCATCCCTATTGCTCCATCAACAAGTTGAGCAAAAAAACCAGTGAATATTAAATACAAAAAATTTTGATTAAAAAAGTATAAAAAAATAAACCGAAAATCAGTACTACTTACATTTATAAATAATGTATGTAAAAAATAACTAACTATGTTAATTAACGTAATTATAACTAATAAATAACTTACTAAGTTTTTATTTTCTAAATTTTTATTAATATATTTATTATTATTTTCTATTAACCAATTTTCAGTTATTGAATGTAATACTTTTACTTTGTGCTCAAAATCACCTTTTAATCGATTTCTAATATCATGCATGTTTATTAATATATCGTCTATTTCATTTGGTAATACATACAAAAAAAATTCTTTCAATTTTTTAGCTATAATAGGGGATTTACCATTAGTAGAAATAGCTATTTTTATATTTCCTTTTTGTACAATAGACCCCATATAAAAATCACAAAGTTCAGGAGTATCAACTACGTTTATTATTTTATGCATTTTTTTTGCATCTTTTTTTATTTTTTTACTTAAAATAGGATTATTCACAGCTACAATAACTACATCAATATTTTCTAAATCAAGGTGTCCATAAAATTTTTTAGTAATCTTTATATCATTAAATAGTTTAGCTAATTGATAAATTTTTTTATCTATATGTGATGCAATAAGATTTATTTTTGTATCCGGATTATTTATTAATACAGTATTAAGCTTTTCTAAAGCTGTTTTTCCTCCACCAATAATCAGAAAAGATAGTCTTTCTAAATGCAAAAAAATAGGTAATAATCTATTTTCTTCCTTACTATTATTATCATTCATAAAAATGAATTATCTTATCATAATACTGTTAACTTTTTTCTAAAAGAAAAATCACCAAAACTTTCTCCTACTAATTTTTCTTTTTTAAAAAAATTAAAAAGATGATCTAATTCATTTAGAATAGAAGATTCGTCCATATTTTTTTTATAAATTTTATTTAATCGAGTACCTTCTTTATTAGAACCTAAATAAAGATTATATCTTCCATAAGATAATCCAACTAACCCTATTTCAGATAAATAAGGTCTAGAACAACCGTTAGGACATCCAGTCATACGAATAATAATATTTTCTTTTTGTAGTTGATATTTATTTAAAATAATTTCTATTTTATCTATTAATTTTGGAAGATAACGTTGTCCTTCCGCTAAAGCTAGTGGACAAGTATTTAGCGCAACACAAGCCATAGAATTTTTCCTTATAGAAGAAATACTATTCATATAATCATGAATTCCATATTTTAATAAAATAGATTCTATTATTTTTTTATTTTCATTATTAATATCAATGATCATTAAATTTTGATTACAAGTAAATAAAAAATTACATGCAGAATTTTTTGCTATTTCTAATAATGTAGATTTAATTTTTATTTTTTTGTCAGAAATCAATCCATTTTCTATAAAAAATGTATACCTCCATAATCCTTCATCATCTTTGATCCATCCAAAATCATCACCTCTTTTTGTAAAAGAAAAAGGTTTTTCTTTTTCTAACGAAAATCCTATCCTATCTTCTAACTTTTTTTTAAACCAAGAAATCCCATAATTATCTATAGTATATTTTAATCGAGCTAATTTACGGTTAGTTCTATTTCCATAATCACGTTGAATTGTTAAAACCTCATATATTATTTTCAAAATATGATGTTTTTTTAAATTATAAAAACCAATTACTGTACCTAATCTGGAATAGGTTTTATCGTTACCATGAGTTGTAGACAATCCACCTCCAACTGTTATATTAAAACCATTTATTTTGTTTTTTTCTTTATCTAAAATAGCTATTAACCCTAAATCATTTGCAAATACATCTACATCATTATTAGGAGGAACTGATAAAGCTATTTTAAATTTTCTAGGTAAATAACTATCTCTATACAGAGGATCTCTTTCCTCTTTTTTTTCAAATATTTTATCTTCATCTAACCATATTTCATAATATGATCTTGTTTTAGGCAATAACATCCTGCTAATATTATTAGCATATTCAAAAATGATTTTTCGTATAGATTTTTTTACATATGTGCTACATATAACATTTCTGTTTATATCTCCACATGTAGCAATAGAATCTAACTTATTAAGATGAAAATATTTAATAGTAGGTTTAATCTTAGATTTAATAATTCCATGTAATTGAATAGTTTGCCTAGTAGTTATTTTGATTACTCCAGTGGAATTATTTTCTGAAATATTATGAATAGATAACCACTGTTTACAATTGATTAATCCACCTGGAATTCGAAGACGTATCATAAAAGAATATGATTTATCTAATTTTTTTTTAGATCTTACTTCTCTAATATCTCTATCGTCTTGTTGATATAATCCATGGAATTTAACAATTATTTGATCTTCATCATGCAATTTTCCATATAGTTGATCTTTTAAACTATCTATAATAGTTCCTCTAAGACCTCTACTTTTCTTTTTTATTCTCTCTTCTTTTGTCAACATATTTTAATTTTTAGTAGACATCTTTTAAATATCTTCCATTTTTTTTCATTTCATTTATGAATAAAACTGGATCTAATTTTCCAACTTTTTCTATAACTTTTAAAATCATATTCTCAACATCTATGCTCATTGGTTTCCTTTTTCCACAAACATATACGTATGCACCATTATTAATCCATGAAAAAAATTCTAAACGATTTTCCCATATTTTATCTTGTACATATATTTTTCTTTCTTGATCTCTTGAAAAAGAAAGACTAACATAATGAAGAACCCCCTTTTTTTTCCAATCTTGTATCTCTGTTTGGTATAAAAAATCTGTATTAAAATGTTGATCCCCAAAAAATAACCAATTTTTTCCTGTAGATTCTGTAAATTCTCTTTCATATAAAAAAGAACGAAAAGGCGCAATACCAGTTCCTGGACCAATAAGAATTATATCTTTTTCTTTAGATGGAAGTTTAAATAAATGATTTTTATGGATAAAAAAATATATTTTATCTCCTTTTTTTAATTTTGATAAAAAATTGGAACAATGACCATATATAACTCTTCCATTTGATTGAAAATAATGACGAGATACAGTAATATGTATTTCATTATTATGTACTTTTGGAGAAGAACAAATAGAATAAAATCTAGGTTTGATATTTTCCATAATATCCACTAATTCTTTTAATGTATTTCTTATGGGAAATTTTTTTAACAAATCAATAATACTATAATTTTTGTACTTTTTAATAAATACATCTTTTTCAATAGAAAAATTTTTTTTATGTGAAAAGAAAAAATATTTTTCTAGAAAATTTTCAGATACATTAGAAATATTTACATTTTCTTCCAATATTTTTAATATATTATTTTTTTCATTTTCTTTTAGTTTATTTTTTTTAAAAAATTCAAATATTTCTAAAATTTCATATTTATGATTTTTTGGATATATTCCTATAGAATCTCCTGGAAGATATTCCACTTCGTTATTAGCTAATATTTCAATATGATATACTTCTTTATTAGAACCTCTTTCTTTGTCAGACAATAAAATATTATTTAATATATTTCCACATTTTATCCTATTTTTATTATTCTTTTTTAAAGAAGATTTTTCATATATTATTTTTTTTTTAAAAAAGTTTAAAATATTAAAAAGCCATTTTTTAGATTCTACTTCATAATCTGTATCACATTTAAACAATGGAACAATTCTTGTTCCACCAATTTTATATAAACGTTTATCTATATCTTCTCCTGCTTTACAAAAAAAAGGATAAGACTTATCACCTAATGCTAAAACACTATATTTTAATTTACTTATATTAAGATCATTTTTTTTATGAATAAAATCAAAAAAAGATTTTGCGGAAGAAGGTGGTTCTCCATCTCCATGCGTACTAATTATTAGTAATAAATAATCTTCCTTTTCTAAATCTGATAAACGATATTGATCGATGCTAATTACTTTGAATATTATATTTTTTTTTCTAGCTTCCTGATAAATACTAAAAGCTAAGTTTTTTGCATTTCCAGTTTCCGTACCATAAACTAATGGTATTATTTTTTTTTCTTCCTTATCTTTTTTCTTTTTTTGTAAGGAAAGAAATCCACAAATATATCCAGACATCCATATAATTTCTTCTGTAGAGGATTCTTTCATTAATTTAAGAAAAATCTGATTATTTGATTCAGGTAACATTTTTTTCAGTTTTATTAAATAATAAAAATTATGAAAAACGATAATTATGAAAATAATTACTCCTATTTTTGCTTTCATTAAACCATTTAAAATAATGATATAATGATACAGTTTTCCCCATTATTATGATGGATGGAGATAAAAAAGAAACTTTATTTCTAAATTTTTTTATATCGGAAAGATTAACTATATATGTTTTTTGCATAGGAGTTGTAGCTTGTTCTATGATTGCCATCAACTTTTCGTTTATAAAATATTTTCTTTTTTTAATAAGTTTATCAAATATATTATGTATATTTTTTGAACACATATAAAAAACTAAAGTATCCTTAGTTCTTATGAAATCTATCCACTGATTAGAATCAATAGAATCTAAATCATGAAGAGTGATAAATCGTACTGAAGATGCATATCCTCTTGCAGTTAGTGGAATTCCTGAATAAGAAGATGCCCCAATAGCAGAAGTAACACCTGGAATTATTTCATAAGAAATATTATATTTTTTTAATTCTGTTAGCTCATCAATAATATTAGAAAAAATTGAACAATCTCCTCCTTTTAACCTAATTACATATTTACCTTTTAATGCATATTGAACTATTAATTTATTAATTTCATATTGGTTAAATGATTGATTATTTGAATAATTTTTTCCAACAAAAATAAATTCATTTTTTGAATGAGAATACTTTTTTATTAATTCTGGACTAACTAGGCGATCAACTAATACAATTTCTGATTTTTTTAAATGATTAACTGCTTTAATTGTTATTAATTCAGGATCTCCTGGACCAGCTGATATAAAAATTACTTTTTTTCTTTTCATTATATTAAAAAAGATTTTCAACTGAAAGATATCTTTCTCCAGTATCATAATTAAATGTTAATATAGTTCTACCTTCAGGAAAATCATGTAATTTTTTTTTTATAGCAGATAAAACGGCTCCCGTAGAAATTCCAACTAGAATTCCTTCTTTTTTTGCAATTTCTCTAACACAAGTAAATGATTCTTCTTTTGACACTAATAATGTACCGTCTAATATTTCAACATTTAGAATAGAAGGTATAAATCCTGCACCTAATCCTTGAATAAAATGAGGACGAGCTTCTCCTCCAAATATAACAGGAGATTCTATAGGTTCTACGGAATAAATTTTAATATCTAAGAATTTCTTTTTTAATATTTCTCCTATTCCAGTTATATGTCCTCCAGTTCCAACTCCAGAAATAAAATAATCAATTCCTTCTGGAAAAGAATCAATTATCTCTTTTGCTGTAGTTTTTCTATGTATTTCCGGATTTGATTTATTATCAAACTGTCTAGCAATCCAAGAATTAGAAATTGTATGAGATAATTCTTCTGCTTTTTCAATCGCCCCTTTCATTCCTTTTTCCCTGGGAGTAAGGATAAACTCAGCACCAAAAATAGAAAATAGTTTTCTTCTTTCTACACTCATAGATTCTGGCATAACTAAAATTAAACGATATCCTTTAACTGCAGTTACCATGGCTAATCCTATACCTGTATTCCCAGAAGTAGGTTCTATAATAACAGAACCACTTTTGATCTTACCTTTTTTTTCTGCATCTTCTATCATAGATAAAGCAATTCTATCTTTAATGCTACCTCCAGGATTATTTCTTTCCAATTTCATCCATACTTTGTGTTTTGGAAATAAATTTTTTATTCGTACATGAGGTGTATTACCAATAGTTTTTAAAATATTATCTACTTTCATTATTCATATTCTTTTATATCATAAAATTAATTGGGTCAGGAAAAGGATTATTATTTCGCATCCTTATTTCATTTTTTTGGTATACTATGGAAAAAGGAGGAATGCTTTTCGTAATCCATACATTACCTCCTACTACACTATCATGTCCTACTATAGTTTCTCCACCTAAAATAGTAGCTCCAGAATATATTGTTACTCTATCTTCTATAGTAGGATGTCTTTTTTTATTCATTAATTTTTTATTTACATAAATTGCTCCTAAAGTTACTCCTTGATATATTTTTACTTCATTACCTATTTTTGCACTGGATCCTATAACAACACCTGTTCCATGATCAATAACAAAACTTTTACCTATTTCAGCAGAAGCATGTATGTCTACACCAGTTTTACTATGAGCATATTCTGTCATCAATCTAGGAATAATTGGAACCTTTTGTTTCCATAATTGATGTGCCATACGATATATAGATGTAGCAAAAAATCCAGGATAAGAAAGAAAAATTTCTTCTATTACTGTTGCAGCAGGATCAAATTTTAATATTGAATTAGCATCTATTATTAGCGTTTTATATATTTTGGACAAATTTTCAAAAAATATTTTACATATATTTATATAATTTTGTCTTTCAATATTTAATTCTATAAGAATTTCACATAAAATATTTTGTAAATATTCATAATTTTTTATGAAAAAAAATTTATTTTCCAAAATAGATTTATCAGGAGTGAATAGAAACTTAAATAAACTATCTACAAAATATTCTAACTTTTTTTTATTAGGGAAATAATCCTTTTTTTTGTTATTTTCAAATATAATTTCTAAAATATTTAAATCAAACATTTACTTTATTATTATAATTTTATTATTATTTTATTGGATCATACAAGATGCTACTGTAGAATAATTTGTATCATCTATTAATATAGATGCTCCATTATCTCTTATTTTATTATAAGAATCATATGGAATTGGAATAGATGTCCTTATCTTTGCTTTAACCAAATCATTTAATTGTATATTCTCTGGATTATTTTGTACTTTCAAATTATTCGCATCTATACGATAAATAATTTCTTTTATTAAAGCTGTAACCACAAGGCTATTTATTTGAAATAAATACTTATTACCTTTTTTAAAAGAATTATTTGTCATCCAACAAAGAATGACTTCAAATTCTTTAGAAAATGTTGGATGTATATCTTCTTTTTTTACTATAAGGTCTCCACGAGATATATCTATTTCATCTTCTAAATACATTACTATACTTTGTGGATAAAATACTTTTTGTATTTTTTGATCCATACTACCATTTTCTATATATTTTATAGATGTTTGAAATTTAGAAGGATAAATTATTACTTTATCTCCTTCTTTATATGTTCCACTAATTATTTTTCCCGCATAACCGCGAATATTTTCACCATTATTTTTTTTACAAATAATTACATATTGCACTGGATATCTTGATGGTTCTAAATGATAGTTTTGATGAATAACAGTATTTTCTAAAATATATAATAAAGTTGGACCTGTATACCATTTCATCTGTTTAGATCTATTTACTATGTTATCTCCATTTTTAGCACTAATAGGTATAGTAGTAACATTTTTTAATCCTACCTTTTTTGCAATATTTTTATATTCATTTACAATATGTTGATAAATACTTTTATCATAATTTATCAAATCCATTTTATTGATAGCAAGTATGATTTTTGGAATATTCAATATGCCTAATATCAATGAATGTCTTTGCGTTTGTTCTACAATACCATAACGCGCATCTATTAATATAATAGCTAAATCTACATGAGTTGCTCCAGTTACCATATTTCTAGTATATTGTATATGCCCTGGAACATCTGCTATAATAAATTTTCTATTAGGTGTTGCAAAATACTTATAAGCAACATCAATAGTTATTCCTTGTTCTCTTTCAGCCCGTAAACCATCTGTAAACAATGATAAATCAATATTATTATCATTGTTATTATTTTTTTTTAAACTTCTTTTTTTAACAACATTTAGCTGATCCATTAAAATAGAATTACTATCATATAATAATCGTCCAATAAGAGTGCTCTTACCATTATCAACACTACCAGATGTCATGAATCTCAAAGTATTCATTTTTTTATTATGACTATTTATATAAGTTTTCATTAGAAATATCCTTGTTTTTTTCTATCTTCCATAGATGTTTCCGAAAAAGAATCATCTATCCTTGTTTGTCCTCTTTCACTAATTTTAGTATTTAAAAGTTCTTGAATGATTTCTTCTACATTACTAGCTTCTGATTCTATAGCAGCCGTACAAGTCATATCTCCTATAGTCCTATAACGTAACTTTTTAACGTATACTTTTTCATCTATACGAGGTTTTATAAAATCAGATACAGAAATCCATTTTCCTTTAAAATTTATAACTTTTCTTTTATGTGAAAAATAAATATTTGGCAGTGATATTTTTTCTTCTTTTATATAATTCCAAACATCTAATTCTGTCCAATTACTAATTGGAAAAACACGTATATTTTCACCCTTATGTATTTTTCCATTATAAATGTTCCATAATTCAGGTCTCTGTAATTTTGGATCCCAATGGCCAAATTCATTTCTAAATGAGAATATTCTTTCCTTAGATCTTGCTTTATCTTCATCTCTACGACCTCCTCCTATACATGCATCAAACTGATATTCTTCAATAGAATCAATTAATGTATAAGATTGCAATCTATTTCTACTAGAAAATCTAGTACCTTTTTCTTCCGATAAATTTTTCTTATAAATAGTATCTTCTACTTTTTTTATAATAATTTTTTCTTTAATATTACTTATTAATTTATCTCTAAATTCAATTGTTTCTGGAAAATTATGTCCTGTATCTATATGAAGTAAAGGAAATGGTAATTTTCCAGGTCTAAAAGCTTTTAAAGCTAAATGAATCAATAAAATAGAGTCTTTTCCTCCTGAAAATAATAGAACAGGATTTTCAAATTGTCCTGCAACTTCTCTATAAATATGAATAGATTCCGATTCTAATTCTTCTAAATAATTCAACTGATAATTTTTCATTCCATATCTATTTTTTATTCATATTTATTAAACATCATTTTTTCTTGTATGTAATCCACATTCTTTTTTTGAATTATTTTCCCACCACCATCTTCCACTACGATAATTATCTCCATATTTTATAGAACGAGTGCATGGTGCACATCCTATACTAGGGTATCCTTTATCATATAAAGAATTATATGGGATCCTATGTTTTTTTATTATTTTCTCTATACTTTTTAATTTCCAATGATAAAGAGGATGATATTTTATTAAATGATGTACATCATCCCATTCTAATTCATTGAGATTACTTCTTTCTATTGAATGTTCTGAACGTAATCCAGTTATCCAAACACAATTTCCTTTTAAAGCTTTTTTTAAAGGTTCTACTTTACGTAAATAACAACATTTTTTTCTATTTTCTTTTTTATTATAGAAAGAGTTAGGTCCGTGACATGATAAAAATTTTTCTATATTATTATGGTTAGGAAAAAAAGCAATAATAGAAGTTTCATAAAAATTATTTGTGTCTTCCCATACTTTATAAGTTTCCTCAAAAAATCTACCTGTATCTAAAGTAAATATTTTTATAGGAATTTTATGTTTCAATATAAAATGAGAAATCAACTGATCTTCAATATTAAAACTAGTAGAGAATACAACTTTTTTAGGAAATAAATTGTAAATAATTTTTAATTTTTCTTCTATAGAATTTTTTAAAGGTTCTATCTTTTTATAAAGATCATTGATATATTCTTTTGATAAAGATTTCCCATGCATATTTTCTTCATTTTCATTCGTTTACAAAATAAAAAAACCCTTCGAATTATTCAAAGGGATAAATACATTCACCAGTAATGAACAAATATAAGATATTTTTTTCGTTCATTATTTTGTAAATATAATAATCATTAATCATTATACAAGATAAATATAAATTTTAATTATATTAACTTATTTTTATTATTCATCATAATATTATGAACTAATTTTTTAGTTGTTTCTTTCCTTTTTATTTTTCCAAATGAATTTTCTATAAAATTGGATATAAAAAAAATATTTTTTGGTTTATAAAAAATTTTTTTTCCATAAAAAATATGATCTGGTATTTTTACAGAAACAGGAATTCCTTCTACAATAAGAATGATTTTTTCCCCAAGAACTTCATCTAAAACAGATGATATAAAAAATCTTCTTTTAAAGGGGGTGATAAAAGGGTTGATGTATTTTTCTAATAATTCTGGAATTATTTTAATACCTCCACTATTAATAATATTATCATATCTTCCTTTCCAAAAAAAAAGACGATCCGATATAAGATCTACTATATCATTTGTTTGTATAACATATTTTTTTACGGAAAATTGCAATATAACTTTTAAGCATTTTCTATTGTCTATACTAATATTTACATCTTTTAATATTTTGTAAAATAATGATTTATTTGTACCATTAATTCTTCTCATAGCTATATGGCTATATGTTTCAGTCATTCCATAAGTAGCATAACATTTAGTAGAAACATTTTGTAATTTTTTTTCTAAATTTTCCGATATATTAGATCCTCCAATTAATAAAATTTTAATATTTTCTATTTTTTCTAAACTATAAATTACTTGCATCGGAACCATAGATGATATATCAAAACTATCTTTTATATTGTTCAAAGGTTTAGAAGTAGGCGGTATGCAATAAATTTTCCATTTAAAAATAATAGCACGAATTAAAAACATCTTGGATGCTATAAAATCTGGAGATAGGCATAATAACCCTCTAATTTTTATTTTTTCTATGTTAAGTGTTTTTACAGTATTGATTGCTCTATCAAACATATCATGTTTGTACAATGAAATTTTTTTTGGTTTTCCTGTTGTACCAGAAGTAAAAGTAGTTAAAATAGGGTTATTATTATACCAATTATTTAAAAAAGAAAATATTTGATTTCTCCAATGCAAAGGCGAATTTTCTTCTATTAATACTTTATTTGATAAAAAATCAATCCATATTCCAATTTTTTTCATTTTAAAATAAATTTTTTCCAACATTCCATTTGATGATAGGATTATACCAAATAAAACTTTTTTTTATTTCTATAGGTGATTTAAAGTTGTTAGTATATACATTGATTGTATCTAAACCATGTTTTTCATTATTTTTATATTTTTTATTCATGATAAAAATCCATTGAGAAATAGCATTTATTCCGATATTACTTTCCAAAGAAGAACTAATAGACCACTTAATATTTTTTTTATTAGCTAATAATATCCATTCTTCAGATCCAGAAAATCCTCCATTAATACTTGGTTTTATAATTATATGTTGTGGCATAATGGTGTCTAAAAATTTTATTTTTTCTTTTATTCCATTAACATATACTAAATCTTCATCTAGAAAAATTGGTAATTTTGATTTTAAACATATTTCTGATATATAACTCCAATCATTATTATATGATAATATAGGTTGTTCTATAGAATCTATAATATCTAATTCATAAAGTTTATCTATATAGTAGTATAAAATATCTTTTTTTTTTTTAATAGAAAAAGACCCATTTGCATCTATTCGTATTTTTAAAAATGGATATTTACTTTTTATTACTTTTAACATTGAATATTGATATTCAAAAAAATGAAAATTGAATTTCATTTTGATATATGAAAATCCTTTTGAAACTTTATATTTTACTGTATTTATTAATTTTTTTATCGTTTCTTTTTTAGAGTAGTCCAAATAAGAATTATTCCATATTAAACCATTAATAGGAATTCCATATTTACCTGTATAAAATGAAGAATAAAATAATATAGGAAAATTTTTTTTTAAAGAAAAAAAAACTTGTTCTAATCCAAAAATAATAGATGAATAAGAGATATACTTTTTATAATAACATATTTCCATTTTTTTGATAAGAACTATTTTATCACAAATATTTTTTAATTCATTAATAAATTTATTAGTTTTAATAGTTTTTTCTAATAAAGGATTAAATTCTCCAATTCCTATTTGATCATTCATTTTTAATATGATAAAGTATATTAAATTATATTGAAATATTCTACTTGCATTAGATATTCCTTTTTTAAAGAAAAATATTTTTTTTCTTAAAAAAATTTTTATACCATTAGATCCAAAATCAAACATGAAAATAAAAAATGTATTATATTAAATTAATATAGATTCCCCATAGTTTAATAAAAAAAGTTTTTTATCATTTTTTTCAAACCTATTTTTTGCTTGATTTTTATCTATTTCTATATCAAGAAAAGTATTATAATGAACTCCTAATACTTTTTTACATTTTAAAAAATTAGAGGCTATAATCGCTTCTTCTATATCCATAGTATATTTACCTCCTATTGGTAAAATAGAAAGATCTATTGAACCAAATTTTGGAAATAGTTTCATTTCATTAGTAATAGATGTATCTCCAGAAATATAAATATTACCTTCGTCAGTATGCAAAATAAAACCTCCAGGATTTCCTCCATATGTTCCATCATTAAAAACACTAGAATGAACTGCCCAAGTATATTTTAATTTTCCAAATGAAAAAGAAGTAAAAGATCCATAATTTATACCTTCTGTTTTTACACCTTTTTTCCTAAAATAATTAGATATTTCATAATTAGAAATTAATAAACTATTGTCAAATTTTTTAGAAAAAAATTCAACATCACAGACATGGTCATAATGTGCATGAGTTACTAATATATAATCTAATTTTTTGAAAGAATTAACAAATTTTTCAAATGAATGATTTTTATTAAAAAAAGAATTATTAGAAATAAAAGGGTCTATTAATAAATATTCACCATGTATTTCTAATAAACACGTACTATGAGTAATAAAAGTAATTTTCATATTTTATCATTAAAAAATAATTAGTTAATAAATCCCATATATATACTGTATAAAAAAACCATTTTTATTAATTTTTTTAATTCTAAATTAAATAAATATCTTTCTTTTAAAAAAAAAATACATTTTGCATGATGAAGATATTTGAATATAAATATAATAAATAATAATTGTAAAATATTTCTTTTATTTAAAAGAATAAAAACACTACCTAAAAATAATGAAATTGTTATAAGAAAAACATGATATATTTTTGCATATTTTATACCCAACATATTTGCTATGGTATATTTTCCACAATGATAATCACTATTTATATCTCTCATATTATTAATATTCAAAATAGCTACATTTAATAATCCTATAGATAACGATAGTAAAAATATATCAACATGTAAAGTATAAGTATATAAAAAATAACTTCCTAAAACTGATAAAATTCCAAAGAAAATAAAAACAGAAAAATCTCCTAATCCAAATGATCCATAAGAATAAGAACCTACAGAATAAGTTATAGAACTATATATACAAAAGATAATTCCTACAAAAAAAAGAATGAAAATAAAAACATTTTTAAATGAAAGTGAAATATAAATTAGTGAAAATCCAGATATAAAAGATAAAATAGAAAATAAAATAATAGCTTTTATCATAGAGTGAAATTTAATCAAACCGCTTTGCCCCATTCTTTTTGGTCCAAAAAATCTGAATTTATCAATTCCTTTTATTCCATCTCCATAATCATTTGATATATTAGCTAATATTTGTAGTAATAATGCAGTAACAATACATAGAATATATGTTAAAGTATTTACTTTTTCTACTCTAAATTTTGATATAATAAAGCTAGAAGTTATTCCGGAAATAGATAACGGTAATGTATGTAAACGAATAGCATTTATCCAATGTTTATAAGATATCATAAAAACTTTTTAAACTTTTTAAAGTTTGGTTTTCTTTTTTCTAGAAAAGCTTTTTTTCCTTCTTGGGATTCTTCCATTAAATAAAACATTAAAGTAGCATCTCCTGCTAACTGCATTAGTCCATATTGTCCATCTAGTTCTGCATTTAAACTACGTTTAATCATTCTTATAGCCATAGGAGAATTTTCTTGTATTATTTTACACCATTTTATAGTTTCTTCTTCTAATTTATTTTTTTTTACAATTTTATTAACTAACCCCATATTAAAAGCTTCTTTAGCAGAATACTTTTTACATAAAAACCACATTTCACGTGTTTTTTTTTGTCCAATAATTCTAGCTAAATAAGAACTTCCAAAACCACCATCAAAAGAACCAACTTTAGGTCCTGCTTGACTAAAAATTGCATTATCAGATGCTATAGTAAGATCACAAACTACATGTAATACATTACCACCTCCTACTGCAAAACCATTTACCATTGCTATAACAGGTTTAGGTAAATACCGTATTTTTTTGTATAAATCTAAAACATTTAATTTAGGTATTCCATCTTTTCCTAAATATCCACCTAATCCTCTTTTTGTCTGATCTCCTCCAGAACAAAAAGATTTGTCTCCAGATCCCGTTATTATTAAAACGTCAATATCGTTTCGATATTTACATATTTCTAAAGCGGATATCATTTCTTCTACAGTTTCTACACGAAAAGCATTATGACAGAAAGGCCTATTTATTTCTATTTTGGAAATTCCATTATAAAACATAAATAAAATATCTTCATATTTTTTAATTGTCTTCCAATTGATCATACAATTTTTCATATAAAAATCGATATATATTTACACAAAATAACAAAATATTTTGATACATTTATGTACCGTAATATGTTTTCAGTATTTATAGGAGTAATAATAGGTATTATAGAAATTTTTTTTACTATTATTTTTTTAACAAAAAAATGGTTTTTTCCTATAAATCGTTTTCCAATATGGAATAAAAATTTATTTATTAAAGCTCCTAATAAATTCTTTTTAATTCTGATTATTTTATACGCTATCAGTCCTTTATTAGGAGGTATTATTACAGGATTTTTTGCAAAAAATGCTAAAAAAGCTTATGCAATATTAACTGGATTTATTTTATTTTTTATAGTTTTATTTCATATATTTTTTTACCAATCCCCTGTATGGTTTAAAATAATAGTATTTCCTATATCATTTTATTTTTCATACTTAGGGGGTAATTTTATAGAATTTTTACAGAAAAAAAAATGGATAAATTAAATTAATAATAAATATATAAATCCAAAAATATATCCGATGAGAGCTACGCAACTTATTTTTTTCATATACCAAAAAAAATCTATTTTTTCCATTCCCATTGCAGTAACTCCAGAAGCTGATCCTACAAGCAATAAACTTCCTCCTGTTCCGGAAACGTAGGCCATAAAATGCCATATATTATGATCAATTTTATGAGGGAACATAGCTATAGTAGCAGCTATTAATGGAACATTATCTATGATAGAAGAAATTAATCCAAATATAAATGTTGTTATTTTCCATGTATATACATTTTCATTTATCCAATGAGATAAATTGTATAATAACCCTAAAGATTCTAAAGATGAAACAGATAATAATATTCCTAAAAAAAATAAAATACTAGAAATATCTAATTTTTTAAAAATATCATCAACATATAAAATTTGTTTATTATTATATAGTCTTACTATCACCAATAATATTCCTAAAGAAAACATCATCCCCATATATGGAGGTAAACCTATTATGGTTTTAAGAAGTGGAACAAGTAACATTAGTACTAACCCCATTTTTAACATAAAAAAACCTGTTTTTAAGTTTTTTTTTATTGATAAATTACTTTTATTTATTTGAATAACTCCATTAAAAGATGGAGTTAATGATATTATTAATGTAGAAATAAACATGCATAATATAGATGGAATAAATACTATTTGTAATAAACGAAAAGCAGTTACTTTATTTGATATCCATAACATTGTAGTAGTAATATCTCCAATTGGAGACCAAACTCCACCTGCATTAGCAGATATAATTACTATACCTATATAGTATAAACGTTCTTTGTAATTATAAATTGTTTTTCTTAAAAGAGATATTAATACCATAGTAGCTGTAAGATTATCTATAATAGCAGATAATAAAAAGGATGAAATACTTATTTTCCATAGAAACTTACGTTTTGTATTTGTATAAAATATTTCTTTTAATGCGTCAAATCCAGAAAATTTTTCAATAATAGAAATAATAGACATAGCTCCAATAAGAAAAAATACGATTTCTGAAGCTTTTCCTAAATGAAATAATAATAAGGATTTAGGATCTTTTTTAATTATTAAATTTTGATGCAATTCATATACAGGAAGATGAAAAAACATAATTAAAGACCAACATAGAACTGCCATTAAAATAGACGGAATGACTTTATTTAAAGAAGTATAATTTTCAAGAGCAATAAATAAATATCCAATAATAAAAATTAAAGTTACCATATATTAAATTAATACTACTTTGCTCTATATACTATTAGAATTTTTTTATCCATCCAGCATAATAAGAATTATTTCCAAGTATTTCTTCAATACGTAATAATTGGTTGTATTTTGATGTTCGTTCTGAACGACATATAGAACCAGTTTTTATTTGCTCGATATTAAATGCAACACATAAATCTGCAATAAAAGAATCTTCTGTATCTCCTGATCTATGAGATATAATACTATTATATTTATTTTTTCTAGCGAGATAAATTGTTTCTATTGTTTCTTTTAAAGTTCCTACTTGATTAGGTTTTATCAAAATAGAATTTGCTATATTATTCTCTATTCCTTTATTTAGTATTTCCACTTGAGTGACAAATAAATCATCTCCTACTAATTGTACTTGATCACCTATTTTATCAGTCATCATTTTCCATCCTTTCCAATCATTTTGATCCATTCCATCTTCTATAGAAATAATTGGGTATTTTTTTATTAAATAAGATAGATAATGAATATGTTCTTCTCTAGACTTTTTTTGTATTTTTTCTTTTTCTTTAAATTCTGAATAAATATATTTATTATTTTTATACAATTCAGAAGCAGCACAATCTATAGCAATACCTATTTCATCATAAGGTTCATAATTAGAAATATGTATAGCTTCTAATATATTGTCTAAAGTATCTTCTATTCCATTAAAATTTGGGGAAAAACCACCTTCATCACCTACACTTGTAGATAAACCTCTATCTTGAACAAGATTTTTTAATTCATAAAATACTTTATGTCCCATATGAATAGATTCTGAAAACTTTTTTGCTTTCATAGGAACAATCATAAATTCTTGAAAAGCTATAGGAGCATTAGAATGAACACCTCCATTAACAATGTTTATTAATGGTGTAGGAAGTATATTTGTATGTACTCCTCCCAAATATTTATAAAGAGGAATGTTTAATTTATTTGATGCAGTTCTTGCTATAGCTAATGATACTGCTAATATTGCATTTGCTCCTAATCTAGTTTTATTTTTAGTACCGTCTATATTCAAAAGTATATTGTCTATGATAGTTTGATCTAAAATAGATTTTCCAATTAATTCTGGAGCAATAATGTTATTTACATTATTTACAGCTTTTATGACTCCTTTCCCAAAAAAAAGATGTTCATTATCACGAAGTTCAAAAGCCTCATTTTCACCTTTTGAAGCGCCAGATGGTACAGATGCTCTTCCAAAAGAGTTACTATATGTTATAATATCTACTTCTATAGTTGGATTTCCTCTAGAATCTAATATCTGTCTAGCTATTACATTCTTAATTTTGCTCATTTCCAATAATATTTTTTCTATTTTTTTTGCTTTTACGTCTTACAGATTTCTTTTTTGTTTTTGATATATAGTTGGAATTATTGAAATCTACTAATTCAATAAAAGAAATAGATGCTCTATCTCCAAATCGAAAACCAGTTTTTATTACTCTTGTATATCCACCGTTACGTTCACGTACTTTTTGAAAAGTTGTTTTAAAAAGTTCTGAAACAGCTAATTTATCTTGTAAATATGAAAAAATATTTCTTCTAGAATGAGTTGTATCAATTTTTGATTTTGTAATAATAGGTTCAACATATTTTTTCAATGCTTTTGCTTTAGATAAGGTAGTAAATATCCTTTTATTTTTTATTAGAGAAGATGCCATATTGGAAAGAATAGATCTTCTGTGTCCATATTTTTTTCCTAAAAAATTGTTATTATTTCTATGGTTCATAAATAAATAATTTATTCTTTATCTTCTAATTTAAATTCTGATATATCCATTCCAAAATATAAACCTTTTTCTTTCATTTTACTTTCTAATTCATCTAAAGATTTTTTTCCAAAATTTCTCATTTTTAACATGTTATTTCTATTACAAGAAACTAGATCTTTTATAGTTTTTATAGAAGCAGATTTTAAACAATTTTTTGTACGTACGGATAAATCCATATCATTAAGTTTAGATTTTAGTAATGTTTTCATACGTAAATATTCTTCATCATATTTTTTATCTTTTCCAATTTTTTCTTGTTTCTTTTTTCCTATTTTATCATAAGAAAAAATAGAAAAATATTGAATTAATATTTCAGAGGCTTCCATTAAAGCTATTTTTGGAGAAATAGATCCATCTGTTTTAATTTCTAATGATAAATTTTCGAAATCAGTTTTTTGACCTACACGACAATTTTCTATTGTGTACTTTACATTTTTAATAGGAGTATAGATAGAATCAATAGGTATTGTATCTATTAAGTGGTCATTGTTATTATTACTTTTTTTATTTTCTTCTGCAGGAACATAACCTCTTCCTTCTTCTATTGTAAAATTTATTTCTAATGGAACAGATATGTCTTTATTACAAATAACTATATCTGTATTTAAAATCTGAAAGTTAGAAATGAATTTATTCAAAATATCTCCTGTTACTTTTTCTACATCTCCAACTCCAATATTAACATTAACAGTTTCTTTATTTATTCCTGGTATTTCTTGTTTAAAACGAATTTTTTTAAAATTTAAAACTATTTCAGTCACATCTTCTATTACTCCATTTATAGTGGAAAATTCATATTTTACACCTTTAATTCTAATAGATGTAACAGCAAAACCTCTTAATGATCCTAGAAGAACTCTTCTTAACGAATTTCCTAATGTTATACCATATCCAGGTTCTAAAGGTTTTAAATGAAAAATACCTACATTATCCGATAATTCGGATATTGTTATTCTATCAGGTTTTACAAAATCTAAAACAGACATAATTTATTTTTCATTATTTTGAATACAATTCCACAATTAATTGTTCCTTAATATTTTCAGGTATTTGTGCTCTTTTAGGCATAATTCTGAATATTCCAAACATATTTTTTTCATCTAAAATTAACCATTCTACTAAAACCCCTATTTTTTTATTAATAGAGTCTATTATTAATGGATGTTTTCTAGACTTTTCTCTAATTTTTATTTTATCTCCAGGTTTTAATCTAAAAGATGGAATATTTACAATTTTATCATTTACTAAAACATGTCTATGAGAAACAATTTGCCTTGCAGAAGATCTAGATGGAGCAAATTTTAGTCTAAATACTATATTATCAAGTCGACTTTCACAAGCTTGTAATAGTAATTCACCAGTTATTCCTTTTTTTCTTGCAGATTCAAGAAATAATCTTTTAAATTGACGTTCTAATATACCGTAAGTATATTTTGCCTTTTGTTTTTCTACTAATTGTACAAGATATTCTGATCTTTTACCTCCTCTACGTCTAATATTAATATATTTACTAGTTGGATATTTTTTTCTATCAAAATATTTATCTTCTCCATAAAGACTTTCTCCAAATCTTCTAGATATTTTAGTTTTGGGTCCTATATATTTTGCCATAAAAATACTGAAATTAAACTCTTCTCCTTTTAGGAGGTCTACAACCATTATGTGGTAATGGAGTAATATCTTTTATTAAAGTAACTATGATACCAGAATTACTTAATGCACGTATAGCTGAATCTCTTCCAGCACCAGGTCCTTTAACTTTTACTTCAACTTTTTTTACTCCAGCATTTAACGCATCTTTTGCTACATTTTCTGCTGCTATTTGAGCAGCGTAAGGAGTATTTTTCTTAGATCCTTTAAAACTCATTTTTCCAGCAGAAGACCATGCAATAACTTCTCCTTTTCTATTTGTTAAAGTAATAATAATATTGTTAAAAGTAGATTGAATATGAGCTATCCCTGTAGAATCAGTTGAAACTGATTTTTTTTTTTCTAACGATGATTTAACCATAAATTTTCATATCATTATTATTTTGTAATTTTTTTCTTATTCGCGACAGTTTTTTTTCTTCCTTTTCTAGTCCTGCAATTATTTTTAGTTTTTTGACCCCTTGATGGAAGCCCTTTTCTATGTCTTGTTCCCACGTAACATGATATGTCTATTAATCTTTTGATATTCGTTTGAATATCAGACCTCAATTCTCCCTCAATTTTTATATTATTAGATATATATTTTCTAATTTTACTTATATCAGTATCAGACCAATCCAAAATTTTTTTATTTTCATCTATTTCAACAGAACGTAGTATTTTTTTGGATAAACTTTTTCCTATTCCATACAAATAAGTTAAACCAATAACTCCTCTTTTAGATAAAGGAAGATCTATTCCAGAAATTCTTACCGACATGTTAATTAACCTTGTTTTTGTTTAAATCTAGGATTTTTTTTATTTATAATACGTAAACGACCTTTTCTACTAACGATTTTACAATCTTTAGTTCTTTTTTTTAAAGAAGCTCTGACTTTCATATAATGAATTTATTTTATTAAAATTTTTTAATATCTGTAAGTTATTCTACCTCTTTCTAAATCATAAGATGACATTTCTAATCTAACTTTATCTCCAGGCAATATTTTTATGTAATGCATTCTCATTTTTCCAGATATATGCGCTTTTACTATACAACCATTTTCTAATTCTACACGAAACATTGCATTTGGAGATGATTCTATAATAGTTCCATCTACTTCTATATGTTTTTGTTTAGTCATAAACTAAGAAAATATAATTTAACGATAGTTTAATAATAATATACAAAAAAAATTATAATTTACTGTATTTATTATTACGATTTTTCATCATCATTAATCCATCATAATGATAATTTAACAAATATATATTTACTTGTTGTGATATATCTAAAATAACTCCAACAACAATTAATAGTGAAGTCCCACCATAAAATAATGAAAAACTTTGTGTAATTCCTATTCTAAAAACTACAGATGGAAGTATAGCTATGATTGCTAATAAAAAAGCTCCAGGAAAAGTTATATTTGATAAAATATCATCTATATATTTTGCAGTATCTTTTCCAGGTTTTATTCTAGGTATATGACCTCCGTTTCTTTTTAAATCATCAGCTATTTGATTTACTGGTATAGTAATTGCTGTATAAAAAAAAGTAAAAACTATAACTAATATAAAAATAGTAGAATTATACCATATTCCATATATATCTTGGAAAAGATGAAAAAATTTCTTTATTTCCGTATTTTTAATATAGTTTGAAAAAGTTAATGGAAATAACATGATAGCTTGAGAGAATATAATAGGCATAACACCTGCTGCAGTAATTTTTAAAGGTATATATTGATGTTTTTTATGAATTAATTTGGAAGCCGCTCCTAAATATTTATAATGTGAAACATATTGTACTGGTATTTTTCTTACAGCCTGAATAATAATAATAGAAAATAAAATAACTAATAACCATAATATAATTTCTAGAAAAAAAATAATTAAACCTGTACTTTTTCTCTCTATTTTATTAAACAATTCTTTCATTATAGCGTGTGGAAGACGAGAAATTATACCAGACATAATAATTAATGAAACTCCATTTCCTATGCCTTTATCTGTAATATAATCCCCTAACCACATCGTAAATAACGTTCCAGAAGTTAAAATCACAACTCCTATTATCCAAAACATACTACTTCCATAAGAAGTATTCATATCTATTAGATAAGTAGATTGATAATGAGGATTACTACCACTAATAGGTAAAAATGGAATAAATTGTTTAGTTAATGAAATAAGATATACAGGTCCTTGTATTAAACATATTATTACAGTAAGCCATTTTGTAATGAGATTAATTTGTTTTCTTCCACTTTCTCCATCTCTACGCAATCTTTGTAAAGAAGGAATAATAATACACATTAATTGTATTATAATAGAAGAAGATATATATGGCATAATTCCTAAAGCTAATATAGAGGCTCTATTAAAAGCACCACCAGTAAAAGAAGAAAGTATTTGCATTAATCCTTTTGACCCTGAATTAATTTTATCCAAAAAATCACTAATGCCTAACGGATTAATACCAGGTAATGGGATATAAGCTCCAAAACGATATATTAATAACAAACCTAAAGTTATTATTATTTTTTTCCGCAATTCTTTTGTATGATATATATTATAAAAAGTAATTAGGAAATTATTCACAATAATTTATTATTTCGATAATATCAATACTGATCCTCCAGATTTTTTTATATAAAACAAAGCTTTTTTACTAAATTGATGTGCACTTATTTTTAATGAAGAAGATAGAGATCCTCTTCCTAAAATTTTAATAAAATTATCTTTAGTAATAATTTTATTCTTAATAAAAATTTCTTTATCAATAATATTATTTTTAATTATTCCTTTATCAATAAGACTTTGTAATCTATCCAAATTAAGTATAACAATTCTTCTTTTATTTATTCTTTTAAATCCAAATTTTGGAATTCTTCTTTGAATAGGCATTTGACCACCTTCAAAACCTTTTTTTTTAGAAAATCCAGATCTAGATTTTGCTCCTTTATGACCTCTTCCACAAGTACCTCCTTTACCCGTACCTTGTCCTCTACCCAATCTCAATTTTTTTCTTTTGACAGATCCAATTTTTGGGGATAAAGAATTTAGTTTAATATTATCCATGATATACTCTTTTAATAGAAATTCCTCTTTGTTTTGCTATAATATAAACATCTCTCATTTTACTAAGAGCTTTAATAGTTGCTTTAATAATATTATGATGATTAGAAGAACCTTTTGATTTAGATAATACATTTCTTAATCCTACAGCTTCAAGAACAGCTCTTAATGGCCCACCTGCTATAATTCCCGTACCATCAGAAGCGGGTCGTATAAGAACACAAGCTCCACCATATTTTGCTTCTTGTTCATGAGGAATAGTTCCGTTTGATATACAAACTTTATAAAGATTTCTTCTAGCTTGTTCTCCAGCTTTATGAATTGCATCAGGAGCATCTTTTGATTTCCCAAACCCATACCCTACTAGTCCATTTTCATTACCTTTAATAACAATAGCACTAAAACTAAAATATCTTCTTCCTTTAGTTACTTTACAAACTCGTGTGACTCCAACTAATCTTTCTTTTAATTCTAAATTTGTATGCTTCGTTTTTTTCATACTAATAATATTACATAATAATCATGAATCATGCATAATTCTTTTAAAAATCTAATCCTATTTCTCTTATTCCATCAGCTAAAGATTTAACTCTTCCATGATATAAATATCTTCCTTTATCAAAAACTAATTTTTTAATGTTTAATTTTTTAATTCTATTTCCTAATAATCTACCAACTTTCATAGATAAATCTGTTTTATTGTTTTTTTTACAATCACGAAAAATTTTCTCTATTGAAGAAGAAGATGTTAAAGTTCTACCAGATGAATCATCTATTACTTGTGCATATATACTTTTATTACTTCTAAAAACAGAAATTCTCGGTCTATCTGGATTACCAAAAACTTTTTTGTATTTTTTATTTTTATTCTTTTTCATAAAGAATTTAATTTATTTATGCTGATTTTCCTGTTTTTCTTCTAATATTTTCTCCTAAATATCTAATTCCTTTTCCTTTATAAGGCTCTGGTTTTCTAAAAGATCTAATTTTAGATGCTATTATTCCTAGCAATTGTTTATCACAAGATTTTAAAATAATAATAGTATTCTTTCCTTTTTCTATCTTAATATCTATCAAAATATTTTCAGGTAATTGTATCATAATATTATGAGAAAAACCAAGATTCAAATCCAAAACATTATTATCAATGCAGGTGGCTCTATATCCAATTCCAACTAATTCTAATTTTTTTTGAAAACCTATAGAAACTCCTATAATCATATTATTAATTAAAACACGATATAATCCATGTAATGACTTAACGACTTTAGTATTTTTCGTTCTTAAAATTTCTAATTGTTTATTAGAAACATGTAATTTTATATATTTGGGAATTTTTTGTTTTAATATTCCCAAATTTCCCTTTATTAAAATTTCACAATTAGTTATTGTAATTTTTACATTACTAGGAATAAGTATTGGTTTTTTTCCAATTCTAGACATAAAAAATTTATTTTAATATACATAACATATAATTTCTCCTCCTATTTTTCTTTTTCGAGCTTCTTTATCTGTCATTATTCCACTAGAAGTGGATATAATAGCAATTCCTAAACCATTTAATACACGAGGTATATTTTTATATTTACAATATTTTCTTAATCCAGGTTTACTTATTCTTATAATTTTTTGTATTACTGAAGTTTTTTTTTGATAATATTTTAAAGCTATTTTAATAATTTTTTTATCCTTCATTATTTTATAATCTAAAATATATCCATTATCTAACAAAACATAAGCTATTCTTTGTTTAACCTTAGAAGTAAAAACTTCTAAAACTGCATGTTTTGCAATAGTAGCATTTCTAATTCTAGTTAGAAAATCAGCAATAGTGTCCATATTATTATATTATTATTATAACCATTACCTTACCAACTAGCCTTTTTAACTCCAGGAATAAGTCCTTGAGATGCTAAATTTCTAAAAACAATACGAGATATTCCAAATTTTCTCATATAACCTCTACTTCTTCCAGTAATAGAACATCTGTTCCTTAAACGAACAGGCGATGCATCCCTAGGTAATTTTTGTAATAATTCATAATTACCAGATTTTTTTATCTTTCTTCTTTTATTGGCATATTTCATTACAATTTTTTCTCTTTTTTTTTGTCTTGCTTTTACAGATTCTTTAGCCATATCTATTTTAATTTTGATTTTTTTTAAAAGGAATTCCAAAAAGAGATAAAAGTTCCATAGCTTCCATATCATTGGAAGTAGAAGTTACAAATGTAATATTCATTCCCATATTTTTCTTAATTTTATCAATATTTATTTCTGGATAAATTATTTGTTCAGATATTCCCATATTATAATTACCATTTCCATCAAAACTACTTGTTTTTACACCATCAAAATCCCTAACTCTTGGCAATGAAATAATAATAAGCCTTTCTAAAAATTCATACATTTTTGTCCTTCGTAAAGTTACTTTAACTCCTATAGGCATTCCTTTTCTAAGTTTAAAGCCAGATTCATCATGTTTAGAATAACAAAATACTCCTTTTTGTCCTGTTATATCTGTTATTTCTTTCATAGAAAAATCTATGATTTTCTTATCTAATACCGATATTCCAACTCCTTGATGAATTATTATTTTTACTAATTTTGGAACTTGCATTATAGAACAATAACCAAATTTTTTTGTTAGATTTGGAATTATTTTTTTATCATAAAAATTTTTTAATCTAGTTTTATAAACCATTATTTGTTTATTTTATGACTTTTTATAACTATTTAGATTTATCACTTATTTTTTTCAGATTTGATAAATGTATAGGAGATTCTTTTTCTACAATTTTTCCCTTAGGATTTTTAAGTTCAGGTTTTATATGTTTTTTGACTATATTTATTCCATTTACAATAGCTTTTCTTCTTTTTGGAAAAACTTTTTTTATAAATCCTTTATTTCCTTTATAATTTCCAGATAATATTAAAACCTTATCTTTTTTCTTAATCTTCATAATTATATTTACAATATTTAATTTTACTATAATACTTCTTGTGCTAAAGAAATAATTTTCATATATTCTTTTTCTCTTAATTCTCTTGCGACAGGGCCAAAAACTCTAGTACCTATCATATCTCCTGATGGATTAATAAGTACACAAGCGTTATCATCAAAACTAATATATGAACCATCTTTTCTTCTTATTCTATTTTTTGTTCTAATTACTACTGCTTTTAATATTTGCCCTTTTTTTACTAAATTTCCTCCAGGAATAGCTATTTTTATAGTAACAATGATAGAATCTCCTAAAAAAGCATACCTTTTACCAGAACCTCCTAATACTCTAATAACTAATGCTTCTTTTGCTCCTGTATTATCAGATACTCTACATCTAGATTCTTGTTGTAACATTTATTTGGATTTTTCTAATATAGATACTAATCTCCAAGATTTTTTCTTACTTATAGGACGTGTTTCCATTATAGAAACCTTATCACCATTTTTAGATATATTTTTTTCATCATGAACCATATACTTTTTCTTTTTTGTTACACTTTTTCCATAATATGGATGTTTAACTTTTTTTATTTCATATACTACTATAGTTTTATTCATTTTATCACTTATAACTATACCTTTTCTCTGTTTTCTAATACTCCTAAATTTATTCATTTTTATTTTTTTTATTTAATTCAGTTTTTAATTTAGCAATATTCTTTCTTAAAAATCTAATTTCCATAGGATTTTTACATAATCTTATAAAATGGTTGAATTTTATCTTTTGATAAATTTTTTTTTGATTTTTAATTTTTTCTATTAAAGACTTTATTATACCTATGTCTTCTTTCTTATCACTTTTATTCTGATCAGAAACAGATTTCATACCTA
>NZ_CP059207.1:399577-621526 GCF_014252035.1 Blattabacterium cuenoti
GTCTTCTTTCTTATCACTTTTATTCTGATCAGAAACAGATTTCATACCTACGTCTTCTTTCATTTCATAATAAATTAACTTCATTAGAAAAAACAAATTTCATTTTTATTGGAAGTTTTTGAGCCGCTAATCTTAAAGCTTCCATTGCGATTTTCATTTCTACTCCATCTATTTCAAATAAAATCCTACCAGGTTTTACTACTGAAACCCAAAATTCTACAGGTCCTTTTCCTTTTCCCATACGTACTTCTTGAGGTTTTTTTGTAGCAGGTTTATCCGGAAAAATATTGATCCATAATCTTCCCTCTCTTTTCATATATCTAGTTGCAGCTACTCTTGCAGCTTCTAATTGCCTAGAAGTAATCCAAGCAGGCTCCAAAGCTTTTATACCATATAATCCTCTTGAAAGAAGGAATCCTTTTTTGGAATTTCCACGTATTCTACCTTTTTGTTTTTTTTTATATTTTGTTCTTTTTGGTTGTAACATAAATTATAAATTCTAATAAATAATTTTTATTTTTTTTTTCTAGAATATTTATTATATATTCTTTGTTTTCTTTGTATGCTACTTCCTAATAACGGATATAATTCCCTCTTACCATATATTTCTCCTTTCATAATCCAAACTTTAATTCCTATACTTCCATAAACAGTATTAGCTACAGCCATATAATAATCGACATCAGCTCTAAAAGTGCCTAAAGATATCCTTCCTTCTTTATAAGTTTCACATCTAGCCATTTCTGATCCATTTAGTCTTCCAGATATTTGAATTTTTATACCTTGAGCATTCATTCTCATAGCAGATAATATTGATGATTTTATATATTTTTTATAAGACATACGATTTTCTAACTGCCTCATCAAATTCTTTGCTATCAAAGGAGCATCCAACTCTGGACGTTTTACTTCAGATATATTAATCTGAACTTCTTTTTTAGTAAGTTTCTTTAATTCTTTTCTAACAGTATCTACTTCATCTCCTCTTTTTCCTATAACTAAAGCAGGTCTAGAAGTTCTAATAGTAATAGTTATAAACTTTAAAGTTCTTTCTATAAATACACGAGAAACTATTCCTTTTGGAAGTCTTGCTTCTATATACCTTCTTACTTTAAAATCTTCTTGGATTCTATCCTTATAATTATTACACCAACTAGATTGCCAACCTATTATAATTCCAAGACGATTAACTATTGGATTTGTTTTATGTCCCATAATCACATTTTTTTTATTTTATGTAAAAAAATAGTTACATGACTTGATCTTTTTCTTATTCTATGTCCTCTACCTTGAGGAACAGGGCGTAATCTTTTTAATGTTTTACCTTGATCAACTCTTATTTCCTTTATGTATAAAAAGTCATCAATTTCAACAGAATTATACTTTTTTTTCCAATTAGATATTGAAGACAATAGCAGTTTTCTCAAAAAAATAGAAATTTTTTTCTTACTACTATACAAAAGTATATCCAATGCCTTTTTAACTTTTTTATATCGTATCAAATTTGTTACCAATCTTATTTTTCTAGGAGAACTTCTTACTCCATTTAAGGAAGCTGAAACAATATCATTATTATGTGTTAATTGTTCCATTATAATTTCAATTTTTTACCTTAATTTTATTCTTAGAACCAGAATGTCCCTTAAAATTTCTAGTAGGTGCAAATTCTCCAAGCTTATGCCCTATCATATTTTCTGTAACATATACATTAATAAATTGTCTTCCATTATGAACAGCAAAAGTTTGACCTACAAAATCTGGCAAGATTACCGATGGCCTAGACCAAGTTTTAATAATAGTCTTTTTTGAATTTTCTATATTTTTTAGAACTTTTTTATATAATTTTTGAGATACATATGGTCCTTTTTTTAAAGATCTTGGCATATAATTTAATTAATTTATTTTTTTCTTCTTTGTATGATGTATTTGTTAGAATATTTTTTTCTTGAACGAGTTCTAAATCCTTTAGATGGATTTCCTTTTCTATCTCTAGGGATACCTCCAGAAGCCTTGCCTTCACCACCACCCATTGGATGATCTACAGGATTCATAGCTACACCTCTAGTTCTAGGTCTTTTTCCTAAATGCCTATTTTTTCCAGCTTTACCATACTTTTCTAATTGATGATCAACATTAGAAACTATTCCTATTGTTGCCATACAATTTATCATCACCATTCTAGTTTCACCAGAAGGAAATTTTATAGTAGCATATTTTCCATCTTTTGCAAATAATTGAGCAAAAGAACCTGCACTCCTAGCTATTTTAGCACCTTGACCTGGATTAATTTCTATACAACAAATATTAGTTCCAAGAGGGATTTCACTTAAAAAAGTAGAGTTTCCTATACCAAAAGGAATTTTTTTACCAGAAATCACTTTTTGTCCAATTTTAAATCCATTCATTGCAATAATATACCTCTTTTCTCCATCTTTATAATGAATTAAAGAAATAAAAGAAGATCTATTTGGATCATATTCTATAGATTTTATAGTAGCATATATTCCAAATTTTCTTCTTTTAAAATCAATAACTCTATATTTTTTTTTATGACCCCCTCCAGAATATCGTACTGTCATTTTTCCATAATTATTTCTACCACCAGATTTTACCTTCCCTTTTATCAAATTTTTACTAGGTTTAGAAATAGTTATTTCACTAAAATCATTTTTTATTCTAAAACGTTGACTAGGTGTTGTTGGTTTCAGTTTTTTTATTGACATTTAATAATGGATTTATTTTATCTTTTTCTTTTTTTAAATCAAGTAAATTAAGATCAATTTTTTGATTTTCTTTAATTTGAACCATAATTTTTTTCAATTTATTAGTCTTACCATATAAAAAACCTTTTTTCGAAGATCTAGACTTTATTTTTCTAAAATAAATCATAGTTCTAATAGCTATCACAGTACAACCAAAAAATTTATTGATTTCTTCTTTTATTTGAATTTTATTATAAGATGTATTATATATATAGAAAGTATATACTTTTTTTTTACCTTTTTCTGATCCTCTTTTTGTAACAATAGGTCTTATAATAAACATAAACTTATGAAATAATTAAAAATTTATACATTTTTTCTATAGAATCTTCAGACAATATGATATCTGAAAAATTTAATAAAGAAAAACAATCCAGTTCATTAATATTTAATAATCTAAAATTTCTTATATTTCTGGAAGATAAATATAAATTATTATTCATTTTTCCAATAATCATTAATGATTTCTTATTTTTCAATTGCAAAGATTCCAATAATTTTACTATAAATTTAGTTTTTGGAACATCTAATACTATATTTTCTACAATTTTTACTTTATTCTTTTTCAATTTATCTTCAAAAAGATATTTTCTAACCATACTTTTAGTATGTTTATTTATTTTCGTAAAATATTTTCTGGGTTTTGGTCCAAAAATTCTACCTCCTCCTCTAAATATAGGATTTTTTATATCTCCTTTTCTGGAACCTCCGGTACCTTTTTGTCTATGCAATTTTCTCCTACTACCAGATAAATCTCCTCTACTTTTAGATTTATGAGTACCTTGTCTTTGAGCAGATAAATATCTCTTAATTTCTAAATATACAGAATGACTATAAGATTTTCTAGATAAAAATTTATCTTCGAATTGGATTTTTTTATCTGTTTTATTTCCATTTATATCTAAAACTTTGAATTCCATTTTTTTTTCTTAATCATTAAATATGAATTTTTATTTCCTGGAACAGATCCTTTTAAAATAATAAAATATTGATGAATATCCAATTTTAAAATTTTTATATTTTTAATAGTAACACTTTTATACCCCATTCTTCCTGCCATTTTTTTTCCTTTGAAAACACGTGAAGGATCAGACCCAGCCCCTATTGAACCAGGTGCTCTTAAACGATTATGTTGACCATGACTACTTTCCCCTACTCCTGAAAAATTATGTCTTTTTACTACACCCTGAAAACCCTTTCCTTTCGAAATACCTTTGACATCAACTAATTCTCCTTCCTTGAACAAATCTACTTTAATTATAGAACCTGCTTTGAATAAAGGAGTAGATTCACTTCTAAATTCTAATAATTTTCTTTTTGGAGAAATCCCCGCCTTTTTAAAATGACCAACTAAAGACTTAGTCGTTTTTACAATTTTTTTTTCATCTACCCCTAATTGAATAGAAAAATACCCATCATTTTCAATTGTTTTAACTTGTACAACATAACATGGAGGACTATATATAATAGTACATGGAACATTTTCTCCATTATCTAAAAATATACTTGTCATTCCCATATTTTTTCCTATTATTCCACACATATTCTTATACTTTTATTTCAGCTTCAACTCCACTTGGTAATTCCAATTTCATCAATGCATCTACTGTTTTAGATGAAGCATTATGAATTTGCAATAATCTTTTGTGTGTAGGAAGAAAAAATTGTTCTCTTGATTTTTTATTTACATGAGGTGAACGCAACACCGTAAATATTTTTTTTTCTGTGGGCAATGGGACTGGCCCATTTAATATAACACCTGTAGGTAAAACAGAATTTACAATTTTTTCTGCTGATTTATCTAATAAATTATAATCATAAGATTTCAATTTTATTTTTATGTCATGACCCATGGTATAAATTAATTTTAACTATTTCTTTTTGTTTTTTTTCCTGTAATAATGATATCATTTTTAATAATTTCTGGAACAACATCATAATGAGAAAATTCCATAACAGAAGTCCCTCTTCCGGAAGAAAGAGTTCGTAAAACTGTGACATATCCAAACATTTCAGATAACGGAACTATAGCTTGAATAACTTTTACATTATTCCTATTACTCATATTTTGTACTATTCCTCTTCTACGATTTAAATCACCTATTACATCTCCCATATTTTCTTCTGGTATGAGAACTTCTAACTTCATAATTGGTTCTAATAAAACTGGATTAGCTTTTTTTGCAGCTTCTCTAAATCCAAATTTACCCGCAATTTCAAAGGAAATCTGATCAGAATCAACTGGATGATATGATCCATCTAAAATCGTTATTTTAGCATTATCTATTTCATATCCAGAAAGAGGTCCATTTTTCATCATTTCTTTACATCCTTTTTCTATAGAAGGAATATATTCTTTTGGAATGTTTCCTCCCTTTACTTTATTAACAAAATCCAATCCAGATTTTCCTTTTTCTCCAGGTTCTAATCTAAATAAAATATCAGCGTATTTTCCTCTCCCTCCAGTTTGTTTTTTATAAACTTCCCTATGTTCAACTGATCTTGTTAAAGCTTCTTTATATTCTACTTGTGGTTTACCATGATTAACTTCTACTTTAAATTCTCTTTTCATTCTATCTATAATTATTTCTAAATGTAATTCCCCCATTCCAGAAATAATAATTTGTCCAGTATAATTATCTGTTCTTACCTGAAAAGTTGGATCTTCCTCCATTAATTTAGATAAAGCTAAACTCATTTTATCAATATCAGATTTGTATTTAGGTTCAATAGCTAATCCTATTACAGGATCTGGAAATGATATATTTTCCAATAAAATTGGAAATTTTTGATCACATAATGTATCTCCTGTTTTAATATCTTTAAATCCAACAACAGCCGCTATATCTCCTGCTACAATTTCTTCTATTGGATTTTGTTTATTAGCATGCATTTGATATATTCTAGAAATCCGTTCTTTATTACCAGATCTTGTATTATAACTATAAGATCCGGATTTTATCTTTCCAGAATATACTCTAAAAAAAGCTAAACGACCTACAAATGGATCACTCGCTATTTTAAAAGCTAAAGCAGAAAAAGGTTCTTTTTCGTCTGGTTTTCTTATTTCTTTTGTTTGGTACATAGGATGAATCCCTACTATATTTTTAACATCGAGAGGAGACGGTAGATAAGAGCATATAGCATCTAACATTGCTTGTACTCCTTTATTTTTAAATGAAGAACCACAAATAATAGGAATTATCTTCATTTTTATTGTATTTCTTTGTAGAGAATCAATTATATCTTTTTCAGATATAGAAGAAGAGTGATCATCATATAAAAATTTTTCCATTATTATATCATCTATCTCAGATAAAGTTTCAATTAACTTATTTTTATGATCATATACAACATCTTTCATATCTAATGGGATAGAAGTTTCTTTATATGTCATTCCATAATTATTTTCATCCCATATTATTGCTTTATCAGATATTAAATCTACAACTCCAACAAAATCGTCACCACTTCCAATAGGAATTTGTAATGGTATAGAATTAGCTCCTAACATTTTTTTGATTTGAGAACAAACATTAAAAAAATCAGCCCCTTGTCTATCCATTTTATTAACAAAAGCAATTCTAGGTATTTCATATTTGTCAGCTTGTCTCCAAACTGTCTCTGATTGAGGTTCTACGCCATCTACAGCACTAAATAATACTACCATCCCATCTAAAACCCTCATAGATCTTTCTACTTCAACTGTAAAATCTACATGACCAGGAGTATCTATAATATTTATTTGATATTTTTTACCTTTATGAATCCATTCACAACATGTAGCTGCAGAAGTAATAGTAATTCCACGTTCTTGTTCCTGTAACATCCAATCCATAGTAGCAGCGCCATCATGAACTTCCCCAATTTTATGATTTATTCCTGTATAAAATAATATTCTTTCAGTTGTAGTAGTTTTTCCTGCATCAATATGTGCTGCTATTCCTATATTCCTTGTATATTTTAAATCTTTCCCCATAATAATTAAAATCTAAAATGTGAGAATGCTTTATTAGCTTCTGCCATTTTATGAATATTTTCTTTTCTTTTAACAGCTTCTCCTTGTTCTTTAAAAGCATCCCATATTTCAGATGCCAATTTATCCGACATAGTTTTTTCTTTTCTAATAATAGCACAATCTATTAATAGCTTCATAGCTTTTGTTATTTTATTATTAGAAGAAATTGGAATAGGTACTTGTATGTTTGCTCCGCCCATTCTACGACTTTTTACCTCTATATGAGGCATAACATTTTTTAATCCTTCTTTCCAAATTTCTAATGAAGTTTTCTCCTCTCTCTCTTTTATTAAATCTATTTTTTTCATAGCATTATAAAATATTCTATATGCTACGCTTTTCTTTCCATTTTTCATTAAATGATTTACAAATCTACTAACAAGAGAATCATTAAATTTTGGATCAGGCAAATATATTTTATTTTTTTTTTTTGTTTTTCTCATGTAGATGTTATAATAATTTAATCATTATTTCGCTTTTTTTTCTTTATTCATTTTTGCCCCATATTTACTTCTACTTTTTTTTCTTCCATTTACACCAGCAGTATCACGGGCTCCTCTGACTATTTTATATTTTACTCCAGGTAAGTCTTTTACTCTGCCTCCTTTAACCAGTACTATTGAATGTTCTTGTAAATTATGACCTTCTCCTGTTATATAACTAATAACTTCTCTTCCATTCGTAAAACGAACACGCGCTACTTTTCGCATAGCAGAATTTGGCTTTTTTGGCGTTGTTGTGTAAACTCTAGTGCATACTCCTCTTTTTTGAGGACACAATTCCAATGCAATAGATTTTCTTTTTTTATATGGAGAAGACCGTCCTTTTCTAATTAGTTGTTGTATAGTAGGCATATTATATATTTAGAATGAGAATAATATATACTATTTAATAAAAATTCCAAAATTAAAAATGAATTTTCATAAAATTTTATATATGAATTTTTTCATTTTGAAAAATATCTTCTTCTAAAGAATTAATATTAAGTTCTTTATAAATATAACTAAAAGTAGAAAGTAAACAAGGTTTTCCATCTACAATAGCTACATTATGTTCGTAGTGAGAAGAAATTTTTTTATCAAAAGTAGTGATAGTCCATCCATCTTTGTGAAAGATTACTTTTGAAGAACCTTTATTTACCATTGGTTCTATAGAAAGAACCATACCTTCTTTTAATTTCAAACCTTTTCCTTTTTTTCCAAAATTTGGGACATGTGGTTCTTCATGCATTTTTCTTCCTATACCATGTCCTACAAGATCTTTTACTACACTATATTTATTTTTTTCAATAAAAGATTGTATTGAAAATCCTATATCTCCAATATGATTATTTTTTTTACATTTAGAAATACCTAGATATAAAGATTTTTTTGAACAATAAAGAAATTTTTTGATTTCATCAGAAACTTCACCTACTTCAAAAGTATAAGCATGCTCTCCATAAAATCCATTCATATAAACTCCACAATCTATAGATATTATGTCACCTTCACATAAAGGTTCATAATTAGGAAGACCATGAACTACCTGGTTATTTGGAGAAACACATAAAGTATTAGGAAAATTATATAAACCAAGAAATGCAGGAATTCCTCCATGATCACGAATAAAAGATTCCGCTAATTTATCTAAATAAATAGTATTTACACCAGGTTTTATTTCTTTAGATAACATTCCTAATGTTTTTGAAGCTAAAATTGCACTTTTTTTTATTAAAATTATTTCATCAATACTTTTCAAAAATACCAAAATCGTAGTTATTTATTTTATTAATTATTTATTATAGTTATAATAGAAGATCCACTCATAACATGAGGAATAGGTAAATCCATTAGTTGTAGTATGGTAGGTGCAACATCTGATAATGTTGCTGTTTTTTTTAGTATCATATTTTTTTTGTTAATATTTTTATCTACTATTATAAATGGAACAAGAGATGTACTATGAGTAGTATTTGGGGATCCATCAAGATTAATCATTAAATCTGCATTTCCATGATCTCCAACTATAACAACTGTATATGAATTTTCTAATGCTTTTTCAGAACAAATTTTTGAATAATAATCAACAAATTCACAAGCTATAATAGTTTCCTTCATTTTTCCAGTATGACCTACCATATCTGGATTAGCAAAATTTAAACAAATAAAGTCTGCTGTTTTATTATTTAATTCTGGAATAATTTTTTTAACAATATTTTTTGCACTCATTTCCGGTTTCATATCATAAGTAACAACTTTAGGAGAATTACATAATATTCTAGTTTCTTTTTCAAAAGGATTTTCACGTCCTCCTGAAAAAAAATAAGTTACATGTGGATATTTTTCTGTTTCAGCAATACGAATTTGTTTTTTATTTTCTGCTTCTAAAACTTCTCCCAAAGTATTTTTTATATATTCTTGATCAAAAACAGAATAAATATTCTGATATCTTTTTTTTTCATAAGAAGTCATTGTTATGTAAGAATCTAATTTTATAAATTTAGTATTACTACTCATTCCTTCTTTTATTAATAACTTTTTTATTTGCTTGGTTCTATCTGAACGGAAGTTAAAACAAAATACAACATCTCCATTCTTAATTCTAGTTATATCTTTATCATGGTTAACTATTAATGGTGGTAAAAATTCGTCTGTTATTCCTTTATTATATAGTTCTTTCATGGAAGAAATAATATTGTCACTACCATATCCTATACCAAATACCATGGCATCATATGCTTTTCTAGTTCTTTCCCATTTGTTATCACGATCCATAGAATAATATCTACCAATAACAGAAGATAATTTGCCAGTATTTTCTTCGATAACTTTCAAAAGTTTTTTCATATATGTAACTCCCATTATTGGAGAAGAATCTCTTCCATCTGTAAAAACATGTATAAATACATTTTTTATTTTCTTTTCATATGCTATTTTTAATAAATGAAAAAGATGATCCATATGTGAATGAACTCCTCCATCAGATAGTAATCCTATAAAGTGAATTCTCTTTTCAAAAATTGAAATTTTATTAAATAAAAAATTTATTTTTTTATAGAAAGAATTATTTTTAATAGAAATATTTATTTTTTCCAAATTTTGAATTATTCTTCTACCGGATCCTAAATTAATATGACCTACTTCAGAATTACCCATTTGTCCTTTAGGTAGTCCTACAAAAGTACCTGAAGCATGTAAAGTACTAAAAGGATAATTATTTAAACAATAATCTATAAAGGGTGTAGATGCATTTTGAATAGCAGAAGAATATTTATTATTAGATAAACCCCATCCATCAAGAATTATCAACATCAATTTTTTATTATTCTTATTCATTAAATGCTAATTCTTTTAAAATTATTTATTTTTAATTTTTTATCAAATTTATTTAAATATTCACGTACAGTAATTTTATTATTTTTTATGAATTTTTGATTAAGAACTGTATTTTCAGATATGAATTTATCAAGTTTTCCTTTTATTATTTTTTCCATTATGTTTTTTGATTTACTATCAAAAAATTTTTTTTCTGTTTCTAACTGATTTTTAATAATTTCTATTTCTTTTTTTATTAAAAAATTAGGAAAATCTTTCCTATCTATTGATATAGGATTCATTGCTGCTATTTGCATAGCAACATCCTTTGCATAAAAAAGATCTACCTTTTTAGAAAAACCAACTAAAACTGAAATTCTATTATTATGTGTATAATCCACTACAAATGGTGATTCTAATCTCTCAAATATTTTCAATTCTATATTTTCTTTTGCCACTGATATTTTTTGATCAATCATTTCTTTAATACTTGTATTATCATTATACAATCCCATCAAAAAATTATTTTTTGATAGATATAAAATAGATTTTTTTGATAATACTGATAAAAAATTTAAAAAAATATCACTTTTAGAAAGAAAATCAGTTTCACAACTGATACCTATAATTGTACCAAAAGAATAATCAGAATTAACAGTAGAAATAATCGCACCTTCTTTCATTTCTGATGAAGAATGATTTATAGAAATTTTTTTTCCTATTTTTTTTAAAAAAGAAATGGCATTTTCTATATTACCATCAGTTTTTTCCAATGCTTTTTTGCAATCCATTATTCCAATTCCCGTAACTTTCCTAAGTTTATTAATTTGATGTAAAAGTATTTTGTTCATTTTTTGTATTTAATTAACTTTTTTTTCCTTATTATCTACATCATTTTTTTCATTTTTTAAAGAATATCCTTTTTGAATAGCTTCTGTTACATATTTTAAAATTATATCTATAGATTTTGATGAATCATCATTAGATGGTATAGGGTATTCTATTTCATTAGGATTAGTGTTAGTATCTACCATAGCAAAAATGGGAATTTTCAACTTTTTAGCTTCAGTAAATGCTATTTTTTCTTTATTTGGATCTACTAAAAAAATGCCTCCTGGTATATGATTCATATTTGAAATACTTCCTAAATTTTTATATAATTTTGTATAAACTCTATCAATTAATAACCTTTCTTTCTTTAATAAAGTGTTAAAAGTCCCATTTTTTTTCATCTTATCTATATTATTCATTTTTTTTATAGATTTTCGAATGGTGCTAAAATTAGTGAGTAACCCACCTAACCATCTTTCCGTAACACATGGCATACTAACTTTTTTTGCATATAAAAAAACTTTTTCTTTTGCTTGATCTTTTGTTCCTACTAGTAGTATTTTTTTTCCAGAAACCACTATATTTTTTAATGCATCACACGCTTGATTTAATTTAATTACCGTCTTATGTAAATCTATGATGTGAATGCCACCTTTTTTCATAAATATAAAAGGTCGCATATTAGGATTCCACTTTCTTGCAATATGTCCAAAATGGACACCAGCTTTTAATAAATCCTGAGTATTAATTTTCATTTATTCTTCATTTTTTTATTTAGTAATTTTTAACGTTTTGAAAATTGATATTTTTTTCTAGCTTTTTTTTGTCCAAATTTTTTTCTTTCTACTTCTCTAGAATCACGTGTTAATAAACCTTCAAATTTTAATTTTTTTCTATTTTTTTCATTTAAAATACAAAGTGCACGAGAAATAGCAAGACGAATAGCTTCTGCTTGACCATTAATTCCCCCTCCAATAACTTTTATAGTTATATCCAATTGATTCAATTTATCTGTAATTTTAATAGGATATAAAATTTTTTGATGAATGTAGTTAGGAAAATATTCTTCTATTTTTTTTGTATTAACAGTTATTAAACCGTTTCCCAATTTTAGATATATACGTGCAAGAGATCTTTTTCTTCTTCCTATGGAATGAATCATTTTTTAATTAATTTTTTAATAAAATAGGTTTTTGGGATTGATGTTTATGATTTTCTTCAGGATATACATAAAGTTTTTTCAACATTAAACGTCCTAAACGACTTTTCGGTAACATACCTCTAACAGATTTATATATTAAAATTCTAGAATCCTTATTTAATAAATCTTTAAATAAAATAATTTTTTTTCCTCCTGGATATCCGGTATATCGAATATATTTTTTGTTATTCCACTTATTTCCTGTTACTAATATATTATTAGAATTTATAACTATAACATAATCTCCGCAATCTATATGTGGTGAATAAAATATTTTATATTTCCCCATTATAACATTTGCAATGTTTGAAGAAAATCTTCCAAGAACTTGATTTTTAGCATCCATAATAAACCATGATCTTATTATAGATTTTTTGTTAAATGAAAGAGTTTTAAAACTTAACGTATTCATAAAAATATAATTCTTTGTTATTATTAATATAAGTATTTTTAAAAATATTACCATTTAATGACTTTTTGTCATATTTATTTGATAAAATTATTGTTATACATCATATTCCTTTATTTCTTTTAATAAAAAGATTTATTTTCATTATGGCATAATGATTGTTGGATATTTATTCATATAACTAGAAATACCTGATAAAATGAGTAAAATTATAGGAATAGATTTAGGAACTACAAATTCTTGTGTCGCTGTAATGGAGATTAATGATCCTGTTGTTATACCAAATTCTGAAGGAAAAAGAACGACTCCATCCATAGTTGCTTTTGTAGAAGGTGGAGAAAGAAAAATAGGAGATCCAGCAAAAAGACAAGCAGTTACTAATCCTAGTAAAACCATTTTTTCTATTAAAAGATTCATGGGAAGAATGTATTCAGAAGTGACAGAAGAACTAAAACATGTTCCTTATAAAGTAATAAAAGGAGGAAATAATACGCCTCGTGTAGACATAGAAGGAAGATTATATGCGCCTCAAGAAATATCTGCAATGATTTTGCAAAAAATGAAAAAAACAGCTGAAGATTATTTAGGAACAGAAATAAATAGAGCTGTAATTACAGTTCCAGCATATTTTAATGATGCACAGAGACAAGCTACAAAAGAAGCTGGAGAAATAGCAGGGTTAAAGGTAGAAAGAATTATTAATGAACCTACTGCTGCTGCTTTAGCTTATGGAATGGATAAAAATAAACAAAACAAAAAAATAGTAGTATACGATTTAGGAGGAGGAACTTTTGATGTTTCCATTTTAGAATTAGGTGATGGAGTTTTTGAAGTTCTTTCAACCAATGGTGATACTCACTTAGGAGGAGATGATTTTGATCAAGTTATCATTAATTATCTCGCTGATGAGTTTAAATATAAAGAAGGATTAGATTTAAGGAAAGACCCTATGGCATTACAACGTTTAAAAGAAGCTTCAGAAAAAGCGAAAATAGAATTATCCTCTTCTAATCAAACGGAAATTAACCTTCCGTATATTACAGCTACAGATTCTGGGCCTAAACATTTAGTCATAACTTTAACTCGTTCTAAATTTGAACAACTATCAGAAAATTTGATTAAAAGATCAATAAATCCATGTTCTAAGGCATTAAAAGATGCAAATTTGACTACTAAAAATATTGATGAGGTTATTTTGGTAGGTGGATCTACTCGTATACCTAAAGTACAAGAAGAAGTAGAAAAATTTTTTAATAAAAAACCATCTAAAGGAGTTAATCCAGATGAAGTAGTAGCTATTGGTGCTGCAATACAGGGAGGAGTTTTAACAGGAGATGTACAAGACGTATTGTTATTAGATGTTACACCTTTATCTTTAGGAATTGAAACTTTAGGTGGTGTATTTACAAAATTAATTGGTTCAAATACAACTATACCAACTAAAAAATCAGAAACATTTTCCACAGCTTCTGATAATCAATCAGCTGTTACTATAAGAGTTGGACAAGGAGAAAGACCTATTTTTAAAGATAATAAAGAAATAGGTAGATTTGATTTAGTAGATATTCCTCCTGCTCCTAGAGGGGTTCCTCAAATAGAAGTAACTTTCGATATAGATGCTAATGGTATACTTAACGTTTCTGCAAAAGATAAAGGTACCGGGAAAGAACAATCAATACGAATTGAAACATCTTCTGGATTAAATCAAGAAGAAATAGAAAAAATGAAAATGGAAGCAAAAGAAAATGCTAAAATGGATGAAAAAATAAAAGAAGAAATCAATAAGTTAAATACTGCAGATAATCAAATATTTCAAACAGAAAAACAATTAAAAGATAATGAAAATAAATTATCTGAAGATAACAAAAAAAATATAAAAAAACATTTAGAAGAATTAAAAAAAGTTCATTCAAAAAAAGATTTTTCCGCTATTGATAATTGTATTAAAAATTTAAATGAAGCTTGGGCAAAAGCATCCCAAGATTTATATAAAACGAAAAACGATAAATCAAATGAAAAAAATACTAATAATAGTCAAAAAGAAAAAGGAAATGAAAATATACAAGATGTTGATTATGAAGAAGTAAAATAAAAATATAATGAAAATGGGAGATGTTATACTATTAAAAAAAACAAAAGTTAAGGAAGTATAGATATGATGGTTATTCCTCCGATAACCTTTTCTCCCTTTTTCACTTTAATTATAGATGTATTAGGAATAAAAATATCAACTCTGGATCCAAATTTAATAAATCCAAATTCTTCTCCCTTTTTTGCAACATCATTAATTTTTGAATATAGCACAATGCGACGTGCTATAAATCCTGCTATTTGCCTAAATAGTATATTTTCTCCTGTTTTTGTCCGTATAACTACAGTTGTATGTTCATTATTTAATGATGACTTTTTTAACCAGGCAATCATATATTTTCCAATATGATATTTTGCATAGACAACTTTTCCAGAAATAGGATATCTGTTAACATGTATATCTAGTGGAGACATGAAAATAGATATGCAAATACAGTTTTTATTTAAAAATTCATTTTCAAACACTTTTTTTATTTCTATTATTTTACCATTGGCAGGAGATACTACTAATTTAGTATATTCTTTTTTATTTATTTCTTTTAAATCTATTTTTGGATTTCTAAAGAAAAAAATAAAAAAAACATAAAACGTGATTAAAAATATAGAAAACAAAAAGTGTAATAATCTAGAAGAAAATAAGAAAAAAAATAAAATTATTAATAATATTAGTATTATTAACATATATATTAATAACGGAAAACCTTCTCTATGAATAATCATAATAAATTATTGAATAACTAACTACTTACTCATTACTATTATAAATAAAATAATTACTAATATAAATAGTAACTTATTATTTAACAACATAATAAATTAATATTAGTATTTATGATAGTTTTTTATTATTTACTATTTAATAATATTTATTATTGTTGTTATAATGGGTATAACAAAAATAAAACTATCTAATCTATCTAAAAAACCTCCATGACCAGGAAACCATATTCCTGAATTTTTTACATGATAATATCTTTTTATAGTAGATTCTACAAAATCTCCAATAGTGGCAAAAAAAGGAATAATAAATGATAAAAAAAGCCAATACTTTTTTCCCCATATATTGAATAGTAAAAAACCTAATACTGAACAAAAAAATAATCCTCCAAAAAAACCTTCTACAGATTTTTTTGGAGAAATAGATATAGATATTTTTATTTTTCCCCATTTTTTTCCTATTAAATAGGATAAAGAATCATTTGTCCATATTAAAATAAAAGTACCCAAAACTAGTCTTTTCCCAATTGTTATGTATATATAATTGACTAAATAAAAAGGAATTATAATATAAACTAAACCAAAAATTAAACGACTTACTTGTTCTATTTTTTCTTTATGAGAAGAATTTTTAGAGAATAACTGAATCATGAAAAAAATTGTAGAATAAGGAATAAAACACATTACATATGAAGTTAATCCTTTTTCAAAAAAAAAATCAATAACAATAGAAAGTACAAAAAAAAATGGGACTATTTGAATTAAAAATTTTTTAGTTTTGGATATCACTAAATATTCAAATAAACAAAAAAAGGATAATAACATCATAATTATTCTAAAAAAAATTCCACCTTGTTCAATAGAAAATAAAATTATAATAACATAAAAAAAACCAGTAATAGATCTTATTAAAAAATTTGAATTTAAATAGTATTTATTCATTAATAATCAATTTTATCAATAAATATATTTTTTATTAATCATGAATTAATATTACTGTATGATATTAATTGAATACTTCATTCATTTCATCAGGGAAAGGTCTTTCTCCAAATATTTGTTTCAAATCTTCTCTGAAAAGAACTTCTTTTTCTAATAATTGATTAGCAAGAATAGATAATTTTTTTTCATTATTTTTCAATATATCTTTTGCTCTTTGAGATTGTTCTTTTATAATTTTTGATATTTCTTCATCTATAATTTGAGCTGTTTTCTCACTATAAGGTTTAGAAAAATTAAATTCATCTTCTCCTGTAGAATCATAATAAGATACATTTCCTATTCTATCATTAAGACCGAAAATAGTTACCATAGATTGAGCTTGTTTAGTAACTCTTTCTAAATCATTTAAAGCTCCTGTAGATATATTTTTAAATATAATTTCTTCAGCAGACCTACCTGCTAACAATGTACATATTTCATCTTTCATTTGTTCAACAGTAGTTAATTGTCTTTCTTCTGGCAAATACCATGCAGCACCTAAAGTTCTTCCTCTTGGAACTATAGTGACCTTAACAAAAGGAGATGAATGTTCTAATAACCAACTTATAGTTGCATGACCAGCTTCATGATAAGCAATTCTTTTTTTTTCATTTGGTTTTATAATCTTATTTTTTTTCTCCAAACCACATACAATACGATCTATAGCATCTATAAAATCTTGATTATCTATTTTTGATCTATTTTTTCTTGCTGCAATAAGAGCTGATTCGTTACAAATATTCGCTATATCAGCTCCACTAAATCCTGGAGTTTGTTTAGCTAAAAAATCTATATCTACGTTATTTGACAATATTAATCTCTTTAAATGAACAAGAAATATTTCTTTTCTCTCATTTAATTCAGGAAGATCTACTATTATTGTTCGATCAAAACGTCCAGGTCGAAGTAATGCTTTGTCCAAAATATCAGATCTATTAGTAGCAGCTAATACAATAACATTAGTATTAGTTTCAAAACCATCCATTTCTGTCAATAGTTGATTTAAAGTATTTTCTCTCTCATCATTTGAACCTGCAATACTACTTTTACCTCTAGATCTTCCTATAGCATCTATTTCATCAATAAAAATTATGCAAGGAGATTTATCTTTAGCTTTTTCAAATAAATCTCTGACCCTAGAAGCTCCTACACCAACAAACATTTCTACAAAATCAGAACCTGATAAAGAAAAAAACGGGACTTTAGCTTCTCCAGCTACAGCTTTTGCTAATAATGTTTTTCCTGTACCAGGAAGACCAATCAATAAAGCTCCTTTTGGTATTTTACCTCCTAATTTAGTATATCTATTTGGACTTTTTAAAAAGTCTACTATTTCTTGAACTTCTTCTTTTGCGCCTTCTAGTCCAGCTACGTCTTTAAATGTAATTTTTACATTATCATTTTCATCAAATAATTTAGCTTTGGATTTTCCTATATTAAATATTTGACTTCCTGGCCCACCACCTGTTGCGCTTATCCTTCGGAAAATGAAAATCCAAAAAATAATTAGAAGTATAAAAAAAATTCCATAATCAAAAAAAAATTTTGTTATAGTGTACTCTTGTTGATTTTTAAAATCTATTGTAGTATTTAAATTATATTTTTTCTTATAATCTTCAAATTTTTTTTGAAAAAATTGTAAATCTCCTATTTCAAATTCATATTTTAATAGAGAAGACGTTAATTTTTTTTCATTATTATATGTATTTGGATTTTTTTGAAAGAAAACGTTTTTTTTTAAATAAACAAGTACAGTTTCTTTATGTTTTACTACAATTTTTTGTACTTCTCCTTTTGATAAAATATCAAAAAAAGTGTCCTGATCTATTTTTTTAGGATTAGAAAGAGAAGATTTAAAAAAAAATATTCCCAAAAATATCGCAAATATAACCGCATATATCCAAAAAAAATTACTCTTACTTTTTATTTTTTTATTTATCATATGACAGGTTTCTTCATTATTGTTTTAAAAAACTAAATTTAATCATCAAATATCTTTCCAAAGGCTTTCTATGTTATAAAAATATCTTTTTTCTTTTTGAAAAATGTGAACAACAATAGAAATATAATCAATTAAAATCCATTCCTTACTTCTTAAACCTTCTATGTGATAAGGTTTTTTATTCATTTTTTCAATTGTAAATTTTTCTATAGATTGATATATAGCAAAAATTTGATTTTTTGAATTACCATTGCAAATCACAAAATAATCACAAATGAAATTTACTTTTTTCCGTAAATTTATTACAGATATATTCTCTCCTTTTACCATTTGAATTCCTTCTATAATATTATATAATAACATAATAACAAAATAAAATTATTTTTTATATTTTTATGTTATATATTAAGTTCAATTAATTTTTATTATTTTTTAACATATAAAACTAAAAAAGATAAATCAATATCGATTTTTTAAATCGATATTCGATAATAAAAATTTATAATTTTGAAAAAATTAATTTGGCCTATACATTTAATTTTATTGAAAAAAATTAATTCTACTAATCAATATGCAAAAAAATACATAAACATTTGGAATAATTGGACTGTTATTTGGACAATGAATCAAACTAACGGAAATGGTGTTGGAAAAAATATATGGCATTCAGAAAAATATAAAAATTTAACATTCAGTATCATATTAAAACCTATTGTGCCATTATCTATAGAAAAAAAATATATCATAAATATTATTATTAGTAATGCTATTCAAAAAATTTTATCTTATCATTATTCTAATGATTTATTTTCAATTAAATGGCCAAATGATATTATACTAGATAATAAAAAAATAGGAGGTATTTTGATAGAAAATAACGTTTTTTCAAAAAAAATTTACTTATCTATTATAGGAATAGGATTAAATATTAATCAGACAGAATTTGATGAAAAATGGAAAGCTACTTCTTTAAAAAAGAATTTAAAAGTAAATTCTAAACTAGATTACTTATTTTATGAAATGATATTATCTATACAAAAAGAATATTTTTTATATATAAAGTTTGGAGAAGTTTTTATAAGAAAATATTATATAAATAATTTATTTTTAAAAAATAAAAGTTCTCTTTTTTACTATAAAAAAAAAATATTTTTAGGAATTATTAAATCTATAACAAATAAAGGTCTTTTAATTATTGAATATAATAAAAAATATTGTTTTTTTTTTGAAAAAGAAATAAAAATTATAATGTAGTGGTATTTTTATTAATTAATTTTTTAATTAAGTTTTTCAAACTGATATGTTTTTTTAATTTTTTTTCTCTAATTCTCATAAGAATTTTATCATCATTTAACATAATCCCTTTAATAAAAAATAAGAATCCAATATTGATTACATTAGAAGTAAAATAATATAAAGAAAGAGCTGATGCATAACTATTTATAAATAATAACATAATAATAGGCATTAAATATAACATGAAATTCATATTTGGAATAATTTCTCCTTTCCCATTATTTTTTTGTATTATGTCATTATCATTTATTCCTATTCCATTATTATTAGTTTTTGTATAAATTAAAAGAGCAATAGAGTATAATAAAGTTAATAAACTTACATGATCTCCATAAAATGGAATATAAAAAGGTAATTTCAAAATAGAATCATATGAAGTGAGGTCTTCTACCCATAAAAAAGATTTACCTCTTAAATTTATTACAGTAGGAAAAAATTTAAATAAAGAATAAAATATAGGAATTTGAAATAGTGCTGACATACATCCAGACATTGGGTTTATTCCAACTTTTTGATACAGCTCCATCAAAGCTTTTTGCTTTATTAATGGTGGATCATTATGATATTTTTTATTTATTTTATCTATTTCTGGACGTATCAATTTCATTATAGCGTTCAGTTTATATTGTCTATACGTAATTGGTGATAGTATAAGTTTAACAACTATAGTCATTAAAATAATAATGATACCATAATTCAAATTTGTTTTTTCTAAAAATTGGAAAATTAATAGAAAAAAATATTTATTAATCCATTTTAAAAAACCCCATCCAAATGGAACAATATTTTCGTAATTATTTTTATATTTTTTTAAAATATTAAAATCTAACGGACCAAAATATAATCTGAAAGAAAAATTTATTTCTTCATTATTTTTTTTATTTATAAATGTTTTCCATTGTATTTTTTTCAAGCATTTTCCTGAAAAAAAGTTTTCAGAACGAACAAAAATATCATCCAAAGGTTTTTTTGGAACAAATATAGAAGTAAAAAACTGTTGTTTGTGAGCTATCCAATTTAAATTGGATATTTTTTTCTCATCTATATTTTTTTCAGAAAGATTTTTTATAAATGTATTAGAAGAGTTATTTTTTTTACTAATAGAATAAGTAACATAAGTGTAGGAATTCTCCCAATTTCTATCTTTCTCAAAAGAAAATATTTTTTGTTCTAAATTAAAAGGAACTCCTTTTTTTATTAGAAAAAGTGAATTTTTTATTCGTATAAAAAAATCAACATGATATTCAGTATTTTTTCCTATAACATAAATATATTCTATAAAGTTTTTTTCATCACCATCAGGTAGGGGTGCTTTCATTATAAGAATTTTTTTACTCTTATCTGAAAATAAAAAAGGACGAAAAATTAAATTTGTTGAATCAATATTATATCCCTTTATATTAGGAATAAATACTTTGTAGTTTAAACTATAATTAGTTATCAAATGAAGATCTTGAGAATGATTTAAAGAAATTGGATCATATTTTTTGTATTTTTTCAATAAAACATCATCTATTTCTCCTCCTTTATTAGATACTTTTATTCTTAAAACTTTATTTTCAATAAAAGTAAATCCCAAATTATGTTTATTATTTTTTTTGAAAAAAAAATCTTTATTTTTTTCTTGTAATTCTTTTTTTAATTCATTTTTTTTATTCCCATTAAAAAAGTATGTAAAAAATATTATTATAAATAATATGAGAAATAATCCTATTATAGAACTACGATCTACATTTTTATTATTCATAAAAAAATGAATTTTTTAATTCCATAATTTTTTTAGATGCTTGAACAAAATGAGTAAATAAAGGATGTGGATTAGTTACTCTACTTTTATATTCTGGATGATATTGTACACCTAAAAAAAATATGTGATTTTCTAATTCTATAGCTTCTACTAAACCTGTATCTGGATTTACTCCTACAACCTTCATACCTGCTTCAGAAAACTTTTTTAAGTAATAATTATTAAATTCATATCTATGCCTATGTCTTTCAATAATTTCTTTTTTTCCTCCATAAATAGAAAATATTTTAGATCCTTCTATAAGAGAACATTTTAAGTCTCCTAATCGCATTGTACCTCCTTTACAAGACAAATTTTTTTGCTTATCAATTAAATTTATAATTGGATCAGAAACATATGGATTATTTTCATAACTACCTGCTTTTTTTAATCCTAAAACATTTCTAGCAAATTCTATAGCAGCTATTTGCATTCCTAAACATATTCCAAGAAAAGGAATTTTATTTTCTCTAGCATATCTTGCAGCTAATATTTTTCCTTCTATTCCTCTATTTCCAAATCCCGGTGCTACTAAAATTCCTGAAATATCTTTGAAAGATGTTTTTATATTTTCTTCTTTTATCATCATGGAACAAATCCATTTTATATCAACATATATTTCATTTTCAGTTCCAGCATGAATCAAAGCCTCTATAATAGATTTATAAGAATCATGTAAATCTACATATTTTCCTACCAATGCTATTTTAATTTCATATTTTGGATTTTTATATTTTTTTATAAAATTTTTCCAATATTTTAAATCAGGAGATCTGACAGTAGATAAATTTAAATGATTAAGTACTACTTTATCAAAATTTTGAAAATGTAATAAACATGGTATATCATAGATTACTTTTGTATCAATTGACTCAATAACATATTCCGGTTTTACATTGCAAAATAACGCTATTTTGTTTCTGATTTCATTAGAAATATGTTTTTCTGTTCTACAAATAATAATATCTGCTTGTATTCCATTTTCCATTAAACTACGTACAGAATGTTGTGTTGGTTTTGTTTTTATTTCTCCAGTTGCTGGTATATATGGAAGTAATGTTAGATGAATTACTAATCCATTAAATTTTCCTAATTCCAGTATTAATTGACGTACTGATTCAATATAGGGAAGGCTTTCTATATCACCAACAGTACCTCCTATTTCAGTAATAATAATATCATAATTTTTACTATTTCCAATTATTTTAATTCTTCTTTTAATTTCATTGGTTATATGAGGAATAACTTGAACAGTTTTTCCTAAATAACTTCCTTTTCTTTCATTATCTATAACAGTTTTATAAATCATTCCCGATGTAACATTATTTTCTTTTGTAGTATTTTGATTTAAAAATCTTTCGTAATGTCCAAGATCTAAATCTGTTTCAGCTCCATCTTTAGTCACAAAACATTCTCCATGTTCATAGGGATTTAATGTTCCAGGATCTATATTAAAATAAGGATCTAATTTTTGTATGGAAACTTTGTATCCTCTAGATTTTAATAACATTCCTAAAGATGCGGATATAATACCTTTTCCTAGTGAAGAAGTGACTCCACCTGTGACAAAAATATATTTTACTACCATTAAAAATAAATCAAAAATGAAATGAAAACTAAAAATTTAATATGAAAATAATTTTCATAAGTAAACAATGAAAAAATAAGAATTTATGATTTTTTTTTTATATTTGCCAAACTAGGGGCAAGTTCTACACAATCAGCTCCCTATTAATTCCTCCAGGGTGGGAACACAGCAAAGGTAATTAGGTTGAGCGATGTGATGTAGTTCAGCTTGCTCCTTATATTATAATAATAAGGAGTATTCCCGAAGTAAATTCATTTTTATGGAAAATTCGTTAATATGTAATTTTTGTGGAAGAAAAAAAAATGAAATCACATTTCTTGTATCGGGTATTGATAGTCATATTTGTAATTATTGTATAGAAAAAACATATTCTATTATTCATAATAGAAAAATTTTAGAGAGAAATAATAAAGAAAGAGTAGTAAGAAATAAGCCTGTACAAATACAAATAAAAAAACCTAAAGAAATAAAATCTTTTTTAGATGAGTATATTATAGGTCAAAATGAAGCAAAAAAAATTATTTCTGTTGCTGTTTATAATCATTATAAAAGAATATCGTTTAATAAAAAAGAAGAAATTGAAATTGAAAAATCAAATGTATTATTAATAGGAAGCACAGGGACAGGTAAAACTTTACTAGCAAAAAGTATTTCAAAATTATTAAAAGTACCTTTTGCTATAGTTGACGCTACTGCTTTAACTGAGGCAGGGTATGTAGGAGAAGATGTAGAATCTATTTTAACAAGATTATTACAATCCGTTAATTATGATATAAATTCTGCAGAAAAAGGAATTATTTTCATAGATGAAATAGATAAAATTTCTAGAAAAAATGATAATCCTTCTATAACAAGAGATGTATCTGGAGAAGGAGTACAACAAGCTTTACTTAAGATACTAGAAGGATCAATTGTCAATGTACCTCCTCAAGGTGGAAGAAAACATCCAGAACAAAAAATGATACAAATGAATACTGAAAATATTTTGTTTATAGCAGGTGGATCTTTTGATGGTATTGATCAAATAATTTTGAATAGAACTAACCAAAATTCAATAGGATATTTTACAAAAAATAAAAAGAATAATTTGAAAAAAAATACTGATCAAAATATTATAGCTGAAGATTTAATAAAATTTGGATTAATACCAGAACTTATAGGAAGATTGCCTATTATTACCTATTTAAATCCATTAGACAAAAATACAATGAAAAAAATTTTGATAGAGCCTAAAAACGCTATAATTAAACAATATAAAAAATTGTTTGAAATGGATAATATATCTATGAATATAACGGATGAAGCTTTAGATATCATTGTAGAAAAAACATTGCAATTAGGATTAGGTGCAAGAGGTTTAAGAACTTTTTGTGAAAAAATATTTCTAGAATATCTATTTAATATAGATGAAACAGATAGTGTTATAAATATAGATAAAAATACTGTTATCAATAAATTATCATCTTATTGATTGATGACAATAACACATCATATATCTCATCATATATAATCATATTTTTTTTCTTATTATTCACTATTTTTTTTTAATGCCTCAAACAGTTTTTCCTTAAGGTAATTTAAACCATCTCCTGTAAAAGAAGAAATAAAAATAATATTTTCTCCTATATCAAAAAATATTTTTTTTATTTTATTTTTTGTTTTATTGTTAATAATTAAATCAGATTTAGAGATAGCTATTAGTCTTTTTTTAGATAATAATTTAGAATTAAATTTTTTTAGTTCATTTAATAAAATGTAATACTCATTTTTCTTATTTTTTGTTTCTGAGGAAATCAATATTAATAGAATAGAATTACGTTCAATATGTCTTAAAAATTGATATCCTAATCCTTTTCCACGAGATGCGTCTTTTATAATTCCAGGAATATCTGCGATTAAAAATGATTCAAAATTAAATTGAACAACACCTAAATTTGGTTTTTTCGTAGTAAATGAAAAATTTCCTATTCTTGGTTTTGCTTTAGTAATGGAAGATAATAAACTAGATTTACCTGCATTAGGAAATCCTATTATACCTACATCTGCTAGAGTTTTTAATTCTAACGTAATCCAACGTCCTTTTGTCTTTATTCCATATTGAGCAGCTTTATAAGGATATTTTTTTGTTAAATTTTTAAAAAAAGCATTTCCTTTTCCTCCCATTCCTCCATAAAATAATATTTTTTTTTGATTATTTTCAATTATTTCTGTTATTATCTTATTATTTTCATCTACTACAACAGTTCCTACTGGAACTTGTATTAGTAAATCTTCTCCATTTGATCCAGTTATATTATTACCTTTTCCTGGATTTCCTGATTTTGCAATCCAGTGTTTATTATATCTTAAATGAAAAAAAGTATTTATATGAGAATTTCCACAAATGATGATGTCCCCACCTTTACCTCCTGTTCCACCGTCAGGAATTCGTTTAATTACATTTTTTGTTTTATGAAAATGAATAGATCCTGCTCCTCCATCTCCACTTTTACAAAAAATTTTTATTAAATCAATGAAATTTTCTTTCATTATTTTTTTTATAACTGTAATTTAATTTTTTATGAAATTTCCTTTATTTTTTTCCCTATAACATGGGATATTTCGTTTATAGATAATGATCCATTTATTTTTGTTAATATATTATTATTCCATTTAGATGAATTCCAAATTAATGATGTTTCTTTCTCATATTCTTTGATTCTTCTTTTAATTGTTATAATGTTTACATCATCATTACGATTACTCGTTTCTCCTCTTTTTAATAATCTGTTAATGATCATGTCTTTTTTTATATAAAAATAAAAAATTTGGTCTATTTTCCCTAAATCGAATTGTTCTAAAATTTTCTCTAAAAAAATAATTTGATTTTTTGTTCTAGGATATCCATCATAAACTATTCCTTTAGCATTAATATGTTTTTCTATTTCAATTTTCAACATATTTGTAGTAATTTTATCAGGAACAAGAACTCCTTTTCTAATATAAAAGCTTGATAAATCTCCCAAATTAGTTTTATTTTTTATATGATTTCTGAATATTATACCAGTAGATAAATGAATAAATCCAAATTTTTTTACTATAATTTTAGCTTGAGTCCCTTTTCCACATCCTGGTGGACCAAATAGTATAATGTGTATCATAAAAAATTTAAAATTTTGAATAATAAATACAGAATTAAATATTCTGATGTTTGGACAGTAGTAAGTAGTATTTTAAAAAAATTTGTAATGATTATTTATTACAAATGAATAGCTTTTCCGTATACATTAGCTATAGCTTCTACAATAGATTCACTTAATGAAGGGTGAGGATGAATGCTATTTAATATTTCATAACTTGTACATTCTAGTTTTCTTGCTACTACTACTTCTGAAATAATATCTGTAACGTTATCTCCTATCATATGACATCCTAGCCATTCATCATATTTATCATCAAAAATTACTTTAACAAACCCCATAGTATTTCCATCAGAAATTGATTTTCCAAGAGAACTAAAAGGAAATTTTCCTACTTTAAATTGAAATCCTTTTTTCTTTAATTCTTTTTCAGTATAACCAACTGATGCTATTTCTGGTGATGAATAGACACATATTGGTATATTATTATAATCTATTTTTTGGTGATTGTTTAATCCTTTTATATTTTCAACACAATTTATTGCTTCATATGAAGCTACATGAGCTAGTGAAGGAGTTTTAATAACGTCACCAATAGCATAATATCCATCTATATTTGTACAATAATTATCATCTACTTCTATGAATCCATTTTCAGTTTGAATTCCAACTTCTTCTATTCCTATGGATTCGATATTTGGAATAATTCCAATGGCAGAAAAAATAATGTCAGAATCTATTGTAATATTTTTTGTAGGTGTTTTTATTTCAATCATAATAGAATTACTAGATGAATGATGAACATTAGTAATAAAAGAAGATGTATAAATGTTAATTCCAATTTTTTTCATTGATAATTTCATATAATCGGATATTTCATCATCTCCATTTGGAAAAATTTTTTCGCATATTTCTATTATAGTTACTTTTGATCCCATAGAATGATAAAAATAAGCAAATTCTAATCCTATAGAACCTGATCCAATAATTGTAATTTTTTTTGGTAATGATAGTATAGATAAAGCTTCTTTATAAGAAATTATTTTTCCAGAAATTTCGTTTTCTATTTCTATTTTTTTAGGTTTGGATCCAGTAGCAATAATAATATGTGAAGCAGATAATTCACTTATTTTTTTATTTTCTTTATTAAAAACACAAACTTTTTTTTTATTCTTTAATACACCATTACCATGGATAAAATGAATTCCATTTTTTTTTAACAGAAAAAGAATACCCTTCTTTATCTTATCTACTGAATTTCTACTTTTAGAAATGATATTTGGTAAATTAATTTTAATATTCTCATTTTTTATTCCAAATAAATCTTTATTTTTTTTGATTAAATGCAATGTTTTTGCACTATTTAAAATAGATTTAGTTGGAATACATCCCCAATTTAGACAAATTCCACCAACAGATTCTTTTTCTATAATAGCAACTTTCATTCCAAGTTGAGCTGCACGTATAGATGCTACATAACCTCCAGGTCCACTTCCCAAAATGATAACATCAAAATGCATAATAATAAATAAAATGAATAAATAACATGTTTTTATTTAATAAAATAAACAGTATAAAATTACGGATTTTTATTACAATAAAAATATCGTATAAATTTTTATAAAAAAGGATTTTTAATATTTTTTGATATTAAGTATATACAATAAAAATATAAATTTGTATTAACAATAATAATATAATTATGAAATTTTTTTTGGATACAGTAAAATTAGATGAAATTAAAAAAGCCAAAGAATTAGGTTTTCTTGATGGAGTAACTACTAATCCATCTTTAATATCAAAAGGGTATTTTTCTAGCAAAAATGAAATATTTAACCATTATATTTCTATATGTAATATTTTAGAAAATGGAGATATCAGTGCAGAAGTAATTGGAAATAATTATGATGATATCATTCAAGAAGGAGAAGAGCTTTCTTCATTAAATCATAAAATTGTAGTAAAAGTTCCAATGACTAAAAATGGTATTAGAGCAATTAAATTTTTTTCAAAAAAAAACATTAGTACCAATTGCACTCTTGTTTTTTCTTTAGGTCAAGCTATTTTAGCAGCAAAAGTTGGAGCAAAATATGTATCTCCATTTGTTGGTAGATTGGATGATATATCCTATAATGGATTGAATCTTATCAAAGAAATAAAAAATGTATACAATAATTATGGTTTTCAAACAAAAATATTAGCTGCTTCTATACGAAATCCTTTACATATTTTAGAATGTTCCAAAATAGGAATATATGCTGTAACATCTCCTATCAATATTATATTATCCTTATTTCATCATCCTATGACAGAAATAGGATTAGATAAATTTATAAAAGATTATAACAAAAAAATAAATTAGATTTTTATCTTTCCATCTAATAAACATTGTATAGATATGGAAGTAGATTTTGGTAATTTTTCATAAAATTTGGACAATTCTATTTGTTCTTTATTTTCAAAAATTTCTTCTAAATTATTTTTATTAACAAAATTAAATTCTTCTAATTTTTTATCCATATCTTCTTTTATTTTTTTATTTATTTCCTGACTTACTTTATCCAAAATACATATAGTTTCATATATATTTCTTCCAGTTTTTTTTTCTAATTCAATACAATTTATTGTTTCTGTATTAATTGGTACGTTATTAATATATTTAAAAAAGTTCATACTTTTTTTGTCAATTCCTTATATAAAATTTTTAATTTCTTTGCATTAGAATATTTAGAATAATATTTCATATATTTTTCATAAGATTTGAAAAAATCTTTTTTCATAGAAATTTTATACTGTGCTACACAAATTTTATACAAAACTTTTTCTTTAAAATGACTATTTGGAAAAACATTTATAAAATCTTTAAAGTATTGTAAAGATACTTTATATCTATGCATTAAAAAATAAGATTCAGCTATGTGATAATTTTTTATTTCTATTTTGAGTAATAAATCATTTAATAATTTCAAAACTTCTTTAAGTTTTATACTATTAGGATGATTTTTAATAAACTGATGAAGTTCTTCAATTGTATAAAAAACTAATTGATTATCTAAATTATCATTTGATGATTTTTCATAATATTTTTTTACATTTTCATTCAGTAAAATAGCTTTATGTAACTGAGATTTTTTTTCATCAGATATATCAATATTTTTTTTTGATAAAAAACAACTGCTGAAAGTGATTAAAAATATTATTAATACAATTCTTCTATAAATCATTTAATTCACATTTTTTGCATAATATTTTTTAATATCTTTATCAAATAAATATAATCCAACATTATTTTCTCCTATCAATTTTATTTTATCCAAAAACATTTTACTTAGTGTTTCTTCTTCAATTTGTTCTTCAATAAACCACTGTAAAAAATGATATGTAAAATAATCTTTTTCTTTCAATGATAATTCTACCAATAAATTTATTTCTTTAGAAATACTTTTTTCATGTTCAAATAATTTTTGAAATAAGTTTTTTAGAGAACTATACGTTTTTTTTAAATTATTACTATTCACTGAAATACTAAATTCTCCATTTCTTTTATTAATGTATCTAATTATTTTAAACATATGATCTCTTTCTTCATCAGAATGATCATATAAAAATTCGCTTATTCCTTTAAGTCCAATTTTATTATCAACCCAAGAAGCCATAGATAAATATAATAAAGAAGATTCTAACTCTTTATTTAATTGATTTACTAATGCTAATTGTATTGTATTGCTAAACATAGTTAATAAAAATTATTATAGTTATAATTGAGTTTTTCTTTGTTAATTATTATTTTTTCATTTTCATTAATGAATCTCTTATCTTCTGTCTTAATGAAAAAGTAGCAGGTAATAAAGGTAACCTTACATAAGGATCACATATTTCAATCAAATTAAGAAAAGTTTTTATTCCAGTAGGATTTCCCTCTTCATAAATAAGATCTGTCATTTTAATAATCTCATAGAAAATAGAAAATGCTATTTTTTCTTCATTATTTCTTGCTAAAGAAACCATTTTTGATATTTTTTTTGGCAGTCCTTGAGCTATAACCGATATTACTCCATCTCCTCCTCCCAGAATAATAGGAAGTGTAATAAAATCATCACCTGATATCACACTAAAATTTTCCGGTTTTTTTTCAATAATCCTGTAAGATTGTAATAAATCTCCAGATGCTTCTTTAATTCCAATTATTTTAGTAAAATCATTTGCCAAACGTAAAACAGTCTCTGGAATAATATTAGTACCTGTTCTTTTAGGAACATTGTAAATGATTATATTAACATCTGTATGATTTACGATAGATTTGAAATGTTCATAAATACCATTTTGAGATGGTCTGTTATAATATGGAGAAACAGAAAGAATAGCATAAAAATCAGATAAATTTTTTATGCTATTTATTTTTTCTATAACATTTTTTGTATCATTTCCTCCTATTCCTAGTACTAATGGTAATTTTTTATAATTTACATTTTGAATACATTTAATAATATTTTTTTTCTCTTCTTCTCTTAAAGTTGCTGTTTCGGCTGTAGTTCCTAATAAAACTAAATAGTCTACTCCATTATCTATTACATATTTTACAAGTTTTTCAAGTCCATTAAAATCAACACTATTATCCTTTTTAAAAGGAGTAACTAACGCTACACCCGTCCCATATAATTTTTTCATATATAACTACATTTAGTTTTCAATGATAATAATAAATATCGTTGTTATTTCAATATTTAATTTATTATAAATATTACTCAGTTATTTTTTGAACTCAGATGTAAACGCATTGTGTTATGAAATGAAAATGATAGTTAAATTAATTAATAAAAACTTAAAAAAACTAATAGTTTCTTTTTGCTCTTGGTTTAGCTGCAGAAACAATAATATTTCTACCCATTAACTCTGTTCCATTTAGTTTTTCTATAGCTTGTTTAGCATTTTCTTCATTAGACATTTCTATGAAACCAAACCCTTTACTCCTTTTATTCGATGTAGATTCATCGAAAATTATTTTTACATGAGTAACTTCTCCTATAGATTCAAAATGTTTTTTTAATTCTTGTTCTGTTATATCGTAAGATAAATTACCTACGTATAATTTCGTATTGTCCATATATAATATTTGTTTTATAAAGCAAATTTAGACAAATATTTTTTCTAAAAATGTATTAATTAATATAGTCCAATAAATTTCAGCAAATAAATTATGTTTTTTTTAAATAAAAATTACATAAAGAATATAATTTATGATTAATAAATCACCATATCTAAACATATCTTAATAAATAAATGATAAGACAAATTTTATATTATAAAAGAATATCTAATGAAAATGAATAATTTTTCCATTATTTCTTCTATACTAGACAATGATTTTTATAAGTTTACTATGCAAAATGCTGTAATAAAATTATTTCCTTCAGTAAAAACTAGATATGAATTAATAAATCGTGGAAATCATTTTTTTCCAAAAAATTTTGCAAATTCTATAAGAGAAAATATTGATAAAATGTCAAATCTTAAACTTTCAAATGAAGAAAAAATATATCTTAAAAAATATTGTACTTGTTTAGATTCTTCATATATAGATTTTTTGGAAAAATATCGATACAATCCAAAAGAAGTTTTTATTTCGCAAAAGGGTGGTAATATAAAAATATATATAGAGGGATTATGGAGTAGAACTATATTATGGGAAGTTCCTATAATGGCAATTATATCAGAATTATATTACAAATTGACAAATTCTAATAATATTTCAAATATCAAAATAATATCTTCTACTAAAAAAAAATTAAATATTTATAAAAAACTAAAAGTTAGAATTGGTGAATATGGTACTAGAAGAAGGTTTTCATATAATGTTCAAAAATTAGTACTAAAAATTATAAAAAAAGAAAAATACCCTTTTTTTACAGGAAGTAGCAATGTACATTTTTCCCATATCTTTTCAAGATCTCCAATAGGTACTCAAGGACATGAATGGATAATGTTACATGCGGCTAAATATGGATTAAACATAGCAGACCGTATAGCAATGGAAAATTGGCTAAATATTTATCAAGGTGAATTAGGAATTGCTTTATCTGATACATACACTTCTTCAATTTTTTTTAAAAATTTTAATAAAAAACTAGCTAATGCTTTTAAAGGGGTAAGACATGATAGTGGAGATCCAGTAATTTTCATTAAAGAAGTAATAAAACATTATAAAAAATTCAATATAAATCCACTAAAAAAAATAATTGTATTTTCAGATAATCTAAATCCAAAAAAAATATCAAATATTACTGCTTTTTGTAAAAAAAAAATTATTCCCTTTTTTGGAATAGGAACAAATTTTACAAATGATGTAGGATTATCTCCTATGAATATTGTTATTAAAATGGTTTCTGCTCTTTTTAAAAAAAAGTGGATTTCTGTAATAAAATTATCTAATGTAAAAGAAAAATCAACAGGAAAAAAAAATATGCTAATTTTAGCTAGAAAAAATATTCATTATATAAAATAAAAAAATCTTTTTAATTAAATAATTATCAAATATAATAATGCAAATTTCATGAAATCCAAAAATAATTTGTACAAATATTTTTACATAGAAAATTATGGTTGTCAAATGAATGTTTCAGATAGTGAAATAATTACTTCTATTTTATTAAATCACGGATTTTTTCTTTCAGAAAAAATTGAAACAACAGACATTGTATTATTAAATGCTTGTTCTATAAGAGAAAAAGCAGAATTAAGTTTAACTAGAAAGTTAGAACAATTAAAATTTTTAAAGAAAAAAAATAAAATTTTATTTGGAATAACAGGTTGTTTTTCTAAAAAACTAAAAGAATTTTTTCTAAAAGAAAAAAAAGTAGATTTTTTTGTTGAACCAGATTTTTATAAAAAAATACCTAATATTATTCAATATATTTCAAATGATAAAATAATACCCCCATCTTTTTTTTCAAAAAACAGAAAAGAAACATATGAAGATATTATTCCATTTTCTGATAATAAAAAAAAGATTACAAAATTTTTAAGCATAACAAGAGGTTGTAATAATATGTGTACATTTTGTATAGTGCCATTTACTAGAGGAAGAGAGAAGAGCAGTAATCCTTATTCTATAATAAAAGAATGTAAACGATTATATAAAATCGGATATAAAGAAATAACTCTTTTAGGACAAAATGTTGATTCATATCAGTATATAATAAAAAATAAATCTATAAAAAAAGATATGATGGTTAAATTTTCTGATCTTTTAAGCTTATTAGCTACAGAAGTTCCTTTTATGAGAATACGATTTTCTACATCCAATCCACATGATATGTCCGAAAGTGTTTTAAACGTTATCTCAAAATATCCTAATATATGCAAACATATACATTTGCCAGTTCAATCTGGAAGTAATAAAATATTAAAATTAATGAATAGAAAATATTCACGTGAAAAATATATTAATTTAATAGAAAAAATTAGAAATATTATTCCTGAATGCTCTATTTCTCATGATATTATGACTGGATTTTGTGGAGAAAATGAAAAAGATCATCAAGATACTATTAGTTTAATGAATGAAATTAAATATAATTATGGTTACATGTTTTCCTATTCTCCAAGACCAGGTACATTTTCTTACAAAAAATTAAAAGATGATGTTCCAAAACATATAAAAAAAGAAAGACTAAAAGAAATTATAGATTTGCAAAGAGAACATTCGTTATTTCGTATGAAAGAATTTATAGGAAAAACGCAAGAAATATTGATAGAAGGAATTTCAAAAAGAAATAACAAAAACTGGTATGGTAGAAATACTCAAAATATAATTGTAGTTTTCCCCAAAAAAAACTTTTTGTCAATAGGTGATACTATTAACGTAAAAATACTAAACAATACATCTGCAACTTTAATAGGTGAAATTGATTAATTTTTTTAATATCAAAAGTCCTAATATGGAATTTATCCAAAGTATCAAACAAAAATTTGGAATTATAGGATACGATTACGCTTTACATAGAGCTATAGAAAAATCAATACAAGTCGCACCTACTGATATTTCGGTATTAGTTCTTGGAGAAAGTGGAGTTGGAAAAGAATTTATTCCAAAAATAATACATCAATTTTCTTCTAGAAAACATAATTCTTATATTGCTGTAAATTGTGGAGCTATACCTGAAGGAACAATTGATAGTGAACTTTTTGGTCATGAAAAAGGGTCTTTTACAGGAGCTACAAGTATGAGAAAGGGTTATTTTGAAGTAGCAAATGGAGGTACAATATTTCTCGATGAAGTAGGAGAACTTCCTTTAACAACTCAAGTACGTTTACTTAGAGTTTTAGAATCTGGGGAATTTATTAAAGTAGGATCTTCAAAAATACAAAAAGTAAATATAAGAATAGTTGCAGCTACTAATTTAAATATGATAGAATCTATACAAAAAGGAAAATTTAGAGAAGATTTGTATTATCGTTTAAATACAGTACAAATAAATGTTCCTACTTTACGTTCTCGTAAAAATGACATAAAATTATTATTTAAAAAATTTTCTAATGATTTTGCTGATAAATATCACATGCCACCAGTAAAATTAACAGAAGAATCTTTAAAATATCTAGAAAATTACTCTTGGCCAGGAAATATAAGACAATTAAAAAATGTTACAGAACAAATTTCTGTAGTAGAAGCAGAAAGAGAAATTTCAATTGAAAAATTGAAAGAATATATTCCAGATAATATTCCTTCAATATCTTCTTTGTCTCGTAATGATTTTAACAATACTTTTATACATGATTTTTCTAAAGAAAGAGACTTTCTTTACAAAATATTATTTGATATGAAAAAAAGTTTAAATGATTTAAAAAATATGGTATTTCAACTAATAAAAGATTATCCGAATAATAAGTTTTTAGAAAAAAATCAACACCTTATAAATAAAATATATGGTCCAATTATTCATCATCAAAGTGCAGAAAGAAAGGATAATTTTTTTCAAATAGAACATTCTTCTGATTCTGAAAAAAGATATTATAATAAAAATTCTAATTGTAATAATAAAGAAATTCATAAAGATTTTATCAAGAAAGAAGAAATACCTTCTTTTTCCTTACGGAAGAAAGAAATAGAGTTTATTCAAAAAGCTTTGAAAAAAAATAATGGAAAAAGAAGCAAAGCTGCTAAAGAACTAGGAATTTCTGAAAGGACATTATATAGAAAAATTAAACAATATGGGTTATAAATACATTTTATTCATTTTTTCTTTTGTATTATCCTCTTGCAATTCACCTTTATTTCCACTTCTTTATAAAAGAAAAACAATAGAGATTGGTAATTTTATAAATACAATGTGTCTTCCTAAAATATGCATTTCTTCTGATTTTAGAAAAAATTTTGAAGAATATATAGAAAGACATAGTCCTTTACAAATAGTTTCTCAAAATGGAGAAATTTTTATAGAAGGAGCTTTTTTAGATTATGTATTAATGTCACAAGTAAATTCTCCAATAAAAAAAATTAAACTAATAATGAAAATATATTATAAAGATAAAATGCATCCTCAAAATAATTCGGTAAAATATTTATCTTCAACAGAATATTTTTCATATAAAAAAGATCCATTTTTAAGAAAATCTGTAAATAAGATTATGAGAAATTTAACAGTAAAAATATTTAATATTATCAGTGATATAAATCAATAAAAATATATATGTATTTAACGATTAGTATATTCGGTTTTTTTATTATTATAGCATGCATTTTATTGATATTAATAATATTAATACAAAATCCAAATAAAGATAGTATATCTCAATCTTTTTTAGATAATAATTTTAAATTTCTTGGTGTAAAAAGAACTAATTCTTTCTTGGAAGGAGTTACATGGTTTTTATCTATTGTTATATTTTTTTTAACTATAGTTTTTAATATTTTTTTGAAATTAAAACAACAGTAAAGTATGTCATTATGACGTTTTATTATAAATTATTATGTCTTTTTCATTGTGGCATGTTTTTGGCTTCTTAGTAATTTAGAATCGTAAAAATTATAAAATATGGTGGAAGTAAAGATAAAACCTTTAGCAGATCGTGTCCTTGTACAACCTGATCCTGCTGAAACAAAAACTTCATCAGGCATTATTATCCCTGATACTGCGAAAGAAAAACCGCAAAAGGGAACTGTAATTGCGGTAGGAAAAGGAAAAAAAAATGAGCCTATGATTTTAAAGGAAGGAGATAGAGTGTTATATGGTAAGTATTCCGGTACAGAATTAAAATGGGAAGGAGAGGAATATCTTATTATGAGAGAATCTGATGTAATAGCTATTATATAATGTAATTTTTCTATATCATATAGAAGAAATATATTCATTCATTAAAATCTAAAAAAATTATGGCAAAAGATATTAAATTTGATATTGAAGCAAGAGATAAATTAAAAAAAGGTGTTGATGCATTAGCTAATGCAGTTAAAGTTACTTTAGGTCCAAAAGGACGTAATGTTGTTTTGCAAAAATCTTTTGGAGGACCACAAGTAACAAAAGACGGTGTTACTGTTGCTAAAGAAATTGAATTAGAAGATCCTATAGAAAATCTTGGTGCACAAATGGTAAAAGAAGTTGCTTCAAAAACTAATGATGTAGCTGGAGATGGAACTACGACTGCGACTGTACTAGCTCAGGCAATTGTTAGAGAAGGATTAAAAAATGTAGCAGCTGGTGCTAATCCAATGGATTTAAAAAGAGGTATAGATAAAGCTTTAGAAACTGTTATACTAGATTTAAAAAAACAATCTAGGGAAGTAGGAGGCAATACAGAAAAAATAAAACAAGTAGCTTCTATTTCCGCAAATAATGACGAAAAAACTGGAGCGTTAATAGCTGATGCATTTGAAAAGGTAGGAAAAGAAGGAGTTATTACGGTAGAAGAAGCAAAAGGTACAGATACATCTGTAGATGTAGTTGAAGGTATGCAATTTGATAGAGGTTATCAATCTCCTTATTTTGTAACAAATACGGAAAAAATGATAACAGAATTTGATCAACCTCAAATTCTATTGTCTGATAAAAAAATAGCGGCAATGAAAGATTTGTTGCCTATATTAGAACCTGTTGCTCAATCAGGAAAACCATTACTTATTATTTCAGAAGAAGTAGAAGGTGAAGCGTTAGCTACATTAGTAGTTAATAAAATACGTGGAACATTAAAAGTAGCCGCTATAAAAGCACCAGGATTTGGGGATAGAAGAAAAGCTATGTTAGAAGATATAGCAATATTAACAGGCGGTACAGTTATTTCTGAAGAAACAGGTAGTAAGTTAGAAGACGTAAAATTGAATATGCTTGGAAAAGCTGAAAGAGTTATCATAGATAAAGATAACACAACAATTGTCAATGGAGGAGGTAGTAAAAGAGATATAAGAGCACGTGTAGATCAAATTAAAGCTCAAATAGAATCTACTACTTCAGATTATGATAAGGAGAAATTACAAGAACGTCTTGCAAAACTAGCAGGTGGTGTCGCAGTGCTTTATGTTGGAGCAGCTTCTGAAGTAGAAATGAAGGAAAAAAAAGACCGTGTAGATGACGCTTTAAATGCTACTAGAGCAGCTGTAGAAGAAGGAATAGTAGCAGGTGGAGGAGTAGCTTTAGTACGTGCGATCAAATCATTAGATAACGTAAGAGGAGATAATTCAGATCAAGATACCGGAATACAAATAGTTAGAAGATCTTTAGAGGAACCTTTACGTCAAATAGTTGCTAATGCTGGAGAAGAAGGATCTGTTGTTGTAGCAAAAGTTGCTGAAGGAAAAGGAGATTTTGGATATGATGCTAAAATCGGAGAATACAAAAATATGATAGTAGAAGGTATTATAGATCCTACTAAAGTAGCTAGAGTAGCATTAGAAAATGCAGCTTCTGTATCTGGTATGTTATTGACTACAGAATGTGTTGTTACAGAAATAAAAAAAGATGAACCTGTTGGAGCACCTCCAATGCCTGGAGCCGGTGGTGGTATGGGAGGTATGATGTAAAATGAATAAATGTAGTAAAGTAGATAAGATTATAATCTTATCTTTTCTTTCTGAACAAAAAAAAATAGTGTCTATGGTTTTTCCATAAGACACTATTTTTTTATAACGAATTTTTTAAACTTTAATGCATTCTATAACATCCTTCTTTTTATATATATTTAAAACCAATTTTTTTGAACTTTCAGAGTTTGTTCTATAACATCTCTTACACATCCTCTACCACCTTTTTTTGGAGAAATATATTTAGATACATTCTTTACTTCTTGAACAGCGTCTATTGGTGAACAAGGTAAGGCTACAGATTTCATAATTTCAATATCTGGAATATCGTCGCCCATATAAAGCACATTTTTTTTGCTTATTTTCAATATTTTACAATACTCATCTAGATATTTTTTTTTATTATTAACTCCTTGATAAATGTAAGGAATATCTAAACTTCTCAAACGACGAAATACCATTAAATCTGAACCTCTTGTTATAACACATATATTATAACCTTTACTTTTTGCTATTTGAATAGCATATCCATCTTTAGCAAACATTTGACGAACCAAATTACCATCTGGAAAAAGATTCAAGTTACAATTTGTTAAAACTCCATCAACATCAAATACAAAAGTATTAATGTTATTCATTATATTTCTATAATTCTCCATAAAAAATAAATCAATACTCTACTATTTTTTACATTTTTTTATTCACATAATTAAAAAAAATAACATTTTTTTTGATTGTTATGTAAATAAAAAAATTCAAATTCAATTAATTATTAAATTAATTAAATATCTTCGAAATTGATATTTGTAAAATTTTTTACTCCCGATGTTTTTTTAATTTTAACTTCTTTAACATCTTGATTTTGATTATGATGATGTGTTTGATAATGAGTTTTAAAATCTTTTTGATGACGTTCTGATATTACTTCACTACCTTTTTCATTGATAATAAATTTAATCATGTCATCAAGTATACTCTGAAATTTAGAAAAATCTTCTTTATACAAATATATTTTATGTTTTTTATACGATATTTCACCTGTTTCAGAATAATTTTTCTTACTTTCAGTAATCGTTAAATAATAATCACCAGCTCTTGTTTCTCTTGCGTCAAAAAAATATGTACGACTACCTGTTTTTAGAGTTTTTGAACAAATTTCGTTTCTATCGTTCCTCTCTTTGATATTTTCTTTTTCATCCATTTCAAAAAAATATTATAATACTGAACAAATCTAAATAAAAAAAATGGTCTATACTATTTTTCTTAAAAAATTATTCGAAATAATTTTAAGAAAAAATGTTTTTTTCTTCTATTATAGAAATTTTTCCATTTTTTAACGAAATAAATAAATCGTAATCTTGAATATAAGAAGTATCATGTGTAATAATAATTATAGTACTATTTTTTAATCCTTTTTTTATATGATAAATCATCAGTTTTCTTGTTTTTTGATCTATAGCAGAAAAACTATCATCAAAAATAATAATTTTTGGTTTTCTGATAATAGCTCTTGCTATACATATTCTTTGTTTTTGACCTCCAGATAAAGTAATACCCCTTTCTCCTATTATTGTATCATATCCATTTTTAAAATTAAGAATATCATTTTCAATCATGGCCATTTTAGCTGCAGAATGCACTTTGTAATGTGTTACACGGCCTATACAACCCAAAGCTATATTATTATAAATTGAATCTGAAAAAAGAAAAGATTCTTGAGGTGCATAACCTATATTCTTTCTAAAAGAAAAAAGATTATGATTTTTTAAATTGACATTATCTACAATGATTTCTCCATGAATAGGATCGTATAAACGTGATATTAATTTTCCAATAGTAGTTTTTCCAGAACCAGTTTCTCCTGTTAAAACTAATGTTTTCCCACTTTTTAATGAAAAAGATATTTTATTTATTGTATAGTTTTTTTTTTCATAAAAAATTTTTTTATCGTAGAAAAAACTAACATTTTTGAAATCTATATTACCAAATATTTTTGTTTTTGTTAAAATATTGTTGTTATATATATTTGGTTTTTCATTCAAAAATTCTTTTATACGAACTTGTGAGACCTTTGCTTTTTCTACAATAGAAACAACCCATCCTAATATGATGAATGGGAAAACTAATACGTTTATATATGTAAAAAATTCTGCAATAATCCCTATTTCTTTTATTTCTCCTAAATAATATTTTTTTCCTCCGAAAAAAATAATCATTAAATAACTTATTCCAATAAAAAATATTATAACGGAAGATAATAAAGTATCAATTTTTGATAATTCTATATTTTTTTTTCGATAATTTTGTACAATTTTTTTGTATTTTTTTTGAAAAATAGATTCGGCTACAAACGATTTTATGATATGTATTCCAGAAAAAGTTTCTTGTATAAAAGAAGACGTAAATGATTGGTAATTTTGAATTTTTTTACTTTTTTTGGAAATAAATATACTTATATAGTAAATCAAAATAAATAAAATAGGGATAGGTGCAATGACATAAAAAGTTAATGTTTTACCTATTTTTAACATTTGTACTATAACCATAAAAAAAAGAATTATTAGGTTAACAAAGTACATTATACCTGGTCCTATGTATTGTCTAATAAAAGAAACGTCTTCTGTAAGACGATTCATGAGATCTCCTGTAGAATTTTTTTTATAGAAAGACAAACTCAATTTTTGATAATGTGTAAAAATTTGATTTTTTATATCAAATTCTATCATTCTAGATGTAGAAATAATACATTTTCTCATATGGTATTTTATTATACCACCTATAATAGGGCCCATTAGTATAATTCCAGTATAAATAAGAATTTTCTTTTTAATATTATAAGAATCCGTTGCATTTGTTGAAAGATTCATGAATAAATTCTTAATGGCATTAATTGATTTTCCTACATAAGGAATAGGAATTAAAGTTAAAATATTGGATATTATAATTAATAAAAAACCTATGCACAGACGTAATTTATATCTTAAGTAATATTTTTTGCTGAAAGCAAATAAACCGTTCATATAACATACAAAAATACAAACTTTTTAAGTTTTGATTTTTTATTTATATAATTGTATGTATAATATATTATTTATATAGATATTAATAATGTTAAATGTTCTAATAAAATGTCCATAAGAAGACACTTTAGAATAAAAAGTTTACAATTTTTATACGCTCAATATTTATCAAAAATAGATTCTAGAGAAGTTGAAAAAAATATGTTGAAAAGTATTGAATATTTACATAGTATGTATATATCACTTCTATATTTAATATTAGAAATAAGAAAAAAAGCTTTAAATTTTGAAAGCATTTATTATAACAATAAACATAAAGAAAAGGATATTAGTTTTATAAGAAAAATTGCATATAATCCTATCATTAAAATTCTTTCAAAGAATAAATATTTAATGAAGTATAATTTTTCTGATAAAAAATTTTTTTGGAAAACTTTAAAGAAAAATGAACATATTTTTATTTCTCTTTTATTAGATAATAAAAAAATTTTTTATCAGAAAACATGTGAATCATTTGAAGAAAAAAAATATTTTTTGATAAAATATTATAAAGAATTTATTATCCCAAACAAAAATATAATAGAATGCATAGAAGATATTCATATAATAAATGGAAAAGAAGATTTAAATATAGCTCATTCAATGGTTTGCAAAACTTTAAAATTTATTAAATATTCTACTCCTTTTGATTTTAAATTATATGATATTTATAAAAATAATGAAAATAAAAAATTTATTATTAATTTGTATAGAAACACTATCTTTTATAAAGATCAACTTAACTATTTAATTAGTAATACATCAAATAATTGGGATATAAACAGAATATCAAAAATAGATTTAATTATATTACAAATGGCTATTTGTGAATTTTTATATTTTCCAAATATACCTCCAAAAGCTACCATTAATGAATATATAGAAATAACAAAAATATTTTGTATGGAAAAAAGCAAAATGTTTATTAATGGGATATTAGATAATATATTTAAACTTTTAAATAAACAGAATAAAATATTTAAAGTTGGAAAAGGTCTTATGTAATAAAGAAAATATATCTTAATTATAAAAAAATAATTTTTATGTTATTACAACAAAATTCTATTGCAAGTACTATTTGTATGTTTGCATTAATTTTTATTATATTTTATTTTTTTATGATACGACCTCAAATACAAAAACAAAAAATTGAAAAAAAATTTCAAGAAGAGTTAAAAATAGGAAATTACATAGTTACAAATTCAGGTATACATGGTAAAATTATCGAACTTAAAAACGATTTTTGTATACTTGAAACTATTATAGGAAAAATAAAACTAGAAAAAAATACAGTTTCTAAGGAATTGACTCAATTACGTTATGGAGAAAAAAACATAAATATATTATAAATGAATCTTATATTGATAGGTTTAACAGGAAAAATGGGGTCTGGTAAAAGTGTATTTTCTTCTTTTTTTAAAAAAAAAGGAATTCCTATTTATTATTCAGATAAAAGAGGAAAAATATTAATGAATAATATTAAAACTATACAAAATAGTATCATTAAAAATTTTGGAAAAAAATCTTATGTAAATAACAAAGTAAATAAGAATTATTTATCTAATATAGTATTCAAAAATCCAGTTGCGTTGAAAATTTTGTGTTCTATTATCCATCCGTGGATATCTTTTGATTTTAAAAAATGGATTATTTCTTTAAAAAAGAAAAAGAATAAAAATGAAAATTTTTATGTAATTAAAGAATCTGCTATTTTATTTGAAAGTGGAAGTTATCAAGAATGTAATAATATTATTACCATAACTTCTCCTTTAAAAAAAATAATAGAAAGAATAATAAAAAGAGATAATTTAAGTGAAAAAGAAATTTTTTATAGATTAAAAAATCAAATTTCTAATAAAAAAAGAAAAAAAATATCTAATATTATTGTAGATAATTCTACGTCTTTTAAGGATTTAAAAGAACAAGCTAATAACATTTATAATAATACTTTTTTGACTATAAATAAAAAAATTTTTTCAAATGGGAAAAGGAGATAAAAAAACTAGAAGAGGAAAAATAATAAGAAAAACTTATGGAAATCTTAGATTAAATCCAAGAAATATTAAAAGAAAAAAAAAAATGAAAATCACAAATAGTAGTAGTAATACTATCAAAAAATAAACTTAACTTCTCATTTATAAAATAAAATTAATTTTACTGTTAATGAATATAATGAATATTATTTTTTATTATCAAATTATCAACATAAAAATTATATACTTACTAATAAAAAATATTCATTAACAAATATTTTTGTTTTCTTAATAAAAAACCAAAATTTTAATTTTTACAATAAAATAAATAATAATAAATTATTAGTTTATTAATGAAAAAAGTTGTTACGATGAATATTCCAACAGTGAAAGATCTAAAAAGAGTTGTTATTATTGGAGCTGGATTTGCTGGATTACAAGTAGCAAAAAAATTAAGAAGGGATAAATTTCAAGTCGTTCTTATTGATAAAAACAATTATCATACTTTTCAACCTTTATTATATCAAGTAGCTACAGCAGGTTTGGAACCAGATTCTATAGCACATTCTATCAGAAATATTATAAAAGACAGAAAAAATTTCTTTTTTAGATTAGCAAATGTTTATTATATAAATATAAATCAACAGAAAATATATACTAATATAGGAGAATTAAATTATGATTACTTAATTATAGCTACAGGTTCTGTTACTAATTTTTTTGGTAAAAAAAATATTGAATATTTTTCTTTACCAATGAAATCTATTCCAGAAGCTTTAGATTTAAGAAGTTTAATATTACAAGATTTTGAATCTGCTTTATTAACAAATGATATAAAAGAAAAAAAAAGACTTATGACTTTTGTTATTGTTGGAGGTGGTCCTACTGGAGTAGAACTTGCAGGTGCATTAGCAGAAATGAAAAGGTATGTATTACCTAATGATTATCCTGATTTAGATATTAAATATATGAATATTCATTTACTACAAGCTTCTTCCAGATTATTAGATGGAATGTCAGAACAATCAGCGAAAGAAGCTTATAAAAATTTGGAAGAATTAGGTGTTATTATTTGGTTAAATTGTTTAGTACAAGATTATGATGGAAAAATAGTATTTACAGAAAATAATAAAAAAATAGAATCTGCTAATGTAATATGGGCAGCTGGCGTAAAAGGAGCAATCATCAAAGGATTTGCAAATGAAGATATCAAACGACAAAGAATTTTAGTTGATGATTATCTTAAAGTTATAAAATATGATAATATTTTTGCCATTGGAGATGTAGCGTACAATGATCAAAATAAATCCTATCCAAACGGATATCCTATGACCGCTCAACCAGCTATACAACAAGGAAATTATCTTGTAAAAAACTTTAATTATTTATTAGATAAAAATGTTATAAAACCTTTCGTATATCTAAATCTAGGATCAATGGCGACAATTGGTAGAAATAAAGCAGTTTGTGATTTTCCTTTTTTTAAATTAAAAGGATTTTTAGCTTGGATAATTTGGATGTTTGTTCATTTAATTAGCTTAGTAGGTTTTAGAAATAGAGTTATAGCTTTAACTAATTGGATTATTCAATATTTGCAATATAATAAAAGCGTTCGTTTGATTATAAGACCTTTTAATAGAAAAAAAAATCATTTAAAAATAAATTGAGAAAGAATATTTTTCATTTTATTTTCTGTTTCTATTAATTCCTGATCTATATCACTATCTATTGTTATCCCACTACCAGCATATAAAGTGATCTCCTTTTTTTCTTTTTTTATTCTTGCACATCTCAAATTCAAATATAATTCCATATATTTTTCATTTACAATCCCAATATATCCTGTATAGAAATTTCTTTTATATCCCTCATTTTTTTTTATAAAATCAAAGGATTGTTCTTTTGGAAATCCACATATAGATGGAGTAGGATATATATGGTTTAATACTTCATTATAATTTGGAGTTTTTAAAAAAGAAAATGAAATTAAAGTTTCTAAATGTTGCAAATGACCCATTCTTTTTATTCCAGTTTTTTTTAAGGTAACAAATCCATTATAGGATCTTAATATTTTTTCAACATATTTAACTACAATATTATGTTCTTTTATTTCTTTTGATGTCCATATTGCATAATCACTCCAAATAGTTCCTGCTAATATAGATATTAATAATTTTTTATTTTGAAATTTTATTAGTAATTCCGGTGTACATCCAATCCAAAAACCATGATGAATATCATACCAAATACTAATTAAAGCATTAGGATAAGATATCATCAACTTTTGAAAAGTTTTTTCCAAAGATATATTATGAAAAGGGATTTTAACATATTTAGATAATACAACTTTTTGAAAAGTTCCTTTTTTTATTTCTCCAATAGCTTTTTTAATTAAATTCTTATACTTTTCTTTATTATAGAATTCATTGAGTAAGAATGAATTATTATTCCAAATAGTATCATTTTTTAATCCCATTTTACTAACAACAGGTAAATTTTTTGGAATGTTTGTGCAATAAATTATATTTGGATTTATTTTTATAGTTTTAGTGTTGTCAAAACTTTTAATTAAGAAATATTTTTCGTTTTTTTTGGGAGAAAATGGTATACTATTATTGTGGTAAAAAAAAATCTTTTTTTCATAAGGTTTTCTAAAAATAACAAAATTTATATTACCATAATAACTTTTTATAATTTTTTTATATAGTTTTATAATACTTATTATTTTCAATTTTTTTTCTTCATTATTATAATATTTGTCATTTTGCATAAACTGATAAGTTTTTTTTCTTCATTGAAGATATTTGCTTGTATAAAATGTATAGTTTTTCCTTTATGAATAATTTTTGCTTTTGCAAGTAAAAATCCTTTTTTTACACATTTTATGTGATTTGCTGAAATTTCAATATTAAAAATATTATATTTGTTATTATCATTAATATTTTTTTTAATATTAATAAGTGATAATGAACTACCAACACTTTCTGCTAGGGTGATTATGGCACCTCCATGAATGAAACCAAATGGTTGAATATTTTTTTTATTTATAGGCATTTTTGCTATTAAACTATCTATACATGGAGATAAGTATATAAATTTAATTTGCATCATATCTATAAACGTATTTTTTTTTAAATGATTTAATTTATTTAGTAATTTTTTTACTTTTTTCTCCATTACATTATTTTAAATTTTAATAAGTTTTAATTATTCAATGCAAAAAATTTATAAAATATAAAAAATAATTTTTATTATACGTCAACGAATCAAAATGATAACATATAAATAAAGAATAATATAATAGTATTATGAATGAAAAAATAAATGATAATGATTTTATTCCTTTAATAGGAAACAATTCAAAAATTATTGGATTTGAAAAAAAACAAAAAATTCATACAGATGGATTGTTACATAGTGCAGTATCAGTATTTATATTTAATAATAAAAATTATTTGATGATGCAAAAAAGATCATATAATAAATATCATTCATCATTATTATGGACAAATACATCTTGTAGTCATCCTAAAAAAAATGAATCATTGTTAATGGCAGCACATCGCTGTTTAATAGTAGAAATGGGTTTTGATTGTTTGTTAAAAGAAAAATTTTGTTTTTCATATTATGAATCATTTAAAAATGGTATAATAGAAAATGAGTTAGATCATGTTTTTGTAGGATATTATGATAAAAATCCAATAATAAATTCTAAAGAAGTTGAAAATTGGAAATGGATGTCTTTAGACAAATTAATTAGTAATATTAATTTTTATCCTAATTTATATACTATATGGTTAAAAATTATTATGAAAAATTATTTAAATAAATTATTATATGACAATAGCCACTATAAGTAAAAAAGGAAGTTTTAGCGCTGCTCATAGACTTTATAATAAACAATGGAATTACGATAAAAATATTGAGGTTTTTGGAAAATGTGCATATTTAAATTATCATGGACATAATTATGAATATGTAGTAAGTCTAACAGGAGAGGTTGATAAAAAAACTGGATTTGTTTTTAATTTAAATGATTTAAGTAAAATATTGCATCATTTAGTTATTAACTTATTTGACCATAAGAATATAAATATTGACATAAAAGAATTTAACTCAATTAATCCTACAATAGAAAATATTTCTATTTTCATATGGAATTTGATAAGAAATCAAATTCGTTTAGATATAGATATTAAAATTACTTTGTACGAAACACAAAACAATTTTGTTGAATATTATGGAAAATAATAATGTTGTAAAGAAAACATATTTGTATAAAAAACATATTGCTTTAGGATCAAAAATGGTTACATATTCTGGGTTCATTATGCCTCTTCAATATAAATCATCTATAGTAGAACATATGCATGTAAGGAATCATTCCGGTATTTTTGATATTAGTCATATGGGAAAAATATTTTTAAAAGGAAAAGATTCAAAAAAAATTATTCAATTTTTAACTACAAATGATATTAATCATATAAAAATAGGACAGGCTCAATATAATTGTATGGTTAATCATAAAGGTGGAATTATTGATGATTTAGTTATTTATAAAATATCAGAAACAGAATTTTTACTGATAGTAAATGCTATTAATACAGAAAAAAACAAAAAATGGATAAATCATTATATACATATAAAAAAATATAAAAATATAAATATAATAGATTACTCTAATGATTATTCTATTTTATCTGTACAAGGACCTAGGTCATTAGATTTAATTCAAAATTTAACCAATATATCGTTAAATATGATAAATTTTTATCATTTTAAAATAGGAAAATTTTCAGGAATAGAAAATTTATTAATATCTAGAACAGGTTATACAGGTTCTAAAGGAGTAGAAATTATAATTCCTAATGAATATGTAGAAATAGTATGGGATAATATTTTGAAAATATCAAATAATATTATTCCTTGTGGAATAGCTAGTAGGGATTCATTAAGGCTAGAAATGGGATATCGTCTATATGGAAATGATATTTCTGATGATATAACTCCTATAGAAGCCGGATTATCTTGGATTATAAAATTTGATAAAGAATTTATTGCAAAAGAAATACTAAAAAAACAAAAAATAGAAGGAGTACAAAAAAAATTACTATCTTTCATAGTAAATAAAACAGGTAAAATTCCTAGAAGTGGATATCCAATAGTGTTATGCAATAATTATATTATTGGAAATGTAACATCTGGCGGTTTTTCTCCTATTTTAAAAAAAGGTATAGGATTAGGTTATGTAAATAAAAATAAATTAACAAAAAATAGCTCTATTTATATATTAATAAGAAATGAAAAAATTCCTATTTCTAAAGTAAAATTACCTTTCATTAACAATCCTTAAAAAAAATTTTTTTATCCAAAAAAATAGCATAACATATATAAAACATATTAAAAATAATTTTTTACTGGCAATACCTGTATGTTTTACTCAATTAGCTATTATATGTATAGGTTTTTTTGACAATATAATGGTTGGTTTTTTAGGAAAAAATGCGTTAGCATCAATATCACTAGCCAATGCTGTATTCTTTATAATAATTATTTTTGGATTCGGAATATCATCAGCAATTTCGACATTAATTGCATCAATAGATGGAAAAAATGAATATAAAAAAGGAGCTACTATATTTTACCATGGATTAATTTTAAATTTTTTTTTATCTATATTTATGTATGTATTAGTACATATTTTTTTTTATATTCTTCCATATTTGGGTCAACCAAAAGAAATATTAAATGATACAATATCCTTTTTAAGAATCACATCTATTTCTTTAATACCATGGATGATATTTGAAATTTTAAGAAAATTTTCTGAAGGATTATCTTTAGTATTTCCTAGTTTATTATCTACTTGGACTTCTGTTATTGTTAATATAACATTGAACTATATATTTCTTCATGGAATATTTGGATTTCCAAAATTGGGAATTACTGGAGTGGCTTACGCTACTTTGATTTCTCGTATAATTATGTTAATATGTATTTCTATTTTACTACTTAAATACGAAAAAATACGAAAATATTACAATAATTTAAAATTTTCAATAAAATTTCAAAAAAAATATTTCAAAAAAATCCTAAACATAGGAATTCCTTCTGGATTACATATGTTATTTGAAATGAGTGCTTTTGCTATTTCTTCTTTTATATCAGGAAGATGTGGAATAAAAGTTTTAGCAGCACACCAAATAGTTATTAGTTTAGTTTCTTCTACTTTCCTTCTAAGTGCAGGATTATCTGTTGCTGCTACTGTTAGAATAGGGAATCAATTAGCTTTGAAAAATTATTATGAATTAAGAAAAGTAGGAAAATCTATATTTTTTATGGGATTTATTTTTATGTTAATATGCAATTTTATATTTATTTTTTTTAGAAAAAATATACCATATATGTATATCAATGATGAAAAAGTAGCCTTTTTTGCAGAAAAAATGATCGTTATTGCTAGTATTTTTCAACTATCAGATGGAATACAAGGAATTATATTAGGAGCTTTAAGAGGATTACAAGATGTTCACATTCCTATGTGGATTAGTCTATTTTCTTATTGGATTGTAGCTATTCCTATGGCTTGGTTTTTATCTATAAAAATGGGAGGAGAAGGAGTATGGATAGGATTAGGAATTGGTCTTACTATATCTGCTATTTTATTCTTTATAAGATACGAGTCTATAACTAAAAAACTTATTAAAAAAAGCAATAATAAATATCTGTTTATCAGATAAAAATGATAATTAAATTTATATTTGTCATATCTATGCATGAAAATACTACTAAAGTAATGTATATTCTTTAATATGAAAACATTTAAAGAATATAATTTTTTTGAAAAAAAAATTATCCAAACTTTGGAAAAAATTGGATTTAAATATCCAACTCCTGTACAAGAAAAAGTAATTCCTTTTTTATTAAAATCAGAAAAAGATGTGATAGCATTAGCTCAAACAGGTACAGGAAAAACAGCAGCTTTTGGACTACCAATTATTCAAAAAATAAATTTAAAAATAAATTTACCACAAGCTTTGATTTTATGTCCTACAAGAGAATTATGTATACAAATAACTCGTGATATTTGTCGTTTTTCACAACATAATCCGTTAATTAATATTATACCTCTATATGGAGGAGTTAATATAGAAAATCAAATAAGATCTTTAAAAAAGGCAAACCATATTATAGTAGGAACTCCAGGAAGAATTATTGATTTATTAATAAAAAAGAAAAAATTGAATTTTCATCATATGAAATATTTGATTCTTGATGAAGCAGATGAAATGCTTAATATGGGATTTAAAGATGAATTAGATACAATAATAGAGAAATTACCAAAAAAAAGACAAAGTTTACTATTCTCAGCAACAATGTCTAAATATATGAGTGTAATAGCTCATAACTACTTAGTAAATCCAGTAGAAATCACTATCGGTAAAAAAAACATTGGTTCTGAAAATGTAAAACATATTTACTATGTTGTAGATAATGTGAAAAAAAAATATTTAGTTTTAAAAAGAATCATAGACATCAATCCGGAGATTTATGGAATAATATTTTGTAGCACTAAGAAAGAAACTCAAAAAATAGCAGATTGTCTTATAAAAGATAGTTATCATGCTGATGCCTTACATGGAGATTTATCTCAGATACAACGTGAATCTGTTATGAAAAAATTTAGAAATAAAAATTTGCAATTTCTTGTAGCCACAGATGTAGCATCACGTGGTTTAGATGTTAATAATATCACTCATATTATAAATTATAGTATTCCAAAAGAAAGTGAAATTTATGTACATAGAAGTGGACGTACTGGTAGAGCAGGTAATCAAGGTATATCTATTTGTATTATACAACCAAAAGAAGGTAAAAATTTGAAAGAATTTGAAAAAAAAATTGGGAACTATTTTAGTCGTATTATGATTCCTAGTAGGAAAGAAATATGCGAAAAACAATTATTTCATTTTATTGAAAAGGTTAAAAAAATTGTTGTAGACGAAAAATATATGAATAAATTTCTTCCTAAAATTCAGAAAAAACTAGAATTATTTGATAAAGAAGAATTAATAAAACGTTTTTCCTGGATTGAATTTAATCGTTTTATCATTAATTATTATAAAAATTCTGAAGAATCTATAACAAATCAACTAAATAAAATTAATGATTATCATTTTAATACCAAAAAATATTTTACAAAACAGAAAAAAGAAAATTTTTCTAAACTATTTCTCAATATAGGATATAAAGATAATCTAACAAAAATTGGATTAATAAATTTAATTAATAAAGCTATGAACCATTCAAAAATTAATATTGGTCATATAGAAATTTCATCTAATTTTTCTTTATTTGAAATAGAAAAACGTTATAGAAATAAAATATTGATAGGAATGAATAAAGTAAAAAATCATTTTGGAAAAACTATTTCTATAAAAATAAAAAATTAAATTTTTTAATTATGTCTGGAAATATTTTTGGAAATATATTTAAAGTTAGCACTTTTGGAGAAAGTCATGGAAAAGCAGTCGGTGGTATTATTGATGGATGTCCTTCTGGAGTAGAATTAAATTTAGAAAAAATTCAATATGAATTAAATCGTAGAAAACCTGGTCAATCATCAATTGTTACTCAACGAAATGAATCTGATACAGTAAATTTTCTTTCTGGAATTTTTAATAAAAAAACAACAGGAACTCCTATTGGTTTTGTTATTTATAACAATGATCAAAAATCTGATGATTACGAACACATAAAAAATGTATATAGACCTTCTCATTCTGATTTTACATATGAAAAAAAATATGGAATAAGAGATTATAGAGGTGGAGGACGATCTTCCGCTAGAGAAACAATTTGTAGAGTAGTAGCTGGATCCATAGCTAAACAAATAATAAAAGATATTAAAATTATAGCTTATGTATCTTCTGTTGGAAATATTTGTATAGATAAATCTTATGAAGACTTAAATTTATCAGAAAAGATCATAGAGAGTAATCCTATAAGATGTCCCGATATACATTACGCAAAAAAAATGATATCAAAAATTAAAGAAATAAAAAGCATGGGAGATACAGTAGGAGGAACTATTACTTGTGTAGTAAAAAATATTCCAATAGGAATAGGAGAACCTATTTTTAATAAATTACATGCAGAATTAGCAAAAGCAATGCTTTCAATTAATGCAGTAAAAGGATTTGAATACGGAAGCGGATTTGATGGTACTAAATTGACTGGTTCGCAACATAATGATTTATTTGAAAAAAATGGAAAAACTCAAACAAACTTATCAGGTGGCATTCAAGGAGGAATATCAAATGGAATGGATATCTATTTTAAAATTGCTTTAAAACCTGTAGCTACAATTATGCAAGAACAAAAAACTATAGATAAATACGGAAATTCCATATATATAAAAGGAAAAGGAAGACATGATCCTTGTGTTCTTCCTCGTGCTGTTCCTATTGTTGAGTCTATGACTGCTTTAGTTTTAGTAGATTATTTTATGTATAATAAATTATCTAAATATTCTTCCATTTTTAACAATTGAAAAAAAAATTTCTTATTTCTATTTTAGGACCAACTTGTATTGGTAAAACGGATTTATCTATTTTTCTAGCTAAAAAATTTCAAACTGAAATTTTATCTTGTGATTCTAGACAATTTTACAAAGAAATAAAAATAGGGACATCTATGCCAGATAGGGAACAATTATTTCATGTTAATCATCATTTTATAGGACATTTAAGTATCCATCAAAATTATAATGCAAAATTATTTGAGATAGATTTTTTAAATAAAGTGAGAAAATTATTCTATCGATATGATATGTTAATTATGGTAGGAGGTTCCAGTTTATATGAAAAAGCAGCAACAGAAGGACTATCTGATATTCCTGAAATAAATAAAAAAATTAGAGATAATTTAATTTTCAATTTTAAAAAAAAAGGAATTTCATTTTTAAAAAATGAATTTAAAAAATTTAGAACAAAAGAAAAATATACAATAGATATTAATAATCCAGTACGTTTAATAAGATTCCTAGAAATAATAAAATCTACAGGAAATCCTCCTTCATTTTTTTTCAAAAAAAAAAATGAAAATAGATATTTTTTTTCCGTCATCAAAATAGGATTGATAAAATCTAGGGACGAAATATATTATGACATAAATAATAGAGTAGAAAAAATGATAAAAATTGGTTTATTAGAAGAAGCTAAACTATATTATAAATATAGAAATTTAAATAGTTTACAAACCATAGGTTATAAAGAAATATATAATAATTTTTTTGAAAAAAAAAATAGCCTAATCGATACTATAGAAAAGATAAAAATAAATACTAGAAAATATGCAAAAAAACAATTATCTTGGTATAGAAGAGACTCAAACATTACTTGGTTTCATCCAAAAGAAAAAAATAAAATAATATCATTTATCATTAATAAAATAAATAACAATAAAAAAGTGGGCAATACTGGATTTGAACCAGTGACCTCCTGCTTGTAAAACAGATGCTCTAAACCAAACTGAGCTAATTGCCCTTATTATTATCCCAAATGTAATAAAAAAAATATTATGAAAGTACTTCAGAAACAACAAAAGTACTTCCACTAATTAAAATTAAATCATCTTTATCTGATTCCTTGATAGCAGAAAAATAAGCTTCTTTTACAGAAAAAAAGAACTTTATTTTCTCTCGACTATGAAATATATGATCAACTAATTTTTTCAAATCATTAATATGAAACTTTCTATCTACATTAGGTTGACAAAAATAATAAAAAGAATTAATAGGAAAATATTTTAACAAGGATACTACTTTTTTTTCTTTAACAAAACCTAAAATTAGATGTAATTTATTATAGGATTCTTTTCTTAGTTGACGAGAAATCATAGAAATTCCTGCCTCATTATGAGCTATATCACAAATAATTCTTGGATTATATCTTTTTATAATTTGCCATCTTCCTTTAAACTTAGTATTTTCTATTACATTTTTTAATCCATTTTTTATGGATCTGCATGAAATAGATATATTTTTTTTTTTGTGTAAAATGTTTATTATTTTTAATACTAAAAATTTATTAAATTTTTGATAATCAGCATCAAATGGAATATTAAATTTTGAATATTTTTCATTATATGTAGAAAAATAAATAGGAGAATTTTTCTTAAATGCTTCTTTTAAAAAAATAAATCTTATATATTTTGGAATATTACACCCAAGTATTACTGATATATTATTTTTTATTATTCCTGACTTTTCTATAGCTATTTTTTCTTTATTATGACCAAGTATTTCTACATGATCTATACTAATGTTAGTTAGTACTGAAATTTCTGGAATTATTAAATTAGTAGAATCCAACCTTCCTCCCAACCCAACTTCAATAATCGCGAAATTAACTTTATTTTCTTTAAAATATTGAAAAGCTAAAGCTGTATTCATTTCAAAAAATGAGATTTTTTCTTTTTCTATAAATTTTTTATTTTTTTTTACAAAATTTATAATAAAATTTTTTTCTATTAAAATTCCGTTACAAGTTATTCTTTCTCTAAAATCTATTAAATGAGGAGATGTAAATACTCCTACTTTGTATTGACTTTCTTGAAGAATAGAAGATAACATATGAACAGTAGAACCTTTTCCGTTTGTTCCACCAATATGAATACTTTTAAAATATTTTTGAGGATTTCCTAAATAAGAACAAAAATTATTTATTCTTTTTAATCCTGGTTTATAAGATTTTATACCAATTTCTTGATAAGAAGGGATACGTTTTAATATCCATTGAATTGTTTCAGAATAATTCAAATTACAACTATTATTATATAATTAATATAGCAAAAATATATTTTTTATAAAAAATTGATTAAATTCACATTCTGTTTGAATTTGTATAATCATTAATTTTTAAAAAAATAGAATCACATTTACATTTTATTGAAAAAATAATAAAAGAAGATATAGAAAATGGGTTTCCTATAGAAAAAATTAAATTTCGTTTTCCTCCTGAACCCAATGGTTATCTTCATATTGGTCATATTAAAGCTATATGTTTAAACTTTGAACTTGGAAAAAAGTATGATTCCAAAGTAATATTGAGATTTGATGACACTAATCCTATTGTAGAGAGCAAAAAATTTATAGAATCAATAAAAAAAGATATACTTTTTTTGGGATTTAAATGGGATGAAATTACTTATGCATCAGACTATTTCCATAAATTATATGAATTAGCTATAGAACTCATTAAAAAAAATAAAGCTTACGTAGATACACAATCTCAAAATGAAATAAAATTACAAAGAAAAACACCTTTTGAACCTGGAATAAAAAGTTATTATAGAAATAGATCAATCCATGAAAATCTATATTTATTAGATAAAATGAAAAATGGATTTTTTAAAGAGGGATATTGTGTTCTTAGGGCAAAAATAGATATGGAATCTTCAAATATGAATATGAGAGATCCAATCATGTATAGAATTATAAAAAAAAAACATCATAGGACTATGGATAAATGGTGTATATATCCTACTTATGATTGGACTCATGGACAATGTGATTATTTTGAACAAATATCTCATTCTTTATGTTCATTGGAATTTGAAAATAGAAAACCTTTATATAACTGGTATATAGATCAAATTTATAATAATGATAATAAAAAAATAAAACCTAAACAAATAGAATTTTCAAGACTAAATTTAAGTCACACTATAACCAGTAAAAGAAAAATACAATATCTCATTGAGAATAAAATAATTCATTCTTGGAATGATCCTCGTATACTAACAATATCTGGATTACGTTGTAAAGGATATACTTCCGATTCTTTAATAAATTTTATTCATAAAATAGGAATTTCTAAAAGAAATAATATTATTGATATATCTCTTTTAGAATTTTTCATTAGAGAACATTTAAACAAAATTTCTACTAGAGTAATGGTAATATTACGACCAATAAAAATAATGATTGATAATTATTCTACAAATGATACTGAATGGATAGAAATTGAAAATAACCCTGAAGATCTTAAATTTGGAACTAGAAAAGTTCCATTTTCAAAATTATTATATATTGAAAAAGACGATTTTTTAGAAAAAGAAAAAAATGGATTTTTTCGTCTTTGTATTGGTAAAGAAGTAAGACTTAAAAATGCTTATATTATCAAAGCTAATTCAGTAATAAAAAATACAAAAGGAGAAATAGAAATAATACATTGTACTTACGATAAAAAAAGTAAATATCATAAAAAAAATAATAATTATACAAAAATTAAAAAAAGAGTAAAAAGTACTTTACACTGGGTTTCCGTAAAACATTCTTTTCCAGTTGAAATTCATTTATATAATCATTTATTTTTAAAAAGAAATCCAGATATACCAAATTTTAAAAAAAATATCAATCCAAAATCAAAAGAAAAAATTATAGGATATGCAGAACCTTTTTTAAAAAGGGCAAAAAAAGGAGATCATTTTCAATTCCAACGAATTGGATACTTTTATGTTGTAGAAGAAACAAAAGAGAATGAACATATAATTTTTAATAAAACAGTTTCTATTAAAGATAAATGGAAAAAAATAAGAAAAAAAAATATATAAAAACTATTATAATAAAAGTTCAGGTGATAGAGAATCATACTCTCTTAATCCAGTTCCTGCAGGAATTTTGTGTCCAACTATCACATTTTCTTTTAATCCATGCAAATAATCAGTTTTGCTACTTATCGCTGCCTCACTTAAAACTTTTGTTGTTTCTTGAAATGAAGCCGCAGATATAAATGATTTAGTTTGTAAAGCTGCTCTTGTTATCCCTTGTAGTATAGGTCTTGCTGTCGCAGGTATAGCATTTCTTGTTTTCATTAACTTTTTATTTTTATAGTTTAGAACTGCATTTTCATTTCTTAAATCTCTATAACTAATAATATCTCCATTTTGGAAAAAATCAGAATTTCCGCAATCTTCCACTACCATCATTTGAGATATTTTATCATTTTCTTCTATAAAATCATCTTTATATTCAATACTACCTTCCAAAAACTTTGTATCTCCAACATCTATTACCTCTACTTTTCTCATCATTTGTAAAACAATTACCTCAAAATGTTTATCATTTATTTTAACTCCTTGTAATCTATATACTTCTTGTATTTCCTGTATTAAATATTCTTGTACAGCTCTAACTCCTCTAATATTCAAAATATCATTAGGGGTAACAGCTCCATCTGATAAAGGCATTCCTGCTTTTACATAATCATTTTCTTGAACTAATATTTGATTAGATAATTTAACAAGATATTTTCTAATTTCTCCTGTTTTAGATTCTACAATAATTTCTCTACTTCCTCTTTTTATTTTTCCATGACTAACTATTCCATCCATTTCAGAAACTACAGCAGGATTTGAAGGATTTCTTGCTTCAAATAATTCTGATAAACGAGGAAGTCCACCCGTAATATCACCAGATTTAGCAGATTTTCTAGGAACTTTAACTAAAATTTTACCCACTTCTATTTTTTCTTCATCTTGCACCATTAAATGTGCTCCAACTGGTAAATTATATGTTTTTAATTCTTCATTATTATTAACAATTTTTAATGTTGGAATCAAATTTTTATTTCTCACTTCTGTTATTACTTTTTCTTGAAAACCAGTTTGTTCATCTATTTCAACTTGAAAAGTAACACCTTGTTCTAAATGTTGATAAGATATGATACCAGAAAATTCTGAAACAATAACTGCATTATATAAATCCCATTTACAAATGACATCTCCTGACTTTAATTTATCTCCATGATGTACATATAAAGATGCTCCATAAGGAATATTATTTACCATTAGAATTGATGACCTATCTGTACTAAAAAGTTTCATTTCTGTAGATCTAGATACTACTATTCCAATCTCATTAGAATCTATTTTTTTTGTTTTTACAAATTTAAGATCTTCAAATTCTATAATACCATCATATTTTGCTCTTATTTGTGAAGATTCTGTTATATTTCCTGCCGTTCCTCCAACATGAAAAGTACGTAATGTCAATTGAGTACCAGGTTCTCCAATAGATTGCGCAGCAATAACTCCAACAGCTTCTCCCTTTTTTACTATCTTTCCTGTAGAAAGACTTCTACCATAACATTTAGAACAAATACCCATTTTAGCTTCACAAGTAAGAGGAGATCTTACTTCAACAGTTTCTATACCTGATTTTTCTATTATACCTGCTATTTTTTCATCAATCATTTCTCCAGATGAAACTATCAATTTTTCATTATTTTTTGCATAAAAAATATCATTCAATGATATACGACCTAAAATTCTATCAAATAAAGTTTCTACAATTTCTTCGTTTTTCTTTAAAGCTGATATTTTCAATCCACGTAATGTATTGCAATTATCAATTTTTATGATTACATCTTGTGCTGCATCTACTAAACGTCTTGTAAGATAACCAGCATCAGCTGTTTTTAAAGCTGTATCAGCTAGTCCTTTACGTGCACCATGAGTAGATATAAAATACTCTAAAATGGACAAACCCTCTCTAAAATTAGATAAAATAGGATTTTCAATAATTTCTCCTCCTGTGGATCCAGTTTTTTGTGGTTTTGCCATTAAACCTCGCATTCCAGAAAGTTGACGAATCTGTTCTTTAGAACCTCTAGAACCAGAATCTAACATCATATAAACCGGATTAAATCCTTCTCTATCCTCACGCATATGTTTCATTACTTTTTCTGTAAGCATAGTATTTGTATTTGTCCATACATCAATTACTTGATTATAACGTTCGTTATTTGTTATTAAACCCATGTTATAATTTATCTTGATATTGTCAACTTGTTTAATAGCATCATTCACCATTTCTTTTTTATCTTTCGGAATAATAATATCTCCTAAACCAAAAGATAATCCTCCTTTAAATGCATTATAAAAACCTAATTCCTTAATATCATCTAGAAATTTAGCTGTAGTGGGTACATCTGTAAGATATAATATTTTTCCTATGATTTCCCTTAATGATTTTTTTGTAAGAGATTTATTAATATAACCTACTTGTTTAGGTATAACTTGATTGAAAAGAACTCTACCTGTAGTTGTATCAACTAATTTTTCATAAAAATTATCTTCTTCCCGAATAGATACTTTGACCTTAATAACCGCATGTAAATCTAACATTTTTTGATTATATGCTATTTCAACTTCTTCTGAAGAATAAAATTTAAAACCTTCTCCTTTTACTTTTATACTTGAATTTGATAATAATGGTTTTGTCATATAATATAATCCCAATACCATATCTTGTGATGGTACAGTGATAGGAGATCCATTTGCAGGATTCAATATATTTTGAGAAGCTAGCATTAAAATTTGAGCCTCTAAAATTGCTCCATTAGATAATGGTAAATGAACTGCCATTTGATCCCCATCAAAATCAGCATTAAATGCAGCACATACTAAAGGGTGTAATTGAATTGCTTTTCCTTCTATTAACTTAGGTTGAAATGCTTGAATTCCTAACCTATGCAAAGTAGGTGCTCTATTTAATAATACAGGATGACCTTTTAGAACATTTTCAAGGATATCCCATATTATGGAATCTCTTTTATCTATTATTCTTTTAGAAGATTTTACTGTTTTTACTATTCCTCTTTCAATTAATTTTCTTATAATAAAAGGTTTATAAAGTTCAGCTGCCATATCTTTTGGTAATCCACATTCATGCAATTTTAAATGTGGTCCTACAACAATTACAGATCTTGCAGAATAATCCACTCTTTTTCCAAGAAGATTTTGTCTAAAACGTCCTTGTTTTCCTTTTAGTGAATCAGATAAAGATTTTAAAGGACGGTTAGCATCTGATTTTACCGCAGAAACTTTTCTAGAATTGTCAAAAAGAGAATCCACTGCTTCTTGTAACATTCTTTTTTCGTTTCGTAAAATAACTTCAGGAGCCTTTATTTCTATAAGACGTTTTAAACGATTATTTCGTATTAATACTCTACGATATAAATCTGTCATATCAGAGGCTGCATAACGTCCGCCATCCAAAGGAACTAATGGTCTTAACTCAGGTGGAATAACAGACAAAACATGAATAACCATCCATGAAATTTTTCCACCATTTTTTTTACCTTCTCTAAAAGATTCAACTACTTGCAATCGTTTTAATGCTTCAATACGTCTTTGTTTAGATGTTTCATTATTAGCTTGTTTTCTCAATTCAGATGATAATGTATCTAAGTCTAGAAGATTTAGTAAATCTTCTAGACTCTCAGCACCCATTTTAGCAATAAATTTATTAGGATCAGAATCTTCTAAATGTTGATTTTCTTTTGGAAGTCTATCTAAAATATGTAAATATTCTTCTTCCGTAAGAAAGTCTCCTATTTGAAATGGTAATCCATCTGATTTAATGGCTTTTCCTACTTGTATGACAACATATCTTTCATAATAAATAATCATTTCAAGTTTTTTAGAAGAAAGACCTAATAAATATCCAATTTTATTTGGAGATGTTCTAAAACACCAAATATGAACGACAGGAACTACAAGAGTAATATGCCCCATACGTTCTCTTCTTACTTTTTTTTCAGTTACTTCTACTCCACATCTATCACAAACAATTCCTTTATAACGGATTCTTTTATATTTACCACAAGCGCATTCATAATCTTTTACTGGACCAAAAATACGTTCACAAAAAAGACCATCTCTTTCTGGTTTATGTGTGCGATAGTTTATTGTCTCTGGTTTCAATACTTCTCCATGAGATTCTCTTAAAATTACTTCAGGAGAAGCTAATCTTATAGTTACTTTATTAAACTTAATATTTTTTTTTTTATTCATTTCTTTGATAAATAATGAATGAATTTATTCTTCTAACTTTATATCTAAACCTAATCCTTTCAATTCATAACATAGAACATTGAAAGATTCCGGATTATTAGGTTCAGGCATAGGATCTCCTTTGACTATAGCTTCATAAGTTCTAGCTCTACCAGTTACATCATCTGATTTAACAGTAAGAATTTCACGTAATAAATTAGATGCTCCAAAAGCTTCTAATGCCCAAACTTCCATTTCTCCAAACCGCTGCCCTCCAAATTGTGCTTTTCCGCCTAAAGGTTGTTGAGTAATTAAAGAATAAGGACCTATAGAACGTGCATGCATTTTATCATCTACCATATGTCCTAATTTTAACATATATATTACTCCTACCGTAGCAGGTTGATCAAACTTTTCTCCTGTTCCTCCATCAAATAAATGAGTAGATCCAAGACAAGGGATACCAGATTTATTTGTGTAAAATTCTATTTCTTTTATAGAAGCTCCATCAAATATAGGAGTTGAAAATTTTACGTTTAATTTATATCCAGCCCATCCTAATACTGTTTCATATATTTGACCTATATTCATCCTAGAAGGAACACCTAAAGGATTCAAAACAATATCAACTGGAGTTCCATCTTCTAAAAAAGGCATATCTTCTTGTCTAAGAATTCTTGCTACTACTCCTTTATTTCCATGTCTTCCTGCCATTTTATCTCCTACTTTTAATTTTCTTTTTTTAGCAATATATACTTTTGCCATTTTAATAATACCAGATGGTAACTCATCTCCAACAGTAATAGAAAACTTTTTATGTTTCATAATACTATTTAAATCATTAACCGCTATTTTATAATTATGTAATATTTCTGATACTAAATTATTAGTATCTTCACTATCTGTCCAACTATCAGAATAAATGCCTATATAATTTTGTATTGTATTTAGTAATTTTTCTGTAAATTTTTCACCACTTTTTATAATATTTTGTTTTTTTTCATTAAAAATAGGACTATGACATTTTTTATCAGATAAAATAATTTGTAATTTAGATACTAGTAAATTTCTTAAATTTGAAAATTTTTTTTCGTATTCTATTTCCAAATTTTCTATTCTTGTTTTATCTAAAATTCTAGTTGTTTTATTTTTGATACTTCTAGTAAAAAGTTTTGTATCTACTACAATTCCAAATAAAGAAGGTTCTGCTCTTAATGAAGCATCTTTTACATTTCCAGCTTTATCACCAAAAATAGCTCTTAATAATTTTTCTTCTGGAGTAGGATCAGATTCTCCTTTTGGAGTTATTTTACCTATAAGAATATCTCCTGGTTTCACTTCAGCACCTATTCTTATAATACCATTTTCATCCAAATCTTTAGTTGCTTCTTCGCTGACATTTGGAATATCATTTGTCAATTCTTCCATTCCTAATTTTGTATCTCGAACTTCCAAAGAGTATTCATCTATATGAATAGAAGTAAACCAATCTTCACTAACCACTTTTTCAGAAATTAAAACTGCATCTTCAAAATTATATCCATTACATGGAATAAAAGCAGCTTTTAAATTTCTACCCAAAGCTAAATCTCCTTTCTCTGTAGCATATCCTTCACATAAAATTTGTCCTTTGAATACTTGCATTCCTTTTTTTACAATAGGTTTCAAAGTAATACATGTATTTTGATTTGTTTTTCTGAATTTAATTAAATTATAAACTTTTCTTTCTGAATAAAAACTAACTAGAGATTCTCGATATGTTCTATTATAACAAATAATAATTTTTTTTGCATCTACATATTCCACTATCCCATTTTTTTCTGCATTAATTAGAATTCTAGAATCATTTGCTACTTGTTTTTCTAAACCTGTACCTACAATAGGAGATTCAGGTTTTAATAACGGTACTGCTTGACGCATCATATTGGATCCCATTAGTGCTCTATTCGCATCATCATGTTCCAAAAAAGGAATCAATGATGCAGATATCGAAGCAATTTGGTTGGGTGCTACATCAACATAATCCACTTGTTCTGGTTTAACTATTGGAAAATCTCCATCTTCACGAGCTATAATTCTATCTGAAAAAAAATTTCCTTTTTTATCAATAGCGTTTGCTTGTGCTATAATTTTTCCTTCTTCCTCTTCAGCACTTAAATATTGTACTTTAGATTTTAAATCAATTTTTCCATTTTTTACTTTTCGATATGGAGTTTCAACAAATCCCATATTATTAATTTTAGCAAATACAGACAAAGATGATATTAATCCTATATTAGGACCTTCTGGAGTTTCTATTGGACATAATCTTCCATAATGAGAATAATTAACATCTCTAACTTCAAATCCTGCTCTTTCTCTAGATAAACCACCAGGACCCAATGCTGAAAGTCTTCTTTTATGAGTAATTTCTGATAATGGATTGGTTTGATCCATAAATTGAGATAATTGGTTAGTACCAAAAAAAGTATTAATAACAGATGATAATGTTTTTGCATTGATAAGATCAACTGGCATAAATACTTCATTATCTCGTACGTTCATTCTTTCTCTTATAGTTCTTGCCATTCTAGCTAAACCAATACTAAATTGTGTATATAATTGTTCTCCTACTGTTCTAACTCTTCTGTTAGATAAATGATCAATATCATCTACTTCTCTTTTAGAATTGAATAAGGCATTTAAATGTTCTACTATTGCAATAATATCTTTTTTAGTTAAGACTAAATGTTCTAAATCTATATTTAATCCTAAACGTTTATTTAAACGATATCTTCCTACAGGCCCTAAACTATATCTTGTATCAGAAAAAAACAATTTATCTATAACTCCCCTAGCAGTTTCTTCATCTGGTGGTTCTGTATTTCTAAGCTGTCTATAAATATATTCTACAGCTTCTTTTTCAGAATTTGTAGGATCTTTTTGTAAAGTATTATATATTATAGAATAATCATTTTTTCTCCCCCCTCCTTTATGTAAAAGAATTATTTTTATTTCATGTTGAATAATTAAATCAATATGTTCTTCTTTTAGTAAAGTATCCCTATCTATAAGTATTTCATTTTTTTCTATAGAAATTACTTCTCCAGTATCTTCATCTACAAAGTCCTCATGCCATATTTTCAAAACCCTAGCAGCTAGAGTTCTATTGATAATATGTGAATATTCTTTTTTTTCTTTTATTTCTACTTCTTCAGCTAAATCAAATATTTCTAATATATCTTTATCTCTTTCATATCCTATAGCACGTAATAAAGTAGTCATAGGCAATTTTTTCTTTCTATCTATATATGCATACATAACATTATTAATATCCGTTGCAAATTCTATCCATGAACCTTTAAATGGAATTATTCTTGCTGAATATAATTTTGTTCCATTAGCATGATGAGATTGACCGAAAAAAACACCTGGAGAACGATGTAGTTGAGAAACAATTACTCTTTCTGCACCATTAAATATAAATGAACCAGAAGGCGTCATATATGGACATGTACCCAAGTATACATCCTGATATACCGTTTCAAAATCTTCATGTTCCGGATCTGTACAATATAGTTTTAATTTAGCCTTTAAAGGAACGCTATAAGTTACACCTCTTTCAATGCATTCTTCTATAGAGTATCTAGGAGAATCAATAGAATATCCTTTAAATTCTAAAACAAAAGAATTTCTAGCATCAGATATAGGAAAATTTTCCATAAAAGCTTTGAATAAACCTTCATTTTTTCTATCTTCTGGTTTTGTTTCTAATTGAAAAAATTCTTTAAAAGATTTTATTTGTATATCCAAAAAATCAGGATACTCTACTTGCTTTGCTACTGAAGAGAAAGTAATTCTTTCTGATGTATTATCTGTATTCACCAATTTATTTAATTGATATTTATTGTTTATTTTCAGTTTTAAAATGTATTTTTATTTCAATTCAATTTCTGCTCCTATTTGTTCAAATTTATTTTTGAAATCTTCTGCATCTTTCTTATTTACAGATTCTTTTATAACACTAGGTACATTATCTACTAAATCTTTAGACTCTTTAAGTCCTTTTCCAGTTACTTCTTTTACTAGTTTTACTACAGATAGTTTAGAATTTCCAGTAGATTTTAAAATAATATTGAATATACTTTTTTCCTCTTTTTCTGATTTTTTTTCTACATTTTTAGAATTATTATCACCTGGGCTTAATAATGATAAACCAGATGGCTCTATACCATATTTTTTTTTTAGAATATTAGCTAAATCAGTAACTTGTTTTACTGTTAGATTAACTAATTGTTCTGCTAATTTTTCTATCATTTTATTATTAATTATTTTTTTAATTATTATCTATTTTTTCATCAAAATTTCCAAAATATTATATATGTTATCCTTCAATGAATTTAAAGATAAAATCACATTCTTCATTGGAAATTGAAGTATATTTATAATTTCTATAATGATTTCTTCTTTGGATTTAATATTAATTAATAAATCCAAATCTTTATTGCCAAAATAAAAAGAATCTTGAAAATAAGCACATTTCATGTACGGTTTTTCTGATTTTTCTTCAATATGAAAATTCTTTATTATTCTAGAAATAATGTTTCCTTTACTTGGATTTGAATATAAAACAGTAGTATTTCCATTTAATACAGAGATAAATGTATTTAATTTATTATTTTTTTCCAAAGCTTTTTTTAAAAGAGTATTTTTTACTACTTTCATTTTGATATTTTCTTTATGAAAATTTTTTCTGATAGTAGATATTTGATTAGAATTTAAATTAGATATATCAACTAGATATATTGTATCATTATTATTATCATTCAATAATGAAATCAATTTTGATAATTCTTTTTTTTTTACTTCTTTATTATTATTTTTTTTACTCATTGATTTTTTAATCAAAGTTTTTTATATCTAGTGATACGCTACCACTACCCATTGTAGATGATAAACATACATTTTTTATATATGAACCTTTAGAAGATGATGGCTTACTTTGAATAATTTTTCTCATAAATTCCTTTATATTTTCTAATAAATGTTGATTTGAAAAAGATATTCTTCCTACCGAAGAATGAATAATACCATAACGATCAGATTTAAAAAATACTTTTCCATATTTAAATTCCTCTATAGATTTTTTTATATCTGTTGAAACAGTATCCATTTTAGGATTAGGCATTAATCCTTTTGGTCCTAGTATCTTTCCAAGAATACTTAATTTATTCATAACTGAAGGAGTAGCAACTATTACATCAATATTATCAGTCCATCCAGATTTTATTTTTTCAATATAATCTAATCCAACATAATCTGCTCCAGATTCTTTAGCTTCTAATTCTCTTTCTTGATCAACTAAAGCTAATACAATAGTATTTTTTCCTATTCCATTAGGAAGTTTTATTGATCCTCTAACCATTTGATCTGGTAAACGAGGATCTATTCCAAGACAAATAGCAATATCTACAGAAGCATTAAATTTAACAAAATTTGTTTTTTTAATGATTTCTATAGCTTTTTCTAAAGAATATTTCTTATTATGAGAAATTTTATCTCTATATTTTTTTTTATTTTTAGTTAATTTTTTTGACATATATCAATCTATCACTTCAATTCCCATAGATCTTGCTGTACCAGATATCATGGATATAGCAGATTCTATTGAAAAACAATTTAAATCTTCCATTTTTTCTTCTGCTATTTTTTTTATTTCATCTAAACTAATTTTTCCAATTTTTTGTCTATTAGATTCTTTCGATCCTTTCTCTTTTTTTAAAAAAGATAATAATTGTATCGATACTGGCGGTTTTTTTATTACAAAAGAAAAAGATTTATCTTCATATACTGTAATTAAAACAGGACATATTTTTCCTTGTTTTTCTTTAGTACGAAAATTATATTGTTTACAAAATTCCATAATATTCACTCCAACACTTCCTAAAATAGGACCTATTGGAGGTGCAGGAGTTGCCTTTCCTCCATTTATATTTTGAATTTTTATTTTTTTTATTACTTTTTTCATAAAATTCAAATTTTTTCTATTTGAGTAAAATTCAATTCTAAAGGAGTCTTCCTTCCAAAAATTAAAACTGCTAATTCTAATTTTCTTTTTTCCTCATTAATTTTTTCAATTGTTCCATTAAATCCACTGAAAGGTCCATCAATGACTTTTATTGTTTCTCCTACAACAAAAGGAATATTTATATCATAACTTTCGTATAATTTATCTATAGTGCCTAACATTTTATTGACCTCATCTTTTCTCATTGGAATAGGAACGGCAGAATTTCCTTTCCCTTCACTCAAAAAGTTAATAACTCCAGGTACGTTTTTAATTGCATGAACTGCTTCTCCATCTAAATTAGCTTCTACCATAACATATCCAGGATAATGAACTTTTTCTCTATGGACTTTTTTTCCTTTTCTCATTTGTATTACTTTTTCAATAGGAACTAATATTTTACCTATATATTTTTGAAATCCATTATCTCTAACTTCATTTTCAATATATGATTTTACTTTATTTTCTTGTCCACTAATGGTTTTAATAACATACCATTTTTTTTCTAAATCATTCATTATCCAATTTTTATAGAAAATAATTTTTTAATTATAAAAATTAAAAAACCATCTACCCCATATAAAAATATGGAGAAAAATATAGAAAAAAAAGTAACAATTATAGTTGACGTTTTCAAATTTTTCCATTTTGGCCAAGTTATATAATAAAAAAATTCTTTATAAATTTCTGTAAAAAAACTATAAATTCTATTATTTATCATAAATCCTAAAAGTATATTTGCACGGATGGTAAGAATCGAACTTACGACCTTCGGTTTTGGAGACCGATGCTCTACCAAACTAAGCTACATCCGTAAAATAAATTATTTATATGATAATATGAGTTACTTGTCCAGCTCCAACTGTTTTTCCACCTTCACGAATAGCAAAACGTAAATTTTCACTTAATGCAACAGGTTGATGTAAATCAACTTCCATTGACACATTATCACCCGGCATTACCATTTCTACTCCATCTGGAAGATGGACTTCTCCTGTAACATCTGTTGTTCTCAAATAAAATTGAGGACGATATTTATTATGAAAAGGAGTATGTCTACCACCTTCTTCTTTTGTAAGAACATAAACTTCTGCTTTAAATTTTTTATGTGGACTTATAGAACCTGGTTTTCCTATAACCATTCCTCTTCTAATATCTTTTTTTTCTATACCACGTAATAAAAGTCCAACATTATCTCCTGCTTGTCCTTTGTCTAATATTTTTCTAAACATCTCAACTCCTGTTACTGTAGAAGTTAATTTATTATTTCCCATTCCTATAATATCTACTAAATCTCCTGTATTAACAATTCCACTTTCTATACGACCTGTAGCCACAGTACCTCTACCAGTTATAGTAAAAACATCTTCCACTGGCATTAAAAATGGTTTATCTATTTCACGTACAGGTTCTGGAATATATTCGTCTAATATATTCATAAGATCTTTAATTTTTTCAATCCACTTTTTTTCACCATTAAGAGCTCCTAATGCAGATCCTTGTATAACAGGAATATTTTCTCCGTCATATTCATATTTTGTAAGAAGTTCTCTAATTTCCATTTCTACTAATTCTAATAATTCTATATCATCTACTTGATCTACTTTATTCATAAAAACTACAATTTTAGGAACTCCTACTTGACGTGCTAATAATATATGTTCTCTAGTTTGAGGCATAGGGCCGTCTGTAGCAGCAACAACTAATATTGCTCCATCCATTTGCGCAGCGCCAGTTATCATATTTTTAATATAATCGGCATGTCCAGGACAATCAACATGAGCATAATGTCTTTTTACAGTTTCATATTCTACATGAGATGTATTAATCGTAATACCTCTAGCTTTTTCTTCTGGAGCATTATCTATGGCATCAAAACTTTTTTCTTCTGCTAAACCTACCTCTGATAATACTTTTGTTATTGCAGCAGTAAGTGTTGTTTTTCCATGATCTACGTGACCAGTAGTTCCTATATTTAAATGTGGTTTATTTCTTTTAAATTTTTCTTTTGCCATGATAATAAATTAATAATAATTAATTAGTTTCTAAATTTTTTTATAGAAAAAAGCCAATGGCGGGAATTGAACCCGTGACCTCTTCCTTACCAAGGAAGTACTCTTCCACTGAGCTACATTGGCACTATTTTTATTCACTCGTATAATAGAGCGGAAGACGGGATTCGAACCCGCGACATTCAACTTGGAAGGCTGAAGCTCTACCAACTGAGCTACTTCCGCAAAAAAAATGGGGAGAGCAGGATTCGAACCTGCGAAGGCATAGCCAACAGATTTACAGTCTGTCCTCGTTAACCAAACTTGAGTATCTCCCCCCCATAAAGGAGCCGGCGGAGGGATTCGAACCCACGACCCCGAGATTACAAATCACGTGCTCTAACCAACTGAGCTACACCGGCAATAAAATTTGTTTAATTTTCGTTGATTAAAAAAATAATATTTCGTAACGATGAAAATCAGACGGATACAAATCTATAGAGATTTTTATAATTAAAAAAATAATAAATATCACAAAAATTTTATATTTTGAATTCTTTTTCTAAAGAATAACAATAAAACAACTCCTATAAATATAACCATATCAGATACATTAAAAACAGGTTTAAAAAATTGAAAATTTTTACCTCCAAAAAACGGAATGTAATTAGGAAAAAAAATATCTATTATAGGAAGATGAAATATATCTACTACACATCCTTCCATAAAAGAAGCATAACCATTATTAATACTATCGAAATTAATTTTTGATATTCCAGAATAAGGAATCCAATTTTTACATTCTTTACTATAAGTTGTTCCTGTATTAAATAAAAAACCATATAATGCACTATCTAAAAAATTTCCTATAGCTCCTGAAAAAATAAACATCATTGGAATAACTAAATAATTAGAAGATTTATTTTTTACATTTTTATAAATAAAAAATAATATGAAAGAAATTAAAAAAAATCGAAAAAAACTTAATAAAACTTTTCCAAAGTATCCAGGAGCAATATGAATTCCATAAGCCATTCCTGGGTTTTCAATCAATATAATGCAGAAAAAGGGAGATATACAAAAACCGTCTCCCAATCTAAAATGAGTTTTGATATAAATTTTTAAAAATTGGTCTATTAATAAAATAGGAAAAGTAATAAAAAATATTTTTTTCAAAAAATAAAATTTATTGTTGTTATTTTCTAATATTCAATATTATAACATGTAAAACAATGAAAAACATTATTTTCATATTTATTTCCTACTACTGACATATGTTTTATTTTTATATAGTTTCTTCTTTTACTTTACGAATTATCACATATAACCTATATTTTTTTTCAAAATTTATTTCGTATCCATTTTTTTTCTCTTGATGATCTTTTTTTATATCTAAAGCAAGTGTTTCTTGACAAATAAAATTTTTATATTTTTCTATGACAAATTGTATATTTTTATTAGCATTTATTATATATATAAATATTTTTTCAATAACATTACAATTATTTTGTTTTCTTAAAATTTGAATATTTCGAATAAATTCCCTAATAAATCCTTCTTCCCAAAGGGAATTTGTAATACGTAAATCTAATGCTATTGTTAATTGATTATCAGATAAAATATCCCAACCTTTTACAAATTCTGTCGTAATTTTTACATCATCTAAAAAAATGGATATTTTTTCACCTTTATTGTGAAAGATATACTTTTTTTTTCTCTCTATTTCTTTAATAATTTTTTGGTCAAATTTTTCTATTATTTCAGATATTTCTTTGGTTTTTTCTCTAAATTTAGACCCAATAGACTTATAATTAGGTTTAATATGTTTTACTAATTCTAAATTAGAATAAGAATTTGTAAATTTTATTTCTTTTACATTTGTTTCATTGATCAGGAGATTTTCCAATTTTTTCAATTGATCAACCATTTTTTTATCTGTAATAATCATTAATTTTTTTAAAGGTTGACGTATTTTTATTTTATTTTTTTTCCTTACAGAAAAAACCATTGTTGTTATTTTCTGAACAAAAGTCATTTTATCTTCTAATTTTTTGTTGATTAAATGTTTATCAACAATGGGAAAATTAGTAAAATGAATACTTTCAAAAAATTCCTTTTTTGTAACTGAATTTAGATCTAAATATAATTTTTCAGAAAAAAACGGAGCTATTGGAGAAATTAGTTTTGCTACATTAATTAAACATTTATAAAGTATTTGATATGCAACAATTTTATTAACAGTGTATTTATCTTTCCAAAATCTTCTACGACATAATCTTACATACCAATTGCTTAACTTATCTAAAACAAAAGACGATATTACACGAACTACTTTAGTAGGATTATAATTAATATAATATTTATCTGATTTTTCAATAAGAGAATTTAATTCGGAAATAATCCATAAATCTAATTCTGTATAATTATCTGTAGATAATTCTTTTTCTTTATAAGAAAATCCATCAATATTAGCATATAATGCAAAAAAAGCATATATATTATATAATGTTCCAAAAAATTTATTAATTATAACATTAATTCCATCTACATTAAACTTCAAATTATCCCAAGGTTCTGAATTAAATATAATGTACCAACGTATAGCATCAGGGCCATATTTATCTATTAATTCAAAAGGATTAATAGTATTTCCTTTACTTTTAGACATTTTTTGTCCATTTTTATCTAATACTAACCCAATAGATATTACATTTTTATATGCTATAGAATTGAATAAAATACTGCTAATTGTATGTAAAGTAAAAAACCACCCTCTTGTTTGATCGACTCCTTCTGCAATGAAATCAGCAGGAAATAGAAAATTTTTATCAATATTATCTTTATTTTCAAAAGGATAATGTAATTGAGCATATGGCATAGCTCCAGAATCGAACCAAACATCCACTAAATCTGGTTCTCTATTCATAGGTTCTCCTTGAGAAGAAACTAATATTACTTCATCTAAAATATGTTTATGTAAATCTATATTACTATAATTAGTATCACTCATATCGTCAATTACGAAATTATCAAATATATTATGAGACATAAAACCATATTTAATAGATTTTTTAATCTCCAAAATTAATTCTTTAATTGAACCTATTACTATTTCTTCATCTCCTTTTTTTGTTCTCCAAATAGGGAGTGGAGTTCCCCAATATCTAGAACGAGAAAAATTCCAATTTTTTGTGTTTTCTAACCAAGAAGAAAAACGTTTTTTACCAATAAAATTAGGATACCAGTTTATTTTTTCATTTAAAGAAATCATTTTATTTTTAACCTTTGTAGTTTTTATAAACCATGAATTTAAAGGGTAGTAAATAATAGGTTTATCTGTTCTCCAACAATGTGGATAAAAATGAAAATATTTTTCTACTCTTAATATTTTATTTTTTTTTTCTAAAAAAGAAATTATTTCCTTATCTACTAAAAATTTATCAACATTGGATGTTGTAAAATCACTTTTGATATATTTTCCTCCAAATCCATGAGGAAAACTACTAATATATTTTCCTTGCATATCTACTAAAGGAATAGGAATACCTTCTTTATTCAAAACTAAAATTGGAGGAATATCATATTTTTTAGCTATTATAAAATCTTCCGATCCAAATGTAGGAGATATATGAACAATTCCAGATCCTTCTTTTGTATTTACAAAAGATCCATCTATGACTTGAAAAGCATTTTCTTTTTTATAATAAGGTTTGAACCAAGGCAATAGTTGTTCATATTTGCTATACATTAAATCAATTCCTTTGAATTGATATATTATATAATATGGAATTTTATTTTTACATCTCTTTAAGTTTATAGAATAAAATTCATTTTTATCAAATATTTGATAATATTTTTCTTTGGGTAAAACATAGTCAATTAGTTTAGATGAAAAGATTATGATTTCTTTTTTGTAAGAAAAATTTTCAATATTATAAATACTGTAAATTTCAACTAAAACATAATCAATATTTTTTCCAATAGCTAAAGCTGTATTTGAAGGTAAAGTCCAAGGTGAAGTAGTCCATGATATAAAAAATACATCATCATTACCAAATATATTTCTTTTCAATTTATTTGATAAATAATCTTTTATAACTTTAAATTTAACAAAAGGAGAAATTTGTTCTACTTTTTTATAACATCCCGGCATATTTAATTCATGATAGCTTAAACCTGTATTAGCAGCGGGAGAATAAGGTTGAATATCGTAATCTTTATAAATAAATTTATTATCATATAGTTTTTTAATTAACCACCATACACTTTCTATGTATTTTGTATTATAAGTTATATAAGGTGATTTTAAATCTATCCAATACCCTATTTTTTTAGTGAAAAGAATCCATTTTTTCAATGCATTATGAACAAATTTTTTACAAATAGAATTATATTTTTTTATAGAAATTTTTTTACCTATATCATTTTTTTCAATTTTCATATATTTTTCTACATTTAATTCTATGGGTAAACCATGAGCATCCCACCCAGATTTTCTAAAAACTTTGTTTCCTTTTAGAGTATAATATCTACAAAAAATATCCTTTATAATTCTAGAAACTACATGATGAACTCCGGGGTTCCCATTTAAAGATGGGGGTCCTTCATATAGGATATATTTTTTTTTATAGGAATTCGTAGTACATTGAAAACTTTTTTTTAAAATATCATGATTTTTCCAATATTGAAATATCTCTTTAGTTACCTGATTAAGGTCCAACTTTTTATATTCTATAAACATTAATTTTATTTATGAATGATTCAATTTTAATTTAATAAATAAAAATCCTCTATTTTAATCAAAAAATTTCATTTTTTATTATGAATAAAGAAAAAATATTTTCAAATGAGAAAAAAAGAAGAAAAAGAAACACCGTTAATCAAGCAATATAATGATATAAAAAGTAAATATCCAGATACAATACTACTATTTCAAGTAGGAGATTTCTATGAAATTTTTGGTGAAGATGCAATAAAGTGTTCAGAAGTATTAAGTATTGTACTAACTAAAAGATCCAATATTTATTTAGCTGGATTTCCATGTCATTCTATAGATTCTTATCTACCAAAATTAATCCAATATGGATTACGTGTTGCTATTTGTGATCAATTAGAAGAGCCAAAAAAAGTAGGTACCCTCGTTAAAAGAGGGGTGACAGAACTAGTAACTCCAGGTTTAGCCATAAATGATAATTTTTTAAAAATAAAATCAAACAATTTTTTAGCTTCTATTCATATAGAAAAAAATTATTTAGGATTGAGTTTTTTAGATATTTCTACAGGAGAATTTTTCATAGTAGAAGATGATAAAAATAAAATATTGCAATATTTAACACATTTCAATCCTAGTGAAGTTTTATTTCAAAAAAATAAAAAAAATTTTTTCGATAAACTAATAAAAAATAAATATTATACTTTCTTGATAGAAGATTGGATATTTGATTATTCATTTGCTTATGAAAAATTAACATCACATTTTAAAACAAATTCTTTAAAAGGATTTGGAATAGAAAATTTAAAATTGGGTATTATTGCTTCAGGTGTTATATTATCATATTTACATAATACACATCATGTAAAAATACAACATATATCCAGTATAAAAAAAATAAAAAAAGAAGGATATATGTGGATTGATCATTTTACTTTCCGTAGTTTAGAGATATTTAATTCCATTAACAATGATGGAATTTCTTTAGTTGAAATCATGGATAAAACTATTACCCCAATGGGTGGTAGATTATTAAAAAACTGGATTTCTTTTCCTTTAATAGATATAGATCATATAGAGAAACGGCATCAAATAGTACAAGAGATATGCTGTAATGATGAAATACGAATTTTTATAAAGAAAAAACTGAAATACATTCAAGATATAGAAAGAGTAGTTTCTAAAATAGCTATTGGAAAAATAACTCCTCGTGAATTATTTATGTTACATAAATCTTTAGAAATTATTACTGAAATAAAAAAAATTTTTTTAATACAAAAATCAAATATATTTATAAGTATTGGAAATTCTATTGAAAATTGTGATTTTATATCTAATAAAATAACTAAAACTATTGAAAAAGATCCTCCAAATCAAATAGAGAAAGGAAAAGCGAATGTTATCGTTAAAGGAGTTTCCAAAGAATTAGATGAAATGCGAATGTTATATTTTTCACAAAAAGAGTATTTAGATCAACTTCTTTTACACGAAAAATTGCAAACGCAAATATCAAATATTAAAATAGGTTATAATAATATATTTGGATATTTTTTTGAAATAAAAAAAAATACAAAAAAATGTAATATTCCGTCTTATTGGATTCAAAAACAAACATTATCTAATTCAGAAAGATATATAACAGAAAAATTAAAAAATTTTGAATCAAAAATTTTTAATATTGAATCAAAAATATTTTTGCTAGAAAAAGAAATATTTTTTGAATTAATAAATCAAATTCTAAAAAATATAAAAATTTTACAAAAAAACTCAAAAATTATAGCAAAAATTGATGTTTTATTTTCATTTTCAACTATTTCATTAGAAAATAATTATGTCAAACCAACAATGAATAACTCCACAGAGTTATATATAAAAAGTGGAAGACATCCAGTTATTGAAAAAAAATTTCAATCTAAATCGTATTATATTCCTAATGATATTCTTTTAAATAAAAAGAATCAGCAAATTTTAATTATAACAGGACCTAATATGTCTGGTAAATCTGCTGTTTTACGTCAAACAGCTATTATTATACTTATGGCACATGTAGGGTGTTTTATTCCTGCAAAAGAAGCAAAAATAGGATTAATAGATAAAATATTTAGCAGAGTTGGAGCTTCTGATAATATTTCTTTAGGAGAATCTACATTCATGGTAGAAATGAATGAAACTGCCAATATATTAAATAATTTATCTGAAAGAAGTTTTTTAATTTTAGACGAAATAGGAAGAGGTACGAGTACGTATGATGGAGTTTCAATAGCAAAATCTGTTATTGAATTTTTACATAATCATCATTTACGTCCTATTACTATGTTTGCTACTCATTATCATGAATTAAATAATATGAATATCTCTTTCCAAAGAATCAAAAATTTACATGTTCTCGTTAAAAAAATCAATGATAATATTGTTTTTATGAGAAAACTAGTTCCTGGTATAAGTGAACATAGTTTTGGAATTTATGTAGCAAAAATATCCGGTATGCCAAAAAAAGTGATTTGTAGAGCAAAAACCTTACTAAAAAAAAATATAAATGAAAAAAAAAAAAAAGAAAAACTTTATTTTTATTTAAAAGAGATAGAAAAAATTAAAACATATCAAGATGATTTAATAAAAAAAATCAAAAATTTATTAAAAAATAAATGAATATATTATTCTTTATTTTATAAAAGTGTTTAGTTTTATATATTTTTGCGAGAATAGCTCAGTTGGTAGAGTACAACCTTGCCAAGGTTGGGGTCGCGGGTTCGAATCCCGTTTCTCGCTTGTTTTTTATTTTTTTAACCCGGGTGGTGGAATAGGTAGACACACAGGACTTAAAATCCTGTGATCATTTTGATCGTACGGGTTCAAATCCCGTCCCGGGTATTTTTTTTATTATTTATTACTATAATAATTGGGTGTTTCTTTTGTGATATTGACACTATGTGGATGATTTTCTCTCAACCCTGAATTTGTTATTCTAACAAATTTTGCATTTTTCATTAAATCCATGATATTAGATACTCCACAATATCCCATTCCAGAACGTATTCCTCCACAAATTTGATAAATCACATCTTTTATTCTTCCTTTGTAAGGAACCATAGCTTCTATTCCTTCTGGAACAGATTTTTCGTTAAATTGAAAATAACGATCTTTACTTCCTCTTTTCATAGCTATTAAAGATCCCATTCCTACATAAGTTTTAAATTTTCTTCCATGAAAAAGAACTTCTTCTCCTGGAGACTCATCTGTTCCAGCAAACAAACTTCCAATCATTACACAACATGCTCCAGATGCAATTGCTTTTACTACATCTCCAGAATATCTGATCCCTCCATCAGAAATCACACTGACATTTCTCTTTTTAGCATATTCACATACATCATTTATTGCAGTTATTTGCGGCATTCCTACACCAGATATAACTCTAGTCGTGCAAATAGAACCAGAACCTATTCCAACCTTTAAAACAGTAGATCCAGCATTTATAAGATCTTTTGCTCCTTTTTCTGTTACTACATTTCCTGTAATCAATGGAATTTTTGGAAAAGAATGTCTAATTGATTTTATTACATTTAACACCTTTAATGAATGACCATGAGCTGAATCTATAGCTATAATATCTACTCCCACTTTAATCAAAGAATCTACTCTTTTTAAAGTAGTATGGTCTATACCTACAGCTGCTCCAACCCTTAATTTTCCTCTATAATCTTTACATGCATTAGGATGTTTAATTAAATTATCAATATCTCTAATTGTAATTAATCCTATTAATATGTTATTGTTATCTACAATAGGTAGTTTTTCTATTCTTTCCTTCAAAAGAATATTTTTTGCTTTTTCTAAAGTTATATCTTTATTAGAAGTAATTAATTTTTCTTTTGTCATGACATCTTTTACTAAAGTGTCTAAGTCTGTACGGTATTTTATGTCTCTTCTAGTTATTATTCCTACTAATACATGATTTTCACTAATTACAGGAAAACCTGATATTTTATATTTCTTCATAAGTAATTGTGCATCTCTTAGAGTAGAATTTATAAAAAGAGTAATAGGTTCATCTATCATTCCACTTTCACTTCTTTTTACTTTATAAACTTCTTCTGATTGATTTTTTATATTCATATTTTTATGAATAATTCCCATACCACCTTCTCTAGCAATAGAAATTGCTAGAGAAGACTCAGTTACTGTATCCATAGCTGCGCTTAATATGGGAATATTCAGTGCAATATCAAATGTTAAATAAGTTTTCAAAGAAACTTCTGATGGTAGAATTTCTGAATAAGATGGAACTAATAAAACGTCATCAAAGGTTAAAGCTTCCTTTAAAATCTTTTTATTTAAAGACATAATTTTTTTTATTAGAAAGATAAAATTTTATTCTATAATTTTAATATAATTATGATAGTTTGTAATTATCTTATTTTCAAACTGAAAAATAAATAATCCAAGTATATTTTTTTTACAAAAAAAAAAATAGAGACAATGATATATTTTTTCATTCCAAATTTTTATATAAATTTGCCCAGAATATGTAATAACTGAAATATTTATCGACTATGATGAAAAAACTAAGAATTGCTGTTACTACATTACTTTTAGTAATGTTTTTATTTTCTGTAAGTTGTAACAATAAAAATAAAAACGATAATACTTCTTCTAATAATAATACAACAGAAGAAGATAAAGCAGCTAATAATAACAACAATAATAATAACAATGATCAAACAGATTCTAACTCTGCAACAACAAATAACCCTACTACAAATTCTAATGAAGAACCATCATCAAAAAGTAGTGAAGAGTCTTCTTCTGTAGAAAAAGGAAAAGATAAAGTTGAAGATAACGAAAAAAAGTAAAATAGTACCAGTTAATAAATAAGTAATAATAGAAGAAATAAGAGAAGAAGAAAAAGAGAGTTATTGATTACTCTCTTTCTTTTCAACTTTTTATTTTCGCTTTTTTTCCTTTTAGTTTTCTAAAATAATATATCCTAGATCTTCTTACTTTTCCTTTTTTATTTATTTCTATTTTTTTTATGTTTGGCTGACTGATAATAAATATTCGCTCTACTCCTATTCCTAGGCTTGTTTTTCTTATGGTGAAATTTTTCGTCAGTCCTATACCTTGTTTTTTAATAACTACTCCTTTAAAAGATTGTATTCTCTTTTTTTCTCCTTCTTTAATTTCAAAAAAAACAGTTATTGTATCTCCAGAATTAAATAATGGAAAATCATTTTTAACATAATATTTATCTTCTATATATTTTATCGTATTTTTTAACATATTTTATCGATATCTTTTAATATTTTTTTTACTAAAAACTCAGATTTTTTTCTTGAAGTACTTTCTGTATGTATTCTAACAACATTTTCTGTATTAGATTTTCTTATATGAATCCATTCATTATTTAATAAATAAATTTTAATTCCATCTTTAAAATCCATTTTATTTCCTTTATACTTTTTTTTTATTTTGCTTAATAAAATTTTATTATCATAAGAAAATTTTATTTTTCTTTTAGATATATAATACTTGGAGTATTTCTTTTTTAAAATAGATAATGGAATTTTATTTAGTTTAGCAATATGAGTTAAAAATAATGCTATTCCAACTAATGCATCTCTTCCATAACGAAGGTTTGGATAAATAACTCCTCCATTTCCTTCTCCACCTATAATAGCATTAACTTCTTTCATTTTTTTTACAACGTGTACTTCACCAACAGGTGTTGAATAATAAGGTGCTCCTATTTTTTCAGATAAGTCTTTTAAAGCTTGCGAAGAAGATAGTGTAGAAACTACAGGTCCAATTTTATTTTTTAGTATGAAATCTGCAATAGAAACTATTGTATATTCTTCTCCAAAAAAATTTCCATTTTCACAGATAAATACTACTCGATCTACATCAGGATCTACAGATATACCCATGTCTGCTTTATATTTAGGAACTTTTTTACATATTTCTATTAAATTTTTTTTAATAGGTTCAGGTTTATGAACAAAATCCCCATTAGGATTGCAATACATTTCTATTACAGAAACTCCTAAATTTTTTAAAAGAAGAGGAACAGCTATACCTCCAGCAGAATTTATTCCATCTACTACTATTTTAAATCTTGATTTTTTAATAATATTTTTATCTATAATTGGCAATGAAATAATTTTATCTACGTGTTTTTTTATACAATTTTTTTTTTGAAAAATATTTCCTATTCTTTTATAAGATACGAAATGAAAACGTTTTTTATTTACAATATTAAATAACATTTTATAATCGTTTTCTGATAAAAATTCTCCATTATGATTAAACATTTTTAAACCATTCCAATTCTTTGGATTATGACTAGCAGTTAACATTATTCCACCATCAGCCTTTTCATTAATAATGGAAATACCAACAGTAGGAGTCGTAGATAATCCAATGTAAATAACATTAATTCCTAAATTGATTAAACTGATAGACAGTAATTCTTGAAAAAATGTAGAAGTAATACGACCATCTCTTCCTAAAACAATGACATATTTTTTATGCTTTTTATATTTTTTTTTAATCCAAGAAATGTATGCATAAGATAATTCTATGATATCAATAGGCGAAAAACTATATCCATTTCTTCCACCTAATGTTCCTCTAATTCCAGATGAAGATTTTATAAGTATCAAAATAAAAATTTACCAATTTTTATTAACAAAAATACAAAAATAAATTTCTGAATACTATTCAAAATTTAATACTCTTTTTGGATAAATTTTATTAATAAAAAACAAAAAAATAAAAATAACCGTAAAAAAGCAAATAAAAATAATAGACAAATTAATCATAATAATATGAAAAAAGTTCAAGTCTACAGGAACGTAATCAATAAAATATTGTGTTTTATTTAATGATAAAATATGGAATATCTTTTGTATTTTTAATAAAGAAATACTAATTATATCACCTAAAATTAATGGAAAAACGAATAATCGTATTATATAAAATATAAATATGTTATATATGATTTTGTTTTTTGATCCTATAGTTTTTAAAATTCCTATAGTTTTTCTTCTTTCCAAAAGAAGTATTAAAAAAAACGTGATCATATTGATGATTAAAGTTATAAGAATAATAAAAACAATTATATTAATATTAGTACTAAATACGTTTATCCATGTAATAAAACTATTATAACATTGATAATTAGTATATTTTAATAAAAAATTGCTGGATTCTTTTTTCATAATAATATCTGATTGAAAAAAATCAGACATGAATATTTCACAACCTTCTGAAAATCCTTTCTTCCATCCATAAATAGATTGTATATATTTTATATTTCCAATAATATATAAATCATCAAATTCTGAAATACCTGTTTCGTATAATCCATTTACTCTAAAAATTTTAGAAACAATGATAGGAGCAGATAATTTTTTATGGAAAAAAATAAAATTAATTTTTACATTTGATCCAATATTTAATCCTAATAATAAAGAATTTTTACTAGATAAAATAATGTTATTATCAGATAATAAGTTATTCTTAATTTTACCAATTAAGAAATAGTGAAAAAAAATAGGATTATAATCTTCATATACACCTTTAAATATAAATCTTTCCGAAAGATGATCTTTTCCAATGATTATATCATTTTCAGCAAATGGATAAACATTCTTTATTTTTTTTTTTACATGATCATAATCATACAAAAAAAATTCTTTCAATAAAGAATTACTTTTTTCACAAATATTAATAGGAAACTTTTTTTTTGAAATTTTATTTACTACAGTAATTTGCCCTTTAATATTTAATAATTTATCTCGTATAATATTTTTAAATCCAAATCCTATGGAAAAAGTAAAAATTGTTATCAATAAACTAATAAATATTGTTATTTGTGTTACAAAAATTATTGTTTGAAAAGTTTTATTGCTACTTTTACAAACTGTTTTTCTAGAAAAAACCCATTCAAAATTCAATATTTTTTTATTATTTTTCTATTTTCAAATAATCTTCATCTAAAGAATTATTATTTTCATAATTACCATCATGATTAGTGTCATTATCTTCGATAAGACTATTATCTTCTTTATCCAGTATATTTTTTTTATAATCTTCCTCCCAAGCTAATAAAGGTTTTTTCGTTTCCTCTAAATTTGCAAATTTAGATTGATCACTAATAAATTTTAAACGGAATTTATCTAATACTCCATTTCTATGTTTAGCTATTATAATTTCTGCTTGACCTGCACAATAATCATTTCCCTCATCTGTATCCCATGTTTTAAAACCATAATATTCAGGTCTATAAATAAATAATACAATATCAGCATCTTGCTCTATAGCTCCTGATTCTCGTAAATCGGACAATAGTGGTCGTTTATTACCTCCTCTTGTTTCAACAGCTCTTGATAATTGTGATAAAGCTATTATAGGTATATCTAATTCTTTAGCAATGGATTTTAAATTCCGAGATATTACTGATATTTCTTGTTCTCTATTTTGAAATCTAAATCCATTGTTATTATTTATAGCCATTAATTGCATATAATCTATCAATACTAATTTAACATTATGTTGAGATATTAATCTACGACATTTTGTTCGTAAGTTAAATACAGATAAAGAAGGAGTATCATCTATGAATAGTGGAGCATTCATTAAATTTTTTGTTTTTTGATTTAAAGATTTCCAATCTGAATCAGATAAAGAAGCTCTTCTTATCTGATTTGAAGAAAGACCTGTTTCTGACGAAATTAATCTTGTTATTAATTGAATAGAAGACATCTCTAATGAAAAAATTAAAACAGGAATTTTCTTTTTTACAACAATATTTCTAACCATAGATAACATAAAAGTAGTTTTTCCCATACCAGGTCTAGATGCTAGAATAATTAAATCAGAATTTTGCCAACCAGAAGTTATATAATCCATTTTTTTAAAACCAGAAGGAATTCCACTTAATCCATCTATTGCAGTTTTTTTTATTTTATCTATAGCTTTTTTTATTAGAGATTGAGTATCTTCATATTTTTTTGTGATTAGATATTTTTTACTAATATCGAAAAGATTAGATTCTGCTTGATCTAAAAGATCAAAAACATCTGTTGTACTTTCATAACATTTTTTGATGATGTTTGAAGATATACTTATTAATTTTCTTAAAATAAATTTTTGTAAAATAATGCGACTATGATATTCTATATGAGCAGATGAAATAACTTTTTGAGTCAATTCTATTAAATAAACTTCTCCTCCCACTGAATCTAATTTTTCTAACTTTCTAAGTTCATTTGAAACTGTATATAAATCTATAGGTTCAGAACTATGATATAGTTTTTGAATGACACTAAATATGTCTTGGTGTTTTTTTTGATAAAAAACTTCAGGATAAAGAATATCAATGACTTCATCCAAACCTTTTTTATCTATCATCATAGCACCTATAACAGCTTGTTCTAAATCTAAAGATTGAGGAGGAATATTTGCTTTTTTTGAAAAATTTAAGTAATTAAAATAACCTCCTTCCTTGATATGATAATCCATAAAGTGGAATTTTAAATATTTTATTCATCAAAAAAACCTATAGAAATATACTTATTTTTTCTTTCTCTGATGAGAGAAACAATATCAATTTTTGATAATTTATTATAATATTTTATAATTTGTTTTTTTATAACTTTATAAGTTTTTTCCGGATAAAAATGAGCTCCTCCTAATGGTTCTTTAATAATATCATCTATAAGATTTAATTTATACATATCTTCCGCAGTTAGTTTTAATGCTTCCGCAGATTTTTCTTTTTTATCCCAATTTCCCCAAAGTATCGTAGAACAGCTCTCAGGAGATATAACAGAAAACCAAGAATTTTCCATCATAGAAACCATATCTCCTATTCCAATACCTAAAGCTCCTCCACTAGCTCCTTCTCCTATTATTAAAACAATAATAGGTACTTTTAAACACATCATTTCATAAATATTTCTACCAATAGCTTCTCCTTGTCCCCTTTCTTCTGCTTCTATTCCAGGAAATGCACCTGGCGTATCAACAAAAGTTACAACAGGTTTTTTAAATTTCTCCGCTAATTTCATTAAACGTAACGCTTTTCTATATCCTTCTGGATTAGGCATACCAAATCTTCTATATTGTCTATCCTTAGTATTTCTACCTTTTTGAGTTCCTATGAACATAAAAGTAACATCATCTATTTTTCCAAAACCTCCAACAATTGCTTTATCATCTCCAAAATTTCTATCTCCATGTAATTCTATAAAAGAATTTTTTTTTGTTATTGATTGAATATAATCTAAAGTATAAGGTCTATTCGGATGTCTAGACAATTGTATTCTTTGCCAAGGAGTTAAATTACTATGTATCTTTTTAATAGTTTCTTCCAACTTAAATTGTAATTTATCACAAACATCTTTCATATCAACTCCACTTTTTTTTTCTATAAGAATACAATTTAAATATTGGTCTTGAATTTCTTGTATCGGCTTTTCAAAATCTAAATACTCCATATAAATAAAAAAATTATGTAAATGAACTACTAATATATTCTTTGTTAACAAAAGAAATATATTCTGTAGATATTCCTTTTGGACACTCTATTTCACATGCTTTAGTGTTTGAACAACTTCCAAACCCTTCTTCGTCCATTTTATTAATCATATTTAATACTCTTTTTTTTCTTTCTATTGCTCCTTGAGGTAATAATGAAAATTGCGATATTTTTGCTGAAACAAATAACATTGCAGATCTATTCTTACATGCTGCTACACATGCTCCACAACCAATGCAAGTAGCTGCATCAAATGCTTTATCTGCTTTTTCTTTTGGAATAGGAATTATATTTCCGTCAATTGTTTTTCCAAATGTATCTACAGATATAAAACCTCCAGACATAATAATTCTATCAAAAGAAGACCGATCGACAATAAGATCTTTAATAATAGGAAATGATCTTGCTCTCCAAGGTTCAACATATATAGTTTCTCCATTACAAAAATTACGCATATACAATTGGCAAGTAGTAACTAAATTATCTGGACCATGTGCCCTACCATTTATGTAAAGAGAACACGTCCCACAAATTCCCTCTCTACAGTCATGATCAAATGATATAGTTTCTTCTTTTTCAAAAAGAATTTGGTTGTTCAAAACATCCAACATTTCCAAGAAGGAACTGTTTGGAGAGATATTATTAACTATATAAGTTTGAAAATATCCTTTATCATGGTTATTTTTTTGTCTCCAAATTTTTAATTTGAAACTCATAAGTTCTTTCATAAAATTTATATTATTATTTGTAAGAACGGGATTCTAGTTTCGCAAAACGAAAATCTAAATTTTCTTTATACATAATTTCATTACTGATATTATCTGTATTATATTTCCATGCAGAAACATGTTTATAATAAACATCATCACGAACGGCTTCACCTTCTTTTGTTTGATATTCTTCTCTAAAATGACTTCCACAAGATTCTTTTCTATGTAAAGCATCCATGGCCATTAATTCTCCTAATTCTAGAAAATCAGCAACACGTATAGCTTTTTCTAACTCTGAGTTTAATGCAACGTTTTTTGGAACAAAAACATCATTCCAAAAATAATCACGTAATTTTTGTATGTCATTTATTGCTTTTAATAATCCTGCATGATTTCTACTCATTCCAACATATTTCCACATTATATGTCCAAGCTTCTTATGAAAAAAATCTACAGATTTTTTACCATTATTTTTAATTATTCTATTTATTACATTTTTTATATGGTACTCTGATTTATCAAATTCCATATGATATGTGGTTAAATCCTTTTTTTTAGATGATGTTACATACTTAGATAAATAATCTGCCATAGTATATGGTAGTATAAAATATCCATCTGCTAATCCCTGCATGAGAGCAGAAGCACCTAGTCTGTTCGATCCATGATCAGAAAAATTTGCTTCTCCTATTACAAAACATCCAGGAATCGATGACATTAAATTATAGTCTACCCATAACCCCCCCATTGTATAATGAACCGCTGGATAAATTTTCATAGGAGTTTCATAAGGATTTTCTTCAGTTATTTTTTCATACATATGAAACAAATTTCCATATTTAGATTCTATTACTTTTTTTCCTAATTGTTTTTTCTTTTCTATAGAAGGATTTTTTATACCCAATTCATTTGCTTTTTCTTCTCCATATTTTTCTATAGAATAAGAAAAATCCAAAAATACTCCTTCTTTATTTTCATTATTTTCTATTCCAAATCCTCTATCACATCGTTCCTTTGCTGCTCTAGATGCTACATCTCTTGGGACAAGGTTCCCAAACGAAGGATAACGTCTTTCCAAATAATAATCTCTTTCGTTTTCATTTATATCCTCTGGTTTTTTAACAGAATCACGGATCATCTTTGCATCTTCCAATTTTTTTGGTACCCATATTCTACCATCATTTCTTAACGATTCGGACATTAATGTTAATTTAGATTGATATTCTCCATGTATCGGTATACATGTAGGATGTATTTGTGTATAACAAGGATTAGAAAATAATGCACCTTTTCTATGAACTTTCCATATAGCACTAGCGTTGGATCCCATAGCATTAGTAGATAGAAAAAAAACATTACCATATCCACCTGAGGCTATTACTACGGAATGTGCACTATGTCTTTCTAATTTTCCCGAAACTAAATCTCTAGCTATAATTCCTCTAGCAATACCATTTATTAAAACCAAATCCAACATTTCGTGACGATTATACATTTTGATTCTTCCTTTTCCAATTTGTCTACACAGTGCTGAATAACAACCCAACAACAATTGTTGTCCAGTTTGTCCTTTAGCATAAAATGTTCTAGAAACTTTTGTACCTCCAAAAGATCTTGTCTCTAAATATCCTGCATAATCTCTGGCAAATGGAACTCCCTGAGCTACACATTGATCAATAATATTAGAAGAAATTTCAGATAGACGATAAACATTAGCTTCTCTAGATCTATAGTCTCCTCCTTTTATTGTATCGTAAAAAAGCTGATATACAGAATCATTATCACATTTATAATTTTTAGAAGCATTAATACCACCTTGCGCTGCTACGGAATGTGCTCTTCTAGGTGAATCTTGATAACAGAAAATTTTTACTTTATAGCCTAATTCTGATAAAGAAGCTGCAGCAGAAGCTCCAGCAAGACCAGATCCTACAACAATAATACTAAAATAAGATCTATTATTAGGTGATATAAGTTTTAAAGTTGATTTATGATTATTCCATTTTTCATGTATTTCCCCTTTTGGAACTTTATTATTTAATTCTAAATTATATTTCATTTTAAAAAATTAATTTCTACTATTGAAAAAAAACCATATAGCAATAATAGAAAATCCAGAACAAATGATCCAAAAATAAAGAAAACCGAATCTCTTTATCCAAATAATTCTTTTTTTATTAGATAATCCTAATGATTGAAAAGAAGACTGAAATCCATGATGCAAATGAATCCCAAGAATAAAAAAAGATAAAACATATACAAATGTATATATTGGATTTTTAAATAAAGTAACAACTATGTTATAATCAGAAATTATATTACGATTATATTTCATAGGAATCATAAAATTCATCAAATGTAATACAATGAAACATAAAACTAAAATACCACTATATATCATGGTTCTGCTACTAAATGACGAAGTTACATAAGTACTTATAATATAATTTATCTCTCCTTTCGCATTACTATTTTTAAAATGTAATAAAATTCCAAGTAAAATATGAGTAATAAAACCAATAGCTAGCACATATTCTAAAATATGAATTAGAATATTATTTCTCATAAAATGAACAGCATTATTAAATTCTTTCTCTCCTATAAAAAGAAATAAATTAATACTTAAATGCAAGGATAAAAATATCATAAGAAATATACCAGTAATGGCCATTACCATTTTTTTCCCAACAGATAATTGAAAAAAACTACAGTTATTTCCCAAAATTTAAAAATATTGAATAAAATAAAAAAATAAACTAATAATCTCCACCAAAATATTATGGAAATATTTCTTGATATTTACTATCAAAGATAATTAATTTTTAGAAAAGTTTTTTACTTTATTGATATTATGTAAAGCTTCTATAAGTAAATCTATATCTTTTTTTTCATTAAAAACTCCAAAAGATATTCTTATTGGCATCATTTTTTTTAATAAGTATTCATTTGTAATAGACTGAATAACATGAGAAATATTTTTAATATTACTACTGTCACAAGAACTTCCTCTGGAAACAGAAACTCCCATCAAATCTAAATGAAAATATAACAAATGATCTTTTTTTGTTGGATATAAAAAATTTAGTATAGTTGGAGCACTTCTTTCAAAAGAAGAAGATAATCCATTAAAAATAATGTTTGGGATTATTTTCTCTAATTCTGAAATGCAATATGATTTTAACTTCTTCATTTTATTAAAATGATTTTCAAAATTACAAGATGCTAATTTTAAAGCTTTTGAAAGACCTATTATTCCATGAACATTTTCTGTACCAGAACGTAAACCATGTTCCTGTAATCCACCAGTAATGAAAGGTTTCATATTTTTAATAATTTTTTTTCTTGCAAAAAAAAAACCTACTCCTTTTGGTCCATAAAATTTATGAGCGCTAGCAGTAGCAAAATCAAACCCACTTTTTTTCATATCAATAGGAAAATTTCCAATAAATTGAATTGTATCTGAATGAAAATATGCGTTATATTTTTTACATAAAAAAAAAACATTTTCTACATTTAACAAATTACCAATTTCATTATTAACATACATTAAACTTACAAGTGTTTTTAAAGAAGAATTTTTTTTCAGTAATTCTTCCATATTATTAAAATCTATTTCTCCTTTTTCTTTTAATCGAATGTAATTGACTTTTATTTTAAACTTATAAGATAAGTACAATACTGTTTGTAAAACAGAAGAATGTTCTAATGGAGAAGTCAGAATGTGTTTTATTTTTAAATCTAATACAGAAGATCTGAGTATAATATTGTTAGCTTCTGTACCACCTGAAGTAAAAACTATTTCTGAAGGTTTAGCATTAATATTTTTTGCTATACTTATTCTAGATTCCTCTATTATAGAACGTGCTTGTCTACCATAACTATGATGTGTTGATGAAGGATTACCAAATGAATACTTTAATGTATTTACCATAACTTTTATTACTTCACTCCTTACTGGAGTTGTAGCTGCATTATCTAAATAAGATCGTACCATTGAATTTGAAAATAAATAAAATAATTTATTACAAATATATAATCTATTCAAATTCTGTTATTTAATACTATAACTACCCTTTAATTTTATATATTTATTATTATTTATCTTTCTTTGATAGAAGTCTTTATAACATAAAACTTTATAAAAACTTTTGATTCTTTTTTGGTTTTAAAAATGTTATTAAAATGTCTATTTTATTTTATATTTAAATTGAGTGAATATGAAAATAAATGTTGGGATTTCGGTATTAATGGGGTTTTTGATAGGAATTATTACATGTTATTTTTTTGGAAGAAAAACTATATTAAAAAAATATATTCAATTATTAGAACAAGCTAATGTTCAAGCAAAAAAAATCATAAGAAATGCAGAAAAAGAAGGGGAAAATTTAAAGAAAAAAAAAGTTTTACAAGCTAAAGAAAAATTTATAGAATTAAAATCTAAACATGATAAAAACATATATTTTAGAGAAAAAAATATAATTGATATAGAAAATAGAACAAAAGAAAAAGAAAGTAAATTATCCAAAGAAATAGAATTTTATTTGAAGAGTAATAATCTTTTAGAAATTAAAATGCATGATTATGAAAAAAAGTATAAAATTCTTCAGAATAAAGAAGAAGAATTTAAAAACATGCATAAAAAACAAGTAAAATTACTTGAAAAAATAAGCAACTATTCTTCTGAAATAGCTAAAAATGAATTAATTAAATTACTGAAAAACGAAGCAAAAATAAAAGTAAAATCATATATAAGAAATATTATAGAAGAATCACAATTAACTGCAAAAATGAAAGCTAAAAAAATAGTAATTCAGGCAATTCAAAGGATTGGTGCAGAACAATCTGCAGAAAATGCTGTATCTATTTTCAATATAGAATCAGACGATGTAAAAGGACGTATTATAGGAAAAGAAGGAAGAAATATAAGAGCTCTAGAAAGAGCGACAGGTGTCGATATCATTGTAGATGATACACCGGAATCTATTCTTTTATCTTGTTTTAATCCTGTTAGAAGAGAAATTGCTAGAATATCTCTCCAAAAATTAGTGGTCGACGGACGTATTCATCCAGCAAAAATAGAAGAAATAGTATTAAAAACAGAACAAAAAATAGAAGAAGAAATAATTGAAATAGGAAAAAAAAATCTAATTGATTTAGGAATTAACGGAGTTCACCCAGAATTAATTAAAATGATAGGAAGAATGAAATATAGATCATCTTATGGTCAAAATTTATTACAACACTCTCGTGAAGTTTCTCATTTATCAGGAATATTAGCTTCTGAATTAGGATTAAATGTAAAACTAGCAAAACGTGCAGGATTATTACATGATATTGGTAAAATTCCTGAAACAGAATCAGAATTACCTCATGCTATTTTAGGAATGCAATGGGCAGAAAAATATGGAGAAAATATTGATATATGTAACGCTATTGGATCTCATCATGACGAAATAGAAATGAAAACATTAATATCTCCTATTGTGCAAATATCAGATTCAATTAGTGGATCTCGTCCAGGAGTAAGAAAAAATTATTTCGAATCTTACTCAAAAAGGTTAAAAAATTTAGAAGATATAGCAATTAGTTTTGAAGGTGTGAATAAAGCGTTTGCTATACAAGCAGGAAGAGAATTACGTGTTTTAGTAAAAAGTGATAAAATAGATGATAAAAAAGCTTTTCAATTATCTTGCGATATTACAGAAAAAATAAAAAATGAAATAACATATCCTGGTCAAATAAAAGTAACAGTTATTAGAGAAACAAGAGCAGTACAAATAGCTAAATAAAAAAATATGAAAATATGAAAGAATCTCCCATTACTTCTTTTATCAAAAAATACTTCCTTCACTTTAACGCTTTGTCTTTATCAGAAGCAGCTAAATCATATAAATCTCATATTCAGAAAAATGGAAAAATGATGATAACTATAGCAGGCGCAATGAGTACTTCAGAATTGGGAAAAATATTAGCTGAAATGATAAGAAAAGATCAAGTGCATATTATTTCTTGTACAGGAGCTAATTTAGAAGAAGATATATTAAACCTAATAGCCAATTCTCATTATAAAATAATCCCTAATTATAGAGATCTTACACCGGATCAAGAAAAAAATATTCTAAAAGAAGGTTATTCTAGAGTAACAGATACTTGTATTCCAGAAGAACAAGCTTTTAAAAAGCTTCAAAAACATATTTTAAATATATGGAAAATTGCTCATCAAAAAAAAGAACGTTATTTTCCTCATGAATATATTTATCAATTATTATTAAAAGATATTTTAAAACCATACTATAATATAGATCCAAAAAATAGTTGGGTATTAGCTGCTGCAAAAAAGAACCTACCGATAATAGTTCCGGGATGGGAAGATAGTACAATAGGTAATATATATGCTTCATGTTGTATAAAAAAAATGTTCTCCCCTTCTCTAGTTAAAAGTGGTATTGAATACATGATATACTTAGCAAAATGGTATCAAAAAGAATCTAATAAACATAAAATAGGTTTTTTTCAAATTGGTGGAGGAATATCAGGAGATTTTCCTATTTGCGTAGTACCTATGTTATCTCAAGATATAGGTTATAAATCTATTCCTCATTGGTCTTATTTCTGTCAAATATCAGATTCTACCACAAGTTATGGATCTTATTCTGGAGCAATTCCCAATGAAAAAATAACATGGGGAAAATTAGAAAAAGATACTCCAAAATTTGTTATTGAATCAGATGCAACTATTGTTGCACCATTAATTTTTGCATATGTATTAAATATGTAATTATGTAACTTTATTATTATAAATAAAAATTAACATGAGTAATCATCATTATGATATTGTAGTTATTGGTGCTGGTCCAGGAGGATATATATCTGCCATTAGATCAAGTCAATTAGGATTTAAAACAGCAATTGTAGAAAAGTACGAAAATTTAGGAGGTACATGTTTAAATGTAGGTTGTATACCATCTAAATCTCTTTTAGATTCTTCTAAATATTTTTCATTAGCGAAAAAAGATTTCAATTTACACGGAATTTTTTTTAAAGAAATATATCTAGATTTTGAGAAAATGATGTATAGAAAAAATAATATAGTTAAAACTATAAATAATGGAATTAGATATTTATTGAATAAAAATAAGATCGATTTTTATCAAGGAATTGCATCATTTATAAATAGTAATACCATATCAATTAAATCTTTATCTAAAAAAAATAAACTTTATTTTAAATTTTGTATAATATCTACTGGATCTAAACCAGCATGTATACCAAATTTAAATTTTAGTAAAAAGAATAGAATCATTTCTTCTACAGAAGCTTTATCGTTAAAAGAAATACCAAAAAAACTAATAATAGTTGGAGGTGGAATTATTGGATTAGAAATAGGTTCCATATTTAATAGAATAGGTAGCGAAGTCATAATCATAGAAGGTATGAGTAGAATAATACCTGGTATGGATATATCTTTAAGTGAAGAAATGAAAAAAATACTAAAAAAATCCTACATAAAAATAGAAACTTCTTTAGTTATTAATAATATAGTTACAGAAAATAATAATAAAGTATCTATTTTTGCTCAACATAAAAAAAAAGGTGATAAAATAAAATTCACAGGAGATTACTGTCTTTTATCCATAGGGAGAATTCCAAATACATATAGCTTAAATTTGGAAAATATAGGAATAAAAAAAGATAAAAAAGGATTTATTGTAGTTAATACTCATCTACAAAGTAGTATAAAAAATATTTATGCTATTGGAGATGTTATAGGTGGAAAAATGTTAGCCCACAAAGCAGAAGATGAAGGATTATATGTAGCAGAACATATAGCAGGACAAAAACCTAATACTATCAATTATAATTTGATCCCTTCAATAATTTATACTCATCCAGAGGTCGCTAGTGTTGGAAAAACAGAGTGTGAAATAAAAAATGATAAAATAGAATATAATATTGGTTTATTTCCAATGAAAATATTAGGTAGGGCTAGAACCAGTGGATGTACAGAAGGTTTTTTGAAAATGATTACTGATAAAAAAACAGATAAAATATTAGGAATTCATATAATAGGAGATCATGCATCAGATATGATTATGGAAGCAACTGTTGCCATGGAATTTCACTCTTCTTCTGAAGATATATACAGAATATGTCATCCTCATCCTACTTATAGCGAATCTTTTAAAGAAGCAGCATTATTAAGTTTTGAAAATAGATCTATACATATGTAATATTTATTATTCGTGTTGTTATATTATATCAATTATTATTGGTTGGTTAATAATAATTTATGTTCCTATGTATGATGATGATGGGTAGGTAGTTTTCCTTTTTTATATAAAAAATTGGTCTTGATAAAGTAAGTTAAGTGTTTAGAACCGATAATCCTATGATGATATGCAGAAAGTGGATCAGGGTGCGATATTTGTTTCTAAAATATAGTAAATAATATTGATGAATGCGGATTTCATTCTTGTATTCTTTCCCCATAAAAAAAATACAATATTTTTTTTATATTATTTTTTTAAAAAAATTATAGTTTAATTCCATATTAATTATATAAAAAATTCTTTTTTTTAATAAGTTCTTCTTTAGTTTCAGATATATTTATCACACAACAATTCACTGGACATACCATAATACATTGTGGTTCCTCATAAAAACCAATACATTCAGTACATTTTTCTGGAACAATAAAATATGTATTTTTTTTTATTGGTTCTTGTAAATTATTAAAAATTTCATTATTTTTTTTATTTCCATCTGACATTCTCCATTTTTTACCTCCTTCATAAATTGCATGATTAGGACATTCTAGTTCACAAGCTCCACAATTAATGCATTCTTCTGTTATCTTTATAGACATATGTTGTTGTTATTAAAATAAATAAAAAATGATTGATACTTTTGACAAATTAGGCCAAATTTTAAGAGAATTTAAAAAATTTTACATAAATAAAAAATTTGAATATTTATTTCTGAATAGGAAATTTTTTTATTCTATGAAAAAAGTAATTCAAAAAACTATTATAAAAAATAACTGGTTCCAAATAGAAGACTTACTTCTAAGCATAGAACAATGGGGTTTAACACTAACAAAAGAAAATCTAGAATATTGGATAAATAAAGAATATTTAAAAAAAAATAAAAAAATAAAAAATGTTCTCGTAATTATGCCGGGAAATATTCCAATAGCAGGATTTCATGATTTTTTATGTGTTCTTATATCTGGTCATAATATAATAATAAAATTATCTCAAAAAGATAATGTGATGCTTCCTTTTTTATGTAACATTATAAAACAAGAAAATATAACATTAAAATATAGAATTAAATTCACTAAAAATATTTTCAAGGAAAAATATGATTGTGTTATAGCTACTGGAAATAATAATACAGCTCGTTATTTTGAATATTATTTTCGAAATAAACATCTTTTGTTACGTAAGAATAGAACTTCAATAGGAGTTTTGAGAGGTAATGAAAATGATGAAGATTTAATTTCTTTGAATAAAGATATACTTTCTTATTCTGGAAGAGGATGCAGAAATGTAGGAAAAATATTTATACCTTATAAATACAATATCAATTCTATTTTTGAAAAATCATTTTTATATCAAAATATTCTTAAAAAGAATAAAAAATATATGGACAATTACAAATACTATTTATCTATATATAATATGAATAGAGTAAATATAAAAAATAATTCCTTTATGATTTTTTTAGAAAAAAAAAATCACTATTATAGTCCTATATCAGTTATTTATTATGAATATTATAAAGATTTAAAAAAACTTAGAGATAATATCATGAATGACAAAAAAGAATATATACAATGCATTGTATCTAAAAATTTTTTAAAAGGAGAAACATCATTTGGTAAAACACAATATCCGAAATTAGATGATTATGCAGATGGAATGAATACAATTAAATTCTTATCTTAAAAAATAACATATTTTGATCAATATTTAAACATTTTAATGTTTTCCCTTTGATTTTAGGTGCTTCTATCCCATTTTTTAATATGATATTATTAGATACAAATATTCTACATTCATCCCATATATCTTTTTTTATGAAATTTTCCAATGTATTCCTATCACCTTCTACAATTAAAGATTGTATGCATTTTTTATATAAATGATTTAATATATTTTTTTTTTCTGTAAAAATAATACTTTCTTGATTACCATTTTCTATATAAAAATTTGGGATGTTTAATTTTTTATCAATAAAAATTTTAATTGGATTTTTTCCATACCATTTTCTAACATTTAATTTTGTATTTTCATTGAATACAGTTTTTTTTTTTATTAAAATGCTATCTTCCTCAGATCTCCATTTATGATTTAATTGACTAGAAATAATTCCACATTTATTATTCGAAGAGTACATAATAAATCCATCATTACTTTGAACCCATTTTAATATTACATAAGGTCTTTTTTTTTCATGAAAAGTAAAAAAACGTTTATTTAAAATTAAGCACTGATCACTTAAAAAATTTTCTATTACTTTTACTCCATTTTTTACTAGTTTTTTTATTCCTATGCCATTTAACTTTTTATTTGGATTTTTCATACCTATTACAACTCTTGGTATTTTTTTTTTAATGATTAAATCTATAACGCAATGAGTTGTTTTTCTGAAATGAACACATGGTTCTAATGTGACATAAAGTGTAGAGTCTACAAATATATTTTTATTTTTAATTTGATTGATAGCTATTTTTTCTGCATGATTTTTCCTATTCCATGCTTCCGATATTACTAATCCATTTTTCACTATAACACATCCTACCATAGGATTGGGAGAAACTATACCTAGTCCATTTTTTGCCAATTGTATAGCCCTTTTCATAAAAATTTCTTCTTTTTTTTCAATTAATAACATTTGTTATTATTGTTATGACTGATTCCATATTTTCCATGATTCATTTGCTTGAATGTATAACATTTTTAGTCCATTTCTGATAATAGCACCTTTTTTTTCTGCTTTTTTTAAAAATAAACTTTTACTTGGATTATATACTAAATCATAAAAATAATGTTTTTTAGAAACAAACTGATAAGGAATAGGTGGACAAAAATTGGTATTGGGATATGTACCAACTGGTGTACAGTTTATGATAATTTTATAATATTCTAGGATATCTTGATTTAAATCATCATAGGATAAAAAACATTTTTTTTTATTTCTAGATACGAATTTATATGAAAAATTTAAGTTTTTTAAAACAAAGGACACTGCTTTTGCAGCTCCTCCAGTTCCTAAAATCAAAACTTTGGTACTTTTTTCACGAATAAATTGAATATCTTTTTTAAAAGATAATTCAAATCCAATAACATCAGTATTATATCCAATAATATTTTTCTTATCAAGAATTTTTATTACATTTACAGATCCTACTTTTTTTGCTTTTTCATCGACTTTTGTTAAAAATTTAATTATGTTAGTTTTATAAGGAATAGTCACATTACATCCTTTTAAATAAGGAATTTTAAAAATATGTGAAACTTTATCTATTTGGTTAATATCAAAAATTTTATAATCCACATTATATAATGATTCTTTTTTAAATTTTTCCAAAAAAAAATTTCTTGAAAAAGAATAAACTATATTTTTACCAATTAATCCAAATAAAATTTGATTATTTATCATAAAGTAATATTGTATTATTCATCTTTTTTTGATTTCATACGTTCTCTATACTTAGCTCTTAAAATTTCATTCCTCCTACCTTCAGAAGGTTTTATATATTGTTGTTTTTCTCTAAATTCTTTTAAAACACGAGTTTTATCAAATTTTTTTTTACACTTTTTTAAAGCTTTATCAATAGATTCTCCTTCTCTAACTATAGTGATTAAGATCATGTTGTTATTTTATTTAAAAGTAAAATTAAAATAATTGAAAATATATTATTTATTTAAATGAAATGGACATTATCGGATTTGAACCGATGACCTCTACTCTGTCAAAGTAGTGCTCTAAACCAACTGAGCTAAATGTCCTAGTTTTTTTATATTATCAATTAACAAAATTAAGTATTTTCTAAAAAAAACTATTTATTTCTAGTAATATGTTCTATAATGTTTTAAAAAAGTCCATAAAAGATTTAAATATATTAAGTTCAAAAAAAATTTCTTTACTGAATTCGGAATTAAATATCTATACATATGAAGATTTACTATTCTATTTTCCAAAAAAATATATTCAATTACCTAAATCAAAAAATATATCAGAATTGTTGATAAATAATACAAAAAATTTCAACAATTTTGTAAAAATATTAGGAAAGATTACCAGCTTCAAAGAAGTAAAAACTAAAAAAAAAAAGAAAGTATTAATCGCTCGTTTTGAAGATAATACAGGATACGTCGAATTAATATGGTTTCATAAGATTAACTTTTATAAAAAAATAAGAATAAATACTACAATCATAGTTTGTGGAAAAATGAATTTTTTCCAAAAAAAAATACAAATTATTCATCCAAATATTGAATATGAAAATTTTTCTTTAAAAAAAGAGTATTCCATATATCCCATATATCTTATTCCAAAAAAATTAAAAAATGTAGGATTTAGTAATTTATTATTAATTAATATATTAAAAAATTTAATTAAAGAATCAAAAGATTATATAGAAGATTTTTTTTTTCAAAAATTTTTAAAAAAAAAATTGACGACAAAAAAAGAAGCTTTAACACAAATTCACTTTCCAAAATCTTTTAAAAAAGTATTGGAAGCAAAATATTCTTTAAAATTTGAAGAACTTTTTTTTATGAAACTATTTCTTTTATCAAAAAAAAGTATTACATGCAGTAATGCGTTTATAAAAATAGGAGAAAATTTTCAAAATTTTTATAAAAACTTTCTTCCTTTTTCCTTAACAGAAGAACAAAAAAAAGTATTTAAAGAAATATGGAACGATTTAAAAAAACCTATTAGAATGAATAGATTATTACAAGGAGAAGTAGGTTCTGGTAAAACCATAATAGCTTTATTAGCTATTTTAGCTGCTATAGATAATGGATTTCAATCATGTATAATGGCACCTACAGAGGTTTTAGCTATTCAACATTATCAATATATAATGAAAATGTTTTCAAAAATTGGAGTAAAAGTTTCTTTGCTAACTAGATCAACTTCTATTTCTGTTAGAAAAAAAATTTATAATGATATATTAAAGGGAATAATCCATGTGATAATTGGAACACATACATTAATTCAAAAAAAAGTTCAATTCAATAATTTAGGATTAGCTATTATAGATGAACAACAACGTTTTGGAGTTAGGCAAAGATCTTATCTTTGTGATAAAAATGATAAAAAATTACTTCCTCATACTCTAATCATGACTGCAACACCTATTCCTAGAACATTAGCTAAAATCATATATCATGATTTGAATATATCTATAATAAAAAAAACACCCTCAGGGAGGAAACCTATCAAAACAATTCATTTTCTAGATAAAAATAGGAAAAATGCTTTTGAAATAATAAGAAATCAAATATTAAAAGGAAGACAAATATATATTGTTTATCCATGTATTACAAATGGATATAAATGTAAAAGCCTCATAGAGGGATATAAAGAAATAAAAAATATATTTCGATCCTTTGAATATCAAATAGGAATTTTACATGGTCAAATGAATTCTCAAGAAAAAAAAACACAAATTAATCTTTTTTTTCATGGAAAAACAAAAATAATGATATGTACTTCTGTGATAGAAGTTGGAATAAATGTTCCAAACGCAACAGTTATTTTAATAGAAAATGCAAACTTTTTTGGATTATCTCAACTTCATCAGTTAAGAGGAAGGGTAGGAAGAGGAATACATCAAAGTTATTGCATACTTACTACAAATGAAAATATTGGATTAAAAGGAAAATCTAAAATAGAAATAATGTGCAAAACAAATAATGGATTAGAAATAGCGAAAAAAGACCTTCAACAAAGAGGATGTGGAGATATAATAGGAACAAAACAAAGTGGAAAAAATTATTTTCATATTGTTAATCCTATAAAAGATTATGAAATATTAAAAGAAGTTTTTCCTATTGCTGAAAAATTTTTTCAGAAAAATCCAAATTTTATAAAAGAAAAAAAAAATCTTTGGAATTATCAGTGGATGAAAAATAGATTTAAAAGTCTATGTCTCTAAATAGAGATCAAGAAAATATAATAAAAAATATTAATGGACCTATACTAGTTATTGCTGGTGCAGGTTCCGGAAAAACTCGTGTTATTACATATCGTATTGCTCACATGATTAAAGAAATAGGAATAGATCCATCTAAAATATTGGCTTTAACCTTTACTAAAAAAGCAGCTAGAGAAATGAAAGAAAGAATATCTAAAATGATTTCTATCGATGAACTTGAAAAAATAACATTAGGTACTTTTCATTCAACATTTTCTAGAATTTTAAGAAAGGAATCTCACTGGTTAGGTTACAATCCTAATTATACTATTTATGATCAACAAGATTCAGAGAATGTTATAAAAAAAATACTAAAAGATATCAATGTAGATATTAATAAAACTCCTAGAGAAATCATAAGAGAAATATCAGAATGTAAAAATAATTTGTACAGTAAATCGTTAATTAAAAAAAAAAAATCAGATTCTTTTGCAAAAATTTATGAAATTTATACGAAGCGTTGTTTTCAATCAAATGCTTTAGATTTTGATGATATATTACTTTACACTAATCATTTATTTTTAAATTTTCCTAATATTTTAAAAAAATATCAAGAAAAATTTCAATATATATTAATAGATGAATATCAGGATACCAATTTCGCTCAAAATGTTATAATAAAGAATCTATCTTCCAAAAATAAAAATGTTTTTGTAGTTGGAGATGATGCTCAAAGCATTTATGCTTTTCGTGGTGCAAATATAAAAAATATATTAAATTTTCATGTTGATTATAGTGAAGCAAAAATATTTCGTCTTGAGCAAAATTACCGTTCTACTAATCATATAGTACAAGCATCTAATAATATTATTTCTTTCAATAAAAATCAAATAACAAAAAAAATATGGACTAAAAATGAAAATGGAGAAATAATAAAAATATATTCTGCCTTATCTGATAAAGATGAGGCAGAATATATTGCTAATTATATATTTTCAGTAATAAAAAAAAATAAATCTTTTCAATATAAAAACATTGCTATTCTTTACAGAACAAATAAACAATCATATATAATCGAATATTATCTAAAAAAAAAGAATATACCATATAAGATTTATGGATCAATTTCATTTTTTAAAAGAAAAGAAATCAGACATTTATTATATTATTTTAGAGTCATAATAAATCCAAATGATGAAGAATCTATTTTATATATTACCAATAAAATAATAAAAAATAAAAATACTGTAAAACAGTTAATAAAACTTTCAAATAAAAAAAATATATATGATGTAATAAAAAAAATAGATAATTATGAAATTTTTACGAAAAAAACAAAAGAAAAACTGAAAAAAAATTTTCTAGAAATAGAAAAATTCAGAATAAAATCAAAAATACTAGATGCTTATACAATAGCAAAACATATTGTTTATTTTTTACTAGAATTAGAAAAAAACTATCATTATACGGATTTTCAATATATACTACGTAATATATTTTATTATACAGAAGAACAAAAAAAACTAAAAAAAAGTGAAGACAATAGTTTATCAGGTTTTGTACAATATTTGTATGTAGAAAAAGATATTGATGAATTTAATAATGAAAATTATGAAGATAAAGTTTCTTTAATGACTGTTCATTTATCTAAAGGATTAGAATTTTCTATTGTTTTCATTACAGGATTAGAAGAAAATCTATTTCCATCAAGATCTAGTATTAGCTATCAGTATAAAATAGAAGAAGAAAGAAGATTATTTTATGTTGCTTTAACTAGAGCACAAAAAATAGCTATATTAACTTATACGAAATACAGATTTTTATGGGGAAAAAAAACAAAAAATATTCCTAGCCGTTTTATTAATGAACTACATAAAAAATTCATTCATATAGAAAATGAAAAAGTTAAACATATTTCTACTCTATTAGAAAATAAAAAATTTTTACCTGAAAATTCAGGGGTTATCAAAAAAGGAATAATTGTATTTCACAAAAATTTTGGAATTGGAACCGTTATAAAGTTAGAAAATTTTAATAAAATTGCTATAGTAAATTTTATGAAAGTTGGAAAGAAAAGAATTTTATTGCAACTAAATAAACTTATTATTTATCGAAAATAATATTATTATTTATGTATGATGAATAATTCAACAAAATAAGTAAAATTAAATTTTAATATACAAAAAATAATATGTATTTCGTCTATTATTATTTTTTTTATGAAATTGATTAGTTGGTGTATGATTCTTGCACTTTCTATATTTAACGATTGCATGTACAGTTTAGTTAATATTATTATAATAATAAGTGGGGTCATTGCTTTAATCAGTATATTATTATTAATATTATTATATTCTTCTTTACCTAATAAAGATTATAATCATCCATATGGTGGTCATAAAATAGAATTTATATCTACTGCAATAAAAGTGCTTATAACAGCTTTTGTTAATTATTTTTTAGGATTTTTATTCTGTAAAATTGTAAAAAAAAATAAATATTTAATTTTAATAGCTAGTGGTAAACATCTTCAAATAGATACATATTCGGTATTATTATTATAGGATTATTTTTTTTAAATAAAACAAAATTTATATGGATGCAATTATTTCTATTATTTTTTCATTTATGTATACAGGTTTGTAATTATTGAGGAATGCAACAGTAGGAATTATGGATGAATATGATAAAAATCTTTTGAAGAATTTATTTTATTATTTTAATAAAAAAAGAAATATCTATTGGATAGATATTCATCATTTGAAAATTATTAAATATGGTAAAGATCTACATGTAGATTGTCACTTAACTATTCCATGGTATTTTATTACTATAAAAAAAGCTAATGAAGAAGTAAATAATTTAACTAAACTCACCAAAAAAAACTTTGGTTCTAAAGTAGAATTGTATGTACATGTAGATACATGTTCTAAAAATCATTGTATATTTTGTTTTAATAAATTATGTCAAGTAATACATAATATTTTTCAAAAAAAATCTTTTGGAATTTATTAGATAGTACATAAAAAATAAAAAATATATTAATATGGAATATAATACTAATCGTTTTAAATTAATTATCCCAGAATATGGAAGAAATATTCATAAAATGATATACTATGCTATAAAAATAAAAAATAGAAAAAAAAGAAATCGTTGTGCATTAAGTATTATAAAACTGATGATATATTATACTTCGATCAATGATATCGGTATTAAAAAAAAATTGAATAAATCAATTTTTCAACACAAATTAATATGGAATCAATTATTCATAATATCTAAATACCAATTAGATATTGATACTCCATTTCCTAAACCAAACCCAAATAAAATGGATTTTATATCATCATATAAAAAAGTGATTTATCCAAAATCATTAACTAATTTTCGATATTATGGAAAAATTATAAGGAATATGATTCATGTAGCAATTCATTGTAAAGATGAACAAAAAAAAGAAGGATTATCTTATGCTATAGCAAATACAATGAAAAAAAATTATTTAAGATGGAATAAAAATGTAGTAGAAGACGATATTATTTTTAAGGATTTAAAGAAACTTTCTAACGGAAAAATTTGTTTAACGGAAAAAACAGATACATTATTACAATGTTCTCATATTTTAAATCCAAATAAAATATTAAAAAAAAATAAAGGGAAGAGAGTCAAAGAATAATGGAAAGTTTTAAAATAAAAGGAGGCAATATTTTAAAAGGAGAAATAACTCCTCAAGGAGCGAAAAACGAAGCTTTACAGGTTTTATGTGCAGTTTTATTAACATCTGAAAAATTAAGAATCAAGAATATACCAGAAATAGGAGATATTAAGTGTTTGATGAAAATACTTGTGAATCTCGGAGTAAAAATAGAAAAAAATGGAATTGGAGATTATAGTTTTCAAGCTAATGATATAAATATTGAATATCTCAATACCAGTCAATTTCTTAAATATGGGAAGTCTATCAGAGGTTCTATTATGATTGCTGGCCCTTTATTAACAAGATTTGGAAAAGTAAAAATACCAGTACCTGGAGGTGATAGAATTGGAAGAAGACGTTTAGATGCTCATTTAATGGGGTTAAATTCGTTAGGAAGCTCGATTGATTATCATGCTGAACAAAAGTATTTTCATTTACATTTAAATAAAAAAAAATGTTTAATTGGAAATTATATTCTTATGGAAGAAGCTTCTATTACTGGAACAGCTAATATCATCATGGCAGCTACCTTAGCAAAAGGGAAAACTGTTATTTATAATGCTGCATGTGAACCATATATTCAGCAACTATGTAAACTATTGAATAAAATGGGTGCGAAAATAAAAGGTATCGGATCTAATTTAATAGAAATCATTGGAGTTTCTGATTTAGGAGGATGCGTTCATATTATATTACCTGATATGATAGAAATAGGTAGTTGGATTGGGTTATCAGCAATTACTTGTTCTGAGATAAAAATTAAAAATGTAAGTTGGAAAAATTTGGGGATAATACCAAAAGTATTCCAAAAAATGGGAATAAAACTAGAAAAACGACAAGATGATATATATATACCATCGCAAAAATATTACAAAATTAATAAATTATTAAATAACGCAATATTAACAATATCTGATGCCCCATGGCCAGGTTTAACACCAGATTTATTGAGTATTTTAACTGTTGTAGCAACTCAAGCGGAAGGTAGTGTTTTAATTCATCAAAAAATGTTTGAAAGTAGACTATTTTTTGTAGATAAACTCATTGAAATGGGGGCACAAATAATATTATGTGATCCACATAGAGCAACAGTAATTGGGTTGAATCATAAATCATTTCTTAGAGGTTCTGTATTAAATTCTCCAGATATTAGAGCTGGAATATCGCTTCTTATAGCGGCTCTTTCTGCAAAAGGAACCAGCATCATTAACAATATAGAGCAAATAGATAGAGGATACGAAAATATAGATCATAGATTACGTATTTTAGGAGCAGATATTACAAGAGTATAATTATCATCTTTTTAAGAAAAATAGATTTTAAAAAAATGATTTTCTATAATTATTTTTATTATGTATGATATAAATTAATTAATAAAGAAAAACTATGGTAAAATTTGAGTATATAACTAAAAAAGGATTAAAAAAATTACAAAAAGAAATAGAAAGGTTAGAAAACGTAGAACGTCCAAAAATATCTATGCAAATAGCAGAAGCTAGAGATAAAGGAGATTTATCAGAAAACGCAGAATATGATGCGATAAAGGAAGCACAGGGTTTTTTAGAAATGAATATATCTAAACTAAAAAAAAAATTGTATAACGCTCGTATTATAGATGGTTCACAAATAAATAGAACAAGAGTTTCTATATTATCTACAGTTAGAGTAAAAAATTTAACCTATGGAGGAGAGCAAATATATACTCTAGTCCCAGAAGGTGAGGCTGATTTAAAATCAGGAAAAATATCTATTAATACTCCTATATCTACAGGATTACTTGGAAAACAAGTAGGACAAATAGCTCATATTAAACTTCCTAATAAAATGGTTCTTGATTATGAAATTTTAGAAATAGCATTTAGTGAATAAAAAAGATCATAATATATTCAAAGATATAATTGAAAATAAAACTTTTGCTTATAAAATTGCGGAAGATTTTCATCATTTAGCTTTTTTAGATATTTATCCAATGAAAATAGGACACACTTTAGTAATTCCTAAAAAAAGCATAAATAATATTTTTTCTATGACAGAAAAGCGTTTTCTTTCTATTATGTCTTTTTGTAGAAAAGTAGGTATAGCATTAGAAAAAACAGTTCCTTGCAATCGAATTGGAATATTTGTATTGGGTTTCGAAGTTCCTCATGTTCATATTCATTTAATTCCTATGGATACAGAAAATGATGGTAATTTTTCTAAGAAAAGAATTTTTTTATCGAAAAAAAATTTCGTAATTCTATCAAAGAAAATAAAAGAACATATTATTGATTGATTACCTATTATAATTTGAAGCGTAAATAATTTTTTACGTTATTTATTATTCCAATGAAATAATATTTTTAATCCTTTTATTGTGTGCAATTTATCTTTAATATGAATTTCCTTTGTTAAAGGTGCATATATATGAGATAAACCTCCTGTTGCTACAACAAAACAATTTGTTCTTAATTCTTTATTAATGCGACTAATTAATCCTTCAACCATTCCTAAATATCCATATATTATTCCACTTTGTATACAGGATTCTGTTGTATACTTTCCAAGTATTTGAGAAGGTTTTTTTAATTCAATTTGTGATAATTGGGCTGTATTTTCAATTAATGCAGATAAAGAACTGTTAATTCCTGGTGCAATAATAATACCTTTAATAAATCCATATTCGTCAACACATGTTAAACTTAAAGCAGTTCCAAAATCTACCACTAATATGGTGTGTTTTTTTTTATATAAGGTATATGCAGCTATAGCATTGGCATATAAATCTGTTCCTAATTGATGAGAATAGTGTTTTACAGGAGAATATGAATATCCATCCACTATAATTGGTTTTATCTTATGTATTTCATATAAAGATTGTTCTATAATATCTGTTAAAGTAGGAACAACAGATCCAATGACAATATTTTTTACTAATTTTGAAATAACTCCATATTGCTGATATATATTTTTAAATAAAATAATATATTCATCCAATGATCTATGTGGATTGCTATTAATAATCCAAGAGGAATTACATTTTAAACTATAATTATTATTAAATAGTCCAAAATGAATACTTGAATTTCCAATATTTATAGTTAATAACATTATTATTTTAGTATTTATTTAATAATAATGAAGAATCTAATTATTAAAGAAATATGACTATTTTTTAAATAAAAAAAATTATTTATTTACTGATTTGTGCTATACTAATAAATAACAGAATAATAATATGACATTAATAGATGATTTTTATCAAAAAATAAATTATAAAATAGAAGGAGAAGGTATTCCTATAGTATTATTACATGGGTTTATGGAAAGTTTAGAAGTATGGAATCTTATTCTTCCTTACTTTCGTAACAAAAAAAAATATAAAATTATTTTAATTGATCTTCCTGGTCATGGAAAAAGCTTTTTTCCAAATAGAATGGATATAATAACCTCTATGGAAAAAACATCTGTTATTGTATTAAAAATATTAGAAAAAGAATATATTAACAAAGCAATTTTTATAGGTCATTCTATGGGTGGTTACATATCATTATCTATTGCTGAAAAAAATCCCAATCTTTTTCTAGGTTTATGTTTACTTCATTCTACTGCATATTCTGATTCGTATCAAAAGAAAAAAATACGTATAAAATCCATAAAACTAGTAAAAAACAATTTTCCACTATTTGTTGATAATAATATCAATAAATTATTTGATCCAAGAAAATTAAATATATTACAAAAACAAATATTTTTCGTAAAACGGATAGCTTTATCTACATCTATTTATAGTGTTATTTCTTTTTTAAAGGGAATGTCTATAAGAAAAAATAAAATACATATAATAAAAAATACAAGTTTTCCAAAATTATATATTATAGGGTTACATGATTTAATTCTACCTCCAAAAAAAATGAAAAAAGAAGTAAAATATATCAATTCAATAACAACAAAATATTTTGACCTTAATGTAGGTCATATGGCTCATGTAGAAGATCCAAATGGATTAATAAAAATTCTTTCTAATTTTGATAGAATCATCAGTTAAGGTTAAACAAAATAATTTGAATAAATGAATAAAAAAGAATTACGCAAAAAATATCTTTCGTATAGAAAAAGAATATCTCAAGAAAAATTAATTGTAAAGAGTCATGAAATTTTATCTAAAATGAAAAAAGTATTTTTTTCTTATAAAATATTTCAAAAAAAATATTACCATATATTTTTACCTATACAAAAAAATAATGAAATTAATACATTTATTATTATTGATTTTCTTTTAAGTCAAAAAAAATACATTACTGTTCCATATTCAAATTTTAATCAATTATCGATTGTTAATTGTTGCTTTGATAAAAATACTTTACTAAAAGTAAACAGATATGGAATTTATGAACCTATATATAAACATATAGTTTCTATATCACTTATTGATGTCATATTCATTCCATTATTCATATTTGATATGAGAGGTTATCGTGTAGGATATGGAAAAGGTTTTTATGATAGATTTATAAATTTATGTAAGAAAGATATCATAAAAATAGGAATGAGTTTTTTTCATCCTATAAAAAAAATTATAGATATACATGATCATGATTTATTAATTGACATTGGAATTACTACAAATAAAATATTTATTTTCAATAAAAAAATATTGAATCATTTTAATACAATAAAACTTTGAAAATATCCCAAATAATAATGAAAATCATAATTACACTAATTATTAAAAAACCTAACACCGTACATTTTTCAGTAATGCTTTCATTGATTCTTTTTTTTGTTATCATTTCTATGATAATGAATAAAATATATCCACCATCTAATGATGGTATTGGAAATAAATTTAAAAAAGCTAACCAAATTGATAAAGTAGCAGTAAAAGTCCAAAAAATGTTCCAATTCCATGTAGAAGGAAATTCTTTAGCCATAGAAAACAAACTTCCTATTTGTTTGTAAGCCTTAGTTTGTATATGAAAAACATTTTTAAAAAAAAATATTTGATTTTTTAAAACATTCCAAGATTTTTTTGTTCCATGAAAAAAACTTTCAATCAACGAATATTTCTTTTTTTCGAATAAAAAAATGTTATCCATATCCATGAAACTTTTTAGATTTATACTACCTAATAAACCTTTATTATCTACATATACATTTTTATGTATAATGGTTCCTTCTCTATTTATAGTAATTAGTATATTCTCATTTTTATATTTCGATACAAAATTTTTTAATTGATCTGAAAATAAAACAAATTTTGAATTTATTGCCAATATTTCATCATTCTTTTTTAATCCATCAACGCCTGTTGATGAACTATTATAATCATCTATAATGATAGGAATACGAGGTCTAATGAAAAAACTAAATTTTTTTCTATCAAAAAGATACCTTTTTTTATTATTATCTAATGACAAATGAACAATTTTACCCATACGATCTATAGTAATAGAATCACCTAGAATAATAGCTTTTGGAATTTCATTAAAATACTGAATATATTGACCGTTAACAAATAAAATTTTATCTCCATTTTTTAATCCTATATTTTTTCCTAAATCATCTACTTCAATACCATATGGTATATTTTTTGTTGGAAGATAAATCTCTCCATACTGAAACAGTAAACAAGTAAAAATGATAATTGATAATAATATATTTGATATTATACCTCCTGATATAATTAATAGTTTTTTTATAGATGATTTTGAACGGAATTCCCAATCATTTTTTTTTGTATTATTATGATGATTTACATCCTCTGTTGTTATTATTCCAGATATTTTTACATAACCACCTAAAGGTAACCAGCCTAATCCATATATAGTATCACCTATTTTTTTACTGAAAATAGAAAACCAAGGATTAAAAAATAAGAAAAATTTTTCAACTCTTACTTTGAATATTTTAGCTAAAATAAAATGACCTAGTTCATGAACTATGATTAGTGTAGAAATACTAAGAAGTAATTGTATAGATCTAATAATAGTAGATGTCATTATTAATATTTGAGATAAAAAAGATAAATTTAAACCTTTATTTCATTTTTTCATTATTTTACATCTTATGAAAAAAATATAATTTTGTACTTATCTAATCTTAAAAAAGGAGACAAAGGTATTATAAAAGGATATAAAAATGAAGATTATCCAATAAAATTACTAGAATTAGGAATCCTACCGGGAGTTCAATTTGAAGTTGTTTTTGTTTCTATTTTCTATGATCCATTATGTATAAGTTATGATAAATCTTTTTTAGCTTTACGTAGAAAAGAAGCAGAAAATATTATAGTAGAACCTATTATTAATGAATAATAAAATAAGATTTGTTAAACTAGCACTTATCGGAAATCCAAATGTAGGAAAGACTTGTTTATTTAATAATTTAACTGGATTAAATCAAAAAGTTGGAAATTATTCAGGGGTTACAGTAGAAAAAAAAGTAGGATATTTTTCCTTTGAAAAAGTTCAATATCAAGTAATTGATTTACCAGGGACATATAGTATCTATCCTTCATCTGAAGATGAAGAAATTGTATGTCATTTATTAAATGATGAAAAGAACCATGTTGATTCTCCCGATAAAATAATTGTAGTAGCAGATTCTTCTAACATAAGAAAAAGCATTTTTCTTTTCAGTCAAATACAAGATTTAGGATTTCCTGTATTATTCATATTAAACATGATGGATCAAGCGAAAAAAAAGGGGGTTTATATTAACGTAAAAAAACTTAAAAATATTCTATCATCGGAAATTATTTGTATTGATGCGAGAAAAAGAATTGGATTAGAAAAATTAAAAAATAAAATAAAAAATTTAAAAAAAAAAGAAAGTACATCTTTATTTTTTTGTCCAAGAAAAATTTACTATGATCCAATTCATGAAGTAAAAAATATTTACAATATAAATAATACATATAAAGCTTGGCTTTATTTATCAAATAATAAAATTATTTTAAATAATAATATTCATCATTTAAAAGAAATAAAAAAAAAGTACAATATTTCTTCTAGAAAATTACAAATAAAAGAAACATTAGATAGATATGAAAAAATAGGAGAAATATTATCAAAATCAGTTTTAAATATTGTATCAAATCATAAAAAAAATATATTAGAATTTTCTAAAAAATTAGATAATTATGTAATTTTACATCCATTTTGGGGTTATTTTATTTTTTTATTTATTTTGTTTTTTATTTTCCAATGTATTTTTTTTTGGTCAGATCATCCGAAAATACTTATAGAATATTATTTTTCTATTATTAGAAAAAAATTGGAGAATATATATCCAGGACCTTTAAATGATTTCTTATTACAAGGAATATTACCTGGAATTAGTGCTGTAATTTCTTTTATTCCACAAATATTCATTCTTTTATTTTTTTTACTTATTATGGAAGAAAGTGGATATATCAGTAGAGTTATTTTTTTAATGGATAGAATTATGCGTCCATTTGGACTTAATGGAAAAAGTATAGTTCCACTCATTTCCAGCATAGCTTGTGCTATACCCGCAATAATGTCTGCTAGACATATTGAAAATTCAAGAGATCGTTTAATTACTATTTTAGCAACTCCTTTTATAACGTGTTCAGCTAGATTGCCTGTTTACACATTAATTATATCTCTAATCATTCCGAATAAAAAATGGTATTTTATTCAATTGAAAGGAATAGTTCTAATGGGAATGTATCTTATAGGAATTTTATCTGCATTGACGGTCTCTATGTTACTACATAAATTATTAAGAAAAAATTATAGAAGTCATCTCATTATGGAAATGCCTACATATAAAATTCCAATATTTAGAAATATATGGATACCAATATGGATAAATCTTAAATCATTTATTATAAATGTAGGAAAAATGATATTGTTAGTTAATATAATAATTTGGGTTTTAGGAAATTTTGGTCCTTCTAATAATAATGTTGTAAATAATAATAATAAATGGATAATCATACAAAAAAGCAATCTACCCAATTCTTATTTGGGCATATTAGGAAAAAATATAGAACCTTTACTTCATCCGTTGGGATATAATTGGAAAATAGGAATAGGAATATTATCTTCTCTTGTAGCAAGAGAGGTATTTGTTAGCACTATGACTTCTGTTTATAATATAGAGAAAAAAGAAAATGTTTCTTTAAATGAAAAGATGAAAAATGATTCTTTTTCGGAAACAAAAAAACCTATAGCTACAGGATTATCTATATTGTCTTTTTATGCATTTTCTATGCAATGTATGAGTACTTTATCTATAATAAAAAAAGAAACAAAATCTTGGAAATGGCCTGTAATACAATTCGTATTTATGACTATATTAGCATATGTTACTTCTTTTATTATATACCAAACATTAAAATAATATTATGTGGTGGCAATACTTAATAATTGGAATATTTTTCTTTGTTTCTATTTTTTTTTTGTTAAAAAAATTAGTTTCTTTTTTTTATCAAAAAAATTTTTGTAAAAAAAAGTGTAATTGCAAAATATAATTATTCTTCTATTGAAGAATATATCATTTTTCTAAAAAAAGAAGATAAAGATATACCAGCAGATTCTAACTGTTTTGGGAAAATACTATCTTTTGATAAACCTGGTATCGTATTTATTTCTAAAAAGTACGGTTCACCATTGACTATTATATATTCTGATCTTGACATTCCAGATAAATTGAAAATTTCATATACTTTTTTGGCAATATCATGTACTTTTTTTTCTATATCAGGTAGTAATTTTGCTGGTGTTATTTCTTTAGATTTACCAGAATATTTTGATTCAAAATCAAAGAAATCATTCTGACTGATTATTTCTGTTATAGGTAAAACAAAAATTTCCCCTTTATAGGAAAAAACACCTACAGAAATCTCTTTTCCATCAAGAAAAGATTCTACAATAATTTCTTCATCTTCCTGAAAAGCTTTTTCTATTGCAAATAATAATTCATTTTCTTTATAAACTTTACTTATACCTATACTAGATCCAGATCTATTAGGTTTGATAAAACATGGAAGACCTATTTTTTTTATAATTTTTTTTTTATCAAAAATTTTTTTCTTATTTATAAATAAAAACTTTGCTGTATGAATATCAAAATTTTTCAAAAAAGTTAGACAATATTTTTTGTTGAAAGTTACATTAGAATGATGAAAAATAGATCCAGTGCAAGGAATTTTTAATAATTTAAAATAAGCTTGTAATATTCCATCTTCTCCTGGAGTTCCATGAATGACATTAAATACACAATCAAATTTAATAGTTTTATTTCCTATTTTTACTGAAAAATCATGTTTATTAATATGATATTCCTTGTTATTATCATCTTTTAATAACCATTTATTATCATTAAAAATATAAACCCGATAAGGTTCAAATTCCGATCTACTTAAATGATTGTAAACAGCTGTCCCGCTTTTAATAGAAATAAGACATTCTTTTGTATAACCCCCCATCACAACAGCTATTTTTTTCATTATTTTTATATTTGAATAAATAATATACATATGAATTCTGTAAAAAAAAACATAAAAAGTTTTTTATGAACTATTCAAAATATATATTAATATTCATTTTCAATTTATTAGCTGCAATATTTATATTATATAAAATTACTCAATTTGCATTAAAATGGGTCGATGTCTATACAAAACATGGATCTCATGTTGAGGTTCCAGAATTACGGTATATGACATTAACAGAATCTATATTAATTTTAAAGAAGTTAGGATTGAAATATAATATAGATAAATCATATTACGATCCATCATTAGATAATGATAAAATTATTTCTTTTTTTCCAAAAGTTGGATCTCATGTCAAACAAGGAAGATTTATATACATGAAAATAAATTCAAAACCAAATAAATATTGTAATGTTTTGCCGGATATTTTTAATAAAAAAAAAAATATAGCTATAAAATTATTACATAAAAATAATCTATTTATTAAAGAAATAAGATATATAGAAGATGATGATATTTATAAAGATAAGATTATAAAAGTATTTTATAATAATCAATCTATTACATCAGGATATGTATTTTGTAAAAAAAACGATGGAATTACTCTACTGATAGGAAAAAGTTTTCATAATAATCATAATATAGTTCCAAATGTTACTGGAATGCCGATAAAAATAGCTATTTCTATTTTAAAAAATAAATTTTTTAATACTGTTAATTTTTACTATGATTATCAAAATACGAATGATCATAATGCAAAAGTATATCGTCAAAAACCTGATCCTGGTACAATTTATGATAAAAATAAACCTATTGATTTATGGTTATCATTAGAAGAACCTACTACTCCTCCATTACCAATTGGAAATAATAATCCCGTCATTAATACTCCTTTAGATAAAAAACCTGTAAAAACAACTATTCTAAAAAAAAAATCAAAAAATGAAAGAAACAAAAATAAAAATCATAGTTGATAAAAATGAAAAAAAAATACGTATTGATACATTTTTAGCAAATAGAATACAAAATATTAGTAGAAATCAAATTCAAAAAGCTATGAATTCAAGTCAAGTATTAATCAATAAAAAAACTATTAAAAAAAAAACCACAAAATTAAACCTCTAGATTCTATTGAATTATCAATTGATTCATTATTATACAATAATAATAATATCGATAATTTAGAGTATGATAATATCATAAAAGAAAAAATGAATCTTAATATTGTTCATGAAGATGAAGATGTTATCGTAATTAATAAACCATCAGGTATTGTTGTACATCCTGGTTACGGAAATAAAAAAGGTACATTAATTAATGGAGTAAAATATCACTTAGAAAAATATTCTAACTATAATGAAAATTTATATAGATGTGGTTTGATTCATAGACTAGATAAATATACATCAGGTTTATTGATTTTTGCAAAAAATGAATTATCTCAAAAATATTTATTAAAACAATTCCACAAAAAAATTATCAAAAGAAAATATATAGCTTTAGCATGGGGCGATATCAATGAAAAAAAAGGAATTATAAATGGATTTATAGGAAGAGATTTGAATAATAGGAAAAGAATGATGATATTAAAAGAAAATAAACAAAAAGGAAAGTTTTCTGTTACTCATTATAAAGTAATAAAAAGATTTCAATATATAACATATATATCTTGTGAATTAGAAACTGGAAGAACACATCAGATAAGAGCTCATTTAAAATATATAGGACATCCATTATTTAATGATTCAACATATGGAGGCAATAGAATTTTTTTCAAAAAAAAATTATCCAAAAATAATATAGATTTTTTTCATAAATGTTTAAAAATATTACAAGGACAAGCATTACATGCCATATCTATTTCTTTTATTCATCCAAAAAAAGGAAGTTGTAACTTCTATAGTCCTATTCCTAAAGATTTTGAAACAGTATTAAATAAATGTAAAAACCAATTTTATAATAATGTTCCATGTAATAATATATAAGAAATAGAAAAATATATCATTAATCCAATAACATCAACCAATGTTGCTACGAAAGGAGCTGATGAACTAGCTGGATCTCCATTGAATTTTTTTATTATAAAAGGTAACATAGATCCGCTAAATGTACCCCATAAAACTACTCCTATCAATGATAAAAATACTGTTAAACCCACTAATATCCAATGTGGACCATAGTTAAAAAAATTAATTTTATGCCATGCAATAACACGTATAAAACCCGTTATACCCAAAATACTCCCTAAGAAAAAACCACAAATAATCTCTCTTTGCATAACGGTCCACCAATCTTTTATTTTAACTTCTCCTAAAGCCATTGCTTGAATAATTAAACTTGCTGCTTGAGATCCACTATTCCCTCCACTTGAAACAACTAAAGGAATAAACAAAGCGAGAACTATAGCTTTTTCCATAAATCCTGAAAATTGTTGCATAACTGTAGTTGTCATCATTTCTCCAATAAATAACAAAATTAACCAACCTGCTCTTTTCTTTATTAATTGATATAAAGAAATTTTCATATAGGATTGATTTGAAGTATTTTTTTTAGAATTATTGATAGACCATACTATATCTTCTATAGTTACTATACCTAATAAAAATTTTTTATCATCTATTACAGGAAATGACGCCCTATTACTATTTAGAGAAAATAGTTGAAAAGCTTCTTTTTCTGTATCAGTAAGATTTAAAGCTGCAGTATATTTACCATCCATTAAATCATATAACTTTGTATTTGGATCAACAAGTAAAAAATCTCGTATTTTGAGATCATCTATTAATTTTCCTTCTTCATTGACTATATAAATAATTTCTATAATGTCGCTATTTTTTACTTTTTTTCGAATATAGTCTAATACATCCTGTATTTTCCAATTTTTTTGAACTGCAATATAATATGGAATCATTAGACATCCTACACTATTTTTAGGATATCCTAAATATACTAAGGTATTACGCTTATCTTCTTTTTTTTTTAAATATTTAATTAAACATTTTAAATCATTTTTAGATAAATTTTTAAAAAAAGAAATACGATCATTTACAGATAGATGATTCAATAGTTCTATTTTTTTTTTAATAGGTAGTTTTTCTACAATTTTTTTTTTTGTATAAAAGTCTAAAAAATTAAAAATAGAAACAACCTTATTTATTTTTAGCAGATTCAATATTGTAATAATATCATTTGGATGACTTTGTATTATTTTTATTAATACACTAGTAGTTTGATTATTTAAAAATTCCTTATTATTTATCAAATAATCTTGATGATCATTAAACATTTTATCTTGTTTTTAGAAAAACTTTTTATTTTTTTGCATTACTATGTAGTTATTAAAATTACATAATGTAATTTTCTTATAAAATTTATGAAAATATAAATGGAATATAATTATCAAGAAATAGAAAAACGTTGGCAAATATATTGGAAAAAAAACAATATTTTTAGAACTAAAGAGAAAAAAAAATTAAAATATTATATTTTAAATATGTTTCCATATCCATCTGGAGCAGGTTTACATATAGGACATTGTTTAGGATACATTACATCAGATATTTATGCAAGATATAAAAGATCTCAAGGATATAACGTCCTAAATCCTATAGGATTTGATTCGTTTGGATTACCTGCAGAACAATATGCTATACAAACAAATAAACATCCTTTTGAAACTACTTCTCAAAATATAAAAAAATACAAAAATCAAATAAATAATCTTGGGATATCGTTTGATTGGAGTAGAAAAATATGCACTAGTGATCCAAATTATTATCATTGGACTCAATGGATGTTTATTCAAATTTATAATTCTTGGTATGATAAAGATAGTGAAAAAGCAAAATCTATTAATCTATTAATTAAAGAATTCCAAAAGAATGGAAATTTTTATGTAAATGCAAGTACTTCATTTGAAAAAAAATTCAGTTCTAATATATGGAATCAATTAAGTGTTTTAGAAAAAGAATCCATTTTATTAAAGTATAGATTAGCTTACTTAAGTAAATCTGTAGTTAATTGGTGCCCAGATTTAGGTACTGTGTTAGCTAACGATGAAATAGAAAATGGAAGAAGTCAAAGAGGTGGGTTCCCAGTACAAAGAAAAAAAATGAAACAATGGCATTTAAGAATTTCTGCTTATGCAAACAGACTTTTAAAAGGTTTAAAATATATTGAATGCTCAGACTCTTTAAAAAATTTGCAATCTAATTGGATAGGAGAGTTAACAGGAGCTTTTGTTGTATTTGATATAGTTTATCCTATTTATTCAAAAAATAATAAGATAATAAAAAAAATTAAGTCATTTATACATCATCCAGAATATATTTTTGGAATGTCTTTTGTCGTTTTATCTTCAGAACACCCACTTTCAAAGGAAATAGCTATTCCTTCTGATCAAAAAAAAGTTTTAAACTTTATTCAAAAAACAAAAAATAAAAATATTTCTGGTATTTTTACAGGAAATTATGTTTTTCATCCTTTTATTACAGATCAAAAAATTCCTATTTTCATTAGTGATTATTTTTCCTTTGATAATCAAATTGAATCTATAATAGGAATCCCCTGTAATGATAAAAAAAGTGAAAAATTTGCTAATGAGTTTGGAATAAACTTTATTCAAGTTAATTTTTGTAAAAAAAGTCAAAAAATATTTTTCAATTCAGGATTCTTGAATGGATTAAATAGTAATAAAGAAGCAAAAAAAAAAGTAATTGCAAAATTAATTGAAAAAAAAATAGGAAATAAAATTACAACCTATAAAATACGTGATGCTATTTTTTCTAGACAAAGATATTGGGGGGAACCGATCCCTATTTACTTTAAAAATAAAATTCCTTATGCAATACCAATTGAAAAATTACCCATTATTCTTCCTAAAATAGAAAATTTTCATCCATCGGATGGTAAATCTCCATTAATTAGAGCAAAAAAATGGGCATGGGACGAAAAAAATATGAAAATAGTATCAAGCATTAATATTGATGATAAAAAAAACATATTTCCAATAGAAACTGATACTATGCCTAGCTGGGCAGGATCTAGTTGGTATTATCTTAGATACATGGATCCTCATAATACAAAGTTTTTTTTGTCTAAAGAAAAAGAAAATTTTTGGAAAAAAGTTGATTTATATATTGGTGGATATGAACATGGTACAGGACATTTAATTTATTCAAGATTTTGGCACAAATTCTTGAAAGATAGAGGATGGATAAATACAGAAGAACCTTTCAAGAAAGTATTAAATCAAGGAATGATATTAAATTATTCATATAAAATATTAAAAGTTATAGATAAAAATATTTTCATATCCTATGGATTAAAAAATAAAGAAATATTTCGATCTTATTCATACCAAGAAATATATGTTAAAACAAATTTAATAAATAAAAAAAATGAATTAGATATTAATCTATTTAAAAAGACTTATCCCTCATTTTATGATTCTTATTTTTATCTAGAAAATGGAGTATTTATTTGTAAAAATAAATTAGAAAAAATGTCAAAATCTAAATATAACGTTGTCAATCCAGATCATATTTCAAAGAAATATGGAGTAGATATATTTAGATTATATGAAATTTTTTTAGGACCCGTTACACAATCTAAATGTTGGGATGATAAAAAAATTAATGGAATTAAAAATTTTATAAATAAATTTTGGAATTTATTTCATAAAAATGGAGTTTTTCAAGTTAGTGAAATATATCCTTCATCAAAAGAATATTATATATTACATCATACTATAAATAGTATTCACGAAAAAATGAAATATTTTTCTTTGAATACAATTATTAGTTCCTTTATGATTATTGTTAATCAACTAACAATAATGAAATGTAACAAAAGAAAAATATTAGAACCTTTGGTAAAATTAATAGCACCATTTGCTCCTCATATAACAGAAGAAATATGGAATAAATTAGGTAAAAAAAAATCTATTATATACTCAAAAATTCCAATGTCAAATATAAAATATCTTAATAAAAAAGATAAGGTAAAATATCCAATTATGTTTAATAATAAATTAAAATTTGTAGAATCATTTGATAAAAATATTTCCATTAAAGAAATAAAAAATTATATTTTTAATCATTACAAAACAAAACTTTTTTTGAAAAAAAAAACTATAAAAAAGTTTATTATAATACCAAATAAAATAATAAATATTCTATTTTAAAAAGAATAAAATATATCACTTTTTACACATAAAATGTTGTAAATTTGTATTTAATAAAAATATTAGCTTATTTTTTGAGTAAATGCTCTTTATATGTTAAAAAAACACCAAAAAAAAACTGGTACATCATCATATAGTAGTTTTTTCAATTGTATAGAAAAAAATTTTGATAAAGCAACTAAATTTATTTCTATAGAAAAAGGATTATTAGAACAAATAAAAGCCTGTAACGCTGTGTATAGGGTTCATTTTCCTATAAAATTAGGGAAAGAAATCAAGGTTATTGAATCTTATAGAGTTCAGCATTCCCATCATAAATTACCTTGTAAGGGTGGAATACGATATAGTACAAAAGTGAATCAAGATGAGATTATGACATTAGCAGCTCTGATGACTTATAAATGTGCAATAGTAGATGTTCCTTTTGGAGGAGCTAAAGGTGGAATAAAAATAGATCCCCAAACTATTTCTATAGAAGAAATAGAAAAAATAACTCGTCGTTATACTTCAGAGTTAATCAAAAAAAATTTTATTGGACCAGGAATAGATGTTCCAGCTCCAGATTATGGAACTGGAGAAAGAGAAATGAGTTGGATTCTTGATACTTTTTTATCTATTAAACCTGAAGATGTGGATGCTTTAGCGTGTGTTACTGGAAAACCTATATCTCAAGGAGGAGTAAGAGGTAGAAAAGAAGCAACTGGATTAGGAGTATTTTATGGAATTAGAGAATTATGTAAAATGAAGAAAGATATGTCTTCTATAGGGTTGAACGTAGGATTAGTAGGAAAAAAAATTATAATACAAGGACTAGGAAATGTAGGATATTATGCCGCCAGTTTTTTTTATCAAGCAGGAGCTATTATTGTTGCTTTAGCTGAAAGGGAAGGTGCAATTTATAATGAAAAAGGTTTAGATGTATCAGAAGTAATTTTACATTTAAAAAATACTGGATCTATATTAAATTTTCCAAAAGCAAAAAATATCGAAAATACTGAAAAAGCTTTAGAATTAGAATGTGATATATTAATACCCGCAGCACTAGAAAATGTAATCAATAAAAATAACGCAGATAAAATTAAAGCAAAAATTATTGGAGAAGCTGCTAATGGACCTATAACACCTGAAGCAGATGAAATTTTAGAAAAAAAAGGGGTTATTATAATTCCAGATATTTATTTAAATGCAGGAGGAGTAACAGTATCTTACTTTGAATGGTTAAAAAATTTGAGCCATGTTCGTCATGGTAGAATGGAAAAACGATTTAATGAAAATATGAATTCAGAATTATTACAAGTTATGGAAACTACTTGCAAAAAAAAAATATCACCAGATGATAAAAAAATTATTCTAAGAGGACCAAGAGAAATTGATTTAGTTCGTAGTGGGTTAGAAGATACCATGATTAGTGGATTTCATACAATTCGTGATTTAAAAATATCATTAAAAATACAAAATATGCGAACTGCAGCATTTGTTCTTGCTATTAATAAAATTGTAGATTCATATGAAAAACTAGGTATTTTCCCATAGTATTTATGTTAGAAAAAAATTTATTTTTGAACAAATATCTTTTTCATGAAGTATAAAAGATCATTATTGAAATTGAGTGGTGAGGCTCTTATGGGAAGTAATGGGTTTGGACTTCATTCTACTCGTCTTCAACAGTATGCAGAAGAAGTAAAAAAAGTAGTAGATATGGGAGGACAAGTTGCTATAGTTATTGGGGGAGGAAATATATTCAGAGGGTTCTCTAAAATAGGAGTAGATAAAATAAATAGAATAGAAGGAGATTATATGGGAATGTTAGCCACTGTAATAAATGGTATAGCTTTCCAATCATATCTGGAAAATGTAGGGATATGTACATATATTCAAACTGCTATCAGAATGGATCAAATAGCAGAACCTTTTGTTAAAGATAGAGCAATACGTCATCTAGAAAAAGGAAGAGTCGTAATATTCGTTGCTGGATTAGGAAATCCATATTTTACTACAGATACTGCCGCTGTTTTACGTGCTATAGAAATAAAGGCTGATGTTTTGTTAAAAGGTACTAGAGTAGATGGAATTTATACCAATGATCCCGAAAAGGATAAAGATGCCAAAAAATTAAAAAATATATCTTTTGATATGGCATATAAAATGGGAATAAAAGTTATGGATCAAACAGCATTTATTTTAGGAAATGAAAATAACCTTCCAATTATTATTTTTGATATAAATAGAAAAGGTAATTTTAAAAAAGTAATTTCAGGAGAAAAAATAGGAACATTAGTATTTAAAAAAAATAAATAAATAATGGAAGAATTAAAAAATATTTTCTCTTCCTGTAAGGAAAAGATGGAAAAAACTTTAAAAAAACTAAAAAAAGAAATTCATCATTTACGATTAGGCGGAAAATATATAGCTGATTTTCTTAGTAAAATGAATGTAAAATGTTATGGATCAACTATATCTATGATGGAAGTCGCTAATATTACAGTAATAGATAATATGAATATAAATATCCAACCATGGGATCATTCTATTATTCCACAAATAGATAAAACCATCATAGATGCAAATCTAGGTTTTATGCCTACTAATAAGGGAGATTACATTCATATCCGTATTCCTATTATCACAGAGGAAGAAAGGAAAAACTTAATGAAAAAAATTAAAGTGGAAACAGAACATGCAAAAGTACTTATAAGGAATATAAGAAAAAAAAGCAATCAAAATATAAAAAAATTAACAGTATCTGAGGATTTATCAAAATCTGGAGAAAATTACATACAAAAAATAACAAGTGAATATATCAAGAAAATAGATGATTTTTTCATCATTAAAGAAAAAGAAATATTGAAAATATAATGATGATAAAAAAACATTCAATTAAAGAATTACTAGATAAATGGGGTTTTTTTTTGAATAAAAAAGTTTTAGTTGAAGGATGGGTTCGTTCTTTTCGTTATTCTATTTTCATTACTTTAAATGATGGATCCACAATTAAAGATTTACAAATTGTTTTATCAAAGAAAATAGATATAAAAATTATAAAGAAAATAACTATTGGTACTTCAATTAGAGTGATAGGAAAGATCGAAAAAAGTATTGGTGATCAACAAATTATAGAACTAAAATCTTCAAATATTATTATATATGGATTTGCAAATCCAGAGAACATTCAAAAATCTATTTTACAGCCTAAAAAACATAGTTTAGAAAAACTAAGGGAACAATATCATTTGCGTTTTAGAACTAGAATTTTCAGTTGTATCATGCGAATTCGTAATCACATAGCTTTTTCTATTCATAAATATTTTCAAAAAAATGAATTTTTCTATTTGCACACTCCAATTATTACTACTTCAAACTGTGAAGGTAGTGGAAAAATGTTTCAAATTTCTACTTTAGAAAAAACAATACATACAGATAAAGATTATCTAAAAGATTTTTTTAAATGTAAAACTTATCTAAGTGTTTCAGGACAATTAGAAGCAGAAACAGCATGTATAGGGTTGGGAAAAGTTTATACTTTTGGACCTGTTTTTCGTGCAGAAAATTCAAATACTTCACGTCATTTATCTGAATTTTGGATGATAGAACCAGAAATAGCTTTTTATAGGTTAAAAGAAAATATGAATCTAGCTGAAGATTTATTAAAATATATAATAGAATATATTCTTAAACATAGTATAGAAGATTTATCATTTTTAAACGAATATTCAAAAAAATATAACAAAAAATCAAAAATATATCTTTTAGATAAACTAGAAAATATACTAAAATCTGAATTTAAAAGAATAAGTTATACCGAAGTCATAACTATTCTTAATAATGAAGAAAATAAGAAAAATATCAAATTTTCTTATCCAATTATTTGGGGAATGGATTTACAATCAGAACATGAACAATATTTAGTAAATGATTATTTCAAAATTCCAATAATAGTATTTGATTATCCATCTTCCATTAAAGCTTTTTATATGCGAATAAATGAAGATAAAAAAACGGTGAGAGCAATGGATGTTTTATTTCCTGGAATAGGAGAAATTATTGGTGGATCTGAAAGGGAAGAACGATATGAAATACTATTAAAAAGAATGAAAGAAACAAAAACAGATAAAAAAAGATTATGGTGGTATATAGAAACACGTATTTTTGGTTCTGTTCCTCATAGTGGATTTGGTTTAGGTTTTGATCGGTTAGTGCAATTTATTACAGGAATGAATAATATTCGTGATGTAATTCCTTATCCAAGAACTCCAAGTAATGCAGAATTTTAAAATATGTTAAAACAACAGTTATTACAAAAAGTACAGCATAAACTTTCTCCTCAACAAATTAAACTATTGAAATTAATTCAATTATCCACTTTAGATTTTGAACAAAAAGTTAAACAAGAATTAGAAGAAAATCCAGCTTTGGAAGAAACAGAATCAGAAAATTTTTTATCAGAAGAATCTTTGAAACAAGAAAATGATATTGATATCATAGAAAATGATAAAAATAACTCATCTATTTCTGAAATAGATGAGTATGAGTATTCAAATGATAATAAAATTACAGATATCAATAATTATTATAATAATCGGCAAAATGATATTGTTATTAATAATAGTAGTAACAATAATTGTTATGCTAGTAAAAACGTATATATTCCGACAATTATTTCTGGAACATCTTTTCAAGATTATTTAAAAAGTCAATTATATACATTTCGATTTTTAAAAAAAGAAGATTTATTAATTTCAGACTTCATATTAGGAAGCATAGATGATGATGGATATATAAGAAGAAAAGTTACATCTATATCAGATGATATTCATTTAATACTTGGAATTTCAGTAAATGAAAAAAAAATAGAAGACATTATCATAAATTATATACAAAAGTTAGATCCAACTGGAGTTGGAGCTAGAAATTTACAGGAATGTTTACTTATTCAATTAGAAAGAAAAAAATCAAGCAAAGAAATTTTAATTGCAAAAAAAATTATCAAAAATTATTTTGATAATTTTTTGAAAAAACATTACCAAAAATTGCAAAACAAATTACAATTAACAAAAAAAAATTTACGTAATGTTATTTCTAAAATAGAAAAACTAAATCCAAAACCAGGAAAAATTTATTCTGGAAACACCAACAATACTAATAATTTTAATGAAATTATACCAGATTTTACTATTTCTATAATAAATGGACAATTAGAGTTATCTTTAAATCAAATAAACACACCAGAACTTAAAATATCACCTTATTATTTAAAAATGTTAGATTTTCATAAAAATATAAAAAAATATGAAAAAAATGATATTATATTTATAAAACAGAAAATTGATTCTGCTAAATGGTTTGTAGAGGCTATAAAACAACGTAAAAATACATTAATAATAACAATGAATGCTATCATGAATTATCAAAAGGAATATTTTTTAACTGGAGATCCATATAAAATAAAACCTATGATTTTAAAAAATATTTCTGAAAAAATTGGCGTTGGAATATCTACAGTTTCACGTGTTGCAAATAGTAAATATGTAAACACTCCATATGGTACTTTTCTAGTTAAAAGTTTTTTTTCTGAAAAAATGATTAACAAAGAAGGAGAAGAAATTTCTTCTATAGAAATAAAAAAACTTTTAGGAGAATCAATAGCTAAAGAAAATAAAAAAAAACCATTAACTGACGAAAAATTATCTAAAATTTTACAAAAAAAAGGTTATATGGTTGCTAGAAGAACAGTTTCTAAATATAGAGATCAAATGCATATACCAATTGCCAGAATGAGAAAAACTTTATAAGTTATTCATTATAATTGTTTTACAGTTTGTAAATTCTGTTATGGATAGAATAGATAACTCTCTTCCATATCCAGATTTTTTTATTCCTCCAAAAGGAAAACGTGGATCAGAACTAACTAATTCATTGATAAATACCATTCCCGTTTTTATTTTTTTGGATAATATTTCTGCTTTATCCAAATCTTTTGTCCAAATAGAACTACCTAAACCATATAATGTATTATTAACAATATCAGGAATTTGTTCTTCTTTAGAAAAAGAAATAACTAAACCTATTGGACCAAATATTTCTTCTTCTCTTAAAAAAGAGGTATTATTCTGTTTTATTTTTAATAAAGATGGAGAAAAAAAATTATCATCTCTTTCAAGATTTAAGCATATTTCTCCTCCATTTGAGATAATATTTAAATATTGTTGATTTAATTTATCTGATAAATCACTTCTAGAAATATAACCTATTTTTGTAGAATCTTTATATAAATCTCCTCTACAATATTTTTTCATTTCTTCAATTACTATGTGTATAAAATCATCCATAATAGATTCGTCCACAATAAATCTTTTTGCTGATATACATGCTTGTCCCGTATTATTTAATCTAGATTTTGTAGCTAATTTTGCAACTTTTTTTATGTTATCTATATCTTTCATTACAATAAAAGCATCATTTCCTCCCAATTCTAAAATTGATTTTTTAATATATTTCCCTGATAAACTTCCTATTATACTTCCAGCATAACAACTACCTGTAAAAGTAACTCCTTGTATAACATCATTTTTAATAACATGCTCTATTTTATTATTATCTATCAATAAAATTTGAAAAACTCCTTTAGGGAAACCAGATTCTAAAAACATTTTTTCTAAAAAAAGAGAACATTCAGTAGTATTTATGGCTGGTTTAATAAGAATAACATTTCCTATTAACAAATTAGGAACAGCAGATCTAATAGGTTGCCATATAGGATAATTCCAAGGAGTAATTCCTAGTATAGATCCTATAGGTTCATACATAACATATGATTTCTTATATGAACTAGATATTTCTTTAAAAAGAATAGATTTATCTATGTTATTAGAGTAATATTTACATAAACTAATACTCTTATTGATTTCTAAACGAGATTGATTGATAGGTTTACCCATTTCTTTTGTTATAAAACAAGATATGATATCTCTTGCATTATATAAACAATTGGATAAATGCAATAAACATTGAATTCTTTCTGAAAAAGAAATATTTTTCCATTTTTTGAATGCTATATCAGCTATAGATAACTTTTTTTCTATTTCTTTATCAGACAAATAATAATATGTTTTTATAACATTATTATTTACAGGATTAAAAGTTCTATACATTATTAGTATGTATTTTTTTTAATTTTATCATTATTTAAACCAACAGAAATTTTTGCATTGAAAGCAATAGCATAAAATTTTATTTTTTTTATAAAAAGTAATATACCATTAGCTCTAATAGGTGATAAAAAAGTTTGAAATCCTATTTGAGAAATCAAATTTGTATTTGAATAAATAATTTCAAAAGGAAAAAGTTCTGAATATAAACGGATAATAATAGCCACCATACCTCTAGGTAATAAAGCATCACTATCTGCATCAAAAGAAATGCGAAAATCATTTTTTAACTTAGCTTCCAACCAAACTTTAGATTGACATCCATTAATTAGTTTATCATCAGTTCTAAATTCTTTTGGTTTTTTTGGTAATTTTCTTCCTAAATCAATTAAATATTCATATTTCTCTTCCCAATTATTTAGGACTTCAAATTCTTTTTTTATTATTTCTTCTCTTTTTTGTAAAGTCATTTATTTTTTTGCAAAAATATAATTAATTATACAAAAATTATTTAATGTGATTGATTCGCTAACTTTATTCTAGCTATTCTTGCAGCTTCTGTCATATTTTTAAGTGATTGTAATACTTCTTCCCATTTTCTAGTTTTTAATCCACAATCTGGGTTGATCCAAATATTCCTGATTGGTAGTTTTTTAGATGCTTTTTCTATCAAATTGAATATTTCTTTTACAGTAGGAATCCTCGGAGAATGAATGTCATATACTCCAGGTCCTATTTCATTTGGATAACAAAAGTCTGAAAAAGCTTTCAATAATTCCATTTTAGATCTAGAAGTTTCCATTGTAATAACATCAGCGTCCATATCTGCAATATGTTCAAATATATCATTAAATTCGCTATAACACATATGTGTATGTATTTGAGTTTCATCTTTAACTCCACTAGAAGAAATACGAAATGCTTTAATAGCCCAATTAAAATAATATTTCCAATTCTTTTTTTTCAAAGGTAATCCTTCTCTTATAGCAGGTTCATCTATCTGAATAATATTAATACCATTTTTTTCTAGTGACAAAACTTCTTCTCTAATAGCCAATGCAATTTGATACGCTGTATCATGAATAGGTTGATCATCTCTAACAAAAGACCATTGTAATATAGTAACAGGACCAGTTAACATTCCTTTTATTGGTTTAACAGTTTGTGATTGAGCAAAACATATCCAATCAACAGTCATATCATTTTTTCTACTAACATCTCCATAAATAATAGGTGGTTTAACACATCTACTTCCATAACTTTGAACCCATCCATTTTTTGTAGATAATATTCCTTGAAGTTTTTCTGAAAAATATTCTACCATATCTGTTCTTTCAAATTCTCCATGTACTAAAACATCAAGATTAATTTCTTCTTGTTTTTTAATAACATTTATAATGAATTCTTTAATCTTATTTCTATACTCTTCTTTATTTATTATTTTTTTACGGAATTTGTTACGAATAACTCTGACCTCTTTTGTTTGAGGAAATGAACCTATAGTTGTAGTTGGAAAATAAGGAAGATTTAGTTTATCTTTCTGTTTTTTCTGTCTTATATGGAAGATATTTTTTCTATTAAAATTTTGACCACTTATTTGTGCAACTCTTTTTTTTACTACTTCATTATTCAGAATAGATGAATTTTTATACTCTTCTATTATATTTTTATTTTCTAATAAAATTTTTTCTTCTCCTTTTATAATATTTGCTAAATCAACTAATTCATAAATTTTTTGTTTTGCAAAAGACATTATATTTTTTATATCATGATCAATAGAATTTTCCAATTTTATATCTATTGGAACATGAATTAAAGAACAATTAGGTGCAATCATTACACGATTTTCTCCTAAATAGTCTATAGATTTTTTTATAATTTTAATTGAATGATTATAGTTATTTTTCCATATATTTCTACCATCAACAATACCTAAAGAAAGAGTGGTAGTAATATTTAATTTATTTAAAAAATGAATTATTTTACTAAGTTGATTTGGATCTTCTATTAAATCAATATGTAAAGCTTTTATAGAAATATCCTTTATTAAGGATATATTTTCTATTATTCCATCAAAATAGGATGTTAACAATATATCGGAAGATATTTTACTTATTTTTTTGTAAGCATATTGGAAAGCTTCTTTTTCTCTATCAGAAAGATCTAATCCTAAAATAGGTTCGTCTAACTGTATCCAAGAAATACCTAACTTTTGAAGTTCATGAATGATTTGTATATAAATAGGAACTAATTTGTCAATTAAATCCATTTTATGGAAATATTTCTCTTTTTCTTTTCCTAAAAAAAGAAAAGAAATAGGACCTATTAATACAGGTTTAATTTTTTCCGTGGATTTTAACAAAACTTTCATTTCATTTACTTCTTCAAAAATTTTTTTTGAAAATATAAAGAATTGTTGATTTTTATTAAACTCCGGAACTATATAATGGTAGTTCGTATTGAACCATTTAGTCATTTCCATTGCTTTGATATCCCATCCATGCTTTTGAAAACCTCTAGCCATGGAAAAATATAAATTCATATTATCATTATTATTAGGAATAGACATATATTCTTCGGGAATAACCCCTAATAATAAAGTCATATCTAAAACATGATCGTAAAAACTAAAATCATTACATGGTATTAAATCTAAACCTGCTTTATTTTGAACTTCCCAATTTTTTTTTCTTATTTTTCTACCAACTTCAAATAAGTTATTTAAATCATTTTTATTATTCCAATAATCCTCGCAAGCATTTTTTAATTCTCTATATATCCCTATGCGTGGATAACCCAAATTATGTTTCAGCATATAAAAATTTTTTATCTAAAATTATAAATTTTCACAAAATCTATTATTATACAAATACTTTAAAATATTTTTTTCTAAAATAGAAAAATGAACGTTTCTCCTATTCATAACGATAGAAGCTGTTTCACATATTCTATGAAAATGCATTTTATTGCTATTATTCTGTATTGCTCCCAAAGAAAAAGAAGGAATATATCTAGGAGCGAATCCAAATCCAAATATATTAGCACCAACACCTACTACAGTAGCTGTATTAAACTGAGTGTTTATTGCTGATTTAGAATGGTCTCCCATTATTATTCCAAAAAATTGGATATCAGTAGATATAAACTTTTTTTTCTCATAACTCCAAACTGTTACTTTTGAGTAATCATTTCTTAGATTTGATACATTCGTACCAGCTCCTAAATTACACCATTCTCCTAAAACCGAATTTCCTAAAAAACCATCATGAGTTTTATTAGAATAAGAAAAAATAACAGTATCTACTATTTCTCCACTGATTTTACAATAAGGCCCAATGGTTGTCCCACCATATATTTTGCATCCTATATTTAATGTAGACATTTTTCCTATACAAGATGGGCCTCTTATCACAGAACCTTCCATAATATCTACTCCACTATCAATATAAATAGGTCCATATTTAGCATTTAAAACAATATTATTAGTTTTTAATTCCTCTTCTAGAAATATTTTTTCTTTATAAAGAAGAATATTATTACTTCCTAATAAGGAGAAAGATTTTCTATTTTTTGTATAAAATAAAAAATCTTTCTCCAATATAATTTTATTGTATATAAATATATCCCATGTATTTTTTATGTGGATAATTTTTTTTAATTCGTAATTTTTCTTATATGTTATTTTTTCTATTTTATTATAGATATCTTTTTCATTTTTATCATAAAAAAATACATTTTTTCTAACAGCTACTATTTTATCATTATAACAAATTGCTTCATCTATTTTTAGATAAAAAATTAAATCAACCAATTCTTCATTTGGAAGATATGAAGAATTAACTAATAATACATCTTTGAAATTATTTTTTGCATTTTTTGAATACTTATCTGATAAAAATGGTTTTGTTATGACATAATCAATATTTTTTTTTATATATTTTTCCCATCTTTCTTTCATTGTAAATAAACCTATCCGTATTTCAGATACAGGTCTAGTAAAAGTTAAAGGTAACAAACTACTCCATTCTAACCCATCATATAATATAAAATTCATATAAATTATTTGAATTTTTTAAATTTTTCATATTTTTTCTTAAATTTTTCCGCTGGACCTGTTTTTCCTAAAAATCTTTTTTCACCAGTGAAAAAAGGATGTGAATAGCTAGATATTTCCATTTTATATAATGGATAATTATGTCCATCTATTTTAATTGTATCTTTTGTTTTTACTGTTGACCTACAAATTAAAATTTTGTCGTTGTTAATATCTTTAAAAACAACAGGTCTATAATTTTCTGGATGAATTTTTTGTTTCATATCATGTATATATTTTATTTATTTATTTTTTTTATTTTGGAAAACGATAAATCATTCCATTTATATTCATTCCAGCACCTAAAGAAGCCATTAATATAGTGTCTCCAGGGTTTATTTCATGTGGTGGCATTTTGCCTTTAAGAATTAAATCCAGTAAAGTAGGTACTGTTGCTACAGAAGAATTACCAAATTTCTGAATAGTCATCGGCATAATTTTAGATAATAATTCTTTATTTAACGATGTTGTATAATCATACAATTTTAATAATCTATCCAAAATAGCATAATCCATTTTTGCATTAGCTTGATGTATGATGATTTTTTTTAAATCATTCAAATGAATTTCTGCTTTGTCAAGTATATTTTTGAGCATATTTGGAACTCTTGTTAATGCATACTCATAAATTCTTCTTCCATTCATTCTAATATTAATTAAAGATTTTTTATAACTAGGATTTAAAGAAGGACCATTAGTAAGATAATAAAATTCTTCGTTATTATCACATTGAGAGTCATAATAAATAATACCGCTATTTTTATCGTTATTTTTTTCAATTGCTGATAAAATAACTGCCCCTGCTCCATCTGAGAATATCATTGCATTTCTATCATGTGGATCTATAACTTTTGATAAAGTTTCTGAACTTGTAATCAATATATTTTTAGCATATTTAGATTGTAGTAACTGATCTGCTAAAATCATACCTTCTATCCACCCAGTACATCCAAAAATCATATCATATGGTTTACATTTTCTATTTTTTATTTTCAATTTATTTTTTACTCTAGCAGATATAGAAGGCATAAAATCAGATTGAAGAGATAAAGAATGTATATCTCCATAATTATGAGCAGATATTACATAATCTATTTTTTCTTTGTAAATTTTTGAATTTAATAAAGCCCTATTTGCAGCAATAGTCGCTATATCAGAATTTAATAAGCCTTTGTCTATATATCTTCTTTCTTCTATTTCTGTAATATCTTGAAATTTTCTAATAATTTCTTCATTAGACTTATTAATTTTTCCTTTTTTATCAAAAAATTCATGTTTCAAAAAATAATTGTTTCTTATAACTTTTTTTGGTAAATAATGCCCTGTTCCTGTAATGATTGATCGAATCATTCTTTTTTTCTAATGTTAGAAATTTTAAATTCAAAATAAATAAAACTTCAGTATTAAAAAATATCAAAATGATGAATAATAAAAAATTATTTTCAATTTCCTCAAAAAAAGAAAAAAAAATAATAAATATGTTTAATCATATATCCATAAGATATGACGTAATTAATCATATATTATCATTTGGAATGGATTTTTTTTGGAGAAAAAAAACGGTTTTTCTGTTAAAAAAATATACAAAAAAAAAAAATAATAACATACTAGATTTAGCAACAGGAACTGGCGATTTAGCAATATTATTAGCTAATAATTTTACTAACAGTACAATTATAGGATTAGATCCATCCGATAATATGTTAAGAATAGCTAGAAAGAAAATAATAAAAAAATTTTTGGTAAAAAGAATTAAAATAATTAAAGGTTATTCTCAAAAAATTCCATTTGAAAATGAAAAATTTGACATAGTAACTATTGGTTTTGGAATAAGAAATTTCCAATTTCTTATTCATTCTACCAAAGAAATAGATAGAATACTTAAACCATCAGGTATACTTGCAATTTTAGAATTTTCTATCCCCAATAATTTATTTTTGAGAAAAATATATAACATATATTCTCATTTTATTGTAAATAAAATTGGTAATTTTTTATCAAAAAATAAGTTCGCTTATGATTATTTAGAAAAATCAATAAAATGGTTTCATAATAATAATCAAATTAATACATTTTTAAAATATCATAGATTTAATGTTTTTAATATTCATAAACTAACTTTTGGTATTGCTACCATTTATTTATCAAGAAAAAAATAACATCAAATTTTTTCATACTAATGATAAAAAATTTATCATCTTATTTAATATCTTCTTTTATTAAGAAAAGAATTAATAATATAGAATTATTTATGCGTTATCCTATAGAAACACAAAACGTATTAATTAATCAATTAATTTTATATGCAAAAAATACAGAATTTGGCAAAAAATATGGATTTAATGATATTAAAAAATATCAACAATTCTCAGAAAGAGTTCCAATATGTAATTATTCTAATTTAAAATCCTTTATCAAAAGAATGCGAAGGGGTGAAAAAAATATATTATGGCCTGGAAAAGTTAAATGGTTTGCAAAATCTTCGGGAACTACAGACGCTAGAAGTAAATATATTCCTGTTACTGATTTATCTATGAATAGATGTCATTATAAAGCTGGTAAAGATATGTTATCAATTTATATTCATAATCATCCTAAAACAAATATTTTTCTAGGAAAAACTGTTCGTTTAGGAGGGAGTCATGAATTATGTAAAAAATATGATACTTTTTATGGTGATTTATCTTCTATTTTGATAGAGAATATGCCGTATTGGGCTAACAATATTTGTATACCTAAAAAAAAAACAGTTTTAATAGGTGAATGGGAAAATAAAATAGAAAGTATAGTTAAAGAAACTGTATCTAAAGATGTTAGAGTTGTATTTGGAGTTTGTTCTTGGTTATTGGTTTTTTTAAAAAAAATATTAAAATTTTTCAATAAAAAAAAAATTAATGAAATATGGCCAAATATAGAGGTTATATTTCATGGTGGAGTTAGTTACATGCCTTACATCTCTCAATATGAAGAAATATTTGATCATCAAATGAACTATTATGATGTATATAGCGCATCAGAAGGTTTTTTTGCTATTCAAGATCAAAAAAATAACAGAGATCTCCTACTTTTATTAAATCATGGAGTTTTTTATGAATTCCTTCCTGTGGAAGAAATTAGGAATGATAATCCAAAAATTATTTCTATTGAAAATGTAGAACTACATAAAAATTATGCACTAGTAATTTCGACTAATGCTGGATTATGGAGGTACATCATTGGAGATACTGTTAAATTTACTAGTTTATCTCCATACAGAATTTCCATTTCTGGTAGAACAAAACATTACATTAATTCTTTTGGAGAAGAATTAATTGTGGAAAATGTAGAAAGAGCTATAAATCAAACATGTTTAAAAACAAATTCAATTATTCATGAATATACTGTAGGACCTATATATATGAATGAAAATAAATCTGGAGCTCATGAGTGGATTATTGAATTCGAAAAACCTCCAAAAAATTTGGATAAATTTAAATATATCTTAGATGAAGAATTGAAATCCTTAAATTCAGATTATGAAATCAAACGTTATAAAGATATAATTTTACGTCCACCAATTTTAAAAGTAGTTAGGAATGGTTTATTTTATGATTGGCTAAAATATCAAAAAAAATTAGGAGGACAAAATAAAATTCCACGTTTATCAAACGACAGGAGATATATAGATTCTCTGAGTCTATTATTGAAATAAAAAATGAAATAAAAAAATAATAATTTAATAAAAAAAATATTTTTAACTTTATTTACTTTATTAATATATGATGATTACTGCAGAAAACAAAAAAGAAATATTTAAAACATATGGAGGTTCTATTGACAATACAGGATCTTCTACATCACAAGTGGCCTTACTTACTTATCGTATTAATTATTTAAGCAAACACTTAAAGAATAATAAAAAAGATTTTAATACTGAAAGAGCTTTAGTAAAATTAGTAGGTAAAAGAAAAAAAATATTAAAATATATTGAAAAACGTGATGTAAATATTTATAAAGATATCATTAAAAATCTAGGATTAAGAAAATAAATAATTTTATGATCAATTAATTATTAATCCAATTCAAGAAAAGCAATATGCCAGATATACTGAAAGAAACTATCTACCTTAATGATGGAAGAACTATTATTATAGAAACAGGAGAGATAGCAAAACAAGCAGATGGATCTGCTATAGTTAGATCAGGAGATACAATGTTATTAGCAACTGTAGTAGTTTCTAAAGATATAAAAAAAGATAAAAATTTTGATTTTTTACCATTAACAGTAGATTATAGAGAAAAATATTCTGCTGGAGGAAAAATACCTGGAGGTTTTATAAAAAGAGAAGGAAGACCATCTGATGAAGAAATTTTAACTATGAGATTAGTAGATAGAGTTTTAAGACCTACGTTTCCAGAATTTTTTAATAAAGAAATACAAATAATGATATCTTTATTATCATATGATAAAACTGTTTTACCAGATGGTTTAGCTGGTTTAGCTGCATCTACAGCTATAACTATAGCTGGAATACCATTTAATGGCCCAATATCAGAAATACGAATAGTTCGATTAGGAGATAAATTTATTATTAATCCAAGTTTAGAACAATTAAAAGAATCAGATATTGATTTAATAGTAGGAGGAAATAAAGATTCTATTCTGATGATAGAAGGAGAAATGAAAGAAGTAAAAGAAAATGAATTTTTGGAAACATTAATTGAAGCTCATAAAGCTATCAAACCTCAAATAGAAGCTCAATTACGATTAATCAAAAAACTATCTAATAATACAAAACATATTTTTTATAAAAATGATAAAAAATTATCAGACAATCATTTAAATGATGAATTTTTAAAAAAAGAAGTTTTTTCTTTTTTATATGATAAAATTTATAAATTATACAAAAGCTTTTTAGATAAAAAAAATAGATCTATTAAAGAAAAATTAATATTAAATGATTTAAAAAATTATATAATTAAGAATAATGATGATGGATTTATAGAAGAAAAAGAATTACTCATTGAGAAATATTATAATCAAGTAAAAAAAAATATTATAAGAAATTTAATATTAACAGAAGGATTACGATTAGATGGAAGAAATTATAAACAAATACGTCCAATTCATTCTAAAGTAGATTATCTTCCAGGTGTACATGGTTCTGCTTTATTTTCAAGAGGAGAAACTCAATCATTAAGTACGGTAACATTGGGTTCTTCCTTAGATGCTAATAGGATAGATAATGTTATTATGGAAAATCAAGAAAAATTTTATCTTCATTATAATTTTCCACCTTTTTCTACAGGAGAAATACGTCAAATAAGAGGTGTTTCTAGACGAGAAGTAGGTCATGGAAATTTAGCTCAACGTGCATTAAAAAATATCATACCTAAGAATCCATATACAATTCGTGTAGTTTCCGATATTTTAGAATCTAATGGATCTTCTTCTATGGCTACTGTTTGTGCTGCAAGTTTAGCCCTAATGGACGCTGGTATTCCTATAGATAATCCTGTATCTGGAATAGCAATGGGAATGTTTATAGAAAATAATAAAAAAGTTATTATATCCGATATAACGGGTGAAGAAGACTATTTTGGAGATATTGATTTTAAAATTACAGGAACAAAACACGGAATAACTGCGTGTCAAATGGATGTAAAAATAAAAGATATATTAACATATGATACACTAAATGATATTCTAACTCAATCTAAAGAAGGACGTATTTTTATTTTAAAAAAAATGTTAGATACTCTATCAAAGTATAGAGATAAAATGAAACCAAATGCTCCAAAAATATATACATTTAATATTCCTAAGGATTTTATAGGATCTGTTATAGGAACAGGAGGAAAAGTAATTCAAGAAATACAATCATATACAAATACAAATATTCTTATAGAAGAAAAAGGAGATTTTGGTTATATTGAAATTATAGGAAAAGATTATGAAAAAATAGAAGAAGCTGTTGATAGAATTAAACAAATTACTTTTGTTCCTGAATTAGGAAAAATTTATAAAGCTAAAGTAAAATCTATAAAGGATTTTGGAGTTTTTGTTGAAATTGCAAAAGGCGTAGAAGGGTTGCTCCATATTTCGGAAATAGGATGGAAAAGAATAAGTAATATAGAAAAAGAATTACATATAGGAGAAATTATTGATGTAAAGTTTATGGGAATAGATGAAAAAAACAAAAAAATGAAATTATCTAGAAAAGTTCTTTTGCCTCGTCCTACAAAAAAAAATGAATAAAAAATAAAAGCATGAGACAACTTAAAATTACTAAACAAGTAACAAATAGAGAATCTGAGTCATTAGATAAATATCTTCATGAAATAGGAAAAATTCCATTATTAACTCCAGAAGAAGAAGTAGAATATGCTAGAAAAGCAAGAGAAGGGGATGCATCTGCTATAGATAAATTGGTAAATGCAAATTTACGTTTCGTAGTTTCTGTTGCTAAACAATATCAAAATCAAGGATTAAGTTTATGTGATCTAATCAATGAAGGAAATTTAGGTTTGATAAAAGGAATATTACGTTTTGATGAAACAAGAGGATTTAAATGTATTTCTTATGTTGTATGGTGGATCAGACAAGCTATATTACAAGCAATAGCAGAACAATCTCGTTCTATTCGTCAACCTACAAATAAATTAGCTTTATTAAATAAAATATTAAAAACTCTTGCTCAATTAGAACAAGAATTGCAGAGAACACCATCTGCTAGAGAAATTGCTGAATATTTAAATATGAATGAAAAAGATGTAGAAGATTCTATAAAAAATTCAGGAAGACACGTTTCTATGGATGCCCCATTAATAGAAGGAGAAGATTCAAATTTATATGATTTGGTTAGATCAGATGAATCCCCTCGTCCAGATGAACATTTAGAGAAAGAATCACTTCGTAAAGATATAAGAAGAATATTAGCTACTCTTAGCGAGAGAGAACGACGTGTCATTATTCTGCATTTTGGATTAAATGGGGCTCCTCCTATGACTTTAGAAGAAGTAGGACAATCTTGTGATTTAACTAGAGAAAGGGTAAGACAAATTGAAAGTATAGCTTTAAAGAGATTAAAACATTCTTCGAGGAGTAAAATACTAAAACCTTATCTGGGATAAGAATTATTTCAAAAAGACCTCGAAGGGATTCGAACCCATAACCTTCTGATCCGTAGTCAGATGCTCTATCCAATTAAGCTACGAGGCCATGAAACAAATATAGAATAATTTTTAGGATTGAATAATATTTAAAAATTTATTCATATCTAGAGATGAATTTCCAATAAGTCCTCCATCTACATCTTCTTGATATAAAATATCCTTTGCATTAATATCATTAATACTACCTCCATATAAAATGGATATTTTATTGGATATTTCTTTTCCATATTTTTCTGAGAAAAGAGAACGAATAAATTGGTGCATATTTTGAGCATCTTTTGGAGATGCAGTAATTCCTGTACCAATAGCCCAAATAGGTTCATATGCTATAGAAAAATTAGCTATTTCATGTAATGAAAAATGAAATACAGTATTTTTTAGTTGATTTTCTATGACGGAGTAATGAACATTTTTATTTCTTTCAGAAATAGTTTCTCCTACACAAAATAGGATTTTTATATTATACTTTAAAGCTATTTTTATTTTTTGTAATAGAATATTATCATCTTCAAAAAAGTATATTCTACGTTCACTATGTCCTAATAATACTTTTTTAATTCCTATAGATTTTAGCATATTTGCTGATACTTCTCCTGTATATGCACCTTTATCTTTTTGATGAATATTTTGAGATGCTATACTTAAAGTAGTTCCCTGTAAAATTTGATTTGAAATGTGTAAAAAAGGAAAAGAAGGAGCTATAATTATTTTTTTATTGTGATTGATTTTGTTATCAAATAAAATTTTTAACAAATTTCTAATAAAAGAAGTAGTTTCATAAAAATCATAATTCATTTTCCAATTTGCTACCAAAATTTTTTCTCTCATCTTTTTTTAATTAGATTTTATTAATATCAAAAATTTTTTTCTAATAAAAAAAAAATTTTCATTACTATTTCTATACTAAATTCCTTTAGTTTATCTAAAGGAATTTCTTCCTCATTTTTTTTGAAAAAAATTTTTTTCAAAATGTCATCTGCAGTACAAACTGTATTTTTCAACATATTATTATTTTTTACAATATAATTATTTATCATTTCAATATTTTTATTATAAATAGATAGAACACTTTTATGTGAAATAGATTTAGATGCAATATCTAAATCTATTTTGATTAAAATAATAAAAAAATAATTGATAATGTCTATATAAGTATCTATAATTGTTTCTTCTTTTATTAATTGATTTTTATTTAATTGTATATTTTTTATCCGCATAATTTTAATAAAAATTTGATCTATTATGGAAAAATATCTTAATTTTTTCCATGAAAAATCATAGTCTATTAATTTTATTAAGAATAATTTCCTACATTTATCTATAATAATAGAAGTATGTTTCATATAACAACATAATTTTTATAAACAAAATATAATATATTTATTATATAGCTACTATCTTTCTTTAATTAAAAGCATCAAAAATGATAATTAATTTTTCAGGATCTTTATTTTCATTTAATGAACCAAAGATTATGGGAATAGTGAATTTAACACCAGACTCTTTTCATGATGGAGGAAAATTTACATCTGAATCACACATGATACAACATGTCGAAAAATTATTATATGAAGGAGCTGAATTTATTGATGTAGGTGGTTGTTCAACACGTCCAGGATCCAAGTTAATTACGGAAAAAGAAGAAATAAAAAGAGTAATGAAACCTATACGTCTCATCATAAAAAATTTTCCACATATTAAAATATCTATAGATACTTTTAGAAGCGAAGTAGCAAAAATAGCTATAGAAGAAGGAGCTGTTATGGTAAATGATATTTCAGGAGGAAATATGGATCAAAAGATGTTTCCTATAATAGGAAGACTAAAAATTCCATATATACTAAACCATATGAAAGGAATTCCAGAAAATATGCAAAATAATCCTAATTATTATAATATTTTGATGGAAATTAATTTTTTTTTTCTCTAAAAAAATTTCCATTTTAAAAAAATATGGAGTTATTGATATTATTTTAGATCCTGGATTTGGTTTTGGAAAAACAACAAAACACAATTTTCAATTATTAAAAAATCTATCTTTATTAGGATTTAAAGACAATTTAATTTTAATAGGAATTTCGAGAAAAAATATGTTAAATAGTCTTTTAAAAATATCTCATGAAGATTCATTAAATGCAACTTCTATAATTCACACTATAGCTCTTTTAAACGGTTCTAAATTATTACGAGTACATGATGTAAAAGAAGCTATGGAATGTATAAAATTAGTGCAATATTATAAGGATATTTTATAATTATTAACATTTATAATAGTTTTGCATGAATCATTTTTCTCGTTGTTATTAATAATATTGAGAATTTATTTCATTGATATTTTAGATATTTTATTAGTAACCATAATTTTATTTCAAGTATATCGACTTATTTATAATACAGCTGCTATAAATATATTTTATGGATTTATAGCTACTTTTATTTTCTGGAAAATAGTTGAAATATATGAAATGAAATTACTTAGTATATTGATAAGTACTTTTTTCAAAGGAGGGTTTCTAGCTCTCATTATTTTATTTCAACCAGAAATAAGAAAATTTCTACTTATAGTAGGAAGTAAATTTTTTTTAAAAAAATTTATTTCTTCTATTTTTAAAAATCCAATAGGTAGTTCTATTAAAACGGAAACTATAGATAACATAGTAAATGCTTGTGCTATTTTTTCAGGAGATAAAACTGGAGTATTAATAGTCATTCAACTTCATGAAGAACTAAAAGAATTTATTCAAAACGGTGATGATATGGATATAAGAATTAATGTACCTATTTTGGAAAGTATTTTTTATAAAAATAGCCCATTACATGATGGTGCTGTGATTATTATAGAAAATAAAATCGTAAAAACAAGAGCAATTCTACCTGTTTCTTATAATAAAGAAATACCTTCCCGTTTAGGATTACGTCATAGAGCTGCTATTGGATTATCAGAAAAAACAGATGCTATTTGTCTTGTTATTTCTGAAGAAACAGGATATATTTCTTATATAAAAAACCAAAAAAGAACTATAATTACTAATATTAATAATTTAAAAATAAAACTTGAAAAAGAGCTATTATTTTAAAAAAAATGAGGGAACTAATACATAGGATCTATCAATTATATATTACTTCTTCTGGAATAGAAATAAATAGTAAAAAAATAAAAAATAATTCCATATTTATAGCTTTAAAAGGAAGAAATTTTGATGGAAATCAATTTGTTCATGAAGCAATTATCAATGGAGCAAAACTTGCGATAATGGACAACAAAAAATTTTTTTTTTCTTGTAAAAAGATTATTATGGTAAATAATAGTTTACAAATTTTACAAAATTTAGCAAAATATCACAGAAATAAATTATATCATATTCCTATTATTGCTATTACTGGAAGTAATGGAAAAACTACTACAAAAGAACTAATTAAAAATATTTTACTAAAAAAATATAAAAAAGTTCATTATACTCGTGATAATTTAAATAATCATATTGGAATTCCATTAACTATACTATCTATGTCTAAAAATACTGAAATCTCTGTTATAGAGATAGGAGCAAATCATAAGAATGAAATAAAAAAAATGTGTTCTATCATTAATCCAAATTATGGATATATAACTAATTTTGGTAAATCTCATTTGGAAGGATTTAAAGATATAAAAGGAGTTATCAAAGGAAAATTAGAATTATACAAATTTCTGAAAGATACAAATAGAATGGTATTTGTTAATGGAGATGACCCTATTCAATTTTCTAATAGTATAGGAATACGGAGATATATTTTTTCAGAAAAAGGAATAAATAATTATGATATAAAAATCAGATTTTTTTGTAAAAAAGGAGAAATGAAATCAACTTTATATTATGAAAATATAAAAATAATATCTCATTTAATAGGAATTTATAATATGTATAATATAGCATCTGCTATTACTATTGGTATTTACTTTAAAGTTTCTTTATTTAAAATAAAGGAAGCTGTTGAAAAATATATTCCTAACAATAAACGTTCTCAAATTATAAAAAAAAAAAATTTAAAAATTATTGTAGATTGTTATAATGCTAATCCTAGCAGTATGATAGAAGCTCTAAATTTCTTAAATGAAAATATACAAGGAAGAAAAGCAGTAATATTAGGAGATATGTTAGAATTAGGATCATATTCTCACAATGAACATAAAAACATAATTTTATTTTTAGAGAATAGTAGCATAAACATTCCTTTACTAATTGGAGAAAATTTTTTTTATGTAGATTCAATAAATTTTAAAAAAATAAAAAAATTTAAGTATAAAGAAGATTTTATTACATGGATAATAAATAACCCTATTTATAATAAAATAGACTACTTACTTATAAAAGGATCTAGAAAAATGGCTCTTGAAAGTATCATTACTTTCATTTAAATTTAATAGGGTTATTATTTTTTGTAGATTTAATCTTTAAGATTAAATTTGTGTAATTAATAATGAATGTTATTTCATAAATTTTTTCTCATGAGAGAGATTACCACAAAAACTTACTTGAAGTGGTTTAGAGATATGTTTTTTTGGAGAAAATTTGAAGATAAATGCCGTTCTCTATACTTAAAAAAAAAAATTAGAGGTTTTTTACATTTATATAATGGACAAGAAGCTGTTGCCGCTGGTATAACTCATGCTATGGATATGTCTAAAGATAATATTATTACAGCATATCGATGTCATATACTACCCATTTCAATGGGGGTAGATCCAAAGAAAATAATGGCAGAACTTCTTGGAAAAAGAACAGGGACATCACATGGTATGGGAGGTTCTATGCATATTTTTAGTAAAAAATATAGATTTTATGGTGGACATGGTATTGTTGGTGGACAAATTCCATTAGGTGCTGGAATTGCTTTTGCAGATAAATATTTTAATAGAAATTCAGTAACAATTACCATTATGGGAGACGGAGCGGTTAGACAAGGATCTCTACATGAAACATTGAATATGGCTATGATATGGAAATTACCTGTAGTTTTTATTTGCGAAAATAATAAATATGCGATGGGCACTTCTGTAGAAAGAAGTAGTAATATACCTATTCATAAAATAGGTTTATCGTATGGGATGCCATCTTATTCTGTTGATGGTATGGATCCTAAGAAAATAGCACAAGCGACATATGTCGCTATAGAAAGAGCGAGAAGTGGACAAGGATCATCATTTTTAGATATTAAAACATATAGATTTAGGGGCCATTCTATGTCAGATTCGGAATCATATAGAAGTAAATATGAAGTTCTTTTATACAAGAAAAATGATCCAATATTGAAATTAAAAAATCTTATTTTAAAAAATAAGTGGGAAACAATAGAAAAATTAAATTTTATTGAAAATGAAGTGAAAAAAGATATAGAATCTTGTGTAGATTTTGCAGAAAAATCAGATTATCCTTCTTTAAACGAAATGTATAATGTTGTTTATAGTGAAACAAATTATCCCTTTCTATAGATAGAAAATAAAGATATAAAACAAATTAAAAATTTCAAATTAAAAATATTTTAAAATAATGGCAGAAATAATAACCATGCCCCAATTGAGTGATACTATGGAAGAGGGTACTGTAATAAGATGGAATAAAAAAATAGGAGATGAGGTTTTAGAAGGAGATATTTTAGCTGAAATAGAAACTGATAAAGCAACCCAAGATTTTGAAATAGATGTTAGTGGAATTTTATTATTTATAGGAGTACATGAAGGAGAAAAAACACGTGTTAATGAAATATTAGCAATTATAGGAAAAAAAGGAGAAGATATAAGCCATTTAATTCCGAAAAATAAAGAAAAAAAAAATCATCAAGAAATTAGGGATGATAAAATAATTAATGAGTATGAAAAAAAAGATAGAATTCTTATTTCTCCACTAGCAAAAAAAATGGCTAAAAAAATAGGTATTCCTATAAAGAATTTAAGAGGAAGTGGAGATAATGGTAGAATAATAAAAAGAGATATTCAACAATCTTATGATGCATATGATAATAGTTTATTAATAAAAAAAACTATATCTCATTCTTCTATGAGGAAAAAAATAGCATGTCATTTATCTATTTCTAAATTTTCATCACCTCATTATTATTTATTTAGTGAAATAAATGTTGATAAATTAATTGAATTTAGAAAAAATATAAATGATAAACTTTCTTTAGAAGAAAGAATTTCGTTTAATGATATTATTATTAAAGCTGTAGCTAAAGCTTTAAATATACATCCTGATATAAATACTTCTTGGAATAAAGATGAAATGATATATTACTCAGATATAAATATTGGAATAGCTGTTGCATTAGAAGATGGATTAATAGTACCAGTAATTAAAAATGCTGATAAAAAATCTTTATCACAAATTTCTAAAGAAATGAAAGATAAAGTTCTTCGTTCTAAATTGAGAAAAATACAACCAGAAGAAATAGAACATAGTACATTTACAGTTTCTAACTTAGGAATGTATGGAATAGAATCTTTCACTTCTATTATAAATCATCCTAATTCGTCTATACTATCTATAGGATCTATTATGAAAAAACCAATTATTAAGGATGCTAAAATAATAATAGGATCCGTAATGAAAATCACATTATCATGTGATCATAGAATTATTGATGGAGCTAATGGTAGTTCATATATTATTTCTCTTAGAAAATTTTTAGAGGATCCTATTACTATCTTGCTTTAGCTAATTTTTTTATCCAATAAAGATAAACTGGTGATAAAAATAAAAATAAAGTCAGCAATGGAAATATCTCTTCTAAAGAAAAATTATAAAATACGATAAAATTATCATTCTTGATAAAAGAAGATAATATAAGTTTTATACCAAGTATAATTATTATATAGAAAGATGAAGTTTCTAACTTCGGAAATTTTTCCATTAATTTGATGAAAAATTGGGAAACTAGTCTTATAGATAAAATTCCTATAAAAACACCAAAAAAAATTATAATAATATTTTCTGATAAAGCAACGGAAGCAAAAATATTATCTATAGAAAAAGCAAGGTCTATCATTTCTATGAGAATGATAATTCTCCAAAAATTATTTTCTTTTTTCAATTTTGATTTTTTAATTTTTTGAAAACCTTTTTGTCTAAAAAAATGGTTTAATCCAATAAAAATTAAATAACACCCACCTATAGGTTTTAACCACCATATTTTAATTAAAAAAGAAGCAAATATAAGGCATATACCTCTAAAAAAATAGGATCCAATAATTCCATATTTTATAGCTTTATTTCTATCTTCTTTTTTTAGCTGCATAATCATTGAAGCGATCATAGCTGCGTTGTCTATAGATAAAATACTTTCTATAATAAAAAGATTAACTACAATAGAAATGGATAAAGTAGGATGATCAATGATTTCTTTAATAGATCTAAAAATAAAATCATTCATTATTTTTAAAATTTTTGTAGATCCATAAAATTTTTATAAATACCTCTTTTTAACATTAGTTTTTTATGTTTACCTTGTTCTACAATTTTTCCTTTTTCTAAAACAATAATGTGATCTGCATTATGTATGATTGGAGAAGATAATCGATGTGATATAATGAGAAAAGTTCTATTTTTCATCATTTTATTCAATGCTTTTTGAACTTCTATTTCTGATTCTTTATCTAAAGAGGAAGTTATCTCATCTAAAATCATAATTGGAGAATCTTTTAATACTGCTCTAGCTATACTGATTTTTTGTTTTTGTCCTAAAGACAATTTATTACCATTATATCCAATAACAGTATTATATCCTTTTGGTAGCTTTTTTATAAAACAATGTGCATTTGCAATTTTAGCTGCTTCTATGACAGAATTTGTAGATATTTTTTTTTCTATTCCAAGTGTTATATTATTAAATATAGAATCATTAAAAAGAACAGGTTCCTGAGTTACTATTCCTAATAATTTTCTATAGTCTTGAATTTTTAAATATTTTATATTATTTCCATCAATAGTAATCTTTCCAGAGGATACATTATAAAAATTAGCTAATAAATTTACTATTGTTGATTTTCCACTTCCTGATCTACCTACTACAGCAATAGTCTTACCTTTTTTTATGGAAAAATTTAAATTTTGAACTAAAAAAACTTTATCATAAGTAAATGATACATTATGGAATAATATTTCATCATTAAAATGAATAATAGATTTTGATTTTCTTTTTTCGTTTAAATCACTTTTACTACTATTTAATATTTCTACAATTCTTCTTACAGAAGCTTTTGCTTTCTGTATATTTGATATAGAATTAACTAAATTTTTTGCTGGATTAATTATTTGAAAAAATAGACCTATAAAAGGAATAAGAATTTCAGTAGATATTTCTCTCTTTTCTAAAAATAAATTACCTCCATACCAAATGATTAAAATCATTATAATATATCCTAAAAATTCACTGATAGGAGAAGCTAATTCTTTTTTTCTATTAACACAAGAAGATAATTTTTTTTGACATTCAGATACTTTTTCAAATCTTTTTTGCACTATTTCCTCTGCGTTAAAAATACTTATAATTCTAATTGAATTTAAAGTTTCTTCCATTACAGAAAATAATAAACCCAATTTATTTTGAGATTTTATTGCATCTTTTTTAAGACTATTTCCTACAATAAAAATAAAAGCAACCATTAAAGGAAGTAACAATAGTGTAAATAATGTTAATTGATAATTCATAAAAAAAAGTGCTACTAAATGAAAAATAACCACAATAGGGGTACTCATTAAATGAGCTATAGAATTAACAATAGAAATTTCTATTTCATTTATATCGTTAGATAATCTAGACATTAGATCCCCATTTCTTTTATCAAAAAAAAATGCTGAAGGTGAGTATAATACTTTCTTATGAAAATCATTTCTAATGTCTCTAATAATAGAAGTTCGTATTCCTATAAGGAAATATATCGCAAAATAACGAAATATATTTCTTATTAAAAAAAGTATTACAATAAAAATACAAAATATGGCTAATGTATTTTTTTTACCATATTTAAAAGATAATATCTCTATATATTGATGAAAATTTTTAACAATACAATTAAAATAACTATTAAAAGAATAATTGAAAAATATTGTTTTATTTTTTTGTTCTGTATCATTATTAAGGATAATACTTAATACAGGAGAAATGGATATTATGGATATTACTGAAAATAAAGAATGTAAAAAATTACATAATATATTAATAAGATAAGAATATTTATAAGATTTTGAATAAGATAAAATTCTTCCAAGTGCCATTCATTTAATTCTCTTATTTTTTTATAAACAAAGGTAGTTAATAAATTTTACTTATTATTTTTATTAATGTTAATTTTGGTAAATTTCAAATTTTAAAAAAATCAGTACAGAAAAATTATTCAAAATATCAGTTAGTTATTTGATTCTAGTTGTTTAGTTTTTTTTTCATAATACATCATACTATATTCATTAATTATTAATTATTAGATATTATGTATTTTCTGTCAAAAAATAATAATTAATATGACAAATTTTTTTTTATTTATTAGTATTGAAGAAAGTTTCTTCATAATATTTATAGCTTTACTTATTTTTGGTCCAAAAAAAATACCTGATATAGCACGTGGATTAGGAGAAGGAATACGATATATGAAAATCTCAAAAGATAAAATAAAAAATGAGATAATAGAGAATACTCATAAAATTGTAAATAATAAAAATACAAGTATAAAAAAAAATAAAGATTATTCTGTTAAAAAATAGATCATTGTATATTTCTTCTAAAGTCTTTTATTTTCGATTTTTCTACTAAAACATTACTTAACTTTTCAATAAAATTATTTCTCAATTGATTATTCAATAATTCTATTTCATAAGAAAAATAATAACGGTCATATTTATCGGTATAATCAAATTGTTTTAGTTTTTTTACAAAAAAAATACCTTTTTCTCCAAAAAAAGGTTTAGAAATTTTATTTTTTAATGAAGAAGAAAAAATATTACCAACGACTTTAGGTTCTTTATAATCATCTATCATACAATCATCAAAATTTATTTTACAAGATTTTCTTATTTTTTTAGAAAAAAAAGATGATACATTTTCTAAATTCATTTTTTTATTCATGGAATTTACTATTTTAAACAAAAATTTTTTTATTTTTTCATCGAAAATAAATGGAATGAAATAACTATTTATTTTTTTTATAGAAATACCATTTTTTTGTATGTCAGATAAATATACTATGATATAATCTTTATTTGAGTTCGTAAAAATTATTTTATCTCCTTTATTTCTTTTCTTTTCAAAAGACCAATCTATTATTTTTCGATCTAATTCACTGTTTATACCGTTAATATTCCATTGATTTTTTTTCACTTCTTCTAGAAAGATAGTGTCATATTTTCTTTTTCTTGCATTATTAAGAAACAAATTCAAATTTGAATATTTATTTTCTTTCATAAAATGCATAACATTTTTATAAATTAAATTTTCTGTTTTTTTTGATGGAATAAGTTTTTTTACAATCATACCAAATTGGTAAGCTAATTCAGGATTTTTTTGATCATCTATTCTAACAATGTGGTATCCAAATTTAGTTTCTATAAATCCTATGGTTCCTTTTTTATTTTTATGATAAAAAATATCAAATCCTTGTATAGGGATATGATCTTCATATCTTATCCATCCTAAACTTCCCTTATTTTTTTTCATATTAATAAAATCATCGGATCTTTTTAATCCGATTGTATTAAATTTATATGGATTTTTTTTAATTTCTTGGTACAATTCTGTAGCAATTTTTTTTGCTTCTTCTTTCGTCCTTTCATTAGAAGAACGCATTGCATCTTTATGCGATATCAATATATGACTAGATAAAATATAGTCATATACCATTTTTTTACCCATTAGTTTAGCTATAATATAAATATTATCTTCATTTTTTATAGGACCAAACATAGTTCCTATTTTAGGATCTTTTTTTACAAAATATTGTAAAAAAATGGGAAGATGTCTTTTCATGTAGAAATTTGAATCAAAAGGTTTCTCAGATTCTATAGAAATAATGTTTTTTTCTTGGTTAGAAAATTTAAGTTTATCAAATAATTTTTGAACTTTTTTTTCCATATTTTTTTTATCGTTCAATGATGGATAAGATCGACAAATTACAAAACTAAGATATCTTAAATCTTCTCTTTTACATTTTTTATATAATTTATTTCTTGTTAGAAAATTATGAATTTCCGATTTTTTTATTGGATATACATTGTATTTTTTATCTATTTCTGAATAAGGAAGGAAAACATAATCAATAATTGAAAAATTATTTTTATTACTATGATTTAATTTTGCTTCTATAGTAGTAGAATTTAATCCATACATTAACATGTCTATATACTTTTTAGCAATAATTCTTTTTGGAAGGCTTTTTTTCTCATACAACCATATATTTTTCTCTTCTTTCAATTGAGGATCATTAGAATTTTTTTCTATATTTTTTACATATGATTGAAATTTCTTCATATCCATATTACCTTTATCATCATGTAAATCTACCAATTTACTGTATATTGATTGTTTTTCTACTGCTTTCCAAAATTCTTTTTCTGTACTTTCTATTCCTAATTTTACAGCTTGTTGATTTAACAATTTTTCATGAATTAATAATTTCCAAGCTTCATCTTGTAGATTTGAATCTGTTGTATCACCTTCTCTAAACCTTTTTAAAAAATGAAAACAATCAACATATTCTTTTAGATAGATATTATTTCCATTTACTTTTCCTACAATATTAGGATTTGTAGAAAAAATATTTAATAATACATTAGGATCTAACATAAAAGACATTAAACATATTCCTATGAATAATAAAATTAACCATGTTTTTTTTCTTAGTTCTTCTAAAAAACTCATACTGAAATTTTTTTTCTAAGTAAAACTTCTTCTATTTTATTTTTAGATACTTTTTTTATTGAAAGAAAAAAATTATTATTGATGACAATATTTTCTCCTTTTCTTGGGATATTACCTGTATAAGTAACTATTAAACCTCCTAAAGTTTCATATTTTTCAGATTTTGGTAAATCTAAATTATATTTTGCATTAATAAAATTTATTTCTAAACGCGCCGAAAATAAAAACTCATTATCATTTAGTTTCTTATCTAATAAAATAATGTCATCATGTTCATCTTTTATATCTCCAAGAAATTCTTCTAATATATCTTCAATAGTTATCATACCAGCTGTACCTCCATATTCATCTAAAACTATAGCTATACTTCTTTTTTTTTTTATTAAAAGATCCATTATTTCCCTTACAGGAGTGGTAACATATGCTAATTCTACAGTTCTAATTATGGATTCTACATTTTTCGGATTTTTTAAAAGTTCTAAATAATGTATATATCCTATAATATTATCTATATTATTTTTATAAATGACAATTTTTGATAATCCGCTTTCCGTAAAAAGATTTCTGATATTATCAATAGATGATGAAATATTAGAAGATACTATTTCTTTTCTAGGTACCATACATTCTCTTGCTTTTTTTTCAGAGAAATTCAAAGCTCTGTGAAAAATTTCAATTTCTGATTCTACAAAACCCTTTTCTTTTACTTCACTTTCTACATTTTCTGATACAAAATAAATCAAATCTTCTTTATCAAAAATTCTTTCTTGATTATTTTCTTTATCTCCTAGAAATTTTAGAAATACATTAGATATCCAAATAATACAACTTGTAATTGGATATAAAATTTTGTATATAATATATATGGGAATAATAAATAAACTTATCAATTCATTTGAATATATACTAAATATTATTTTAGGAATAAATTCCCCAAAAATTAAAATTATTGTAGCAGAAAATACTGTTTCTAACAATAATATCCATAAATAAGAATTATCTAATAGTTCTTTTGGAAAAAGAAAAAAAAATATTTTTTCCATATAAATACCATATATCACAAGAGATATAGTATTTCCAATTAACATAGTTGTTATAAATTTCTTAGACTCATGAATGCTTTTAGAAATAAGTTTAGACCTAAAAGATCCTTTTTCTTTTTCTAATTCTATTTGAAATAAGCTAGAGGAAGTTAAAGCCATTTCTATTCCAGAAAAAAAAGCAGATACTATTATAGTAATAAATATCACTATGATATAAGAAGAAATCATATTATTTTATCTAATAGATATAGTTCCACTAATATTTTTTAGTTTAATGTTACTTAAATTATCAGAAGACTCTATTCCATTTTTTGCACGGAATACCATTCCATTTGTAGTGGATATGATGGTGTATTTTTCATTATATATTTTTTTGTTTTTCAAATTGAAAAATATTTCTTCTGTTTTTAATATGTATCCTATAGAATTTACAATTCTAATATCTCCTTTGAAATGATAAAAAATTTTTTTTATTGATTTAACCCATTTAGCACTAATATAAATAGATTCATTGTTTTTTTTTTTATAAATGAATAATTTTAAACCATTTGGAAATATGGTATAAAAAGAATAATCCATTATTATAGGAGAATAAATAAATAATTTTAACAGTCCACTTTTTTTAAACGAAATAGTTGTTTCAATAAAAATTTTTTCAGGAATATATTTTTTTTCAAAAAAAGAAAAAAAAGCATTTTCTTTTTCATCGCAAGAAAAAAAGAAAAATAAGATTGTAATGAAAATTTTTCGTCTAATTACTTATTATTTATTTTATTGTATTTTTGTTTTGTTTTTGGTATCTTAGCTCAGTCGGTAGAGCAAAGGACTGAAAATCCTTGTGTCCCCGGTTCGATTCCGGGAGATACCACAAAAAATTTATAAATCTTTACCTATAAAGAATCTTGTTTTCCATTTTGATAAAAATGGTTTTTTATCAATTAAGTCTATAGGATAAATAACATCTATACCTAAAAATCCTATTGGAGAAATAAAAGAACGAATTCCAAATCCAAAAGATTTATTCATCAAAAAAGGATTAAATTTTCGATAAGAACTACTAATACTTCCTCCTTCTACAAAAGAATTAGTCCAAATTTTAATATTATTTGGAACATTTGGAATAATATTATTGATATTGATTAAATAACGTAATTCTAAAATAATTTTGTCATAAATTATACCTCCAGTTTTTAACATTGGATATTTTGAATTATTCATTTCTGTGTTATAACCTCTTAATGTAATAACATCAATATCTTCTAATCCAAAAAATTTACTAGGAATTTCTCCCATATAAAATTTTTGAAATGGATATAATTTACTTTTTTGATTTGTAGCTAAACATCCAAATTCTCCTCCAATTCTTATTACCATATCTTTCATAATCTTTTTGTACCAAGAAGAATTCATTCTAAATTTAGAATATTCCATCCATTCTATTTTTTTATTTATATCTCCATTATTATTATTATCACTTTTAAAAATAAAAGAATATGGTGGAGTAAATTCAATGTTAAACTGCATTTTTGATCCTTCTAATGGAAAAATAAAATCAGGTTTTGTTGAAATTCTTTGAAATGAAACTAAAGAACTTAGATTACCAAATATATGTTCATAATAAGAATTAGATAGCATTTCTCTTTTATATGAAGAAAAATCATAATCTATTAAAAATGAGGCACTCAAATAAGGATCTAAAAATTTTAAAAATTTATCTACTTGAATAGATGCTCCTTTTCTTTCTAATATTTGTGTTTTGATATCTGCAATTTTATTATTTTCATTAATTTGAGATATAAGGAAATCATCATCGTTGTCTTTTATTCTTTTCAAAGAATATTTACCATGTAGTGTTATAGATGTGGGATTTATTTTACTACCAAGCCAAGGTTCTGTAAAATAAAATCCATAAGATAAAAAATCTTTTCCTAATTTGCTAAAAAGTGATAATTTTTGATTATCCCCCTGAGGAATAGGGTTCCATAAACTCCAGTTAAAAAAATTTTTTAAAGAAAAATTATTAAAATTTAATCTAAAATCTCCAATAAATTTTTTGATACTTTTACCATCAAATCCTCCATAAAATTGGATTTCATTAGTATTTTGCTCTACAACACACCATTCTATATCAACAGAATTTTCATTTATTGGATAAACATTAGGATAAACATTCTTAAATAATTTTAAGCTTTCTAAGTTTAATAAACTCTCTTTTACTTTTTTAGCAGAAAAAAGGTCACCTTTATGAGTAGTTATTTCTCTTATAATAACATAATCATTAGTAATTGAATTTCCAGATATTTTAATATCATTTATATATACAGGTTGATTTTCTTCTATTTGTATCGTTAAATGTATTTTATTATTTCCTATTATTTTCTCTATAGGATTTATTTTAACAAATAAAAATCCTAAATTTAAATAAGTATTTAAAATGCTCGTATTTTTTGGATCGAATATTTTATGACTAATATTGATTCTATCATAAATATCATTTTTTTTGTATGTAAAAATATCTTTTAGTGTACTTGTACTTATATTTTTATTTCCAAAAAATTCAACATCATTTTCTAAATAATATTTATCTCCTTCAATAATTTTTATTTTTATAATATAATCTCCAAAACTTTTTTTCCATACTGAATCTAAAAATATTTTAACATCTATAAACCCCATGGATTGATATTTATCAATAATACTTTTTATATCCTCTTGTATATTTTTTTCGACGAAAACATAATTTGAACTATCTATTATTGGAATATAAAAACTTTTTTTAGTTTTTTTCATGTATTTAAGTAACTGTTCACTACTTAATTCTTTATTACCCTCGAATAATATTTCTTTTATTCCAATTTTTCGTCCTTGATTTACATCAATATGTAAAATATTTTTTTCATTATCATTATCTTTTTTTAAGATGCTACATTTTACACTAATTTCATCATATCCTTTATCCTTATAATATTCAATGATTTCATTCTTAATATTTTGAATAAAATCAACTGAAATTCTATATCCAGGTTTAATATTTTTCAGTATAGGAAATTCATCAATTTGTATTCCATCTGCTATGATTTCATCTATCTCTATTAAATCTTTTAATTCAAAAAACAAATCAATTTCATTTTTTGAAATTTGTTTTTTATAAACAGAAATATCTTGAAATAAATTATTTTTCCACAATACATTTATTATTTCATTTATTTTATTTTCAGATAGATCAATAAAATCACCGGAATAAATATTAGATAATTTAGAAATAAAATTATGATCATACTTTGTTTGTCCAAAAACATGAATTTTTCTTATTCGAAAAAGATTATTTTCATTTCGAATAGATAAATCATCTATATGACGAATAATATATTTATGATGTTCATATTCATTAGAAATATTAGAAAAAGAATAACTTTTCTGTTGTAGTATTTGCATCATTATTAAAAAACCAAAAATGGTAATAACAATATTTTTTTTCATACAGTAATTTAAGTTATTTTATGCGTCCAAAACGACGTTTTCTTCTTTGATAATTTATTATAGCCTTATAAAAATCTTTTTTTCTAAAATCAGGCCATAAAACATCTGTAAAATACAATTCAGCATAAGCAGATTGCCAAAGTAAAAAATTACTTATCCTATGTTCTCCACTTGTTCTTATCATTAAATCTACATCTGGTAAATTTTTAGTATATAAATGATTTTTAAAATATAACTCATCTACATCTTTTAATGAAAAATCTCCATTACATATTTTTTTTGCTATACTTTTTGTAGCTCTTAAAATTTCTTCTCTAGATCCATAACTCAATGCTAATATTAAAGTACCAGATGTGTTATGTTCTGTTTTTTTTGTAAAAAATAATAACTCTTCTTGAATAATATTGGAAAATTTTTCGATTTCTCCTATGATAATAACTTTTACATTTTTTTCATGAATATCTTCTAAATTTGTTCTTAAATTAGTGTGAAATAGTTTCATTAAACTATCTACTTCTTTTTTTGGCCTATTCCAATTTTCTGATGAAAAAACATATAAAGTAACATATGGAATACTTAATTCTCTAGAAACATTTATAGTTTCCTTTACAGATTCTATTGCCTTTTTATGTCCAAATGTTCTAAATTTTCCTCTTTTTTCAGCCCATCTACCATTTCCATCCATAATAATAGCTACATGACTTGGTATGTTATTGCAATCTATTTTATTTAATAAATTTTTTTCCAACTCTATCATAATAATAAATATAATAATAAAAATCAATACTCAATTTCTCTGATCCATTCCCCATAAAAGTTTTTCCCGCAAAGTTTTATAATATATATTCCTTTCTTCTTGAAGGAGGTATATATAAAAAGGGGCTTTTCTAATAAAAAGTTCATTGTCTTGGTTCATACATGTTAATCTAGTGTCCATTGATAAAGAATAATACTTTACACGACTATGTATTTTTAAATGAACTATTTTCTGATCTGATATAATTAATGGACGAGAAAATAAATTATGTGGAGATATAGGAGTAAGAACAAAATTTTTATTGTCGGGGCTTATTATAGGGCCCCCACAACTTAAAGAATACCCCGTAGAACCTGTAGGAGTTGAAACTATTAACCCATCTGCCCAATAAGATGTTAAAAACTCATTATCAATATAAGCATCTATAGTAATCATGGAGACTGTTTCTTTGCGAAGAATAACTATTTCATTTAATGCAAAATTGAAAAAATCTTCTTTTTTTTTTATCCTTGAAGTTTCTAACCATAATAAACTTCTTTTCATCAAATGCAATTTTTTGTTAAAAATTTGATCTATTTTTTTTATGAAAACATCTTTATTGAAAGTAGCTAAAAAACCTAAATTACCTGTATTAACACCAACAATAGGAATACCGGAATCTCTAATCAAAGTTATAGCAGATAATATAGTTCCATCCCCTCCAAAAGTAAACATTAGGCTAAAATCTTTAGTTAGTTCTTTATAATGAGAAAAAACAGGAAAATTTAGATTTTTTAATTCTTCAAAAGAATTTAAAATGTCTAAAAAAGATTTTTCAATATATATATCTATTGAGTGATTAAATGCATAACCTATGAACTGATTTAAGTAAGGAATATTTTTTTTACCAAATTTTTGTCCATATAAGGCTATTTTCATCTTCATTTATTTTGTAAAGTTGCAAGAAAAATATTAATTTTTTGTAGAAATATATGAAAAAAAGATTAATTTGGTTTTCACTAATTGATCTTTTTAAAAGACCTTACCTAAGGAAAAAAAATGAGAAAACAATTTTTTCCTGCAAAAATACTTTTATTTGGAGAATATGGAGTTATGGAAAATTCGGTAGGTATTTCCATTCCTCATAATTCTTATACAGGATCTTTAGAATTTCATACAAAATTCAATACAAAAATTTTATATTCTAATTACGAAATAAAAAAATATTATAATTTTTTATCAATTTTAGAAAAAAAAAGAAGAAACTTAATAAAATTGAATTTAAGAAAATTACATGAAGATTTACAAAAAGGAATTTTTTTTCATTCAAATATTCCTCAAGGATATGGAATAGGAAGTTCTGGAGCATTAGTAGCTGCAATATATGACAGATATGCAAAAAAAAAATTAGAAAAATGTTTAAAACATGCAATAATACTAAAAGAAATATTTAGCAAAATGGAATCTTTTTTTCATGGAAAAAGTTCTGGTATTGACCCTCTAACTTGTTATTTAAATATTCCTCTACTTATTCATTCAAAAACAGATATAACAGAAATAAAATTTGCAAAAAATAATAATAAAAATAAGGGAACTATTTTTTTGCTAAATTCAGGATTTCCAGGAAAAACTTCTTCCATGGCAAGATTTTTTATTGAAAAATTGAAAAATCCTAAATTTAGGAAAATATTAAAGAATGAATTCATAATATATAATGAGAAATGCGTGGAATCTTTTTTAAAAAAAGATTTTGAATTTTTATTAAAGAATGTAAAAATTCTTTCCACTTGGATTTTCAATAATCTACGCCCTATGATTCCAAAAAAACTTTGGAAAATATGGGAAGAAGGTATTTTAAACAACAGATATTATTTAAAATTATGTGGATCTGGAGGGGGAGGTTTTATATTAGGATTTACTAAAAATTATGAAATATCAAAAAATAAATTAAAAAAATATACAACAAAAGTTGTATTTCATTTTTAATGAAAAAAATATATAATATGTACCAAAAAATCAGATTAAATCATTATTTATCTAATGCTGGTATTTGTTCAAGAAGAAAAGCAGATAAATTAATTCAATCAGGATCTATAGAAATTAATGGAGTTACTGTTCTAAAACTAGGAAGTTTAGTTGGTATAGATGATATAGTAAAATACAACGGTAAAACTGTTAAAAATAATAATGATAAAATATATGTACTACTAAATAAACCTAAAAATTTTATTTGTTCTACAAAAGATCAATTTCATAGAAAAACAGTAATCGATTTATTTCCAAAACTTTATGAATATAAAAGAATTTATCCTGTAGGGAGATTAGACTATTCTACTACAGGAATATTACTTCTTACAAATGATGGATTTCTTTCCGAAAGATTAACTCATCCCAAATTCCATGTAAAAAAAATATATCACGTATATTTAAACAAAGAAATTTGTAACAAGGATTTAGATAAAATAAGAGAAGGAAAAATTTATTTAAAAGAAGGAAGAGTTAAAGTTCTTTTTGTAGAAAAGAGTTTTCAAAAAAATCAAGTAAAAATAGGTTTATCCATTGGATGGAACAGAATTATTAAAAGAATTTTCAAAAGATTAAACTATAGAGTTGATCATCTAGATAGAATAAATTTTGCTGGATTCCATAAAAAAAACATTAAAATAGGAAAATACCGTTTTTTAAATCAAGAAATAATAAAAAAAACAATTGAAAATAATTTTATTTATGAAAAAAAATATAAGTATAATTAATGGACCAAATTTAAATTTATTAGGAAAAAGAGAAACAAAAATTTATGGATCCACAAATTTTACAGATTTTTTGGAAAGTTTAAAAAAAAAAGAATTATTTTCCAATATAGAAATTAATTATTATCAAAATAATAGTGAGGGAAAAATTATAGACATATTACATAATATAGGTTTTTCTTGTAATGGAATTATATTAAATGCAGGAGCTTATACTCACACTTCTATAGGAATAGCTGATGCTATAAAATCAATAATTTCTCCTGTTATTGAAATTCATATTTCCAATATTCATTCAAGAGAAAATTTTAGAAAAAGTTCATATTTATCACCTGTTTGTAAAGGAACTATATTTGGTTTTGGATTAAAATCCTATGAATTAGGAATAATTAGTTTTTGTTTATAAATAGACAATTGTTCTTCCATATACCTAATGATATTCTTTCTTCCATATTTTTTTTTTACAGAGACCTTAAACCAAGTAGGAATTGATAATTTGTTATTCTTAATTACATTTATGTAACGACATATATTTTTATCAATAGTTAAATTACTCATTTTATCTATTTTTGTAAATACAATACAAAAATTGATTTTATTATCATTTAATTTTTTTATTAAATTAAAATCACTTTCTTGAATAAACATTCTAGAATCTATTAATAAAAATAAAGATATTATCTTATTGTTTTTAACAAAAAGATAATTATTTACTAACTTTTGGATATCATTTTTTTTTCTTAATGAATATCCATATCCTGGTAAATCGATTAAATACCATTTTCTATTTATTAAAAAATAATTAATGTATCGTGTACTTCCTAAATGAGAAGAAACATTAGCTATTTTTTTATTCACTATATAATTGATTAAACTAGATTTTCCAACATTAGAACGTCCAGCAAAAGCATATTCTGGAAATATGTATCTATGATTACTGTATTGATTAATATCAACTACACTTTTTTTAAATTTTACAGAAAAAATTTTCATGATCAAAATCAAATTTTGATAACCATTTTTCTAATATGTCTAGAAATATTTTAGGACGTTCCATCATAGGAACATGTCCACACTTATCTATCCAATATAATTCCGAATGTGGAAGTAATCTATGAAATTCCTTTGCTACTTCTGGAGGAGTAACATGATCTTGTTTTCCCCAAATAAGACAAATAGGTTGATGAATTACAGATAAATCTTTAGACATATTATATTTCATTGCACTTTTTGCAAGGTATAAAGTTTTCATTCCTTTTTTTTTATCATTCACAATGTGAAAAACTTCATCAACTAATTCTTTAGTTGCTATTTTTGGATCAAAAAATACTTCTTGTGATTTTTTTCTGATATATTCGTAATTTTCCCTTTTAGGGAAACCGTCTCCAAAAGACTTTTCAAATAAACCAGAGCTTCCTGTTAAAACTAAAGAATGTACTAGATCTATTCTTTTTTTAGCTATAATTAAAGCTATATGTCCTCCCAGAGAGTTGCCTATTAAAGTAGCCTTTTCAATTCCTATCTCTATTAAAAATTGAATAACATATTTAGATAAGTTAGAAATATTTGTTAAAAATAGTGGCATATTATAAATAGGTAATGAAGGAATAATAACTTTGTAACCTTTTTTTGGAAAAAAATCTAATAAAGCTTTAAAATTACTTAACCCACCCATCAATCCATGAAGTAATATTAAAGGATGACCTTCTCCTTTTTTTATATAAGGGAACTTTTTCTCTTTTTTAAAAAGATTAAACATGAAGTTTTAATTTTACAATTTTTCATTTTTTTATATTTAACATATTATTATTAACACGAATATAAGCTGCTTTTGCAGCCATTTCTTCAGATTTTTTTTTTGACCCACCTGTTCCTTCTGTTATTAATTGATATTCTGTAATTATAAGTTTTGATAAATAAATAATTTGATTTTTATCCTTATCTTCTTTTTCTATAGAAGTTTGAAAATTGATAAGAATTTTATTTTTCTGAGCCCATTCGATCATCAAAACCTTATAACTAGAAATTTCATTTTGTAATTTTTCTATACTTATGTGAGTTTTTATTATTTTATCTACAAAATGTTTACAATTATTATACCCCATATTTATATATATAAATCCTATTAAAACTTCAAGTGTATTACCCAAAATGTTATCTGATATAATATTTATTTCTAATAAAATATCTGTAAGAATTAATTTCTTATATAATTCATTCAAATTTTTTCTGCATACAATCTTAGATCGTATTTTAGTTAATTCTCCTTCTTTTTTTTCAGGTAGTTTTTCATATAAAAAATGTGATATTATAGTATTTAATACAGCATCTCCTAAGAATTCTAGCCTTTGAAAATGAATAAAATTCATTTTGTTATTATTAACAACTACTTTTGTAGAAAAACTATAAATGAGAATCTCTTTTAAAAAATTTGTTTCTTTTAGTTGAAATCCTAATATTTTACTTAATTTTTTTACCAAAATAGATAATTTTTCACTATTACTATTAGATAACATCGATTTTTTTAAATAAAATACAAACATTATGTCCTCCGAATCCAAAAGTATTAGATATACTTATATTTACCTCTCTATTTATGGCTTTATTTCGAATAAAATTAATTTTTGAATCTATATTTTTATCTATATGAAATAAATTGATCGTAGGTGGTATTTTTTTTTTTGTTAAAGTAAGTATGGTAGCTATTGCTTCTATTGCTCCGGCAGCACCTAATAAATGACCAGTCATCGATTTTGTAGAATTAATGAATATATTATAAATATTTTTATTAAATACTTTTTTAATAGCTTTGATTTCTGCAATATCTCCCAATTTTGTAGAAGTACCATGAGTATTAATATGATCAACATCTTCAGATCTAATTCCAGCATCTCTTATTGCTTCTTTCATTGCTAAAATAATACCTTTCCCTTCAGGATGTGGAGCAGTTACATGGTAAGCATCACCTGACATCCCTACTCCACCTATTTCTCCATATATTTTAGCTCCTCTTTTTATAGCATGGTTATATTCCTCAAGAACAAGACAACCGGCACCTTCCCCTAAAACAAAACCATCTCTATCTTCATCAAAGGGACGAGATGCTGTTTTATAATCTTTATTTCTAGTAGATAAAGCATGTAAAGCATTAAAACCACCTACACCACTTTCTGTAATAGCGGCCTCTGAACCTCCCGTTACAATGATATCCGCCTTACCTAAACATATTAGATGATAAGCATCTACAATTGCATTGGAAGAAGAAGCACATGCAGAAACAGTAGCATAATTTGGACCATGAATTCCATAATTCATTGAAATGAACCCTGCAGTAATATCTATAAGCATTTTGGGGATAAAAAATGGACTAAATCTAGGATTTCTTCCCCTAGAAATATAATCTGAAATAGAATCTTCTAAGTTTAACAACCCACCTATTCCAGACCCCCATATTACTCCAATTCTTTCTTTTTTTTCTTTCGAAAAATTAATTCCACTATTTTTAATAGCCTCTTCTGATGATATTATTCCATATTGCGCGCAAGGATCTAATTTATTGATTTCTTTTCTATTAAAAAAAGTAATGGGATCATAGTTTTTTAATTCACAAGCAAATTTAGTTTTATATTTGCTAGTATCGAAATAAGTAATAGGAGCAGTCCCATTGATGCCATTAATAAGAGATGTCCAATATTCTTCTATATTATTTCCTATCGGAGTGATAGTACCAAGCCCAGTAACTACTACTCTTTTTAATTTATTCATAGATCCATACAATCAGTCAATAATTAAGATTTTTTATCTACATCTTTTTTCATGGATAAAATATCTTCGATAGCTTGTACCGCCTCTCCTACTGTTGTAATTTTTTCTGCTTTTTCATCAGAAATACTAATGTTAAACTCTTTTTCAAATTCCATTATAAGTTCCACTATATCTAGTGAATCCGCACCTAAATCATTGGTAAAACTAGCAGTGGGAGTGACATCGTTTTCTTCCACACTTAATTTTTCTACGATAATAGCATTAACTCTAGATTTTATATCAGACATAGGTTATATTTTTTTTATCATACAAAATTAGTAAACTTTTATAAATCATACATACATTTGTCTATTGTAGTAGAATAATAGAATATTATATGATGATCTCTCCTTCTTTTTCTTTAGAAAATTATGGAATTTTTAATTCTTTCAATAATTACCAACTAAATCCTTATGAATTGCAAAAAATTATCATCAATAAAAAAATGGGAGTAAAAACAAAATCCGGGGCATTGGCTATTAATTCTGGAATTTTTACCGGAAGGTCTCCAGATGATAGATTTATTGTAAAAGATCATATTACAAAAAATAAAATTTGGTGGGATAAAAAATTTAATATTCCATTTGATACAACTAACTTTGATAAATTATATCAAAATATAGTGAAATTCCTTTCAGGAAAAACTCTTTATAGTAGAGATTCATATCTATGTTCTGATCAACGTTTTCAATTAAACATTCGTTCTATTAGTGAATATCCATGGTCTGATCTTTTTATATATAATTTATTTTTAAGATTTAAAAAATTCAACGACAATTATTTACAAGATTGGTTATTATTATGTTCTCCTGGTTTTGAATCAGATCCTAATAAACATGGAACACGAAAAAAAAATTTTTCTATATTGAATTTTTCCAAAAAAATAATATTAATTGGAGGTTCAGGTTATACAGGTGAAATAAAAAAATCTGTTTTTTCTGTTTTAAATTTCATATTACCATACAAAAATGTATTCCCTATGCATTGCGCTGCAAATGTCGGAAAATATGAAAAAGATACAGCTTTATTTTTTGGATTATCTGGAACTGGAAAAACTACTATATCTAATGATGTTAATAGAAATTTAATAGGAGATGATGAGCATGGATGGACTGATGATGATATCATTTTTAATTTTGAAGGTGGATGTTATGCAAAAATATTCGGAATTTCGAAAAAAAAAGAACCTATGATTTATAACGCAATAAGAAAAGGAGCAATGTTAGAAAATGTTATCTTGAAGAAAGATAGTAAAGAAATTGATTTTTATGATGATACTATTACTCAAAATATAAGAGTAAGTTATCCGATATATTTTATCAAAAATATTGAAAAAAAACTATCATCATCTAATATCAAAAATATTTTTTTCCTTACTTATGATGCATTTGGAATATTACCGCCTATAGCTAAATTAAATAAAGAACAATCATCCTACTATTTTTTATTAGGATATACTTCTAAAGTTGCTGGTACAGAATTAAATATAAAAAATCCAATAGCTACATTTTCTTCTTGTTTTGGTGCTCCATTTATGCCTCTACACCCCGTTCAATATACAAAAATGTTAATGAAAAAATTGAATAGTCATAATAATATATCAGTATGGATGGTAAATACAGGATTAATACCAGAGAATAATAATATAAATGGTAATATATCTTTTTCACGTGTCAAATTATATGATACTAGACGTATTATTCAAAATGTTTTGAATGATTCTTTATTCAAAGTTCCATATGAAATGGATCCTATTTTCAAGTTTCAAATACCAAAATACTGCCCAGGAGTTTCTAAAAAAATTTTAAATCCAAGTAAAATATGGAAATGCCAAAAAACGTATAAAAATAAGGTAAATATACTAATTAATAGATTCAATGATCATTTATCTATATACAAAAAATATATCACTACAGATATTTTATATGGATCACCAAATATAGATATATAAAAAAATATCTAAAGGTATTTTTTTTCATTTATAGTTTTTTCAAATTGATAATCAATTTATTTATATTTATTACTATTTTTATTTGATTAATTTATTAGTAAAACATATCAATATGTTGTACATATAATATTTAATTAATAATTTTTTAATAATAATCATTAAACTTTTTTATCAATTTTATCAAATTATTATTAATAGTTTACATAAAAATTCCATAATTACAGTAATATAATACAAAGAATACTAAACAAATTTTTCTTATTTTATGAAGAATTGTAAAAAAAAAATTAAAGTAGGAATTACTACTGGTGACATCAATGGAATTGGAATGGAAATTTTCTTGAAAGTTTGTAGAAAAAAAAATATTTTAGATTTTTTTACACCAGTATTGTTCGGATCTACTGAATTATGCTATTATTATCAAAAAATATTGAATATAAAAATCAGTAATATAAAGGAAGTTAAAAATTTTAAGGATATTACTGATTATAAAATTAATATTTTTAATGTATGGGAAGAAAATATAAAATTTGAATCAATAAAAATAAATCCTGAATCTGGAAAATATTCTTTATTATCTTTAGAAAAAGCTGTAAATACTTTAAAAGAAGGAAAAATAGATGTTCTTGTTACATCTCCTGTAAATAAAAAATTTATGAACTTTCAATCCCCCTACTTTTTCGGACATACGGAATATTTACAAAATATTCTGGGAGGAGAATCATTAATGATAATGATTCATGATTTATTAAAAATAGCTCTAGTAACTAATCATATTCCATTAAATAAAGTCAATTCAGAATTGACTATAAATAAAATAATAAAATCAATTAAAATTTTATATGAATCTCTCATCATTGATTTTTCTATAAATAAACCTAAAATTGCCGTTTTAAATTTAAATCCTCATTCTGGAGATAATGGATTAATAGGAAATGAAGAAAAAAAAAAAATAAAACCAGCTATAGAAAATTTGTTTCAAAAAAAAGGATGGTTAATATTTGGACCTTATTCTTCAGACGGATTTTTTGGAAATCAAAATTATCGTAATTTTGATGCTATTTTATCAATGTATCATGATCAAGGTTTAATTCCTTTTAAAACATTAACATTTAATGAAGGAGTTAATTTCACTGCAGGTTTACCTAACATACGAACTTCTCCAGATCATGGTGTAGCATATGATATTGCAAAAAAAGGAATAGCTAACGAAAAATCATTTGAGAAAGCTATTTTCAGTGCCATAAAAATATTCAATAATAGAAAAGAACATATAAAACTTTTATAAAATAACAATAACCTTATTTTTTTTTACTTGTAATAATCCTTCTTCTTTTATCTTTATTTTTTTATTCTCATTCATATTATTTATTAATAGTTTTAAAAATCCATTTTTTAATATGGAAATGAAAGGAGCATGGTTTTTTAATATTTGAAAATAACCATTAAATCCAGGTGCTATGAGTGAATAAATATATCCTTGATATAAAACTCTTTTATTATTTATAACTTTCACTTCCATAACAATAATTATTTATTATTTAACATATATTTTCCATAACTTATCACTTCTTCTATAGTACCTTTTAAATTAAAAGCAGTTTCTGGAATATGATCTAATTCTCCATTTATGATCATATTAAATCCTTTAATAGTATCTTCGATATTTACAAATTTCCCTTCAATTCCTGTAAATTGTTTTGCTACATGAAATGGCTGAGATAAAAATCGTTGAACACGTCTTGCTCTATAAACAGTCAATTTATCTTCTTCATTTAATTCTTCAATTCCTAAAATTGCTATAATATCCTGCAAAGAGTTATACTTTTGTAAAATTCTTTTCACACGTTGTGCACATTCATAATGACTTTTATCTATTATATCTGGAGATAAAATTCTGGAAGTAGAATCTAATGGATCGATTGCAGGGTAAATCCCCAAAGATGCAATTTTTCTTGAAAGAACAGTCGTAGCATCTAAATGAGAAAATGTAACTGCGGGAGCAGGATCTGTTAAATCATCTGCAGGTACATAAACTGCTTGTACTGAAGTAATAGAGCCGTTTTTTGTTGATGTAATCCTTTCTTGCATAGCACCCATTTCAGATGATAAAGTAGGTTGATATCCTACTGAAGACGGAATTCTTCCTAATAAAGCAGACATTTCAGATCCAGCTTGAGTAAAACGGAAAATATTATCTATAAAAAATAGAACATCTTGTCCTTTTTTACCATCTATATATTGATCCCTATAATATTCCGCTAATGTTAAACCAGACAAAGCAACTCTAGCTCTAGCTCCAGGAGATTCATTCATTTGTCCAAATACAAAAGCAGCTTTAGATTTTTTCAAAGATTCTTTATCTACTTTATTAATATCCCAGTTCCCCATTCTCATAGATTTTAGAAAATCTTCTCCATATTGAATAATTCCAGATTCTAACATTTCTCGTAATAAATCATTCCCTTCTCTAGATCGTTCTCCTACACCTGCGAATACAGATTTACCTCCATGACATTTTGCTACATTATTAATTAATTCTTGGATCAATACTGTTTTTCCAACTCCTGCTCCTCCAAATAATCCAATTTTACCACCCTTTGGATAAGGCTCTATTAAATCTATTACCTTAATACCTGTATAAAGAATTTCTGTTTCTGTAGATAAATTTTCAAAAGTTGGTGGATTATTATGAATAGATCTAGTTACAGACTTATCTATATTCCCTAGTCCATCTATACAATCCCCTAATACATTAAATACTCTTCCATTAATCGATTCTCCTATGGGAATACTTATCGGATGATTCAATGCATATACTTCCTGTCCTCTTTTTAAACCATCTGTTTCTTCCATAGAAATACAACGAACTTTTTTATCTCCAATATGTTGTTGAACTTCTAAAATGATTTTTTTATTATCGTTCTCAAAATTTACTTCCAATGCATCATAAATATTAGGAAGACCGTTACTAACACTAGAATCTTTAAAAGATACGTCAATTACAGGACCTATAATTTTATTTATGATACCTTTTAATTTATTTTTTTTTTTCATGACGTCAATCATTTAGAAAATGTTCACTTTTAACATTTATTTTAAGTAAAGTAAGTATTGATGATTCATAATAATTATAAGTATCTTTACTATCATAAATGTATAGAGAATAAATATAAAATTTTGAAAATTTATTCATCAATTGATGAATTTTCCTCTTTTTCTCCTTGTGTTTTTACACTTGGAGTTTTTGATGGAGTTCATATTGGACATAAAAAAATAATTAAACATTTACTTCATAGATCTTATAAAAAATATACTCCTGTTTTATTAACCTTTGATCCTCATCCAAGAAAAATATTAAATCCTAAAAAAAATTTATTGTATTTGAATACTTTATCTGAAAAAATAAAAAACTTAAGAAAAATAGGAATAAAACATTTAATTATTCAACCTTTTACATTAAAATTTTCAAAATTAAGTACTAAAGATTTTTTCAATATTTTGCAATTTAAAATTAAAGAAATAATTATTGGATATGATTCTCATATTGGTAGAAATAGATATGGTTCATATAATAAATTAAAAAAACTTTCTTATGTTTATGGATTTAATATATATAAGATATATCCTTGTAAATTAAAAACTAAAATAATAAGTTCTACTAATATACGAAAATCTCTATTACTAGGAAATATAAAATATGCCAATAAAGCTTTAGGTTATTTTTATACTATATCTGGATATGTTGTAAAGGGGAAAGGAATAGGAAAATCTATAATCAAATTTCCAACAGCTAATATTAAGATAGACTCACCAGAAAAACTGATCCCAAAAAATGGAGTATATGCAGTAAAAATAAATTACTTAAATAATATTTACAAAGGAATGTTAAATATAGGATTTAATCCTACTATAAATAAAAAAAATAAAAAAATAAAAATAGAAGTGCATATTTTCAATTTTTCTAAAAATATTTATGGAAATAAAATAGATATATTTATTATCAATATTATACGAAATGAAAAAAAATTTTCATCTATTCAAGAATTGAAAAAACAAATTCAAAAGGATGAAATAAATATTAAAAATTTTTTTTCTTATGAAGAGAAAAATTGATCAAATAATAAGAAATTTATTATTTAACAAAAAAATAAATAACAATACAAAAAGAAAAAAATTGATATTAACATCTATTAATAATCCAATTATAGAATATATTAAAAATAAATATCAATCTACAATAGATAATACTTATGTTTCATTTCTTAGAATAGAAAAATTTTTAGAAATTGTTTCAGGTCTACATATTGTAGATAATAACTATTTGCTTCTTTATTTATTTTATTCACTTAATAATAAAGTAGAAAATAAATTCAGTTCTTATTTAAGATGGGGCCCTAAGATTTTAAATGATTTTAAAATTATAGATTATGAAATAATGGATAAAGAAAAATTTTTTTCTTCAATGATTTCTACAGAAAAAATAAAAAAATGGAATCCAAATATTCCATTTTTAAAGGAAAAAAATAATTTTCTTTATTGGGAAAAAATTTATGAATATTATAATATTTTACAATCTGAACTCTTAAAAAGAGGATTTGCTTATAAAGAAATGATATTTAAATTATTGATAATAAATAATCAATATTTAGATCATTTTTTTTATAAAAATGCTGATACAATTATTGTTTTATTTTTTATTGAAAATCTTATATATAAAAAATATACTATAAAACATTTATTAAATAAAATAACTCAATTTAATCAGGGACTCATATATGATATATCTGCTGTAGATAATAATAAATTCATAGAAAAAAATTATTTTCTAATATTAAAAAAAGAAAAGAATAAATTAGATAATTTAGAAGTAATTAGTGTTTCAAAGGAAATAGAACAAGTAAAAATTATAGAAGATATAATAGAAAGTAAAAAAATATACAAAAATAAAATTCTTATAGTTCTTGGAGATAAATATTTATTCACTCCTCTATTCTATTCTATCAATAGAAAATATTCAAATATTTCTATTAATATAGATTATCCATTAAAAATGATTTCTATTCATTATACTATTTATTCAATATTTCAATTATTATTAAAAAAAAACAAGTATCAAGAGTTTAATAAAAAAGATGTGATAAGATTATTATCAGATGTATATATAAAAAAGTTCTTTTTTCAGAAAGATTACTTGTTAAAAATTTTGAATAAAGAAGAAAATAAATCAAATTTTATTTCAAAAAATGATATAATTAACAAATATCTATCAAATAATGATTTACGTTTTATATTCGAAATTCAGGATAATGATAGTAAAAAAATATTTACTAATATTCTTTTTTTCATTAGAAAAATGAAAAACTTTTTGAAAGAAAAAATAACATATATTGTAGAATATCAATTTCTATCTAATTTAGAAAATTATATACAAAAAATAAAAATAATATTTAGAAGAAAAAAAAATTTGTTTTTCGGAATAAAAGATATTTTTACTTATTATGAACAATTTATAAATACAGAAAAAATACGTTATCAATATGTAAAAAACGGTAAAAAAAATAATGAATTATGTAGTATAACAATAACAGGTTTTATGGATATTTTTTTTGATAATTTTGATACAACAATTGTCACTTCTTTTAATGAAGGTATAATTCCAAGTTATAATAGAAAAAATAATTATTCTTTTATTCCATTTGATATTCGTAAAAAATTAGGTATTGATCATAATAATGAAAATTACTATTTTTATTATTTTATAAATATTTTACGTTCTTCTAAAAAAATATTTTTGACATACAAAAATCAATCTGATGAATTAAATTCAGGAGAAAAAAGTCGTTTTATTCACCAGATAGAAAGAATTTCTAATATTTCAATAAAACAAAAAAATTTTCCTTTTATTCCAAAAAATAATTTTCATGCGAAACCTATCATAATTAAAAAAACAAAATCTATAATTAAAATATTAGATAGATTATCTTATCAAGGATTTTCTCCTTCTTCAATTTACTTATACAATTATAATCCTATATTATTTTATTACAAAAAAATACTAGGAGTGAATTATTTAGAAAAAACTTCTATAAAACAAAAAATAGGAAAAATAATTCATCAAGCATTAGAAATGCTTTATCTTCCATTGAAGGGAAAATTAATGACATTAGATTTAATACAATCGGAAATTAGAAATAAATCTGAATGTATCATAAAAAAAATTTTCTATCAAAAGGATAACAATTATCCTCTTACAGAGAGTGAAATTCTTTTATATTACCGCATAATTAAAAATTATGTAGATAATTTTGTTTCTTTGGATGAAAAAAATGTTAAAAATGGACATAGAATATTTATTAAAGAAATTGAATGCAATATTTCCACAATACTAAATATTAGACTAAAGAAAGTAAAATTACATGGAATTATAGATCGTATAGATGAGTATAATGGGGAAATTCGTATAATTGACTATAAAATAGGATTTTCTAAAAAAAAAGAAATGAACATTTTATTATCTGATATAGAAAATATTTTTAGTAATACTTATTATTCTAATGTGATGCAACTACTGATATATTTATATATTTATTTTAAATCTTATGATATCAATAGTCCTACTACAACAACAATAGGAATTGTATCTCCAGATAAAAATGAATATAATTCTGTTACATATGTTCCTATTAATTTTTTTTATGATCATGATAAAGAAATAAAAAAAAATATAACATATAATGATTACATAAAAAATTTCCTTCCATTTCTTATAAATAGAATATCAGAAATTATAAACCCAGAAATACCAATTATAGAGAATTTGCAAAAAAATTATTGATTCAATATATACTTTTCTATGTAACTCCCTACTTCATCAGTAGTTGATGGTGTTATATGTCCTTCAATAATATCCTGTGTACATACATTTTTTTCGATAGAATCACTGACAGCTTTTTCTATAATTTTTTTTTCTTCATATAAACCAAAATATTCCAACATCATTGCAGATGAAAGTATTGATCCTAAAGGATTAGCTATATTTTTTCCTTTTGCTTCTGGATAAGATCCATGTATAGGTTCAAAAATAGGAGTTTTATTTCCTATAGAAGCGGAAGGTAGTAGACCTAAAGATCCTGCGATAACACTTGATTCATCAGAAAGAATATCACCAAACATATTATCTGTTAAAATAACATCAAATTTTTTAGGATTGAAAATAATTTGCATAGCTGCATTATCTATGTATAAAAATTCTAAAATAACATCAGGATAATCAAATGATATTTCATGAATTACTTCACGCCATAATCTAGAAGTTTCTAGTACATTAGCTTTGTCAACTACCGTTAATTTTTTATTTCTACTATTAGCCGCTTGCAAAGCTAATTTTCCTATTCTTCTTATTTCTTTTTTTGAATATAAACAATGATCATAGGCAGATTCTCCATTTTTAGAACGACCTTTTTTACCAAAATAAATTCCTCCTGTTAATTCTCTATATATTATAAAATTAACTTTATCTAATAAATTATTTTTTATGGGTGATTTATTAATTACTTTTGGGTAAGATATTATAGGTCGAATATTGCAATATAATCCCATTTCTTTTCTAATTTTTAATAAACCATCTTCAGGACGCATTCCAGTTAAATATTTATCTCCATCAGGATCTCCAATACAACCAAATAAAATTGCATTTGATTTTAAACAACTATCTATTGTTTTTTTTGGCATTGGATCTCCAAATTTTTTCATAGCTATAAATCCAGCCATAGCCATTTCATAAAAAAATTCATGATGATATTTTTTTTCTATAGCGTTTAAAATTTTAATTGTTTGTTTCATAATTTCAGGACCAATTCCATCTCCTTCTATCACAGTAATATTTTTTTTCATTGTTGAAAACAAATTTTTTTTTCAAAAATTTCTATTTCTTTTTTAATAGAAACTAGAAAGTCTATATCATCATAACCGTTTATAAAACATTTTTTTCTATATGGATGAATATAAAATTCTTCAAATTCTTCTGTACTTTGTATGAAAATTTTTTGATTAAGTAAATCTACTTTTATTTTTGTTTTTGGTTTTTTTTCAATGAGAAAAAATAATTTTTGAAGAAAATTATTAGATACTTCTACAGTAAGTAGTCCATTATTTAGTGCATTTTCTTTAAAGATATCAGCAAAATAACTAGATATTACAACTTTAAATCCATAATCTAATATACTCCAAACAGCATGTTCCCTACTTGAACCACAACCAAAATTTCTTCCAGTTAAAAGAATTTTTCCAGAAAAATTTCGGTTATTTAATATAAAATATTTATTTAATGATCCATCATTATTGTAACGCCAATCTTTAAAAAGATTTTTTCCTAATTCTTCTCGTTTTACTTCCTTTAAAAATCTAGATGGAATAATCTGATCTGTATCTATATCTTCAACGTGTAATGGTATTACACAACTAATCAATGTTGTAAATTTTTTCATAAATATATTGATTTATATCAACAATTTTTCCTTCAATAGCAATAATTGATGCTGTTAAAGGACTTGCAAGCAAAGTTCGAGAACCAGGACCCTGTCTACCTTCAAAATTTCTATTAGATGTAGAAACACAATATTTACCAGTAGGTATTTTATCTTCATTCATAGCTAAACAAGCAGAACATCCTGGTTGTCTAAATTCAAATCCTGCTTCTTTAAATATTTTATCTAAACCTTCTTCTTTAGCTTTTTTTAATACTTGATTAGAACCTGGTACTACCATAGCTCTTTTTATATTGCTAGACTTTTTCTTTCCTTTTATAGCAATAGCAGCCAATCTCAAATCTTCTATTCTAGAATTAGTACAACTTCCTATAAAAATGTAATCAATCATTTTTCCTATTAATGATTCTCCTTTACGGAATCCCATGTAATCTAAAGATTTATTATCTACATTTTCAAATGGAATAGATTCTGTTATTTTAATAGCAGTCCCAGGATTTGTCCCATAGGTAATCATAGGTTCTATATCCTCAGCTATTAATGAATATTCTTTATCAAAAATTTTTTCTTCATCTGTTTTCAAATATTTCCAATACTTTATCAATTTTGATTGACTTTTTAAATCATGATTTAAAAAATTTTTACTGTTTTTAACATAGTTAAAAGTGACTTCGTCTGGAGCAATCAACCCCCCCTTTGCTCCCATTTCAATACTCATATTACAAATAGTCATTCTTCCTTCCATAGTCATTTTTTCTATAGTAGAACCAGAATATTCTATAAAATATCCAATACCTGCATCCACTCCAAGTTTCGATATTATATATAAAATAACATCTTTTGGAGATACTCCTTTTCTTAAATCTCCATTTATTTTAATTCTCATCTGTTTCGGTTTTGAAAGTAATAAACATTGACTAGCCATTACCATACTAACTTGACTAGTTCCAATTCCAAACGCGATACATCCAAAAGCTCCGTGAGTGGAAGTATGACTATCGCCACAAACTATTGTCATACCTGGTATGGTATGGCCCAATTCTGGTCCAATGACATGAACAATTCCATTGTATGGATTTCCTAATTCATATAATTTGATACCAAAATTTTTACAATTTTTTGTTAATGTATTTATTTGTTTTCTAGATAAAAAATCTGATATAGGTAAATGTTGATTGATAGTAGGAACATTATGATCTACTGTTCCTATTATTTTTTTAGGTCTGAAAATAGTAAGATTTCTTTTTTTTAATTCTAAAAAAGCTTGTGGACTTGTTACTTCATGTATATAATGTCTATCAATATAAAGTACGTCTATTTTATTTTCTAATTTTTTTACTGTATGATAGTCCCATATTTTATCAAACAATGACCTTGACATATTTTTATTTTTTTTTACACAACATTTATTATTCTTCTACTAGAATGTAATAGTTTACTATTTAAATTAGCTTTATTTAATATAATTTTTAGTTCTTGATCAGTAATTTCCTTTTTTTTATCTGCATGATTAAGAAATATAGAATAAACTAAGTCTAAAGATCTTTTATTCAAAGAATATCCTAGTTTTTTATAACGATATGCTAAAGCAGCTCTTCCACTTCTAGCTGTTAGAATAATTGAAGATTCATTTATTCCAACATCTTCAGGATTAATAATCTCATAAGTTTCTCTGTTTTTTATAACACCATCTTGATGAATACCAGATGAATGAGAAAATGCATTTACTCCTACAATAGCTTTATTGGCCTGCACTTTCATTCCTGTACAATCGGATACTAAACAACTAATAGAAGAAATTAATTTTGTATTAATATTAGTAAATAAATTTAAATGTGGATTTTGTTTAATTATCATTACAATTTCTTCTAAAGAAGTATTTCCAGCTCTTTCTCCTATACCATTAATAGTACATTCAACTTGTTGAGCTCCATTGATTATACCAAATAGAGAATTAGCTGTAGCTAATCCTAAATCATTATGACAGTGAGTAGATAATGTAATTTTATGAATATTTTTGACATTTTCTTTTAAAAAACGTATTTTTTCTCCGTATTCTTGTGGTAAACAATAACCCGTAGTATCAGGTATATTGATTACTGTTGCTCCACTTTTTATTACATTTTCACATACTTTTGCTAGAAATTCATTTTCTGTACGACCTGCATCTTCAGCATAAAATTCTACATCCTCTACAAATCTTTTTGCAAATTTTACAGAAAGATTAGCTATTTCTATTATTTTTTCCGGAGTACTATTAAATTTATAACGAATATGACAATTTGATGTCCCTATCCCTGTGTGAATTCTTGGTCTTTTAGCATTTTTTAATGCATTACCAGCTAATTCTATATCTTTTTCAACAGCTCTAGATAATGCACATACTATTGAATTTGATACTGATTTACTAATCTGTTCAACAGATTGATAATCTCCAGGACTTGAAGTTGGAAATCCAGCTTCTATAATATCAACACCTAAATCTTCTAATTTTTTAGCTATTTTTACTTTTTCTTTTGTATTTAATTTACAACCTGGAACTTGTTCACCATCTCTTAAGGTTGTATCGAAAATTTGTATTTTTTTATTTTCCATATACTATAACTGGATTATTTTATAATTCCAAAACAAAACTATTTTTTCCCAAAAAAAAATAGAAATACATTCTATCAACATTTACAATATCCAATAATTTAAATTATTGTATATTTTTCTATCTATCAATTCAAATACTATTATATTATTACAATGTCAAATTATTATAATAAATCGGATCATTTGTTTCTTCTCATTCAAACTTTATCTAAATCAGAAAAAATAAATTTTAATATTTATGTTAACCGTATCAAAAAAAATAAGAATTCAAAATTTATGAAACTATTTCATATTATGAGCAAAATGAATTTTTATAATGAAAAAAAAATATTAGAAAATACAATTATAAGTAAAGTACAATTTTCTAATATAAAAGCTCATTTATATAAACAAATATTGATAAGCTTGAAATTGCAAGAAACTAACAAAAAAAACCATGAAATTCAAATACGTGAATATTTAGATTTTGCTCAAATATTATATAATAAAGGTTTATATATACAAAGTTTAAAATTTTTAGAAAAAGCAAAAATTATTGCTAGATCTTTCGAATTCAATACTATTTTATTAGAATTGATTGAATTTGAAAAAATGATAGAATCTCAACATATTACTAGAAGTTTATGTTCAAGATCTGTAGAATTATCTGCAGAGTCTAAAGAATTAGTAGAAAGAGTTCAATGTAATAATGCATTATCAAATCTTTCTCTAGAATTGTATGGTTTATACCTAAAAGTAGGTTATGTAAGAAATGATAAAGATAAAATCTTTATAGAAACTTATTTTAGAACTAATCTTCCAAAATTTAATATCGAAAATATTAGTTTTTATGAAAAGTTATTTTTATACCAAGCACAAGTTTGGTATCATTTTATCAGACAAGATTTTATAATGTGTTATAGATCATCTTATAAATGGGTAGAATTATTTAAAAATAATAGAAAAGCGAAAAAAATAGCTCCTGTTAGTTATTTAAAAGGTTATCATTATTTACTAAATACCTTATTTTATTTGAATCATTATTATAAATTCACTGATATTTTTCAACAATTTGAAAATGAAGTAAAAAATGGAGAAATAATGATTAATGGAAATACGAGAATATTAATCTTTATGTATACATATTCCAATCGTATTAATAAACATTATATGGAGGGTAATTTTTCAGAAGGAGTAAAAAATATTATACCATCATTATTTTCAAATTTTAATAAGATTTATAATTATTTGGATTATCATTATATTATGGTTCTCTATTATAAAATAGCTTGTTTGTATTTTGGTAGCGGAGACAATGATAATGCTATTCGATACTTATTGAAAATAATGGCAAATAAAAAGAAAAATATCAGAAAAGATTTACAATGTTCTGCTCGTTTACTACATTTAATCGCCTGTTATGAAAGTGGATTAGACGAAAATATGGATCAAAAAATTAAATCTGCGTATAAATTTTTTATCCAAATGGATGATTGGTATATAGTACAAAAAAAAATAATTTTTTTCTTTAAAAATTTAGGTAATGTTTATCCTCACCAAATAAAAAATCAATTTAAAAAGTTAAAAGAAAAATTGATAAAATATTATGATCATCCTTATGAAAAAAGAACCTTTTTATATTTAGATATTATATCATGGATAAATTCTAAAATAGAAAATAAATCTATAGAATTAATCATCAAGGAAAAATTTATAAAAAATAAAATGAATGAAAATTGTAAATAATAATGTTCCATCATTTTGTAATGATAAACAAAACATTAAAAAACAAAATAATAAAATATGAAAATATGAAATTTATAAGGTAAATTTTTGCTGTATATGATATAGTTTGAATATGATCATTATTCAATAAATAAAAAAATAATAAAACGAAAATAAATAATTTAATAAAAGAATAATATATATATTTTATTATATACGTTTTTTTTGTATATATTTTTGTCCAGAAAAAAAATAAAAAAATAAAAATACTATTTATAGAAAATAAGTACATATATATTTTCAATATAAAATATTCTTTTCTAAGAATTCCAAAAATTATATGAATTAAACCAATAATACAAGTACAAATATAATATATTATATTATTTTTCGTCATAACAATAAATATTACACAATTAACATTTTAAATGCAAAAAAACATCATTAATGATCTTTTATGGAGAGGGTTAATACAAAATAAAGTTCCTGGTATTGAAAATCAAGTGAAAAAACCTACTACCATATATACAGGTTTTGATCCCACCTCAGATTCTTTACATTTGGGAAATTTACTTCCTATTATTGTGTTAATTCACTTTCAAAAAATGGGGCATCAATCGTTAATATTAATTGGTGAAGCTACAGGATTCATAGGAGATCCATCTGAAAAAGATGAAAGTAGAATTTTTCTTAAAAGAGAAAAACTGCATGATAACGCAAAATCTATAAAAAATCAAATAATAAGACTTATTAAGGATCATTCAGAAGGAATAGAATTATTGAATAATATCAATTGGATAAAAAATCTTTATTTCTTAGAATTTATTCGTGAAATAGGAAAATTTTTTACAGTTAATTATTTAATGTCTAAAGATTCTGTAAAAAAACGAATGAAAAATAATAAAAATGGAATTTCATTTACTGAATTTTCCTATTCTCTTATACAAGGATATGATTTTTTATATTTGAACGAAGTAAAAAATTGTCAGATTCAAATAGGAGGATCTGATCAATGGGGTAATATTACTACAGGTATAGAACTTATTAAAAGAAAAACTGGTAAAAAAGTATATGGTTTTACTTTTCCATTGATAACGAAACCTAATGGAGAAAAATTTGGAAAAAGTCATAATGGAAATAACATATGGTTAGACAAAAATAAAACATCTCCATATAAATTTTATCAATTTTTCATGAACGTTTCCGATGAAAATGTTGAGAGGTATATAAAAATATATACATTTTTATCTAAAGAAGTGATAGATAATTTGATTTTAAATCATAAAAAAGATCCAAGCAAAAGAATACTACAAAAAAAGTTGGCTTTTTATCTAACTGAATGGGTTCATGGATATGAATCATCCAAAACAATAATGAAAATATCAAACATTTTATTTAATGAAATCAACTTAGAACTATTAGATGAAAAATATTTCATGATGATATATGAAAATATTCCACATATGTTTTTATCTTATATAGAATTTAAAAAAGGAATCTTCATACTAGATATACTAAAACATTCAGGATTTTTTACTTCTAAAAGTGAATCTTATCGTGCAATGAAAGCAAATTCGATACTTTTAAATAAAAAAATTATAAAAGAAAATATAATACTTACAAAAAATAATATAATATGTAAAAAATATATTATATTTCAATTTGGTAAAAAAGAATTTTTCATTCTAAAAATAGATTAAAAAATAGATTTTAATAACCAAAATTCTTTAATTTATTGTAATCATATCGCCAATTTTTACAAATTTTTACATTCAAAAATAATTGGACTTTTTTTTTAAAAAAAGATTCTATATCCATAACAGAATAATATTCTAATTTTTTTATAGATTTTCCTTTTTCTCCAATTAATATTCCTTTTTGAGAATTTCTTTCTACATATATAGTGGATCTTATATAGATAAAATTATTATATTCTTTGAATAATTCTGTTTGTATTTCTGTACAATAAGGTATTTCTTTTCTGTAAAAAATAAATATATTTTCTCTTATGATTTCACTAACAAAAAAACGCTCTGATTTATTACTAAAAATATCATTGGGATAATAAGGTGGATGCTCAGATAAAAAAGTTATAATTTTATTGATTAATAAATCTTCATTTATTTTTTTTAATGCTGATATTGGTAGTATTTCTGACTTTGGAAATATTTTATTCCAGTATTCTATTGTGTCATACAATATGTTTTCTCTACATTTTATTCCTATTTTATCTATCTTATTAATTAAAATTATAATGGGTTTTTTTTGAAAAAATAAACATTTATTAATGTTAGGAGGAATAGTTTCTTTCCTGCCTATTTCTGTAGTAAATAATATAATATCTGCATCTTCTAAAGATTTTTTCACATATTGCATCATTATTTTTTGTATTAAACCTATAGGATGCATTATTATACCAGGCGTATCAGAAAATACAATTTGAATATATGGTTGATTGAATATACCTAATATTCTATGTCTAGTTGTCTGTGGTTTGTATGTTATTATAGATATTTTTTCACCAATAATGGAATTTATTAATGTAGATTTTCCTGAATTAGGGAACCCTATAATATTAACAAAACCAGATTTATAAGAAGAACTCATTATTTATTTTTTTTCTGATTTTATAAATACAATTCCTTGTTCTTTAAAAAAATCTATTAGAATATTATGATTTTTTTGAATACTTCCTTTAATAATCTCTTTAGATAAACTATTTAGAATGTCATGTTGAATTACTCTTTTTAATGGTCTAGCACCAAAATGTGGATCGTACCCTTTTTCCGATAAATATGCTATAGCTTCGTTGGTATACTCTATACTAATATTATTTCTGGATAATAACTTTTCAAGTTTTTTCATTTGTAATTTTACAATATCCATAATTTCTTTTCTAGAAAGAGGTTTAAATAATATTATTTCATCAATACGATTAATAAATTCAGGTCTTACTATATTTTTCAGTAAATCTATTAAAGTTTTTTTTATAGCATCTATTCTATTATAAGAAACTTCTTGATCTAAATTTTCCTGTATAATCTCTGAACCTACATTAGAAGTCATAATAATAATAGTATTTGTAAAATTAACAGTTCTTCCTTTATTATCAGTTAATCTTCCATCATCTAAAACTTGTAAAAGAACGTTAAAAACATCAGAATGAGCTTTTTCTATTTCATCCAAAAGAATAACGCTATACGGTCGTCTTCGTATAGATTCTGTTAATTGACCACTTTCATCATATCCGACGTATCCAGGAGGAGCGCCTATTAGTCTACTTATAGAATGACGTTCTTGATACTCACTCATATCTATTCTAACCATATTATTTTCATCATCAAATAAATATTCCGCTAATGTTTTAGCTAATTCTGTTTTTCCCACTCCTGTACTTCCCATAAAAAGAAAAGAACCTATAGGTTTTTTCTCATCTTGTAATCCAGCTTTAGAACGTCTTATTGTATTTGCTACAGATTGTATAGCATCATTTTGTCCTACTACTCTTTTATGCAATTCTTTTTCTAGAAATAATAATTTTTCTTTTTCACTTTGAAGCATTTTAGTAATCGGTATTCCTGTCCATTTAGATACTACTTGTGCAATTTCTTCTCTAGAAACTTCTTCTTGTATCATTCTTTTTCCTTTGTCACCTTGTTTTTTTAATTCGTTTTCTAGTAATTTAACTTTATTTTGTTCCTCTTTAATTTTTCCATATCTTAGTTCTGCTACTTTTCCATAATCTCCTAACCTTTCTGCTTGTTCTGCTTCAAACTTAAAATTTTCTATCTTATCTTTAGCTCGTTGTATTCCTTCTACTAAATCTTTTTCACTTTGCCACTGAGCTTGTAACTGTATTCTTTTCTCATTTAATTTATATAATTCCTTTTTTAATGGAACCAATTGTTGTTCATCATTCTCTCTTTTTAATGCTTCTATTTGTATTTCCATATGCATAATTTTTCTGTGTAAAACATCTAGTTCTTCCGGTTTAGAATTGATTTCCATCCTTAATTTAGAAGCAGCTTCATCTATTAAATCAATAGCTTTATCAGGTAAAAATCTTTCGTTAATATAACGTTTAGATAGTTCAACCGCTGCTATAATTGATTCATCTTTAATTCTTACTTTATGATGACTTTCATATTTATCTTTAATTCCACGTAAAATAGATATAGTATCATTTATAGATGGTTCATCAATATAAACTTGTTGAAACCTTCTTTCCAAAGCTTTATCTATTCTAAAATATTTTTGATATTCATTTAAAGTCGTAGCTCCTATTGCTCTAAGTTCACCTTTTGCTAATGCTGGTTTTAAAATATTTGCAGCATCCATAGCACCTTCACCACCCCCTGCTCCAACTAACGTATGTATTTCATCTATAAATAAAATAATTTCTCCATTTGATGATGAAACTTCCTTTACAACAGATTTAAGACGTTCTTCAAACTCTCCTTTATATTTAGCTCCTGCTATTAAAGCAGCCATGTCCAATGAAAATACTTTTTTATTTTTTAGATTATCTGGAATATCTCCACTAATAATACGGTGCGCAAGTCCTTCAGCAATAGCAGTTTTACCTACACCTGGTTCCCCAATTAATATGGGATTATTTTTCGTTCTTCTAGATAATATTTGTAATACTCTACGTATTTCTTCATCACGTCCAATTACTGGATCTAATTTACCATTAGATGCCCATTCATTAAGGTTTTTTGCATACTTTTCTAAAGCATTATAATTACTTTCTGCTGTAGAAGAAATAACGTTTCCACTTTTTTTTCTAAGATCATCAATAATTTCCTTTATTAATTTTTCTTTTATTCCTTGATCTTTTAACAATTTTGAAGTAGAATCATCACACATGAATATTCCATAAAAAATATGTTCTACAGAAATAAATTCATCTTTTAACGATTTAGCATATTTTTCTGCTATATTTAAAATTTTTGTAACGTTATAACTAATATGTTGAGTAAAAGTATTACTGATCACTTTTGGATAGGTAGATATTATTCTATTTAATCCAATTATTATGGATTCTCTAGAAACTTTTAACTTATTTAATATAAATGGTATTATATTATTTTCATTATATAATATTGATTTCAGAATATGCGCCGTATCAATAGCTTGTTGTTGATTTTCTAGTGCAATACGTTGTGCTTCTTGTATTATCTCTTGAGATTTTATAGTAAACTTTTTAGAATTCATATAAAATTTGTTTATTGAGAAATATATTATTTATTTATTTTGTGAAACTAATGACTACACTAAATTAAGGCATTATGATAAAAATGGAAGAAATTGAATCTATTTCAAACAGAATTCACAAAATACACGACATTTTAAATATAAATCAAATTAAACATAATTTATATCAAGAACAAAAAAAAATATCCGATCCAAATTTTTGGAATGAAAAAAATGATTCTCAAGAATTATTGAAAAGGATAAACGAAATGAAAAAATGTATTGAGAATTTTACAGAATTAGAAAATTCTTTAGAGGAATTAAAAATAATTTTTTCTCTTTCTCAAGAAGAAAATTTAGAAAAAGAATTTAAAATTCAATTACGTAAAACAAAAAAATTAGTTTCAAAAATAGAATTAATTAATCTTTTATCAGAAAAAGAAGATCATTTAAATGCTATATTACAAATATCTGCAGGTGCTGGAGGAACTGAAAGTTGTGATTGGGTTTCTATGTTAATGAGAATGTATATCATGTGGGCAGAAAAAAATAATTTTGGAATAAAAAAAATACATCATATATCTGGAGATATAGCAGGAACCAAATCTATAACTCTGGAAATTTTAGGAAAAAATGCTTTTGGATATCTAAAAGGAGAGAATGGAATACACAGGTTAATACGAATATCTCCATTTGATAGTAATTCTAAACGTCATACTTCATTTTCTTCAGTTTATGTTTATCCGATGATAAATGATGATATAAATATTAATATCAATAATTCAGAAATAAAATGGGAAACATTTCGTTCTAGTGGTGCTGGAGGGCAAAATGTAAATAAAGTAGAGACTGGAGTAAGATTACGTCATTTGCCTACGGGAATCAAAATAGAAAATACAGAAACACGTTCTCAAATACAAAATAGACAAAAAGCTTTACAAATTTTGAAATCTAGATTATTTGAAATAGAAATGATGAAAAAAAATGAAAAAAAGGAAAAAATACAATTAGAAAAAAAAAAAATAGAATGGGGAAATCAAATACGAAATTACATAATGCATCCTTATAAATTAATAAAAGATCTAAGAACTGGTTATGAAACTACAAAAATTCAATCTATAATGGATGGTGAAATAGAAATTTTTCTAAAAAAATTTTTAGTTTATAAAAAAAAAATTACTGAATAACTTTATTTATATATATGAAAATTCGTTATGCTGATCTTATAGATCAAACTTTTGATTTTCCTACTGAGGAATTTTCTATGAAAAATAATTTATTAGAATTTCATGGTATTCCACTAATGGATCTTATTCAAAGATATGGAACTCCATTAAAATTTACTTTTTTACCAAAAATATCTAATAACATAAAAAAAGCTAGAAAATGGTTTGAAAAAGCTATTCATATTAATAAATATAATAATAAATACACATATTGTTATTGTACAAAAAGTTCTCATTTTTCCTTTATTTTAGAAGAAGTTTTAAAAAATAATATCAGTATAGAAACTTCATATGCTTATGATATAGATATCGTTAAAAATCTATATCAAAAAGGAAAAACAAATAAAAATATTGAAGTTATTTGCAATGGATATAAAACTTTAAATTACATAAAAAAAATATCAGAACTTATTAACAATGGTTTTTCTAATACTATTCCTATATTAGATAATGATGATGAGTTAGAAAAACTTAGTTTATTTATTAATTATCCTTTTAAGTTAGGAATACGTATAGCTTCGGAAGAAGAACCAAAATTTGAATTTTATACTTCTAGATTAGGAATATGTTATAAAGATATTATTGTATTCTATCTAAACAAAATAAAAAATAACCCAAAAGTAGAATTAAGGATGTTGCATTTTTTCATTAATACTGGTATTAAAGATACTGCGTATTATTGGAATGAATTATTTAAATGTTTGCATATTTATGCAAAACTAAAAAAAATCGCCCCTGAATTAGATATTTTAAATATAGGTGGTGGATTTCCCATTAAAACTTCCATGTCTTTTACATATGACTATGAGTATATAACTAATGAAATTGTTTATCAAATAAAGAAATTTTGTCAAAAAGAAAATGTATCAGAACCACATATATATACAGAATTTGGAGCCTATACTGTAGGAGAAAGTGGAGGGGTTTTGTACAAAATATTATGCCAAAAACGTCAAAACGATAGAGAAAAGTGGAATATGATAGACAGTTCTTTTATGACTACTCTTCCTGATACATGGGCTATTAGCAGAAGATTTATCATGATGGCTATTAATCGTTGGAATGATTCTTATGAAAGGGTTTTTTTAGGAGGACTAACATGTGATAGTGATGATTACTATAATTCGGAACAACATATGAATGCAATATATCTCCCTTGTTTTCGAAAAAAAACTCCATTATATATTGGATTTTTTAATACTGGAGCTTATCAAGATACTATTAGTGGATATGGAGGTGTCCACCATTGTTTGATTCCACAACCTATTCACATATTAATAAATTATGATAATAAAAATAAATTAGTATACAAAATATTTCGTCATTCTCAAAGTCCAGAAGAAGTATTGAAAATATTAGGATATTAGATTAATTATAAAATTTCTTATGAAAAAAAAAAGTTTTGCTGGTATACCTAAAAAATATTCAATTATAGAAAATTCTAAAATAGTATTAATTTTAGTTCCATATGAATCTGATGCAACGTGGAAAAAAGGCTCTATAAGAGGACCAAAAGCTTTCTTAAATGCATCAAATTATATGGAATTATACGATATAGAAACTAATTCTGAAGTGTATAAAAAAGGAATTTTTATTATCGATTTTATTGATGATAAAAATTCCTTAAGTTCCCAACAAATGATTAAAAAAGTAAAAAATATCACCAATAAATTTATATCAAAAAATAAATTTATTACTTTAATAGGTGGGGACCATTCAATCTCAATAGGAAGTATAAAAGCCTTTGGAGAAAAATATAGTGATGATTTAAGTATTCTACATATGGATGCTCATGCGGATTTACGTCCTATATACAATGGAGATTATTATAATCATGCTTGTTCTATGTATGAAGCTTCAAAAAAATATCCATTAATTCAAATAGGAATTAGAAGTATGGATATCACGGAAATAAATAATATCCAAAAAGGAAATGTTTTTTATATGCACAAAATATATAAAAATGAATTATGGATGAATAATGCAATTAATAATTTATCAACAAAATATATATATATAAGTATAGATATTGATGTATTTGATCCAAGTATTGCACCTTCTACGGGAACACCAGAACCAGGAGGTTTATACTGGTATACTGCTATAAAATTTTTAAGAAAAGTTTTTGAAAAAAAAAAGGTCGTCGGATTTGATATAGTTGAACTTCTACCAAATGATAAAGAGCATTCTACTGATTTTTTATCAGCAAAACTTTATTATAAATTATTATCATACAAATATGAAACATAACAAAAAAAAAATTATCATAGCTATAGACGGTTTTTCTTCATCTGGAAAAAGTACTTTAGCAAAAGCTATTTCCAAAAAATTAAAGTATAAATATTTAGATACTGGAGGTATGTACAGAAGCATTGCTTTGCTAGCCATACGGGAAAAAATATTTAATAGTGATTTATGGAATCACCAAAATTTTCTACACTTATTAAAAAAAAAATATTTCAAATAAAATGGAATGAAAAAATAAATGAAACAGAATTTTTTTTGTATAAAAAAAATGTAAAATCTGAAATTAGATCAGTGGAAGTTTCAAAAAAAGTAAGTATTATATCTAAAATACCGGAAATTCGTCAGTTATTAATTTCTATGCAAAGAGATTTTGGAAAAAATAGAGGAATAGTAGTGGATGGAAGAGATATTGGAACTATAGTTTTTCCCAAATCAGAATTGAAAATTTTTCTCAAAGGATCAATAGAAATCAGATCCTATAGAAGATATAAAAATATTAAAACAGAAGAGAAAAAAAATATTTCTTACGAAGAAGTAAAAAAAGATTTAGTTTATAGAGATACAATGGATATAAATAGAAAATATTCACCATTAAAAAAGTCTATAAATGCAATAGAAATAGATAATACATTTCTTAATGCAGAAGAACAATTAAATATCATCAATCAATTGATAAATAAAATCAAATAAAATTTAATGAAATTATTAAGTGGAAAAGTTGCTATAGTAACAGGAGGTTCAGGTGATATAGGAAAAACTATAGTAAAGACTTTTGTTCAACATGGAGCAAATGTAATTTTTACATTTTTATCCTCAGAAAATGAAGCAAAAAAATTATCGATAAAATTTCCTGATTTTGTAGAACCATATAAAATTGATATTTCAGATTTTAATTCTTCAGAAAAAATGATAAAAAAAATTACAAAAAAATATGGTAGTATAGATATATTGGTTAATAATGCTGGAATAATAAAAGATAATTTATTACTTAAAACTTCGAAAAAAGATTGGGATATAGTGATAAAAACTAATCTATTTTCTGTTTTCAATTTAACAAAACATGTTATTTTTCCTATGATGAAGCAAAAAAAAGGAAGCATCATCAATATGAGTTCTATCATAGGGATAACTGGAAATATCGGTCAATCAAGTTATGCCGCATCTAAAGCTGGAATCATTGGATTTACAAAATCAATAGCACGAGAATTAGGTAGAAAAAATATCCGTTGTAATGCTATCGCCCCTGGATATATAGATACAAAAATGAATTTTAATTTACAATCTAAATTAAAAGAAAATTGGATAAAAAAAATTCCTTTAAAAAGAGCTGGTACTCCTCAAGATGTTGCAAATTGTAGTTTATTTCTTGCTTCTGATTTATCTAATTATATTACTGGCTCCATTTTAAATGTAAATGGAGGATTAATTTAAATTTTAAATGTATTCAAATAAAAAAATAGTACAAAGTTTAGGTGAAATTTTAATTTCGAAATATATTTTTAATATCATTATATCTCCAGGATCTAGAAACGCTCCTATTATAGTACATTTTACACAACATAAAAAATTCAATACTTATAGTATTGTAGATGAAAGATGTGCTGGATTTTTTGCTTTAGGAATGGCACAAAAAATAAGAAAACCAGTAGTTATGAGTTGTACATCTGGTTCAGCAGTTGTTAATTATTATCCTTCAATTACAGAAGCATTTTATCAAAAAATACCATTAATTGTTATTACTGCAGATCGTCCTAAAGAAATTATAGATGTTTATGATGGTCAATCAATTCATCAGGAGAATATATTTAATAATCATGTAGAAATGTCAATACAATTAACAGAAGATGAATCGGTGTTGGGATTATGGTATAATGAAAAATTAATTAATGAATCTATAAATAAATGTTTTTTAAGTAAAAGGCCTATACATATCAATATACCTTTCTCAGAACCACTTTATCAAACTACTAATCGTTTAAAAGTTAAACCTAAAATCATCGATTATATTCCTACAACAAATTATATAATAAAATCATCGATTTATAAGAAAGAAAAATATTTATTCCATAAATATAAAAAAAAAATGATTTTAATAGGATTATGTCATATTGATTATGATGATATAAAAAAATTTCTATTAAAATTTAGAGCAGATCCATCTGTGGTTATTTTTACAGAAACAACATCTAATATTATTAATGAAAAAATTTGTTTTTCTAATATAGATGAACTCATATTTAATATGAAAAATGAAGATTGGATAAAATTAAAACCTCATATTTTAATAACCATTGGTGTTAATATTATATCTAAAAAAATAAAATCCTTTTTGAGAAAATTCCCACCATTATATCATTGGCATATAGGAGGAGAAAACATGGAAAAATATCCTGATACTTATTATAAATTAAGTACATATTGGCCTATTTCGGAAAAATATTTTTTTCAAAATTTCTGTAGTAATTATCATATAAAAAACCATTCACTTTCAGATTATAGGTATCAGTGGGAAAAAATAAAAAAAAAAAAGATAAGTAAACAAGAATTTTTTATAAAAAAAGAAAAAAGTTTTTCAGATTTAAAAGCTTTATTTTTAGTATTTAAATCAGTTCCAGACAATTCCATACTTCAATTAGGAAATAGTATGGTGATAAGATATTATCAATTATTTCATGATAAAAAAAAATCTATTACATCCTATTGTAATCGTGGAACTTCAGGGATAGATGGTTGTGTTTCAACTGCTATAGGAATGGCTGTCAGCAGTAAAAAAATTGTAACATTGATTGTAGGGGATATTAGTTTTTTTTATGATAGTAATGCTTTATGGAATAATTATACACCAAAAAACTTTCGTATTATTCTTATTAACAATAGAGGAGGAAATATATTCAGGTTTATTTCAAAAATAAAAATTTCAGAAAAAATATCCAATTTTTTTGAAACAAAACACAAATTTTCCGCGAATACAATATGTAAAATGCACAAATTTAAATATGAAGGAGTTTCTAATTATTATTATTTAAAGAAAAAACTATCATATTTTTGGAATAATTTTAACAAACCATTTCTTTTAGAAATAAAAACTCATAGATACGACAATGCAAAAATATTAAAGAAATATCTTTTATTATCTTAAAAAGTAAGGATGATAGATACTTTTTTAAGATCGAAAAAATATCCCATAAAGCCTTAATTCTAGCAAAAATTTCTCTTAGTTGTGTTTTACTATCGTGAGATATATTTTTTGCATTAAAACCTACAACTTCCAGGCCTAAACAATTACCAATAAAAATGGCTCTTTCATTATGAAATTTTTGAGATATGATTGTAAATTTTTTTTGATGAAAAATCTTATATACCCTTAATACAGAAGATAATGTATTAACTCCATATAAATCTTCATAAATAAAATTAGAAGGAATTCCTTTTTTTATAAGTTCTTTTTTCATCATTTTTGGTTCATTATAGTTCTTTTCTCTATTATCTCCACTTACAATAATATATCTTATTTTTTTATGATGGAATAGACAACTTGCTGCGTCAATTCTATATTTAAAATAAACATTCAATCCTCCTCCCTGTAAATATTTAGAAGTACCTAAAACAACACCATATGTACTATATGGAATTATATTGATACTATCATAAGTTTTTCTCATAGACCAGAAACTTATTCCAATAGGACAAAAAATGAAAAACAAAATTATCAAAAAAAATATACGTTTTATTATTTACACAAAATCATTTTTATTCATTAATAAAAATCTTTTTCTATAATAACCCATTCCCCATTTTCTAAAAAAGATTCTACCTGTTTAAATTTAATTTTTTTAGTTACTCCTGTGATCAAATGTCGAATATTAACTTTATTATTTCTTCCTATTTTCTTTTTTTTTTCTTTTGTCATTATTAAAGAATTGTTGAATTCTAAATTATTATTTAATAATATATTACTTGTTATTATATATGATCTTAGAAGGAAAGAAATTATTTTTCTATTAATTTCATAAACTTTATCTTGAAATAAATTGAAAGCATTTTGTTTATAAACTACAAGAGGGTCTTTTTGTTCAAAAACAGCATTTTGTACTGAATGACGTAAATTATCCATTTCTCTTAAATGTTCTTTCCATTTATCATCCATGAAACATAATATAGCTTTTTTTTCAAGTATTGAAAATAATGATTTACCTTTGGTATCATATAATTCTTTCAAATTAGAAGTAATAATAATATTACTATGTCCATCTGTAAATATGGATTGTATTTGGTATATTTCTCTATTATTTTCAGAAATTTCTTTATCATTTAAAATAGGATTAATATTTTGATTAATTATTTTTTCTTTTCTATTATCATAAAATTCTATAATATAATCATGAAGTTTTTTAATACAATCAAATTCTTGGTATAAAAAAAATTTATTTTCTTGAAATGGTAGTTTTATGCCAAAAATATGAAAAAATTCATATTCCATATTTCTAAAATCATTTATAGATTTATTTATATTGATCATTATATCCAATAAAACGGATATCATATTGGATATGTCTAAACTCAATTCATTTTTACATAATGCATTTCTACGTTTTTTATAGACAAATTCTCTTTGTTTATTAATAACATCATCATAATCTAATAAACGTTTACGCATACTAAAATTATTATCTTCTATTTTCTTTTGTGCTTTTTCAATAGATTTTGTTAGTAAAGGATGTTGTATAATATCTCCTTCCTTATGTCCAAATCTATCCATTAATTTTGATAATTTTTCGGAATCAATAAATAAACGAATCAAATTATCTTCTAGAGATACATAAAATTGAGAACTTCCTGGATCTCCTTGTCTTCCTGATCTTCCTCTTAATTGATTATCTACTCTTCTAGAATCATGCCTTTCTGTACCTAAAACTGCTAAACCTCCATTTTGAATTACTTCTTTTGACAATTTAATATCAGTTCCACGTCCAGCCATATTTGTTGCTATAGTAACAGCACTAGGAAAACCTGCTTTTGCTATGATATCTGCTTCTTTTTCATGTAATTTTGCATTTAAAACATTATGTATAATTTTCCTGAATTTTAGTGCTCTACCTAAAAATTCAGAAATATCAACAGAAGTAGTTCCAACGAGAACTGGTCTTTTCTCCTTTTGTGATAAACTAATTATTTTATCTATAATAGCATTATATTTTTCTCGTTTTGTTTTAAAAACAAGATCTTGTAAATCTTTTCTTATTATAGGTTTATGTGTAGGAATAACTACTACATCTAATTTATAGATATCCCAAAACTCCCCAGATTCTGTTTCTGCAGTACCTGTCATTCCGGATATTTTATTATACATTCTAAAATAATTCTGTAAAGTTATTGTAGCAAGAGTTTGACTTGATGATTCTATCTTAACATTTTCTTTTGCTTCTATAGCTTGATGTAAACCATCAGAATAACGTCTTCCTTCCATGATACGACCAGTTTGTTCATCCACTATTTTTACTTTACCTCCTAATACAACATAATCGACATCTTTTTCAAATAAAGTAAATGCTTTAAGTAATTGATTAATAGTGTGTATTCTACGTGATTTTATAGAAAAATTTTTTAGAAGTTTTTCTTTTTCTTTTATTTCTATTTCTTTTGGAAAATTTTTATTTTCTAATTCATAAAGTTCTAGGTTTATATCTGGCAGTATAAAAAAACTTACATCCTCTACATTTTCGGATAAAAATTCAATTCCTTTATCTGTTAATTCAACTGTATTATTTTTTTCATCAATAACAAAATATAAATCTTTATCCACCTGATACATTTCTCTTCCTTGATCTTGTAAATATTTACTCTCTGTTTTTTGTAAAATAAAACGAATATTTTCTTCACTTAAAAATTTGATCAGAATTTTTTTCTTTGGTAAACCTCTATATGCTTGAAATAATTTAAAACCTCCTAATTTTTTATTTCCACTATTTATCAAATTTTTAGATTTTTGTAATAAATTATTAACTACTAAATTTTGTTTTTTGACAAGGATTTGTACTTTATTTTTTAATAATTCAAATTCGTTTTTATTGTCAATTTTAGAATCAACAGGTCCTGATATAACTAAAGGAGTACGTGCTTCATCTATTAAAACAGAATCTATTTCATCTATGATAGCATAATTTAATTCTCTTTGCACCAATTCATCCTTATAAAGAGCCATATTATCGCGAAGATAATCAAATCCAAATTCATTATTTGTTCCATAAGTTATATCTGCTTCATAAGCTTTTTTGCGCATTATAATATTGGATGAAGGATAATAATCAATACAATCGACTTTTAACTGATGAAATTCCATTAAAGGAGACATCCAATTTGTATCTCTTTTAGATAAATAATTATTAACAGTAACAATGTGTACTCCTTTTCCCAAAAGAGCATTTAAATAAGCAGTTAAAGTTGCTACAAAAGTTTTACCTTCTCCTGTTGCCATTTCTGCTATTTTACCTTGATGCAAAACAATTCCTCCCATTAACTGTACATCATAATGTACCATATCCCAAATTATTTTTTTACCACAAGCATTCCATTCGTTTTTCCAAATTGCATATTTACCATCTAGTAAAACATAAGATTTTACTTTTGATAATTCTTGATCAAAAAGAGTTTTTTTAACAATAAGTTTTTTCTTTTCTTTAAATCGTTTAGATGTTTCCTTAATGACTGCAAAAGCTTTCGGTAGAAGAAATGTAAGTATATCTTTTTCTATTTTAGAAATATGATTTTTTATTTTATCTATATAAGAATAAGTTTTTTCTATAAATTTAATAGAATAAGATTTTTTATCTTCTAATGTTTTTAGTAGTTTTTTTTCTTCTTGATAAAATTTATCTGTATGATTCTGTATAGTCTTTTTAAACTCCAGAGTTTTATTTCTCAATTCATCATCAGATAAAGAAAACATATTTTTCTCTTCTTCTTTAATTTGAAATAAAATTTTCTTTATCTCCTTTATATCTTTATCATTTTTATTTTCTAAAAATTTATTTAGTATTTTTTTAATAAAACTCATGACATCACAATAATAGTTAATTATTTACATTGTTATAAAAATTTAAAGTTCATATTCATCTCTATTCCAATAAAAATCTTCATCATCTTTTGGGTAATCTGCCCATATATCCTCTATGGATTCAAAAACCTCACCATCTCCATTTTCTAATTGCTGAAGATTTTCAACTACTTCAAGAGGAGCACCAGTACGAATAGCAAAATCTATCAATTCTTCCTTAGTTGCAGGCCAAGGAGCATCTTCTAAATGAGAAGCTAATTCTAAAGTCCAATACATATTTAATCAATATTTTTATAAAAAAATCAAAAAAAAATAATATTTTTATATATTTGATTTTCAAAAATCAATGAACTTTTTCATAATAAAAACCACAAGATATAATTAGTGAGTTTAAATTACAAATAAATTGTATGAAAAAGTTTCCAAAAATTGTATTTATAGGTTCTACTTCTTTTTCTTTACAATCTTTAAAAGAATTGTATATTAAAAAATATAATATTGTAGGAATTATAACAAGACCTGATAATATTTTTTCCAGAAAAAAAGAAAAAATTTTTTCACCTATAAAAAAATATGCTATAGAACATGAAATTCCATTATTACAACCGAAAAATCTTCTTGATTCTTTTTTTTTAAAAGAATTAAAAAAATGGAATCCTGATATACAAATAGTTGTTTCTTTCCGAATATTACCAAAAAAAGTATGGAATTTTCCTAAAATGGGATCATTAAATTTACATGCTTCTTTACTACCTCAATATAAAGGAGCTGCGCCTATTAATTGGGCTATTATTAATGGAGAAACTGAAACTGGAATAACTACTTTTTTCATAGAAAAAAATATAGATTCTGGAAAAATTTTATTACAAAAAAAAATGAAAATCGGAAAAAGAGAAACTGCAGGAGAACTTGAAAATAAATTAAAAAAATACAGTGGATCTTTAATTATAAAAACTTTAGAAGGAATTATAAATAACAAAATAACACCTATTATCCAAAAAATAGATATGAATTATTCATTAAAATTAGCACCTAAAATATATAAAAAAGACTGTAGAATTCAATGGAAAATTCATTCTATAGATTATATTTATAACAAAATAAGAGGATTGAGTCCATTTCCTACTGCATGGACGTTATTATTTATCAAAAATAAATTTTTTATATTTAAAATTTTTTTTGCTGAAAAAATAATAGAACAACATGATTTTACAATTGGATCAGTTTTTATTACGTTATATAAAATGAAAATATCAGTAAAAGAAGGATTTCTATCCGTTATAGAAGGACAAATAGAAGGAAAAAATAGAATGAACGTTAAAAATTTAATTAATGGATTAAAAAATAATAAAAATATTTTTGTTAAATAACAAATAATCGAATATTTTACGTTAATTATTTCATTGTTAGAATTAAACATTTAAAATTAAACATTTATATATATAAATTCATGAATAAAACAGAACTAGTTAATTCAATAGCAGAAAAAACTGGAATAACAAAAATAAAAGCTAAAAATGTTACAGATGCATTTATTGAAACTGTTATAGAATCTCTAAAAAAAGGAGATAAAGTAACTTTAGTAGGTTTTGGTACTTTTTCTGTTGTTGAAAGGAGTCCAAGAAATGGGGTAAACCCTAGAACTGGAAAAAAAATATATATTCCAGGAAAAAAAGTAGCTAAATTCAAAATAGGTGCAGAATTAACAAAATTGTAATAATAAAAAAAATAATAAGCTTATTTATTTTATTAGTAGTATTTTTTGATATTATTTTGTGATATGACAGGAGTAGTATAACATATACAAATAATGATAATTATTTAATAATATCTAATATATACTACTAATTATTTTGTTATTAAATTAATAATATGCTTTTTATTACTAACTTACTATTATATTATTATGGATATAATCTATATATTTTCCATTCATTTTCTTCTTCTACTACCAACCTTTTTTTTTCTAATGTTTGGTGATTATTAGTAGTAACAACATCATAAGTAGTAGTATAATATACTAATCTATCATGAAGCCTATTTTCTTGTCCTTCCCAGAATTCCATTCTATATGGTTTTATAATATAACCACCCCAACTAAAAGGACGTTTTACGGAATTATTTTTGAAAAACTCATTCCATTCGTTATATTGATTTAATAAATTTTCTCTAGAAGATATAATACTACTTTGTTTAGAAATCCAACTTCCTATTTGATGACCTTTAGGTCTTTTTTTAAAATATTTATCTGATTTTTCTTTTTTTACTTTTGATGCATTTCCCTTAATAATAATTTGTCTTTCTGTATTTTTCCAATAAAAGGAAATACAAGTTTTTGGAAATCTTTTAATAGACCTACCTTTAGAACTATAGTAATTTGTATAAAAAATAAATCCATTTTTAGAATATTCTTTTAGTAAAACAATTCTTGTTTCAGGAACTCCATCCTCTCCAATAGTAGAAATTGACATAGCATTAATTTCATCATTATCATTACAAAATTTTTTCTCTTGTTCAAACCATTTATGAAATAGTTCAAATGGATCTTCCGGAACTTTATCTTCCAATAAAACATGTTTTTTTTTATAATTTTTTCTGTAATCACTTAAATCAAGATTCATATATTATTATTAAATTATATAAATTTATTTCGTTTATGAATACTATTCAATAGTAAAATTATAAAAGAAGGCGTGATAGCTCAGTTGGTTAGAGCGTTGGATTCATAACCCAGAGGTCGGGGGTTCAAATCCCCCTCACGCTATTATGATCTAAATAAATAATTTAAACAACAAGACATGAAGATATGCATTTCTTTGTTTCTAGTCTTTACTTATTTAAAAAACTATGTTTACTATTAAATAATACAAATAACAATTCAAATACGGTATACTTTGTTTTCGAGATTAAAAATAATAAAAAGAAACTTACTATTACAAGTTTTTCTAATTTGGAAAAAAGTTACTATATAAATACGGATATACATATTTATATCAAAAAACATACGGAAAAAAAAATTATTATACATAGTAAATTTATTACAGATATACTTAGTACTCTTACCAAAGAAATTATTTGTATCAAAAAAGAAAAAAATGTATTAAATATTTTATCTTTTCAAGGGTCTTTTAAAATTCCTATTATTCAAAAAAAATTCAATATATCTAAAAAAAGTTTATTAAATAAGAATAATAAAATGTATATTTTATCGAATATACTTTTAAAAGTACTAAATAACATTCTTTCTTATGTAGAAAAGATCAAATTATTTCAAAATATTATAAGCGGAATATATTTTCATTTTTCCAAAAATGAATCCAACTTTTTTTTTACTAATAATTTTATATTAGTAAAATATACTGTAAAATATATAAAGTTTGAAGATGTAAAATTTTTTATTCCCAAAAATACTGTTAATATTCTTCATAATTTTTTAAAATATGATAAAAATCATTATAATATAAAAATTAAGTATAATAGTAAAACTATAATTTTTTTTCTAAAAAATTATAGTTTTACATCAAAATTATTGGATAATAAAAAATATAAAAATTACAACTTTTTTATTCCTAAGGTAAAATTTGATGTTTTATTTATTATTAATAGAATTTTATTTTTAAATACTATTAAAAGATTATTCATTTTATCAGATAAGAAAATAATAAAATTTTTTTATTTAAAAATTATGAATGGTAAATTAAGTATTTTAAACCAAAATAATTGTTGTAGTTTACAAATTAATTGTAAATATATTTTTTTTAATTCATTAAATAAAAAAATTAAAATGGGATTTAATTATCAATTTATAATTGATATATTATCTCATTTAAAAAATGATTTCATATATTTTGAATTATATAATTCAAATAAAATGGGAATATTAAAAACAAAACCTAATCAAAAAATAAAAGAATTCATTTCTATATTAATTATGTCAATAATGTAATAAATAATAAAATAAAATACTAAATTAGTAATGATAATATCATATAATTGGATTAAAGAATATATATCTACTGATTTTAATGTAAATCAAATATCTAATACACTGAGTGATATTGGTTTACCTGTAAAAAATATCAAAAAAATATTTCATAATGAAATGAAAGATTATATTCTAGATGTGGAAATCACACCCAATCGAACTGATGCAATGAGTCATTACGGAATAGCAAGAGATTTATATGCTGTTTTAAAATTTCGTGGAAATAAAGTTTTATTATCTAAACCTCCAATAATAAGTGATGATGAAAAAATATATAATAGTAATATTGATTACTTTAATATTAAAATTTTTGAAAAAAATAAATATTTTATAAAAAGATATTCTGGAATGTCTATTTTTCAAGTAAAAATAGATAATTCTCCAGATTGGTTAATTTTTCGATTAAAATCGATAGGAATAAAAACAATAAACAATATAATAGACATTACAAACTTTGTAAGTAATGAATTAGGATTGCCTATACATGTATTTGATTTAGATAAAATAAAAGGAAATAAAATTCTTATAAAGAATTCAAATAAAGATAATATTTTTCATTTAAAAGAAAATGTCAAAAAAAAATTAAATCTAGAAAATTTTTTTGTTATATATGATGAAAAAAAACCATTATCCATAGCAGGTATTATTCCTGACAATAGGTCTATTGTAAATAAAAATACAAAAAATATATTTTTAGGAATTGCTTGTTTTGATTTTTCTGTCAATCATTCTATTAAAAAATATTTAAACATTGATAAACAATCCCAAAACATATTTGAAAAAAGAAAAATAGAACCATATCAATCTCTTTTTGCATTAAATAGAACATCTTTTCTTATAAATCAGATAATAAATACAAAAAAAATTTTTTCCAAAATTATTGATTTTTATCCTACACCAAATAAACCATTAATAATTAAATTACGTTATAAAAGAATAAAAAATATATTAGGAAATAGTATATCAAAAAATAAAATAAAAAAAATACTTTCATTATTAGAAATAACTATTAAATCAGAAGATCATAAATGTTTATCAGTCATTGTTCCTATTTATAGAACAGATGTTCATAGAGAAATAGATTTAATAGAAGAAATATTACGTATTTATGGAGTAAATAAAATAAAAATACCTAATAAAGTAAAAATATCACCACTTCCTAATTTTTTTCATAAAACAGAATGGAATATACAAAAAATTTTAATTGGAAAATTAATTTCTTATGGATTTAAAGAAATTATATCTTCAACTATGAGAAATATGGATAAATATTCTTTATTGCTTAATTATTTTATGAAAATAAAAGAAATTAGTGTCATAAATCCTATTAATAAAAATTCTAAATTTTTGAGAAATAGTTTATTATTTGGAATGATAGATTCTGTATCATACAACTATGATAGAGGAATAAATAATATAAAATTTTTTGAAATAGGAAAAATATACTATAAAAAAAATGGAAAATTATTTGAAAAAAAAAAATTAGGTATTCTTATATCAAAAAAATATCATATTGAAAATGAAAATTTTTTCTATTTAAAAGGTATTATTGAACAAATATTTCAAAAAAGTGGAATTATAAATTATACACAAAAATATTCAAATCATCCATTATTAAAAAATGGTATATCTATATTATATAATAATAAAAATTTAGTAGAATTAGGAAAATTGAAAAAAATTATTGGAAAAAATAATCATATATTATTCTACGCAGAAATAGATTGGGAATATCTAATTTCTATTATTCAAGAAGTAAATGTTATTTTTTTTCCATTATCAATATATCCTTCTTCAAAAAGAGATTTATCTTTTATTGTCAATGACAAAATTTCTTTTGAAGAAATAAATCAATTAATAAAAAATCAAAAAGATAAATTGATAAAAAAAATACGGATATATGATTTTTATCAAGGAAAAAATATTCCTAATTCAAAAAAATCGTATACTATTAATTTTTTATTTGAAAGTGAAAAAAAAACATTATCTAATGAAGAAATTAGATCATCAATGAAAAAAATAGAAAATACTTTAATAGAAAAATTAGATGCTGAAATAAGAAATAAGTAGTTAATATAATTCTTTTAAAACTTGTTCAAATCCTGTTACTTTGTCTATTATATCAGGTATTTTTTTTATATGAATTCTTTTTTGTTTCATTGTATCTCTATATCTAACAGTTACTGTATTCGTTTCTACAGTTTTATAATCTACAGTAAAACATAAAGGTGTTCCTATTGCATCTTGTATTCTATATAATTTTCCTATAGATGCTTTTTGAGAATAAACTAATCTATAATTAATTTTTATTTTATTAAAAATTTTTTTTGCTATTTCCGGTAATCCATCTTTTTTAACTAATGGAAATATTGCTGCTTTTACAGGAGATAAAAATGATGGAAGTTTTAATACTGTACGTTCTGTTCCATTTTCTAATTTTTCTATTTCTAAGGAAGAAGAAAATATGGCTAAAAAAACACGATCTAATCCTAAAGAGGTTTCTATTACATAAGGAATGTAGTTATTTTTATTTGAATCAAATACTCTAAATTTTTTATTAGATAAAGATTCATGTTTTTTTAAATCAAAATCTCTACGGCAATGTATTCCTTCTATTTCTTTGAATCCAAATGGAAAATTGAATTCTATATCAGTACCTGCACTAGCGTAGTGGGCAAGATTTTTATGATAACTTAATTTATATTTATTATCTCCTAATTTTAACAATAAATGCCATTTAAAACGAATATTTTTCCAATATTCATACCATTTTTTTTCTTCATTTGGATGTATAAAAAATAACATTTCCATTTGTTCAAATTCACGTAATCTAAACAAAAATTGTCTTGCTATTATTTCGTTTCTAAATGATTTTCCTATTTGAGCTACTCCAAATGGTATTTTCATTCTACTAGATTTTTTAATGTTATTAAAATTAGAGAATATACCTTGAGATGTTTCTGGACGAAGAAATAAATCTTTTTCTATTTCTTCCTTAATTTTAAACATCATATTAAAATAACGAATTTTTGTCCAATTTTTTGTTCCAGAAACAGGATCACAAATATTTAATTCATCAATTAAAATTCTGATATCTGAATAATTTTTTTCTTTTAACGATTTAGATAAACGAAAAAATATTTCTTTTTTTCTTTTAGAACATTTTGAAAAATTATTTTCTACATATTTTTTAATTAGAATATCAGGACAATATCTTTTTTTAGAATCTTTATTATCTATTAATAACTCATTAAATTCATCAATATGTCCAGAAGCTTTCCAAATATTAGGATGCATCAGAATAGATGAATCTAATCCTACTATATTTTTATGAAGAAATACCATTGATCTCCACCAATATTCTTTAATATTATTTTTTAACTCAACACCATACTGACCATAATCATAAACAGCATTCAATCCTCCATAAATTTCGCTAGAAGAGAAAATGAATCCATTATTTTTTGCATGGGAAGCTAAAAAATGAATAAAATTTTTATTTTCTTGATTTTTAATCATCATGAAGATAAATACCTTTCTAAATCTAATGCAGCCATACATCCAGATCCAGCTGATGTTATAGCTTGCCTATAAATATAATCTTGAACATCTCCTGCAGCAAATATTCCTGGTTTATTTGTCATAGTTCTTCCTTTTTTTGTAATAATATATCCATTTTTATTTAATTCTAATTCATTTTTAAATATACTTGTATTAGGAATATGTCCTATTGCTATAAATAATCCGCTAATTGAAATTATATTTTTGGTTTTATTTTTATTATTAAGTATTTTGATTGATTCCAAAAAATCATTACCTATAATTTCTATAACATTAGAATTATACAAAATATATATATTTTTTTTACTAAAAATGCGATTCTGTAAAATTTTAGAAGCTCTTAAGTAATCTTTCCTAACTAATAAATATACTTTTCTACAAATATTAGATAAATAATTAGCTTCTTCTAAAGCACTATCCCCTCCACCTACTACTGCTATATCCTTATTCCTATGAAAAAATCCATCACAAGTAGCGCAAAAGGAAATTCCTAAACCTATCAATCTTTTTTCGTTATCTATTCCTAAAAATTTTGGGCTTGATCCTGTTGCTATAATTACTCCTATACTTTTTATTATAGATTCTTTATTTAAAAAAATATAATGTATTCCTTTTTTTTCAGTAGAAAAAGAAACTTTTGTAACAGATTTATTTATTATTTTAGTGTTAAAACGTTTTGCTTGTTTTCTACAATTATCCATAAAATCATTTCCACTAATTCCTTTTGGAAATCCAAGATAATTATCAATCATACTTGTAGTCGTTAATTGTCCACCTGGTTGAAAACCAGAAAATAAAATTGGATAAAGTCCTGCACGTGCAGCATAAATTGCCGATGAATAACCAGCAGGACCAGATCCAATAATTACACAATTATGTATTTTTTCCATATAAATTTTTTATATATTTTAATATTTTTACTATTTTATTTTAAAATAAAAAATAAAATGATATTTTTTAATATTTTTATAAAAAAGTTTTTATATATAAGTACAATAAAAAATAAAAATTTTGTATACTGTGTTATAAGAAAAAAATTTCTTATTTTTTCTCAGGAAGAATTAGTACGTCAATATGTAATCTTTTTATTAAAAAAAATAAAAAACTATAAAAATTCCAATATTATGGTGGAATTACCTATAAAAATAGGTAATCTATCCAAAAGGTTAGATATACTGGTATTATTAAATAATCAACCTCATATATTGGTTGAATGTAAATCACCTACTGTTCCTATAAACCAAAAAGTTTTTAATCAAATTGCTATATATAATAAAATCATACAGTCTCCTTATCTAATGATAAGTAATGGAATAAAAAATTTTGTTTATAAAGTAAATAAAATAAAAAAAAATTATTTTTTTATAAAATATATACCATAAATAATAAATATATAGATTTTCTATTATTTTTTTATAGAATGAATATATTCCACAATATCTATTAATTTATTAGAATAACCTACTTCATTATCATACCAAGAAATAACCTTTAAAAAATTTGGACTTAACATGATACTTGAATTTGCATCAAAAATGGAAATTCTTTTATCTCCTATAAAATCAGTTGATACTACAGCATCTTCCGTATAACCTAAAATTCCTTTTAAATAACCTTTAGAAGCTTTTTTTATACAATATTTAACAGATTTATAATCTGTACTATTTTTTAAATAAACTGTAAAATCTAACACAGAAACATCTGCAATAGGAACTCTAAAAGCCATACCAGTTAATTTTCCATTCAAATTTGGAATTATTTTTCCTACTGCATTTGCAGCTCCTGTGGAAGATGGTATAATATTAATTAATGAGGATCTTCCAGATCTCCAGTCTTTTTGTGAAATAGAATCTACTACTTTCTGAGTAGCAGTAGAGGCATGTATAGTAGTCATTAAACCTTCTAAAATTCCAAAATTATCATCCAATACTTTAACAATTGGAGATAAACAATTTGTAGTACAAGAAGCATTAGATATAATATGATGATTATTATTTATTTTTTTATGATTAACACCCATAACAAACATTGGAATATCATCATCTTTAGGAGGTGCTGATAATATCACTTTTTTAGCTCCTGAATTTAAATGTAAACTTGCTAAATTTTTTGTTAAGAAAAGTCCAGTAGATTCAATAACATATTCTACATTTAATTTTCCCCAAATTAATTTTGCTGGATCTTTTTCGCTAGTTACTCTTATCCGACTTCCATTTACAACTAAATAATTATCATTTTCTATATTAATATCCGCTTTAATATGACTATGAATAGAATCATATTTTAATATGTAAGCCAAATACTCTATGGGAATCAAATCATTTACAGATACAATTTCAATTTTTTTTCGATCCAAAGCGGATAGGAAAACTAGTTTTCCTATCCTGCCAATTCCATTTATTCCTATTTTAATAGACATAAAAAATTTTATTAATTTTTAACTTTTAGAAAAGTTATAAAAGTAGATGATGGTATTTCAACTTTTCCTATTTGACGCATTTTTTTCTTTCCTTTTTTTTGTTTATCTAAAAGCTTTTTTTTTCTAGAAATATCTCCACCATAACATTTATCTATTACGTTTTTTCTAAAAGATTTAATAGTTTCTCTTGCTATAATTTTTCCGGACATAGAAACTTGAATAGGTATAGAAAATTGATGTTTTGGTATTGATTCTGCTAATTTTTGACATACTTTTTTTGCTACAATAAAAGCTTCACTTTTATGAACCAATAAAGATAATGCCTCTATTTTTTCATGATTAACTAGTACGGTAATTTTTTTCAAATCTGATTCTTTATAACCGATGAAATTATAATCAAAAGAAGCATACCCTCTAGAAATGGTTTTTAATTTATCATAAAAATCAAATATAATTTCAGATAAAGGAATTTCAAAAGATATTTTTATTCTTCCAGACGTTAGATAATGCTGATTACCAATCATAGTTCCACGTTTATTAATACATAAAGATAATATATTTCCCATATATATATCTTTGGCAAATATTGTAACTGAAACATAAGGTTCTTCTATTTTTTTCAATTTTTCAGATTCTGGAAAATCTGAAGGATTATTAATAATTATTATTTCATTATTTTTAAAATAAACTTTATAAGAAACATTAGGAATAGTAATAATAACAGATACACCATATTCTCTTTCCAGTCTATCTCTAATAATTTCCATATGAAGCAACCCTAAAAAACCACAATGAAATCCAAATCCTAAAGCAGAAGAAGATTCAGATTTAAAAGTAAGAGAAGCATCGTTTAATTGCAATTTTTCTATTGAAGAACGTAATTCTTCATATTGATTAGAATCCACTGGATATAAACTAGCAAAAACCATAGGTTTTACTATGTCAAATTTTTCTATAGGTTCCAAAGCAGGATTATTTGCATCAGTTATTGTATCTCCTACTATAACCTCATGAGTATTTTTTATTCCAGAAATAATATATCCAACATCTCCTGTATTAATTTCATTTTTTGATATTCTTTTCAGTTGTAAAATTCCTATGTCATAAGCATAAAAAGTCTTTCCTGTAGACATGAATTTTAGTTTTTGCCCCTTTCGTATACAACCATTTTTTACTCTAAAAAAAACTTCTATTCCTGTAAAAGGATTATATAAAGAATCAAAAATAATAGCTTGTAATGGAGCTTTAGCATTTCCCTTTGGGCAAGGAATGCGTTTAACAATTTGATCTAATACATTTTTAATACCTAAACCTTTTTTAGCACTTACAGGAATAATATCTTCTTTTTTACATTCTACTAATTCTATTATTTCCTTCATTACTTCTTCTGAGGAATTGTATTCATATAAATCAATCTTATTTAAAATTGGTATTATAATAAGATTTTTTTTTAATGCTAAATAAAGGTTTGATATAGTTTGAGCTTGAACGCTTTTTGTACAGTCTATTACAAGTAAAGCTCCTTCACAAGCTGCAATAGAACGTGAAACTTCATAAGAAAAATCTACATGTCCAGGAGTATCTATTAAATTTAAAGTATATGTTTTATTTTGAAATACATATTTCATTTGTACTGCATGACTTTTTATTGTTATACCACGTTCTCTTTCTAACTCCATATCATCCAATAATTGATTTTTTTTTGCTTTAGATACTGTTTTTGTAAATTCTAATAAACGGTCTGCTAATGTACTTTTTCCATGATCTATATGTGCTATAATGCAAAAATTACGAATATTACGGATCATAATAATATGATAATTAAAAAATAACCTTGAAGGGGATCGAACCCATACCATAGAAATCGGAATTCTATATTCTATCCTATTAAACTACAAGGTCCATTATTTCATTCTTTATTTAATTTTATTATTAAATTTATTCATAGTATTTTGTAATCCATCTTTTACAAAAGACAATATTATTCTTGTTCCTAAATCTAATTTTGGGATAAGAAATTTTAATTCTTCATTTTTCCAATGACTTAATACATAATCTTCTATTTTTTTTTTAAAACTTTTTTTAATTCCAAAACGAAGTCTAGCATAATTTGAAGTTCCTATTTCTTTTTCTATGTTTTTCAATCCATTATGACCTCCATCACCTCCTTTTTCTCTTAAACGAAACATTCCAAAATCAAGATAAATATCATCTGAAATAACAAGTATTTTTTTTAAAAGAATTCTTTTTTTTATCATCCAATATTTTACTGATTTACCACTATAATTAATATAGGTAGAGGGTTTTAAAAAAAAAATAATTTTATTTTCATAATTTAATTTTGAAACTAATCCTAGTTTATCTTTTGAAAAAGAAAAAGAATGACTTTTAGAAAATTGATCTAATATCATAAATCCAATATTATGTCTTGTATTTTGGTAAATATTTCCAGGGTTACCTAATCCAATTATTAGAAATTTTTCCGATTTATTGATCATAATAATAAATTTTTTATACAGATTGTAATATATTATGAACTGTTATTCCTATATTCTCTGGAGACTTGACTATATGTACTCCATTCTTTTCTAATATATTCATTTTTACTTGTGCTGTTTCTATTTTTTTACCTACAATTGCTCCAGCATGCCCCATAGTTTTTCCTTCAGGAGCTGTTATACCTGCTATAAAAGCTATAATAGGTTTTTTATTTTTTTTCATTTTTATCCATTCAGATGCCTCAATTTCTAACTTTCCGCCTATTTCACCTATCATAACAATACATTCTGTTTCAGGATCTTCTAAAAATAATTTTAAAATATCTTTAACATTCATTCCAACAATAGTGTCTCCGCCAATACCTATTGCAGTAGAAATTCCATAACCCAATTTTACAATTTGATCTGCAGCTTCATATGTTAATGTTCCAGATCTAGAAATAATACCAATTTTACCTTTTTTATTAAAAATAGAATTAGGCATTATTCCTACTTTTGATTCTTTTGGAGAAATAATTCCAGGACAATTTGGACCAATTAATTTTGACTTATTTTCTTTTTTCAAAAATTCTTTTATTTTAATTATATCAGAAACTGGAATTCCTTCTGTAATACATACAATCAATTTAACATTGGCATATATAGATTCTATAATAGCATCTGCAGCAAAAAAATGAGGTACGAAAATAACGCTAACATCTGCTTTTGTTTTATTAATTGCTTCTTCTACAGTATTAAAAATGGGAATATTTAAACAAGTTGTTCCTCCTTTTCCTGGAGTGATCCCTCCAACAATAGAAGTTCCATAATTTATCATTTGTTCTGTATGAAATAATCCTTCTTTTCCAGTAAGTCCTTGTACAATGACTTTATTTTCTTTATTTATTAAAATACTCATGAAATTTTTTTTCTAAAAAATTTATCTTATTCTTTCTATATAAGATTCATTTTCTGTATTAATTTTTAATAGATCTCCTATATTAATAAAAGAAGGAACCAATAGTTTAGTTCCTGTTTCTAAAATAGCAATTTTATTTGTATTATTAATAGTATCTCCTTTTTTCATATTTTCTGTAAATTTAACTTTAAGAATGACAGTAGTAGGCATTTTTAAAAATAAAAAATCTTTTTTTTCATTATCTATTATGTGAAAAAAAAGACAAACTTTCGTGCCTTCTTTTAGAAATTTAATATTTTTTATCAATTTTTTTTCTATTTGTATTTGATCATAGGTATGATCATTCATAAAATAGAAAAAAAATTTATCTTTATATAAATACTTATAAAAATATGAATTTATTTTAGCTATTTTTAGTTGATGCTTCGATGAAAAATTATATTCCAATATATTTTCTGTAATAACATTTTTTAATTTAGTTCTTATGAATGGATATCCTTTTCCTGGTTTAACATGAAGAAAATCTATTACTTTATAAATATTTCCATTACATTGTATATAAATTCCTTTTTTAATATTGTTCATTTTTTTTAACTTTTACTATTTTTGCTATAACTTCTGCTTCAACTACAAGTTTTTTATTAACAAAACCTTTTCCTTTCATATGAACAATGCCTCTTTTTAAGGAATTTAACAAATGAACTTGAAAAATAATAATATCACCAGGAACTATTTTATGTTTAAATTTAACATTATCTATTTTAATAAAATATGTAGAATATAATTCTGGATTTTTAAATTTATTTAAAATAAGAATACCTCCAACTTGTGCTATAGCTTCTATTTGTAAAACTCCTGGCATTATCGGTTCATTAGGGAAATGACCTATAAAAAAAGATTCATTCATTGTAACATTTTTTACTCCTATTATATAATCGTTTTTTAAATCTATAATTTTATCTACTAATAAAAATGGAGGTTTATGTGGTAAAATATTCATAATATTCTTTATATCAAAAATAGGTTTTTTTTCTATGTTAAATTCAGGTATATACTTTATCTCATTTACTTTATTAATTTGATTTTTTAAATTATTTAATAATTGTAAAAAAATATAATTATCCGGATTATAAAAAATAAATTTTCCTTTTAATCTTAATCCTATTAATGATAGAAAACCTATAAAATCTAACAATAGACATTTAGCTATATCATTTTTTTCATTAGAAAAAATAGAAATAAAAGAAGACCTCATATTGTTTTTTATAATTTTTATTTTATTTTCTTTTTTCGATAAATAATCGATTCTTTTTATTACCGTTTTTTCTTTGAAATAGAAACAAAAATTACTTTTATTTTTTATTTTCTTTCCAAATCGATTCAAATATTTTGAAATAACATCCTGCACAAATAACTCTGAATCAGTAATAATCATTATTTCAAAATCATTACAAGGTAATGCAATAATCTCTCCTCCTGTTTTTTTATTCTCGTAATCAATTATTTCTTTTATAGAATAATACTTCCTTTTTGCATTTTGTTCTATAATACCTGCTTTTTCAATAACATCTACAAAAAATTTATAAGAATAATCCTCTATTATAGGTGGTTCTATATTATCTAACTCAATAATTACATTATCCAAATCCATACCTGTGAGAGCAGATAATACATGTTCAATTGCATATATTTTTAAACCATTTTTCTCTAAAATAATTCCTTTATCTATTTTTTCTTTCAATAAAAAAGAAAAATCTGCTTTTATACAATTTTTTCTTCCTATATCTGTTCTAATGAAAATAAAACCTGTATTTTCTGGAGCTGGTTTAAATGTTATTGTTATTTTCTTTTTAGTTTTTGTTCCAAATCCTTGTATCGAAATTTTTTCTGCAATAGTTTTTTGCTTTTCAAGCATAATATATTTTTATTTTATTTTTTTTACGAAAAACAGAATGTTTTATTCAAAATAAGTAGATTAATTCATAAAAAAATATAAAAACTTTATGTAATTTATTATAATATGATAAGACGTATCATTTTTTTTTTAACAGGATTTATTATTGGTATTTTAATATTATTTTTTATTTACCAAAAAATTTATATTTTAAAAATATAAAACTAAAAATATGATATATTATAACAACAAAAATAATTATTAATTATATTATATTAATTGTTCAATTTTTATGAAATATGAAAAGAACCTATCAACCTTCTAAAAGAAAAAAAGTAAACATCCATGGATTTATGAAACGAATGAATACAAAAAAAGGACGTATGATTATCTCTAGAAGGAGAAAAAAAGGTAGAAAAAGATTATCTGTTTACAACTATAAAAAATAATGAATTAGTAAATATGAAAATCTAAATGCTCTACATCTCCAATTTCTGGAATTTCTTTTCCTACTCCATGAAATTTTTTACCAGTGCTCATTAAGTTTTCATATGCAAAATGAAATGATAAATCTCCTATATCTACTATTTTTAATATTGAATTAATTTCCTTTTTTTGAAAATCTATTTTTTCAATAACATCCATCAAACCTATATCCACTGTAAATATATTCTTATCTTTATGAATTTGAACTTTTCTATATATTTTATATAAAATATTTTCTTTACTCTCTGGAATAGTAAAATAATATTTATAATTTTCCATAATATATTTATCTTTAATAGAATAAACTAATCCAGAAATAATAGATAAAGTATTATATTTTCTAATTATTTCTTTATGAAAGTCTTTTGGGACATTTCCAGCTTCTATAAGAATACAAGGATACCCTAACTTCTGCAAGTTATCTCCAGTAGCAGTAGGGTATATAATATCAGAAAATCTACTGATAGATCCAACGTTTGGTAAAATTTTATTAATTTCTTTTGCCATACAGTAAATAATTCCCATCGATATTTTTCTACTATTAGAAATTTTTTCTGTTCTAGAAGAGTTGTTGACAGATGGAGAAAGAAAAGATAAAATAGCAGGATTCAAAAATGAGTCACTTACATTATAAATGATTCTTTGATCATGTAAATTGAATAAAATATCCGGTTGATATTTTTCAATTTCGTTCAATAATATTTTTATTTCTGGAGATTGTAAAGAAATAACATCTCTATTTAAATCAATATTTATAGCGTTTCTTCTTTGAAATTTTTCTGCTCCATCTGGATTTAACATTGGAATAAATGAAATAGTTAAATTTTTTTTTAAAAATTTAACTATTTCATTATTTTCTTCTTTTGAAAAAAAATGAAGTAAATCAAATATAGATTTAGTACCTGTTGTTTCATTCCCATGCATTTGAGACCAAATAAGAATTTTTTTATTTCCATAACCCCACTTAATTCTAAAAATTTTTCTTTTTTCAACAGAAAAACCTATTTGAGAATACATATTCTCATAATTATTTAGTAATTCTAATAAATCATTATAGCTAAAAATTTTATAAAAACTGATTTTATCATCTTTAAAAAAAGAATCATAATCACGAAATAAAGATCTTATATCAAAAAAAAACATATATTATAATAAATAAAAATCAACCATTTTGCTTTTGCTAATTTTTATATTTCAAAATATATAAAATTTTTTATATAAGAAAGTTTTCATCAAAAATGTATTATGAATAAATACATATTACAATATGTAAATAGAAGTTGAATTTTTAGTTATGAAGAATTATTTTAAAATTAATTATATTGAATCTTTTTTAATAATAATAGCATTTACTGCTTTAAATTTTTTCAATGTAATTTTTAAGAAATTACTGATAATTATCAATTTACCAGATGGTATGGTATTTTCTATATCATATACTATTCCTTTTGTTTTATTATTCACATTTCTTTCTTATCAATGCCAAAAAAAAAGTATTGTCATAGATTTACCCATGAAACTTTCTCCATGGTACATATATATTATCATATTTTTCATGATGTTATCTATGATAATACTCAATGAGTATATTTCTTCTTTAGTTCCAAAAGAAGGTCCAATATTAGGTAATATGTATAAAGAAATTGAATTTTTTTTGAAAGAAGAAACTAAAAATCCAATTCCATTTTTTTCTACAACAGTATTACTGGCACCTATATGTGAAGAAGTTTTATTTAGAGGAATAATTTTAAACGGAATGTTAAAAAATAAAATACATCCAGTAAAAGCTATTTTGTTTTCATCTTTTTTATTTGGATTAACTCACATGAATCCATGGCAATTTGTTGGTGGACTTTTCGTTGGTAGTTTTATAGGATTTATATATTTTACAACATCATCTATTATTAACTGTATTTTATTGCATGTTTTCAATAATGCTTTTGCTTTATTTGCTATGTTTCTTTTCATGGAAAATGAAAAAATTGTTTCACAAGAAAAAAACATTAATTATTCATGGATAATTTTATTAATATCACTGATTATCATAACTATTGGTTCTTTTTTTCTTTTAAGAAAAAAAATGAAAAATCAAAATTTATAGAAGAAATTATTATTAAAAAATAATAATGAAAAAATCTTCACTAACCATTTTAGGATGTCATTCTTCAATTCCTACAAAAATATTTCATCCAACATCTCAAATATTAGAAATGAAAGGTCATTATTTTCTTATCGATTGTGGAGAAGGCACACAAGTTCAATTAAGAAGAACTAAAATAAAATTTAATAAGATTACAGATATATTTATATCTCATCTACATGGTGACCATTATTTTGGTTTAATAGGTTTATTATCTACATTTCATTTATTGGGTAGAGAAAAATCTATTCATATTTATGCACCTAAAGGTTTAAAAGAAATTATTGATATTCATTTTAAATGGTCTTACACAAAACTTAAATATTATATAAAATATATAGAATTAGGATCCAATAAGTTAGAAAAAATAATGGAAAATGACAATGTAGAAGTTTTTTCTATTCCTCTAAAACATAGAATATATACAAATGGATTTCTTTTCAAAGAAAAACCTAGTGATAGAAAATTAAATATAGAAGAAATTAAAAAAATACCTGATATACAAATTATTCATTATAAAAACCTAAAATTAGGTAAAGATTTTAAAACTAATGATGGAAAAATAATTTATAATAAGCAATTAACATTCAATTCACCTAAAATATTATCATATGCTTATTGTTCAGATACTGCATTTCACTTACCTATAATAGAAAGTATAAAATATGTAGATTTATTATACCATGAATCTACTTTCTTAAAAAAAGAAGAAAATAGAGCTATCAATACCGGTCATTCTACAGCAGATCAAGCTGCTCATATAGCAAAAGAAGCCAAAGTAAAAAAATTATTATTAGGACATTATTCCAATAGATTTCCTAATATAAAATCATTTGAAGAAGAAGCAAAAAAAATATTCTTTAATGTAGAAGCTACAGAAGCTCTAAAAAAATATTACTTATAATTTTTTATAAAAATTGTTCTTTCTGAAGAAAGAAAAGATAAAATTATTCCCATTGTTAAAATAGTACATGTTACTAAACATAAATCTCCTAATGTTAATTTTATTGGAAAAATAACATTTTCTGATATTTTAAATATTTTATATGTTTTTTGTAATATGTATATTACAAAAGATAATAAAATACCAATCAACCAACCAAATATTGTAATTATCAAACCTGTATATAAAAAAATATTTTTTATTTTAATAGCGCCAAAACTCCATAATAAAAAAATTTGTTTCTTTTTATCTAATTGAAGTATAAAAATAGCACTATATAAATTAAAACCAATAATTAATGATATCAAGCTAAATAATGAATAAATAAATATTCTTTCTATTTTTAATATTTTATGAAAATATTCCTCTTGATCTATTCTTGATTTTATATCAAATTTATTTCCCAATTTATTTTTTAAATTTTGTTTAACTTTAGTAATATCATTAGTATGATCAACTTTTATATCTATCGTTTGAAAATATTTTTCATTCATAAGATTCTGAATATTATGTATATCACAAAATATATATTTTGAATCATTCATTTTTTCAGAATAGAAAAATCCTTTTATAAATAGATTTTTCCGTATCAATAAAGGTTTATCATTTTTGTAGAAAAAAAAAAATAATTCCATCATTTGATGATGATTATTTGTTATTTTATTCCTAATATCATTATTATATAACATTTGTAAATCATGAAATAAGAAAGAAAAAGAATCTAATCCAATATAAACTGGAAAATCATCTATTTTTTGAAAAGAATTTATTGTATCTACTTTTTTAAAATTTTTTATAACATTTTCATATTTTGAATCTATTCCTTTTAAATAAAGAAAATATTTTTTATCATTATTATCTATATAATTTAACATAATCTTTATCTTTATAGTTTTAGAAAAATTTTCTATTCCTTTTACAGATTTCAATTTTTTTTCTATAATTAAAAAATTATTATCTTTCATTAATTCTTTTTTCTTGAGACAAGAAATCCTAATATCAGGATAATTTTTATCATAAAAATTTTTGCTTAAGTCTTCTAGTCCAGAAAAAATAAATAAAATTATAGATAAAGAAAATGCAGAAATACTGAGAGAAATAATAGATAAAATAACAATTATATTTACAATATTGATTCTTTTTTTAGAAAAAAGATAACGTATAGCTATTTGAAAATACATATTAAATATGTACTAATTATTGTAAATAACACGAAAATCTAATTTTGGCACTTTTTTTACACGATATCTAAGTCTTTTAGAAAGTAATTTTCTATAAAATCTAGATTTAGATCGAATAAAGTAAATAATTTCTTTGTCTAAGAATGGATAAATATTGATATACACTTTTATTCTATTCATATTAGAATTAATATTTACTTTCATTAAAGTAACTAAAAAATTTTTTTTTATATAACGAACTTCTTCATTTAGTATTTCTGCTATTTCTATAAATAGAATTGAAGATAATTTTTCATTTTTAATTTTTTTCATAAAACTAGAAAAGTTGAAAAAAAAACTATAAAAATTTGTAATGGGAAAAATAATGTTGTAAAATTGTATTATTTTATTAGGTCCCATAGCTCAGTTGGTTAGAGCACCTGACTCATAATCAGGGAGTCGCTGGTTCAAATCCGGCTGGGACCATTTATTCATGAACATTTTTGTAACCGGGGAGGGACTCGAACCCACAACTTACAGTTTAGGAAACTGTTGTTCTATCCTATTGAACTACCCAGTCCATTATTTATTATATCTATTGATTTTCATTTAAAACAATAGATACTACAGATTTATTATTTTTTGTTTTTTTAAAACAAACATATCCAGATTTTATTGCATATAGAGTATGATCTTTTCCGATGCCTACATTGATACCAGGATGATATTTAGTTCCACGCTGACGAATTATTATACTTCCAGAACTAGCATATTGATTTCCATATATTTTAACTCCTAATCTTCTTCCTATTGAATCTCTTCCATTTCTAGAACTACCTGAACCTTTTTTATGAGCCATATTAAATTTTTTTAATGAATGAAATTACTTTTATTTTTGTAAAATAAGGCCTAAATCCTTTTTTAACTTTATACCCTTTTCTTCTTTTTTTTTTGAAAATAACAATTTTTTTTCCTTTTAAATGTTCTAAAACCTCTATTTCTACAGTTACATTATTTAAAAATGGGTTTCCTAAAAAAATTTCTTTTTCTCTTACAAATAAAAAAACTTTATCTAATGATATTTTATCTCCTAATTTTTCAGAAAGTCTAGGAACATAAAAATATTTATTTTCAAAAAGTTTAAATTGTATTCCTTGTATATTAACGATAGCATAATTCATAAATTATATTTATTAATAATATTTCTAGCTTTTATAATAGATTCAAATAAGTAATCTATTTCTTCAAAAGTATTATAAATAGAAAAACTAGCACGAATCATTCCTGTTACTCTAAAAAAATCCATTAATGGTTGAGCACATAAATGACCAGTACGAACTGCAATCCCTAAACGATCTAAAATACTTCCTATATCAAATGGATGAAAATCTTTTAAATTAAACGAAATAATACTAGATTTTTTATTATCATTTCCATATAATTTTATTCCATCTATAGATTCCAAACGTTTTGTAGCATATTTTACTAATTTATCTTTATAACACTGAATATTTGATACTCCTATTTCTGTTACAAAATCTATAGCAGCATCCCAAACAATAACACCTTCTATATTTGGAGTACCTGCTTCAAATTTAAATGGTAACTTTGAATAAGTTGTATTTTTTTTAAAACTCACATTTTCAATCATTTCTCCACCAGATTGGTAAGGATCAAAATTTTCTAATATTTCTTTTTTTCCATATAAAACTCCAATTCCAGTTGGACCATACATTTTATGAGCAGAAAAAACGTAAAAATCAACATTTAAATCCTGCATATCTATATTAAAATTAGAAATTGCTTGTGCACCATCTATTAAAACTAATGCTCCATATTTATGAGATAAATCAATAATCTGTTTAATGGGATTAATGATACCTAAAACATTGGATATATGACTAATAGAAACTAATTTTGTTTTTTCTGAAATTATTGATTTAAAATTTTTTAAATCTAATAATCCATTTTCATTTATTTGTACTACTTTTAAAATAATTCCTATTTTATTAGATAATATTTGCCATGGAACAATATTAGAATGATGCTCTATGCAGGAAAGAATAATTTCATCTTTTTTATTCAGTAATGGGCCAATACATGATGCTACTAAGTTAATAGATTCTGTAGTACCTTTTGTAAAAATAATTTCTGAATAATGTTTTGCATGAATAAATTTTTGTATTTTTTCCCTTACATTTTCAAATTGATGAGTTGCTCTTTGACTTAAAAAATGAACCCCTCTATGAATATTAGAATTTATTGAAGAATAATATTTTTTAGATGCTTCAATTACTTGCGAAGGTTTTTGAGTAGTTGCTGCATTATCTATATAAACTAAAGGATTAGAATATACTTTTTTATTTAATATTGGAAATTTTTTTCTTATTTCTAAAATATCTTCTTCTAACAACATATATTATAATACATTTAATTTATTCAGTTTTTTTTCTATACTATCATTAATTATCCTTTTTAAAGGAAGAATATGAATATATTTTAATATTTCTTCTAAAAAAGATAGTAATAATAAAATTTTTGCTTCTTTTTCAGGAATACCTCTAGATTGAAGATAAAATAATTCAGATTCTTGAATATTTCCAACTGTACATCCATGTGAACATTTTACATTTTCAGAATAAATTTCTAGTTGAGGTTTTGTATAAATATCTGATTCATCAGAAAGTAATATATTATTATTTTTTTGAAATGCATTTATTCCTTTTAAAAATTTATTTATGAATATTTTTCCATTAAATCTACCCTTAGATTTTTCCCATAAAATACTCTTATAAAGTTGATAACTATAAGTATTTGAAAACAAATGTTTTACACATACATTTTGATCAATTATTTGATTCTTTGATAAAAGAGATATTCCATATAAATAAGAATATGCATTCTCTCCATAAGAATTTAACTTTAAATTATTCAAAATCGTTTCTCCTTGAAAAGAAAAAGTATATATAGAAAATACACTATTATTTTTTTGTTCAATAAAAGTATTATCTATAACAAATGAATCTTTTAATCTATCTTGTATCTTATAAAAAGAGACTTTACTATTATCTAATGCATAAATTTCATTTACAATATTTATCAATGATGATGAATTATTTTTTAAACATTTATGATGTTCTATAATTTTAACATTAGCCCCTTTTCCCACTATGATTAAATTTCTTATATTTATCATTAACTTTCGTTTCATACCTGTGGTAATGTATAATATTTCTATAGGTTTTTTTAAATAAACATCATTTTGAATATGAATAAATGCTCCATCTTTTGAAAAGATAGTATTAATCGCATTAAAAGGTTCATATTTATATGATAATTTCCCGTAGAAATCCTTAATCATATTTGTTTCTTGTAAAAAAACATTTGATAATGTAACATCATCAATATCATTATAATATTTTCGTATTGGATAATAAACTCCATCTATAAAAACAAATAAAAAATAATTATCATCTTTTAATAATATTTCTTCTTTTATTATATTTTTCTTATATTTTTTTCTATTTTTTATTTCTATATCTTCCAATAAAATATCATAATCTTTATTAATAACTTTATTAATAGAAGAATATATAGATTTTTTATTGAACAAGTTATCATCATAAATAAGAAATCCTTCTTTTTTGAAAGAATTAATATTCCGTTCTTGTAAAGAACGGATATGCGAATTTTTTTGGTAGGAAAAATTTTTTAATAAAAAAATTATTTTTTCTTTTAATTGCATTAATTTTCGAATTACAAATCAGTTTTCCTTTAGTTGATTTTTTTTATCCAATCATATCCTTCTTTTTCCAGTTTTTTGGCCAATTTTTTATTTCCGGACTTAACAATTTTACCATTATATAAAATATGCATTATATAGTCTGAATCTATGCTATCTAATAATCTATTGTAATGAGTTATAATTAAAGTAGAATTCATGTTTTTTTTTAAATGATCAATTACTTTTGCTACTATACGAATAGCATCTATATCTAAACCAGAATCTACTTCATCTAAAATAGAAAATAATGGATTTAACATCATCATTTGAAATATTTCAATACGTTTTTTTTCTCCACCTGAAAATCCATCATTTAAAGAACGATAAATAAAATCCTTTTCTAAATTTAGAAAAGAAGATTTATTTTTTGCCTTTGTAAGAATATCTTTAGCTAACATATGATCCATTCCTTTAGCTTTTCGAATAGCATTAATAGATGTTTTGATAAAATTGATAATAGGCATTCCTCGTATTTCTATAGGATTTTGAAAAGAAAGAAAAATACCTAGATGAGAACGTTCTTCCGGAGAAAGATTCATTAAGTTCTTATTTAAGAAATAAATACTTCCTCCAGTAACTTTACATTCTTTTTTTCCTGCAATAACAGAAGCAAGAGTACTTTTACCAGAACCATTAGGACCCATAATTACATGAATTTCTCCAGGAGATATTTTTAAATTAATTCCATTAATAACTTTTTTTTCTCCTATAGAAACGTATAATTCTTTTATGATTAGCATATTAATTTTTATTAACCAACAGATCCTTCTAAAGAAATTTCTAATAATTTTTGTGCTTCTACAGCAAATTCCATAGGAAGTTTTTTTATAATTTCATTGCTAAATCCATGAACGATCAAAGAAATAGCTTTATCTGTATCAATACCTCTTTGATTACAATAAAAAATTTGGTCTTCCCCTATTTTTGATGTAGTTGCTTCATGTTCTACTTGAGAGTTTTTATTATATACATGAATATATGGAAAAGTATGAGCTCCACAATAATCACCTATTAATAAAGAATCACATTGTGAAAAATTTCTTGAATTAATTGCTTTTTTTGTTATTTTTACTAATCCCCTATAATTGTTTTGCGCATGCCCAGAAGATATTCCTTTTGAAATAATAACACTTTTACTATTTTTTCCTATATGTATCATTTTTGTTCCAGTATCTGCCTGTTGAAAATCTTTAGTTAAAGCTAAAGAATAAAATTCACCTATAGAAAAATCTCCTTTCAAAATACAAGAAGGATATTTCCAAGTAATTGAAGACCCTGTTTCTACTTGTATCCAAGATATTTTAGCGTTTTCTTCACACAAACCACGTTTTGTGACAAAGTTAAATATACCTCCTTCTCCATTTTTGTTTCCAGGATACCAATTTTGTACAGTAGAATATTTTATTTTAGAATTTTTTAATGCTATAATTTCCACTACTGCTGCATGTAATTGATTTTCTTTTCTTTCAGGAGCTGTACATCCTTCTAGATAACTCATTTGAGAATCTTCATCCGCAATAATTAAAGTTCTCTCAAATTGACCAGTTTTATCTTCATTAATACGAAAATATGTCGATAATTCCATAGGACACTGAACTCCTTTTGGAATATAACAAAAAGAACCATCAGAAAATACAGCAGAATTAAGAGCGGCATAAAAATTATCTTTTTTCGAAACGACAGATCCTAAATATTTTTTTATCATATCTGGACATTTTCTTAATGCATCATTAATAGAGCAAAATATAATACCTTTTTCTTCTAATTTTTTTTGAAATGTAGTAGTTAAAGAAACGGAATCTAGTACAATATCTGTTGCTATATTTGAAATAGCATTTTTTTCTTCTCTATTTTCTATATTTACTCCTAGTTTTTTAAATGTATCTATTAATTCTGGATCAATATTATATGATTTGTTAAAATCTATTTTTTTTTTAGGAGATGAATAATAACTAATATTTTGAAAATTAGGAACTGTATATTTTATATTTGCCCATCTTGGTGGTTTCATTTTTTTCCATATCTTGAATGATTCAAGCCTCCAATCTAACATCCATTTAGGTTCATTTTTTTTCTCCGTTATTTTATGAATAATTGTTTCATTTAATCCTACTGGAATTTTATCCGATTTTATAGGAGTATAGAATCCATATTTATATTCAGAATTTTTAACTATATCTAGTATATTATTATTTTTTTTCATGTTTCTAAGAACAAGAATATTTTTTATAAAGAAAAACTTTTTCCACAACCACAAGTATGTTTAGCGTTAGGATTTTTAAAATAAAAACCTTTTCCATTGAGTCCATCTGAATATTCTAATGTTATTCCTTCCAAATACATAAAACTATTTTCATCTATTAATATTTTTATTTTTTCTTTTTGAAAAAATTTATCTTCTTTTCTTTTTTGTTTGTCAAAAGTAATTTCGTAAGATAATCCAGAACATCCTTCATTTTTAACTCCAAGTCTAACAAAAGAAACATCCTTTGATAAACCTTCTTTTTTCATAAGAGAAAGAAGTTTATTTTCAGCTTTTTCAGATATAAAAATCATAATAATTATAATTAATTTATTTTAATATTATTTTTTGTTTGTCAAAACTAAATTTATTTTAAATCCTTCTTTTATTTTCCATTTTTCTACCATTCCAGCATTAATTTCTAAAATATATTTTATTGTTGAAGGAAGCAAATTTATATCTATTTCATTTATTGGATTAACATTTTTATTTATATAAATAATAGTATTATATTCATCAATATAAATAATATCTAAAAACTTTCTAATACCTTGAGTATTTATTTTTTTATATTCTTCTTGATTTTTTAATAAAAAAATTATTCCTCTATCTTCTTCCATAGAAGATCTAAATTTTAATCCATTTATTTTATCAGTATACTCTTTAGCTATTTCTATTTCAATTTTTTTTACAATAACAGAATTATTATTTATTAAATATAAATCTCCATGTTTAATAAATTCAATATTTAATGAATTACATATATCCGAAAAAAAATTGTTATTTGATATATTATTTACCCTTTCAGAAGAAAATATTAGAAGAAATAAAATTATTACAGATAATAAAATATATAATTTACTCATGATAAAAAAATAATTTTTTTATCCTTGATAACCTTGATAAAATAATAAGAATTATTCCAAAAATAATGAAAGGAATACTAAGAATCTGTCCAGTATTCAAGAATAATAAACTAAAAAATTCATTATTATTTTGTGGTTCTTTCATAAATTCTAATAAAAAACGTACAGACCATAAAGAAATAAAGAAAATTCCAGATAAAAATCCATCATTAATATTATTTTTTTTATGATATAATAACCAAAGTAATATAAAAATTAATAAATAACTAATAGATTCGTATATTTGCGTAGGATGTCTTGGAATTATTTCTCCATAATTTGGGTCCATTTGAATAAATTTAACGGCCCAAGGTAATTGATCATTGCATGGTTTTCCCACTATTTCAGAATTAAAAAAATTCCCTATTCGTATAAAAACAGCAGATAATGTTGCTATTATACAAAGTCTATCACATAACCAAATAAATGATTTTTTATTATTAAGTATATTTTTGATATAAAAAAGGTTAGAAATAATAATTCCTATAGTAGCTCCATGGCTAGATAATCCTCTGTATCCTACAAATTCATATCCTTTTATAAAACCTAATAACAAACTTTCGTTATTTTCTTTAATCGGCAAAAAAGCCTCTATTAAGTGATCTGCAAAATATGAAAAATCATAAAATATAATCTGCCCTAATCTAGCACCTATAATAGTTCCTAAAAAAGTATAAGTAAATAAAGGATCTAAATATTTTTTATCTACATGATCTTTTTGATAGAAATACTTCATAATATACCAACCTAATATAAAAGAAATGATAAACATTAGACTATAAACATGAATAGAAAAATTCCATAAAGTAAACTTATGGATAGGATTCCAGTTAATATACATTTTCAATATCTTTTTTCAAATAGAGTTATAATCTGATTTTCCCCAAGGATTACATTGAATAATTCTTTTCAAACTAAAAAAAATAGCTTTAAAAAAATGGAATTTTTTGAGAGAAATAATCATATATTCTGAACAAGTAGTAATATATCTACAATTTTTACCTATTGAAGGAGATATTCCTAATTGGTAGAACTTAATAAGTTCTATAAAAAGTTTATTGATAATTTTCATATGATCAAAAATTGTTATCAAAATTTAATAAATAAATCATCAACTAACTTAGTTGATTACTAATTTTTTTTATACAAAAAAATGAATAAATTTCAATTATTGATTAATTATATTGTTATGAATAATTTTGGTTAACCTATTTTTTTAAAAAAAAGTCAACTTCTTCATAAAAAGACAATGGATTATCTATATGAATCCAATGATTTGATTTTTTTATTGTTACAAATATTGATTTAGGAAATAATTTTATAATGGAATCATATTCTTTAGGAAGAAGATAATTTGAATATTCTCCTCGTAAAAACAAAGTTGGACCATTGTATACTCCTCCTTTTATATCCTCTTGTATTAAAGATTTATAATTTTTTTCTATTCCAGTTAAAAAAAAACGAAAAGACAATTTTCCATTTTTATTTCTATAAGTACATTTAGAGAAAAATGATCTTATTTTCTTGTCTAGAATCCATTTTTTTAAAAATAAAACAAGATCATTTCTTGTTTTGATGCAATGAAAATCAACATTTTTTAATGCACAAATTATATTTTCATTTTCTGTATTCTTGTATGCATTAGGACTTATATCCACAATGATAATTTTTTTGGGTATTAGAGGGTATTTCATAGAAAACTTCATAACAGCTCTACCACCCATAGAATGACCTAGTAATATTGGATGATCCAATTTATAATAACAAATATATTCAAGTATATCTTCTGATATAATATCATAATTCATTTTTTCTGAATGAAAACTGTTTCCATGATTTCTAATATCTAATAAATGAATTTCATAATATTTTGAAAATTTTTCAGCAAAAGAAGTCCAATTATCACCATTTCCAAATAAACCATGAAGTACTAAAATAGTAATTCCTTTTCCAAAAATTTTAGAATGTAATATCATTTATATATTTTTTTTATCCTTTTTAGATAACTCTGTATTGTGTTTTCTAATCCTAAATACAAGGATTCACTAATCAAAGCATGTCCTATAGAAATTTCCATAAGAAATGGAATATTTTCAATTAAAAAAGATAAATTTTCTAAATTTAAATCATGACCAGCATTAACAAATAGTTTGTTAGAATTAGCTATTTTTGCCGTGTTAATATAAGAATGAATACAATCGAATTTTTTTTTCATAAATCCAAAAGAATAATATCCTGTATATAATTCAATTCCATCTGCACCTATCTTTTTTACATATGGTACCATTTCTGGAATAGGATCTAAAAATATAGAACTTCGTATTCCTTTTCTTTTTAATTGATTAACCTTATCAGTTAATAAATTTTGATGAAGAATAGTATCCCAACCACGATTAGATGTTATCGCATGATCTGAATCTGGAACTAAAGTAACTTGATCCGGTTTTATATCCAAAACTAATTTCATAAATCTTTCATTGGGATATCCTTCTATATTAAATTCTTTTTTCACTACTTTACTAAGATCGTATACATCTTTGTAAGTAATATGTCTTTCATCAGGCCTAGGATGCACAGTTATACCTTGACCTCCAAATATTTGGATGTCTTTTGCTACTTGTAAAAGATTAGGAATATTTCCTCCTCTTGCATTCCTCAATGTTGCAATTTTATTAATATTTACACTTAATTTTACCATTTTTAATGAAATTCTTTTTTAGTAACTTGTGTAATTTCCAAATTAAATTCCTTAGCAATAGTTAACAAATGATCAAAAAGATTTGCTTGTATTTTTTCATATTTAATAGATTCTGATGTTTTTGTAAAACAATATAATTCAATAGGTAATCCGTAATGATTAGGAGCTAAATGCCTCACCATTATAGTTTCCGATTGAGATATTTTTGAATGTTGATGTAAATATTCTAATGCATATTGTTGAAACAAACCAATATTAGTTAATCTTTTATCATTTAAATCTACACTTATATTTTTTACTTTTTTTTCTTTATCTATTTCTTTTTGTACTCTATTAATGTAATTTTTTATTAAATCAACGTTTTTAAATTTTTTTAATTTTTCTGAGTTACAAAAATGAAAGGATTGTATATTGAATAGTATAGATCTTTTAATTCTACGTATATTTCTTTGTCGCATAATTTCAAAATTAGTAACAGCAGTAGAAATTAAATCATAAGTAGGGACACTTGTTATCGTTTTATCAAAATTTTCTATTTTTGCAGAAGTTAAATTGATTTCAATAACTGTTCCTTCTATATTGTATTTTGGAATTCCAATCCAATCACCTACTTTGATCATTTTCGTGGACGCCATTTGTACTCCTGAAACGAATCCTAATATTGTATCTCGAAAAACTAATATTACAATAGCTGTTATGGCACCTAAACTAGTTAAAACAGTTATAATATCATTTTTTGTAAGAATTGCAACAATAACTAAAAAACAAAATATAATAGATATTATTTTTAATAATTGCGAAAATGATCTAACGGCTATTGTCTGATGATTATTTTCGCTAGTAGCTATTCTCATAATAGAGTTGATAACTCTAATCATAAATTGTAATACAATGAGAACAAATAATATATCAAATACTTTTTCTAAATATACTATTATTGTATAATGTTGTTTAAAAATAGGTTCAATTAAAATAAAACCAATAGATAATGGGAAAAAATAAGCTAAACTATCAAATACTCTGTTTTCATATAATATGTTATCCCAAACAAAATGAGTAGAATTTACTATTCTCCTTACTACAAAACGAACACTTTTATTAAAAAGAAACCCTATAACTAATATCAATATTGAAAAAGATAACATTTTACTAATGATAATGAGGGAAATACTACTCCATTTTTTTAAATCTAAATTGTGAGTAAATTCATAACATATTTCTTGAATTTGAAAAATTAACAACATTTTCATATTATTAAAAAAAGATTATAATATATAATGATTTTGGTAGGTTGACTGTCTTCATAGTTTTCAATAACTTTACTACTTTTCATATGAAAGATAAAAATTTTTGATTTAATTTTTAAAAATAAAATTT